>JAHRWA010000057.1 GCA_019090455.1 Pseudomonadales bacterium | reverse complement strand
GCAGATGAAAAGCTGGGATCTGTTACGAGCCCGCTTTAAGTCGGATGATGTCGATATGGCCTTCGTCATGAGCCCCCTGGCAATGGATATGTATCATGAAAACCCAACCTTTCGCTGGATCGGTTTAATGCATCGTGATGGTAACGCGCTGGCCATTAATGATTTGATCAAAAACAAAATTCAATTACCCAAACTGCGTGCAGATCGAAAACCCGATGCCAGTATCGCCAATGCCATAAAAGAGATCAGACTGACCACAGGAGCCCCTATCCCCATTGGGCTTCCTCACCTTTTGGCCACCCATACTGTGGTGCTTTATCGATACCTTAAACAATATGGTGCCAGCATGAATTCAGCGCGCCATAGTACCGCCGACGTCTTCGCAACTGCGGTTCCGCCACAAAAAGCACCGGCATTTATCAAAGGAAAAAGTAATCGTGCTGAGGCTGCTGGCTTTGAACAATCACTCCCCTGGGCAGATGTAGTTGAGACCGGCAATTTTGGCCATATAGGCTGGTATTCCAAGGATGTAATGCCCTGGCCCAATGGTCACGTTGAGTGTATTGCTGTTGCAACCAATACCGCCATTGCGAACAAATACTCAGCTACACAGGAGGTCATGAGCTATATCCATCAGGCAGGACGCGATATTGAAGCCGCGCGGATTAGCGGTGGAGAAGATCTACAACAAATCATTGATATCGTTACCAGATACATTCCCAGCCATACGCCCGCCGCAATCAAGGCGAGCCTCGACCCCAGTTTAAAGGTAATCAATTACCAGAATCTCAACATCGATAAAGCCGGTTTAAAGCTGATTATGGACTGGGCCGTCGAGGGAAAAATACTCCACAACTCGATCAATATCGACGAATTTGCCGACCTTCGGTTTAACCAAGCTGACGAGAGTAACGATAACCTGGGGGTGATCAACAAATGACTAAACATTTAGAATCCCAAGGTGAACGAAACGCTAAAGGAAAACGGCGCAATCTGCGGTCCGTTTTGCTGAAACAACTTTATCAAGTCGGCTTAACCCGTACCCTGCTAATTTGGTTCCTGTTGTTATCACTACTGCCACTGGCTGTAGTGAGCAGCCTTGCATACCTGCAAAGCGAACAGGCGCTACGAACAGATACATTAAAAGCGCTTACCCAACGTACCGATCTGCAGGCAACGTTTATCAGCAACTGGTTTGACTACCGTTTTAGAGACCTGCGCGCACAGGCGGAAAATGACAGCAACACAGTGTTCCTTCAAAACCTTGAAACCGGCTTTAAGAATAGTGGCCAACCACTCGAGCAATTTATCGGTAGTTACCGCTGGGAAACTATCGTAGCTTCACATAAAAACCACCTGCACTCCCTGTCGCAAATTTACGATTACTACTACGATATATTTTTGATTGACCTGCAGGGCAATATTCTATTTTCAGTTACCCGGGAATCTGACCTTGGCACCAACCTGTTTACGGGCCCTTACAAAGAGACGCTTTTTGCCGCCACCGTAAAGCAAAGCCTGACCACCGGGCAATCGCTATTTTCTGACCTTGAGCGCTATGCACCCAGCAATAACACCATCGCTGGCTTTTTAACCGCCCCGATCATAGATAAAAACGGCGACAAAATTGGTATATACGCTGTTCAGATTGAGGTTGACCGGATCAATGAAGAGGTCGGCTATCAGGGCCGTAGCTCGGATCATAACTCGGAATATAGCTACCTAATCGGAGAGGACCTACAACTACGCTCTGCCTATCCTTCATACAGAGTGCTGGAAAATTTCATTGAAACAGAACAATCTCAACGCTGGAAACAGGAACCAAAACAAACCAGCGAAGAGAATCACTCGACAGACGAAGTGTTTGAATATATCGGCCCTGCCGGGCAAAAGGTACTTGGGGTCCTTCACACGCTAACCCTGAACAACATCAGTTGGGGGCTGATATCTGAAGTAGATAAAACACAAGCGTTTGCACCAGCCCGTGAACTTGCCTGGCTCACCTTCGCTTTGGTTGCGCTGGTCGTGGTCTTAGTCGTCTTCTTTGCTATCTGGTTGGCGCAACGCTTCGTGAGTCCCCTTAGCCATTTACTGCAAGTTGTCGATGCTGCCACACAGGGTGAGCTAGATCATCATGTAGATCTGAAGCTCGAAAATGAAATTGGCCAATTAGGGGATGCCTTCAACGAAATGCTAACGGCTCGTCAGGGCTATGAAATAGAGCTCAACGAGCAACATCAACAAATGGAGCAAGCTCTGGATGAACTAGCGGAACAGCGATTTGCTATTGATCAACACGCGATTGTCAGCACCACCGATTTGGCCGGCACCATCACCTTCGTCAACGAAAAATTTGCAGAAGTAAGCGGGTACTCAGCGGAGGAAAGTATCGGCCAAAACCATCGAATCGTGAACTCTGGCCACCACCCTAAAGAATTTTTTAAGGAGATGTATCAAACCATCCGTAGCGGTGCAGTCTGGAAGGCTGAGGTTTGTAACCAGGCAAAGGATGGACTAATTTATTGGGTGGATTCGACCATCGTGCCCATTATGGATACGGACCATAAACCCAAAGGTTATATCT
>JAHRWA010000056.1 GCA_019090455.1 Pseudomonadales bacterium | reverse complement strand
TTCTGGTCCTCTCCGCCATCTGACTAGCCCGCATACGGAACCCAACAACCGGGAAGATTGGAAATTTTGGCAATGGCAGAAATGAAATTAAATAAACATGTTCACATCCTACTAGGAGTTATCGTTATTATGCTTTCTGTTCTGAGTAACAATGCTAGAGCAAAGGGGCCGGATTTCAGCAAGTTAACTGAGCATGTTTTCGACTTGTCAAAAATAGCATTAAGGCTCCAATTACCGGGGAAATTGGATAGGGAATTTCCGGTGGAGGCGGGCAAATATCAAGTTAATATTTACGACCCAGAAATGCAAGATAAGGGAAAACTGTTAGAACGTCATTGGGATTATCGCGGATATTTATGGCAGGGTCAGTATGCTCTTATGAGTCTCATTATTTCTCTGGAGAAGCTACCTAGTGATGCTGATATTGATATTCAAAATAATATTACCGATCTACAGGGGGTTATCGAAAATGATATCTACGGGGTTTATAAAAAGCGAAATCAAGAGCTGGTTAATGACCTAAATATCGCCCAAGCAAACCACGAAGTGAAATTGGTTTTTGATGAAAATACGTTTTCAAATACGAATGCGCTTCAATGCATACAGACCGATAATCATAGTAAAGGGACAACTAGGACCACCTACTATATCTCCATCAGCGATGAGCACTTCTTAGCGTTCCAATTCAAGATGGTACCGCTAGAATCCGGTAGAGACCATCCTGACAAGTGGGTTAAGCAAGCGAACCGTGATATGTCGAAGGTGGTGAATTCAATTGTTATTAGCTATCCGTAATAGAAGTTATGAATATAAGTTCTAATTATTGTTACTTACGCTTGAAAAATGATTTGAATAACTTTCCTGGCGATTTTTCCTTCTTGTCCTCCATGGACTGTTCTGTTTCACCTGTAATGGTTTCGTTAGAGCTTTCCGTGGACGCCTCATCCCCAGAATTGTCATCAGCTGAGTCATCTGTATTTGAAACTCCCAGTTGCATGTCAATTTCATTTGCCATCTGTTCCAGCGTGAGTAAAACCATCTTTGCTTGATCTAGCCGAACGCCGAGTTCCTTTTTCACTTTTACGATGACTCTTATGGAGACTAGGGAGTGCCCACCGATATCAAAAAAGTTATCGGTTAAACTGATGCGAGGTACGCCCACGGCGCTTTGCCAAATTTGGGCTAACTTTTTCTCGGTGCGAGTGACTGGCGGGATGTGATGATCCACGGGGGCGAAGGGGTCGAGTAGTTGTGTTCGGTCGATGTTGCCGTCGCTATCCTCTGGCCACTCATCGAGTTCAATAAGTTGTAGCGGAACTAAGGATGCTTCCAAGTTAGCTTTCGCAAATTTTCGTAATTCTGTGACGGTGACATATTCATCTTCGTCGGCAATAAAATGGGCAATGAGTCGTCGTCTACTGTTGTCATCCAAGTGGGATCTGACGACGGCTACAGCGACGCCGTCGTGACTCGCCAATAGTTGTTCTATCTCTGCGATATCAGGATCAATGTCGGGGTCATGTAGGTCTTCTTTAACGAAGCTGGTGACATCTGAGCTTGAGGATTGGTCCAATTGGGCTGCGTTTAATTGGCGTAACCAGAGGTCTGAATCAACGGAGGATATAATCCATTGTGCACTGGATTGGTCTTGTGCCATGACTTGGTCAAATACTCTGACACCTTCGTCGGGTAAAATAGCTTCACGAAGAATTTCTTCCAGGGGATCTACGGCGTGGGTTTGTTCTGTGTTGTCAGTGGCGGTCTCTTGAGTTGAGCCAGAGCTTGCTTGCTCAGACGTGAAATCAATGTCGACTTTTCTCATGGTGAAGCCGTTGATCTCAACAAAGGGTAGGCCGTCTTGATCCATCAGAGTGATATCAAATTGTGCAAAACCCGGTGTGTCTGATTCTTTTGCCCGGATATGGCTGACAATGGTACGGGGCATGTCACCGGTGATGAGTACTTTTTCATAGGCGACTGGCACATAAAAATCTTCTTTAGCCAAACCTTCTAATAGAAACTGAGTTGAGCCCGTGGCCATGTCGAGGACGCTGGGGTGTAGCTTGTAGTTATCTAAATCGCTAGCGTAGTCTTGAGGTAACTCGAGATCCACAACCGCTTCATTTTCCGCATAGCTGATGCTGTTGATGCACCCCCATCGAGGACCAAAATCCATAAAGATTTGGTCCATAAATTTACCCTTAGTACTGGCGGTGTTGTTACAACGATCTCGGATGGCTGCAACGTTAACGGCAGAGGGGGAAGGGGCGTTGATGCTACGAACCGATCCTGTGGCGTGTGGAAGCTCATCGGAGTCAGAATAGATAGAAATGGACATGCTATCTGCAGAACCTTCCGTACTTACTTTTAGTTCAGAGTCTTTGTTTTCTTCAACTTGGAAAGCCGAAAGAAACTGAACATCCGACAATTCCATTGCCATCTCTTGCGTAGACTCGTTTTTCTGTTGATCGATATGATGACTAAAGGAAGCACGTAGTAGCTCGATGTATCCTGTTCCCGGAATCAATGCGGCACCTTGAACCGTGCGATGTTCTGAGAGAATCCAGTGGTTTTGTAAATTAAATTGCGTTGTATAAAGATGCTCATCACCATTAAGCTCAACATAATTATCAAGCAAGGGATGTTGTACTGTTTGTTTTGGCGCTGTATTCGAGTGCTCTCCTTTATTCTCATTGAGAAGACTGGCAGCCATGCCCACTTCAGCCCATGCGTTCCAATTGATAGCGAGAGTCCGGCCAGGTGCACGAAGCGATCTCTCTCGGGCGAAAGCATCTAAAAATGCGTTAGCAGAGGAATAATCGATTTGACCCGGTAAACCGAGATAGGAAGCAACAGAGGAAAAAACAACGAAGAAATCTAAAGAGGTATTCGCGAAAATTGAATCTAAATTTATCGCACCGCGAACTTTAGCGTTAATGACTGTCTCGGCGGATTCTCGTGATTTTAGTACTATCAGTTGATCATCCATGCTGCCTGCGGCATGAATGACGCCATTGATTGCGTCTTTATCTTTATCAAGGTCACTGTTTTTAGCTAGATCTTTGCTCACAGAATCAATGGCTTTTTTCATGGCGGCATGATCAGTGACATCTGCTGCAACAGTGATGACACGAGTCCCCATGGATTCTATTTCTTTTATTTTACTGGCTTTCTCTTGCGTTGGACCACTACGGCTAACCAACACGATATTTTTTGCGCCGCGCGAGGCAAGTTGTTTCGCGATGTTGAGTCCAATTCCGCCCAAGCCGCCGGTAATTAAAATGGAGCTATTGGGTGGTAACCAAGAAGAGTTGCTGGATATGGGGTCTGTGCTGGTGGGCTCAATTTTTCGAGTCCATCGATCCAGTCCACGGTAAGCTACAAATTGATCCGTAGGCTCAGAACGGAGTTCTCTTGTTATTTGTTTGGCAATTTTATCCAGCGTAAACGGTTCCGTGTTGGGGATGTGTACGTCGATAGATCGGGTGTTCACATGCATAGTTTCGTGAGGTAGTACGGCTACTGGACCCACGAGCATGTGTTTGGCCGGATCGCTGGCTAGTCCACCTAGGGAGTGCATGTCGGAGGAGATGACGGACAAAGTCATTGGGTCATCGAGTTCTCCGAGTATCTTGCTTAAATTAAACAAACCCCAAAAGCAGGGGCCCACTTGTGAATCAAATTTGTCTACAATAGCGCTGTTTGACTGATTAACGCTAGCGGATGTGGGCCACATGTAAATGATATGTTGTGGCGGGAATTCGGTTTCAAAAACCGCTGCTAATAATTTATCAAAATGGCTGTTATTGTTTGGGTCTAATTCAAAGGAGCGATTTTCATTGTTCTTGTCTTTAGGGTTAGAGTCTTTAAATTGCTTGCCTAAACCCACTGTTGTGATGACCGGTTTACTTGTTTGCGATTGCTTAGATATCAGTTCTGCTATCAACGATGTAGACAGCCCTACCTCATCAGTAAATATAAGCCACCGGTTGTCCGTCGTTTCTTTCAAGGGCGAGAGGCCGGATTGATGCCAATTCATTCGGGCAAACCAGTCCTCTGAATCGGGTCTCTTTTTGAGAACTTCAGCTTGATTAGCATTTTGTATGGCGCCAACACCGGGATCTACCCAATAGGCTTTACGCTCAAACGGGTAGGTGGGTAGGGGGACTCTGCGGCGAAGTTCGTCGCCTCGATATTGAGACCAATCCAGTTTAATGCCGTTCGCCCATATGTTGCCTAAGGTTCGCAGGGCGAAATCCACATCGGAGTCGCTTTCATTCGGATGACGTATGGAATTGAAAATGGCATTGGCTTTATTGTTACCTGCTTTCGCCAAGTTGGTGAGTGTACGCCCCGGCCCAATTTCCACAATGACACGTTCTTCATTGGCTACCACCGTTTCAATATTGTCAGCAAAACGAACGGTGTTTCTGAGATGGTCTACCCAATAGTTAGGATCAGTGGCTTGCTCGTCGGTAATCCAATCCCCAGTTAGGTTGGAGGTGAAAGGTATCGTAGGTTGAGAAAGTGAAATGGATTGTAAGTAACTTCTAAAATCGTCGAGTATGGTTTCTAAGAGCCGCGAATGTGCTGCGACTTGAATACGCACTCGATGGCAGTCTATTTCTTTTGCTTCAAGGGTGGCTTGTAGGGCATCGATGTCAGCTGCAGCACCGGATGCGACGCAGAGCCCTGGTGCATTCGCCGCTGCAAAATCCATTTCTTCAGTCATATATTGGCGCGCGTCTTGCTGCGACAAGGAGATGCTGAGCATCCCGCCTTCTGGGGTTTTCTCGAATAATTGACCTCGAATTAATACCAACTTCATCGCATCTTTTAATTGAAGTACACCTGCGATACAAGCGGCCGTATTCTCTCCCATGGAGTGGCCAATGAGTGCGGCGGGTTTTGCACCCCATGCCATCAGTTGTGTCGCTAGTGAATATTCGACGGCGAACAATGCGGTGAGTGTGAGGGAAGGGCGTTGCAGTTCTTCGGTGGCATTTTCCAGTTCTGCTTCACTGGCAAAAATGAGACTTTTGACTTTCTCCGCGAAACTAGAATCAAGGCAGTTCATACAGGCATCGAAGGCTTCTCGGTAAACCGGTTCCTTGTCGTAAAGATCTTTACCCATTCCCGCGTATTGGGCGCCCCCACCCGGAAACATAAACACTAAAGAAGGCTCGTGATCAGTGCATTGTGCGTCTACAAATTGTTTGGAATCGCTGCTTTCAAGTCGCGTGATCGCCTCGTCGTGATTGGAGCAGGCCAATGCGCGACGATAGGAGTATGCGCGTCGACCGACTTGTAAGGTATGGGCTACATCCGCGAGATCGTGGTCTGGATTTTGTCTGAGAAAGGCGGCTAAATTACGGCTGGCATTGTTCAAAGCGGCAGATGATTTGGCCGAGAGTACCAATAGTTGTCTGTGATGTGCAGTGGGCTCCGTTTCGTCCTCTTCCTCTGCTTCCTCTACTAAAACGTAGGCATTGGTGCCGCCGGCTCCCAACGCTGTGATGCCTGCTATTCTAGGGCCGTCAGATTCCCAAGGCGTGAGTTTGCTATTAATAATAAAAGGACTGTCGTCTAACGCTAGCTGTGGGTTAGGAGATTCATAATTCAAGCTGGCGGGAATTTGTCGATTTTGTAGAGCTAAGATAACTTTGATTATCGCAGCTGCACCGGCTGCTTCTCCTAGGTGCCCGATATTGGATTTAACGGAACCAATGCGACAATAGTCTCGCTTGTCAGTGGCGTCCTTAAATACCTGGTTTATAGCCTCAAACTCAATAGGATCACCGACTTGTGTACCGGTCCCATGAGTTTCAATGTAAGACACATCACCGGCGTCAATACCACTGATCGATAGTGCTTCCGCAATAGCGCCGGCTTGGCCATCGACACTGGGTGCTAAAAATCCGATCTTTTGAGCACCGTCATTATTGATCGCGGTACCACGAATAATCGCATGTATGGTGTCGCCATCAGCAATGGCATCGTCCATGCGCTTTAACACGACAGAACCCGCTCCACTTCCAAAGACCGTACCCGCAGACTTGGCGTCGAAGGGGCGGCAATGTCCATCAGGGGAGAGGATTTCACCATCACGGAAAATATAGCCGCGCTTTTGTGGCAACAAAACCGTGGAACCACCGGCAATTGCCATATCGCTCTCGCCACTTAATAAACTTTGTACAGCCATGTGAACGCTGACAAGAGCAGAGGAGCAAGCTGTTTGTACATTGATGCTGGGGCCTCTTAAGTCTAATTCGTAGGAGAGGCGTGTGGCGAGAAAGTTCATGTCGTTTCCGGTATGGCGAACCAGAAACTCACCCATGTCTTCAATCAGCTGTGGATTGCTTTGTAAATTCTGCATCCAGTAGAGACTGGCACCGGAACCGGCGAAGACGCCGACTCGTCCTTCTTCGTCGTAACCCGTACGTCCTGCGTGTTCTAGTGATTCGTAGGCAACTTCGAGAAAGAGTCGGTGCGCGGGATCGGTGACGGCAGCATCTTGAGGGCTAAAACCCCAGAAAGCCGCATCAAAGCGATCATAATTTTCAAGGTCGGGTTGTGCTCTAACATAATGAGGGTCTTTAAGATTGGCGGCAGATTCCCCGGCAGCCAGTAGCTCTTCATCCGTGTAAAACTTGACGGACTCAACGCCATCTCGAAGGTTAGACCAGTATTCCTCAGTATTAAGACAGCCGGGTAAATGGCAAGCCATTCCGATAATCGCGATGGCTGATTCATCCTGGTCTAGCGTCTCATCCTGCTCGTCCATTTAGACTGTTCCTATCAAATTAGTTTTAGAGTAAGGGTTAAGGTTACATTTCTACTTAGCGCTAAAGGCGAAGTTTAACTTATAGCTAAGATTTAGCTTAAAGATAAATCGCACTTCGTATGTCCCTTATTTCTTTCGCATTCTACGACGGCGCGCCCCCATGGCTTCCTTGCGTTTTGCGCCTCGTTTCGCCCCTTTGTCAGCACTCTGCTTGTTATCGGTTTTACCACTTAAATGATCTGCTAACTTGGCAATAGTGGGGAAACGATACATGGCAACCAATGAGACTTGACGGTTCAGTCGTTGGCACAATCGATTATTCGCTTGTGCTATCAGTAGCGAATTTGCACCTAGGCTAAAGAAATTATCTTTCGTGCCGATTTTTTCCAGATTTAACATCTCTTGCAATACGGCGGCAATGGTTTGCTCTATGTCACTCTCCGGAGCGACGAAAGCCTCTTTCTCAACCCGCTGACGTTTCTCAGGTTTAGGAAGCGCTTTGCGATTGATTTTACCGTTGGGTGTCAACGGCATGCTGGTTAGCATGATGAAATCGCTAGGCACCATGAAATCCGGTAATTTCTCGCGTAACCGATCTGTTAGGCGATCGGCTAATTCAAATTCCGTATTCTGTTGCGCCGGCTCATGACACAACTCCGACAGAGGTTTGCCACTAGACGCAGCGTTGGAAAGACTGCTGAGTTGGAGTTGGGTGTTCTCGTCCTGCGAGAAAAAGTAGGCATCGAAGCCGTCTTTCTTGCCTGACTTGGCCCAAGTTAATGCGACCCGATAAGGAGTCTCGAGTTGATATATTGCTTCGGGTTGGATCCCCTCTGGTGCTTGCCGACAATTTTCCATTACCAAATTATGTAAATCAGAGACCAATTGAATACGACTATTGGACGCTAAAATCGCCTCGGTAACGAAATCTTTCGTCAGCCGTGCATTGGGTATGTCTCTAATGACGAGATTGTTATGAGATTGAGTGCTGGCTTGTTCTACCGATGCCTGTAGAGCTGAAAGTGTTGTCGGCGTGGGTAGTGAGGTGAAGTCAGCTTCGGTGAGTGCTACCGCCGGAGTGCTAAGTTGTAATACCACATCATAACGATAGGCCGACATTTCATTTCGATACTGACCGCGTTTTAGTTGAATGCCAACATGACGAATGGCTGGGACTTCTTGATGTAGGTGATAAAAGAAATCGGGATCAATCAGTAATTCACTCTCTCTATCGTGATGTGCCTGTATGCGCTCTTGTAGTTCTGAGACAGTTACGCTTGCGGCGGCCTTTGCTACTTCCAGTGATTGATGAAAGGTATCTCTTAATGCCAAGCTTCTTGCATCGCCAATAAAGAGTTTACCGGTTGGCGTTAGGACGCTGGTCAAATTATTTATGACACCTACCAAATAACTGGCAGAAGGGAAATACTGAATAACGGAGTTGATAACTATTAAGTCGAAAGGGCCATTATCTTTTAGGCGATTATCATCTAGGGGTAGTGTATCAGCGGCACTTTGTATCAGTGACACGTTGTTCATGCCGAGTTTTTCAACTTGCTCTTCGATGAGGTTGAGAGCGGAGCCAGAGAAATCGACACCCACATAGTTTTCACAGTGAGGTGCGACACGGTAGAGCATTAAACCGGTACCACAGCCTATTTCTAATACACGTTTGGGCTTGAGTTCGAGAATCCGGTCTACTGTGGAGTCGACCCATTCTCGCATGTGTTCTTCGTCGTGTTGTTCTCCGGTGTAGCTATCTAACCAGCCTGATACATTGAAGGTGGGATCGGTTATTGTTGGCTTGTTTTCATGATACGAATCATTGTCAATCTGATCGTTTTCAATCAGATCGTTATTAATCGTAGTATCATCGGCAAAGGTGCCTTTATAAGCTTCATCCCAAAGTGTTTGCCAATGACTCGTCGCGCCAGGTAATTGAGAATGACTATTGGGGACAACATAAGCGAGTAGGCTTTGTGTGCCCTGGTCTGATTCAGGCGCGATGACGACGCTTTCTTTGACGCCAGGTTGGGCATTGATGAGAGACTCTATTTCTCCTAGCTCAATACGATAACCACGAAGTTTGACTTGGTGATCGAGCCGACCTAAAAATTCTATTTCTCCATTCGGTCGATACTTCGCTAAGTCACCCGTGCGATAGATTCTGGGATCGTGAGGGATGTCCAAGGGGTTATCGATAAATCGGTCGGCTGTTAAGTCGGGACGTTTATGGTATCCCCGAACCACTCCTTTACCGCCTATCATTAGCTCTCCGGGTACACCTATTGGAGTTGGTTGCTGGGCGCTATCGAGAATATAAATGTGAGTGTTAGCAATAGGGCGACCGATGGTGAGGCCGTTGTCGATTTCGTTGGTCTCGTTAGGTACCAGTCCTGAGGTTGACCATATTGTGGTTTCAGTGGGACCGTAAACATTGATTAAATTGCCATTTAACGACTGTTTCAGCTTGCTAGCTAAATCGGCAGGAAGAGCTTCTCCACCGAGTAACACTTTTTGCAATGTCGTCATGGCCGATAATGTTTCATCATCGGAAGCGAGGATACGTGCCATGGAAGGTGTACATTGAAAATGGGTAACACCGTGATTTTTTATTTGTGCAGCAATGGAATAGTCTTGAGCATTAGACGAGTTACTGATTTTGTCTTGGGGATTGCTCAATTCTCGCAATTTATTCAGTTGATGTAGGCTTTCCAAGACCATGTCATTATCCACACCGAAGTCGATGAGGCAGGCAATTTCATCGATTCCTGCTGACTTGAGCTGGTCTATGAGAGGTAATACACTGGTTGGAGTACCGAAAATACCCGCAGTCTCAAAGTATCGTTCGAAGGCATGATCAATCAATGCATCCATGTCTTCGTCTGTTAAGGAGCTAGCATCAAAGCTGGAATCCTGCGCTGCGGCTTTTGAGGGTTGTTTGAAAGCAGGAAAGGACCAAGGTGCGATTTTAACTAAATCAAAAGACGTTTTCAGATAATTACAAAAAGGCTCACGCACTATCTCTCGTACTTCGTCTACATTGGTGCCAATAAAAGTGTGCACCATGACTGATACATTACCTTCTCCTTGATAGCCATTGGCTTTTCGCCCTGCACGGTATGCCGTTATTTTTTCGGTAATATCCTCAATGCTTTGTCCGAGTAGGTTGGTTAAAATATTAAAGCCACCTTCTCCTGCCTGTCGGAATGTCTCAATGTTGCCCGCAGTGGTGATCCAAATGGGAGGCTCTGCTTGGATGGGGGGGGGATATACTTTGGCAGCGAAAGGTTGGCCCTCGCCGTTCATGACTTCAACTGTTTCACCGCGCCATAATTTGCGCACCGTTTCTATTTGATCAAACATCAGTTGTCGTCGGTTTTCGTAATTCTCTGGTTTTAAGGCGAAATCGTTGGCATGCCAGCCGGATGCGAATGAAAACCCAACTCGCCCGTTGGAGATGTTATCCACCACTGACCATTCTTCGGTGACGCGAATGGGATTATGTAGTGGTAATACAATGCTGCCTGCGCGGATAGCGACATTGTTGGTGATGGCAGCTACCGCAGCGCTAGTGACGGAGGGATTGGGATATAACCCGCCGAAAAGATGGAAGTGACGTTCTGGAGTCCATATTGATGAAAATTGATGGGTGTCAGCAAACTTTGCACCTTCCAATAGAAGCTTGTAGCGGTTGTTCTGAGTGTCAGGGCCCGCATCACTGGAAAAATAGAATAAGCCCACATCGAGTTTGCGAGCTACAGTAGAAACGCCTTGCTGTGATCCGCCGAGGGTGCGTGCTTCCTCTTCTTGAATAACGACTTTAAATCCGCGCGTTAAGGTCCAGAATAATTCGAGTACCGAAATATCAAAGGAAATGCTGGTGACGGCTAACCACGTACCGGGTTTGTCTCTACCCATTTGAAAATCTAGCGTGTCATCCATACCCGCCATAAAATTGATCACATTTCTGTGTTCAACCATGACTCCCTTGGGTTTGCCAGTGGAACCGGAGGTATAGATAACATAGGCAAGATTGGAGGGGGTAACGATACTGGCGTGATTGTCAGCTACCTCTGTTGTATCAGGCAATCCACTCAATTCGTTTTTAATATAAGGCTCTTTGTCGAGGCAGAGAATCTTTGCATCATTTGATGGGATTTCATTTTCTAATTTTGAATGGGTTAGTAAAATGTGCGCTTCAGAGTCACTAATCATCAACGCTATTCTATCTCGAGGGTAGGCCGGGTCGAGAGGAACGTATGCCGCTCCAGCTTTGTGAATGGCAAGCAGTCCAATCATCATTTCGATCGATCGTTCTAGAAATACACCTATCAGTGAGTCCGGCTGTGTGCCGAGTTGACGTAATTTAGACGCCAATTGATCCGCTTTATGATTGAGTTGCCCATAAGATATCGTTTTGTTGCGAAAGGTCAGTGCGATAGCATCAGGTTGTTGCGCGGCTTGTTGCTCAAATAGTTGATGAATACATGTATCTTGTTCGACCGCTTTTTCTGTTTTATTCCAATCTACGAGTATGGTCTTCATCTCATCTTCACTAACGAGATAAATTTGCGATAGCGGAGCGTCTAAGTATGCAAGCGAATTCTCTAAGAAAAAATTGAATTTCTGAATGATTTGTTGAGCGCTTTCTTCACTGAGAGAGTCGGGGCTATATTTCCATAAGTAGTTTGTACTGTTATTTTTGATTGTTAGAACCAAGGTGTCGTTGGCTCCGTCACATCCCTTCGATAAATCATCTACGGTTTCTATTGCGACTGGAAAGCTAACTTGGCTTAACGAGGGCGTGCGTGGGATGAGGTCTCGGATGTAACTTTTCTTGCTTCGGGTTGTGGTTAACTTCGCCGCTAGTTTTTCGGTGAGCGTTCGAATACTCTCTTTATTATCGATGGCGATGTTTAAAGGGACTCTAGCGGAATAAAGGGAGTTGAGGGTATTGTCTTCAGGTGATTGCAGGCCAATATCAAAGGATTCTGCATCAGCCATTCGTCGTAGGAAACAGCAAAACAATCCAGCGAGTGCGTCGGAGACGGATAGATTAGGGAATTCTTTCGCTAACAACTCTTGTTGTGCGCTAGTGAGGGTTGCTGACTGTTGCTCTGTACGATGGTGGGTGCCGGTGAGTGGCTGGGCACCGTGCGTCGCAAAGGTAAAAGGTTCTGAGTTCTGTAAAGCCTCTTTCCAGTATTTTTCGTTCCTTGCCAAGGTATTATCAAGAGTGTGGATTTCGTCGAGCTTGGTTTTTGGTAGTGACTCGAAGCATGAGCCTTCAATGATCTCGCTATTTTTCGTTAGATTGACGGGTTCACCATCTATAGTGAGTAGATTTTTTACGGTGATGGTGCCGGAACCGATGCTGACGTCTAATTCGCTTTCCCCGATACGAAGAATAGTGCCGGGGGTAGCAGTCTCATTAGAGGAACTATTCGTCTCTTTTAGTGCAACGTCAGTGATGAGATAGAACGATTGACTGATAAATACCTTGGGTAGACCTAAAGGGTTGTTATCGGTTTGGTAATTAAGCGAACGAACTAAGGCTTCGATTTCTGCTGCACTGGCGGACCAATCAATGATGGCGGCCGATGCGGGACGTTGGGTAGAAAGATAAGCGGATCGCTGGCTAAGATCTTGTGGGCGGCGAGTGACAGTATTTTCACTTAACTCTTTTATCAACTCAGCAAAGGTTTCGAGGCCTTTTTGAAAACACCGGATGTTTAAGCTAAACGCGGAATCATCGGGCTCAATGGCGAATTCAACTTGTTTTAGAATCTTGCCGGCGTCAAACTGATCGACCATTTCGTGCCAAGTGACACCAAATTTCTGTTCTTGGTTTTGAATTGCCCAAGTGGTGACATGAAGTCCTGCATATTTTGGTAGTGGAGCATCATGGTAATTTATAGCGCCTATTTTAGGCATTGATAGTAGGGTTGTTGATACTTTTCTTGGATTAATAATACTAAAAAGGTAGTCGAACTCTCGTTGGCTAAAAAAAGCTTCCTGATCTTCAGTAGAATCGATACAGGGGATGTCTCTTTCCTTTGCCCATGACTTGATGTCGGCATTGGTTGAGACCATTCCGTGAATGATATGGCCGCAATTTAACAATAGTTGTGCACACTCTAAAGTGAGCTTACCCTCTCCAATAATACAGCAGTCAAAACGATTCTCTGATGTCATTTCTTGTTTCTCATAGTTTTCATTCTTGGTTGGGCTGGGAGTCTCGAGAGAGGCGGTCAAATTTGAGGGGTTTTTCTAGTTTATCCCTATTTTTTATCATCGCCACTATATTGGTTTTCATTTTATCGTGAGCTTGTGGTTTGTTATATGACTTAAGTTAGCGAATAGTGAATTGGTGCATAAAATAGAGTGGTGTCGTAAAGCCATTGGTTAATGAGCCGTCAAAATAGTGAGTGTTTGCCTAACTTGTGGGGAAATGAGATCAGCCGTCCGTAGATGATACCAACTAAAATCAAATTTCGAGTTAAAAAAATCCCATTGTAAGTGATTATTTAATGGTTTCGTAAGACAATTCACTGAGTTACTTACATTATATCCATTTCGCTATCGCTTGCAGAATATTTGAATCCCTTTAATTGATAACTAACAATTGAAAAATGACATCCGATGAATATTAAATCTGTTTCTCGCCGTGAGTTTCTCAGTGCCACCGGTAAATCCACTACAGCACTTATCTTGTTTGGTGTCTCGGGCTGTTCTAATTCGGCGCGGTCTAATGCTGAGGGCAGTGACACTAATCTTGCGTGGATGTACCTTGCTGTTGAGGGTGCGCAATTTAGATTTATTTTCCCCCGTTCTGAAATGGGGCAAGATGTGGTCACCAGCTTTTCGATGATGGTGGCGGAAGAGATGGACTTCCCACTCAACCGCCTTTTGATTGAGTACGCAGATGCGAACTCAGCGCTCGGTCAACAGATGACGGTTGGCAGTTCTTCGGTATCCTTATGGTGGAATCGCATGCGAGAGGTTGGCGCTTATATTAGAGCGTCTGCGGTGGCGTTAGCCGCAAGTCAGTTCTCAGTTCCTGCGGAGGAGTGCAGTACCAAAAACGGTGTTGTCTATCATGTGGGTAGTCAGCGACAAGTGGAGTATCTCGACCTTATACAAGACGTATCGTCGTTGCTCTATGATGGTCCTATCACTTTAAAGGCAAACAGCGAATTTGATTTGATTGGCTGCGAGGTTGCTTCGAAAACAGTTAAAGCCAAAGTGTCGGGTAGCTTTGATTTCGTCGCTGATTTAGCGGATTCGAAGACCGTTAGGGCGGCAGTAGTCATCTTTCAGCCAGGGTGGCCGGTGCCGAGTGATGCGGAATTGGCTTCGATGAAAGTGGAATACAACCTAATTGATGCGTTTACGCTGAATGGTTCTTTATCGGGTATTGCGACCAGGATAGCGCTACTCGCTCAGGCAACCTGGCCTCTCTTAAAGTGTAAAAGGGCGCTGGAAAAGCACATCAATTCAACATTACCGTTATCTGGCATCACGTCTAAAACCTCGTTCGAATTAGAGTCGGATCGCCTTAATCTTAATTCGGTGATTTCCAAAAAACGGCTGGCTCTCACATTTAGCACACCCGCAGTTGCACACGCTCCAATGGAGCCTGAGTCGGCCCTAGTTGAATTTGACGGAAGGCAGTGTGAAATCTGGGCTCCAACACAGGCACCGCAGCATGCTAAAAGACAAGTAGCTGATTTTTTGACGTTAAATCGAGACGATGTAGAGCTTCATACGGTTCCCATTGGCGGATCTTTTGGGCGAAAACGTTATAATGATTTTGTGATAGAAACGGCTTGGATCGCACAACGTTATTTTCAGCGTCAGTTTACTGAATTCAGTGAGGCTCGAACGAGTCAGGATACGATCGTTCGGGATAAAAAAGTCAAAGTACAGTTAGTTTGGACTCGCGAAGATGATCTCGCTCGAGAGTACTATCGACACGCGAGCGCTCAACTTTTGATGTGGGATCGAGAGCGGCCTGAACAGATTTTACATCAGCTTTGTCTATCTGGCAGTGCTACCCATGAAGACTCCAATAGTGCTAGTACTCGATTTGATTTTCTCGATTGGAATGTCGAATCGACGGGGAAAAAATTAGCGGGAAATTTTCTGCCAGGCATATGGAGAGCGGTTGAACATGGATATTTGAGTTTTGCTATTTGCAGTTTCGTTGATGAATTGAGTTATTCTTACGATGCCGACCCGATGACCTTCTTTAGCCATCATGTTAAGCGATTAGGTCTGGTTGAGCGCTTGAAAGTTAGCGTGAACGCTGGTACTCGATATCAGCCACAGCGATTATTGAATGTCATCGATACAGTAAAAACAGCTTCGAACTGGGAGCAAGGTCAGCTAGAGAATAGAGCAATGGGGTTTGCGTCTTATCGATGTTTTGGTTCCTATATCGCATTGGTAGTGAATGTGACAATAGAAGATGACGTGCTGGCTATTTCAAATGTTTGGGCGGCTGTAGATTGTGGGGTAGCAGTGAACCCCAATGGAATTCGCGCGCAAATTGAGGGAGGGATTATATACGGTCTTTCGGCGTGCCTGATGAGTGAAATTCCTTTCAAACAAAAGGGTTTGGCATTGAATTTTCAGCACTACCGTGTTGCTCGAATGAAGGATGCTCCGAAGGTAGAAATCTTAATTGATCAGAATCAATGGCATCCCACAGGGGTAGGCGAGCTGGGTGTGGTTGCCATTGGTCCAGCAATAGCAAATGCAGTGAGAAAGGGGGTGTCACATCGTTTTTTGCGATTCCCTTTCCTCAATACGGAAGGGCGACTTAATCTAGAAAATGCGGTCGAACCAGTCTGACTGTTGCCTTTTAGCTATAAGCTAAAAGGCCTCTTTGTTAACAGTGAACTTCGATAGGGTGACGTCAATAAGGCGCCGCCTTCGGCTTCTGTTTACGTTTGATTATGTTAGACTTAAGCGTAAGCTAATGTTTTATCTATACTATTGTAATATTTTTTTTCAGTTTAGGAATTAGAAAATGAATCCGTTTTTCTTTGGTTCGTCTGCCCAACCTTTATACGGTGTGCATCACCCACATAAGGCCCAGCAAATGAGGCAAGAGAGCGTATTACTCTGTCCCCCTTTTGGGCAAGAGTACATGCGGTCCCATAGAGCTTATCGCCAACTTGCCATGTTATTAGCGATGCAGGGCTATTCGGTTATGCGCTTCGATTATCGAGGTACTGGCGATTCTAGCGGAGAGATTGAAAATGCTACTGTGGAAGGATGGTTGGAAGATATTGATGTTGCCGTAGAAGAACTGAAAGAAACAGCCTGTGTCGACAAGGTCAATGTGGTGGGGCTGAGATTGGGAGCGTTGTTAGCCGCTGCTGCATCAACCGGTAAATCTCAAATTCATAAACTGGTATTGTGGGACCCCGTCATCTCGGGAACTCGTTATGATGAGGAATTGCAAAAAGCGATGCAGATGGAAGGCGCATCGGTTTGTAATCGTGTGGATGAAAATGAAACCCTGCATTTTAATGGTTTTCCGCTAGTAAAAAAACTGAGGCAAGAATTAGGGACTTTAGATTTGTTAGACCTGAATCCCAAGGCAGACAAAGTTTTTAATGTGATCTCACAAGAAAATGACTCTAGCCGTATTTTGAAAAATGCCTGGAATAGAAAAACGAATTATACCTACGAACTAGCACCCGCACCGGGTGATTGGAATTATGTTGATGAATTTGGAGGTATACTATTGCCTCAACCCGTTATTCAAGCAATTGTAAATTGGATGGTGAAATAAAGAGTGGAAGTGGATAATGACATGAATGTAGACGTTGACAGTGTTAAGGCTGACTCTAATTCTAAAATAAAGCCAAAGGAATCCATGACTAAAATAAGAGAAAGCGCTATCAAGATTGGTCGCCCGACACCTTTGACGACTATCATTTCCGAGTCCAAAGATTTTAATAAAACGAAACCAGCCGTACTCATACTCAATTCCGGTGTAATGCATCATATCGGAACGTGTCGAGTTTCCGTCAAAATTGCGAGATTATTAGCAGAAACTGGTTTTTTAGCTGCCAGGTTTGATTTTTCTGGAATTGGCGATAGTGAAACTCGACGTGGTACCCAGTCTTTTCAAGAAAGCTCGGTGGCGGAAACAAAAGAAGTTATGGATTATTTGCAACGTAAAAAGGGGATTAATCAATTTATTGTATATGGTTTATGTTCGGGTGCCGATGCATCTTATGAGGTTGCCTTACGTGATGAACGCGTTATTGGAATGGTGCAAATAGATTCCTATTGTTACCGTAACTGGAGATGGTACCTCACGCACTATGGTCCTCGTATACTAGATATAGAAGTGTGGAAGAGGTTGTTCCATCGAGTAGTAGGTACATCGAAAGCTCCAACTGAAGGCAGCACGGCGTCTTTGGATGATGAGTTTGTGGAAATGCCGAGTTATATTCGCGTTTTTCCTCCTAAGCAAGAAATTGCTAAAGGACTAGCGACCTTAGCTGCCAAGAAAATCCATATGTATAATATTTTTACTGGAGGTGCATTGGATGTTTACAATCACGACTCCCAATTTGAATCTAGCTTTTCTAAAGTTGATTTTAAAGGTTTATTGCGCGTTGATTATTATTCTAGTCTGGAACATATAATAACTGACCCAGAATACCAAAAATTAATACCTCAAAAAATCTGTCAGTGGGTTCAAATTGTCGCTGATGCCCATCAGGAAAGCTAATATTTAGGCGCTATCAAATTGTTTTTATTCATAAGCACCGGTGCACATAGATATGACTTGTTATGACGTATTTAATGGCGATGCCGACGGAATTTGCTCGTTAATACAGTTACGTAATGTTGAGCCACTAGATTCTCACTTGGTGTCGGGTGTAAAGCGAAAAATAGATTTGGTCGCCGGTATTCACTTTAAGGCTGGCGACAGATTGACTGTACTGGATGTATCTCTGGAAAAAAATAGTTCGGCGATAAAGAATGCTTTGGCTAATCAAGTAGAAGTGTTTTACGTAGATCACCACTACCCTGGAGCAATACCTGTCTCCGCTAACTTTACGTCTATCATTAACGAATCTCCTGACGTTTGTACCAGTCTATTGGTTAATGGATATTTACAAGGGGCGTATTCACAGTGGGCGGTAGTCGGTGCATTTGGCGATAATCTAAAAAAGAGTGCTCTTGCATTAGCAAAAAACTTGAATCTATCTACGAGTGATTTGCAACGTTTGGAAGCATTGGGAATCTATATCAATTACAACGGGTATGGTTCATCTATAGAAGATCTGCATTTTAACCCTGTAGATCTGTACCGAAAGCTAAGTGCCTATAGCGCCCCTTTAGATTTTGTTAGTAGCTGCAAAGCCGATTTTCAAAAGCTGGAGGAAGGCTATAATTCAGACATGCTTGCGGCCAAAAATACGAAGGCTACAGTTGTTGATGCGGATATTGCGGTATTTATTTTGCCCAATGAGCCTTGGGCTAGGCGAGTCAGTGGTGTCTATAGTAATGATCTTACGAATGCATTTCCTGACAGAGCCCATGGAGTGTTAACGATTAAAGAGAATGGTAACTATTTGGTGAGTGTCAGAGCCCCGCTTAACAACAAACAAGGAGCGGTGGATCTTTGTCGAAATTTTCCTACGGGAGGTGGAAGGGCGGCGGCTGCAGGTATTAACGATTTACCTGCAGATAGATTGAATTATTTTATTGATAAATTAAGAGCTGGTTACTCTTAATTTATATGCTTATGGGCTCTGTTGGGAAATGCGGGAGGCATGTATGTAGGGGTAAGCTGTAAGCTTGCAAACTTAACTAGCTTGCAAACATGATGGCAAATTGTGCCCAGCCGGCCAAGAAACCCAAGGCTCCACCCACTGCATAAAGTATCCATTCATCTTCTTCAAATATGGGTCTAACAAATCCATCAAACTCCAAAGAAGTGAATTTTTTCATTTGTTCGACAATTTCTTGTTCTATACCCAAAGCTTGTTCTGTATAAACAATACCGTCATTTATTGAGCTGGGTAAATTCCAGGTGTTTCCCGATATCCGACCAAGAACCGAGTTTTTCATATCAATATAATTTTGGGTTCCCATAGTGGCAAGAACGATAGGTTTGCCAATACCGACGAGGCCATCAATTGTCTTTTTAATGTGACGATTGACTAGGGCGTATATCTTGTCGGCCGCGGCACTTTTCATGACATATTCAGCGATACTGTGTGGGTTGAGTACGGACGTAGTCATGGCTCGGGCGTAGTCGTGTGCGACTTCATTTTTTCTTTTGAGGAATAAGCCATGTAGCGTAAATGGGCCAATTTTTATCGGATCTAAAGGGTGAAACATCAATTTCACCGCAATCCAGTTTGTTAGATACCCAACAAAAAAACCACCGATGGGTAAAACGTACCAAGCGGTAGGGAAGAGGTACCATAGAATCATTTGTACGATGCCGAATAGAAACCCAAAATAGAGACCCGATTTAACGAGAAATCCCAACTCTTTGTGTGCTGTTGTATAGGTCATATCGACCAAGATTTGCTTATCGGTTGTCAGCTTATCGATCACCATTGCCTTGGCATCAAACATAGAATCAAAATTACCGAGAATATCGCTATAGATTGCTTCGAATAACTTGGGGAAATCGCGATCTAGTCGATTATAGAAGCGGTTTTTAATAAAACGGGGGGTGTTTTCCCAAGCAAAGGGAAGACTATCACCAATGACTTCGTTGGTTATTTCTTCGGCGAGTTGCCTCATGCCAGGGCGAATGATTTGTGTTATTTCTTCAGGGTCTATGCGGCCGAGTATTTCTTGGAAATCGATTATTTTTTCTACTTGCTCCATTTGCAATCGCGCAAATTTCTCTGCCCTGGCCGGTACGATACCTTGCCACCCAAAAATAGGCTTGATACCGATAAATTCGATTGGCGCGAACATCATTTTGATACCCACAAAATTAGTAGCCCAACCAACGATACTGCTGAAAACTGGAATTAAGAGGTAATACACTAAATCTTCTTGATCAAAAAACGCAGTCAACAGCTCCATTTGGTCCTCGAAAGCCTCATCAAATAAATAGGTAAGTGAACATATATACAGTTTGCAAGATAGAAACTAGGCCGATGAAATCTCAATGATGGCTCTAAGGTGCGTCGCATAATTTCGATGGGGATAATAAACTGTGTGTTGTCAATTAATCAACATTTTTAGGTGATACGAGAATGATAATCATCAAACCCATTGGTAGATAGGTTGTGCATTTGGATTGTGGTAAACAGCGAGATTGCTGCTAAAAAAAGGGGCTAAGCAATTGAATGTAAGGCTATATGCGAGTCACAGGTAAATTGTTTCGTTCTTGAAAAGCTTGGGTTTTACCGAACTCATTTACTCCTTGGTAGTCCTAAATTGATCGGTTGGTCGCGTCAAACCAGTTGTTAAAGAATTAGTCTATAGTTGAGAAATAAGCTCTAAATTTAAATACAAATCAGAGGGTGGATCCTTAACGGGTGGTTGGATTTATGACAATGTCAGTGGGTAACTCAGTGCGGAGTGAAGTTTAATTTGAAGCACATATTAGTAGTAGATGATGAGCCTTATTATCTAGCAATGTTGGAAGATATGATTAACATCAATATTGATTATCAGGTTTATAGCGCTAAAGATGGTGTTGAAGCTGATAGTGTACTTGAATCCAGAAAAATCGATGCCGTTGTTACCGATGTGTACATGCCAGAGAAGGACGGCTTGGAATTGCTATTACAGCTCAGAGAGCAAGATATCCCCGTTATTATTGTTAGCGGAGGAGGCCGATTTGGAGATGATTATTTGGAGCCAGCCAAGAAGTTTGGGGCCTATGCCATCTTAAGAAAACCCTTTCTTCAGAAGGACCTGCTCAATGCGCTATCCAGTGCATTGGAAACATAAAAGGCCTTTTATTTGTTTTCTTGGACACCGAATACTATCTGTTAATCTCTTGGCCGTTGGGTGCCAAATAATCAAGCTCATTCCCTATTCTTTGGTATATTAACTGTATAACCCCCTTGATTATTAGGGTATTAGTACAATACTCTACCGAGCGTTTCATACAGTCGTTTTATTGTCTGGATGACCTATTGGTTTAATGATCAATCGCTCTATAATCGATTGCTTTATGAACAATTATTGTGTTTCGCCGTAGATTGGTGTTTTTCACACACCTTTGGCGCACCTGCAGACCCAGCCACGGAAGTATTTATCATGTACAAACAAAATTTACAGAGAGTTATTCCATTCTCTCAATCTTGTCGGCCCTCAGTATGCCGAGTTCTTTTTTTGCTCTTTATTAGTGGTTCTGCCATTGGAGAGTCAGAAAATGAGGCATCTATTGCAAAGGTCAGCCCCGTTAGTGTCGTCCAAGCAATAGAAAAAACAATGGTCTTGATCACTGATGTAAGGGGTAGCATCGAAAGTCACAGCGCTCCTCATATCGCAGCCAAAGTTTCGGCTGAAGTACAAAGCATTGAGGTCGATGAGGGGCAGGCTGTTGCAGCTGGCCAATTGCTTGCTGAGCTAGAAGATGCGGCGTTTAAAATCGAGGAAGAAAGTGCCAATGCGAGTATTCAACGAATGGAAGTTTTGGTTGAAAACCAGAATCGAGTTATCAGAAGAAATAAAGAGTTAATGAGAAAGAAAATGATTTCTCAAGCAGTAGTCGATGACGCTGTTACGGTTTTAAAGCAATTCCAAGCCGAATTAAGAAGTGCAAAATCTAAATTGAAAAGGGCTCGATACCACTTATCCCACACAAAAATTACCAGTCCGGTAGCAGGCGTAATTCAACAGCGATCCATTTCTCAAGGGGATTATGTGAGATCAGGGACCTTGTTATTTCATATTGTGGCAACGGGTAAATTACGCGCTCGACTCTTTTTTCCCGAGACATTAGTCGATTCTGTTGAAACTGGTATGCAAGTAGAATTGATTAAAGGAAAAAGAATGACCACGGGGAAGGTCACAAGTTTACGTCCGATGCTGGAGGAGGGGAGTAGAGCATTACAAGCGTTGGTTGATTTTGAAAATACGGAAAATTGGTTACCCGGTGCCAGTGTTACCGCTAAAGTCATTTTGGAAGAACATGCTGGTGCTGTTGCTGTACCCGAAAGAGCCTTAATTCAACGTCCCGCTGGTGTCGTTGTCTACCGTGTCATTGAAGACAGAGTTACAGCGCAACTCGTCACTGTTGGGTTTAAGCAGGAAGGAGTCGTTGAGATCGTAAAAGGCGTTGAAGTTGGGGACTCAATTGTTCTGGAAGGTGCGGCGTGGTTGACCGATGGTGCAAAAATTAGTGTCGTGGGAAGTTCATTATGAATATCCCAGCGTTTTCTATACGCCACCATGTTCTGACCTATATGTTGAGTTTCGTATTCATTCTTTTTGGAGTGATTAGCTATGACCGGATTGGATTAGATGAACGGCCAGAAATGGAGTTCCCCATGCTTTCTGTTTCTACTGTACTGCCAGGCGGCGCACCCTCAATTGTTGATGCTTCGGTTACCAATATTATTGAAGCTGCGGTGAATAGTATTGCGGGTGTTGAAGATATTATGTCGTCGTCATTGCCAGGGGTTTCGGTAATCACCGTTCGTTTTCATTTATCTAAAGATATTGATGTGGCGTTCAATGAAATGCAGGGAAAAATCAACGAGGCGACTCGTCTATTACCCGACAATGTTGAAACGCCCATTGTAAAAAAGATCAAAGTCGGTGGAACACCCATCATGTGGCTGTCTTTGGAAGGAGATCGCACCCTACAGCAATTAAATTTATACGCAAAAAATGTCGTCAAAAAACGTCTGGAAACCGTCAGTGGTCTTGGAAATATAATCATTGCCGGTGAACGCGAACGCACCATTCGAGTGGAATTAGATATACAGAGAATGGCGGGATTGAGCATTGTGGTTGATGATGTAGTGGGCGCTTTTAAACGCGAGCATATTAAATTGCCCGGTGGTTTTTTAGTAGGACCAGAGAGAGAGGAACAACTTAAGCTAGATCTTGAATATCATAATTTGGATGAGTTAAAAAATCTTATCGTGAGTTATCGACAAAATTTACCGGTCTATTTACATGAGGTTGCCACGATAGAGGATGGGCTCGAGGACTTTAGGAAGTTCGCGAGCTTTAATGGTCAGCCTGCAGTTGGACTAGGGCTGATGAAAATTTCAGGTTCCAACACCGTGGCGATTATCGAAGAAGTTAAGCGACGACTTAACAATGAATTATTGCCTGACCTTCCTCCTGGAATCAAACTGAATATCGTAGTAGATGATGCGAGTTTTATACAGGCTATTATTAGTGGTCTGAAAGGTCATCTGTACGAAGGAACAATATTAGCTGCATTAGTGGTGTGGTTATTTCTAACAAGTCTGCGATCTACCGTGATCGTCGCCACTGCTATCCCCGTTTCCCTGCTGGGTGCAATCACCGCCATTTATTTTATTGGTTATACCTTTAATGTTATGACGATGCTCGGGCTGCTGCTACTTATTGGGGTTGTGGTGGATGATGCAATTGTTGTTTTGGAGAACATATATCGGCATATGGAAGAAAACCCCGATGTCGATCCTACTGAAAATGCGACTCAAGGTACCAATCAAGTGATGTTCGCCATACTGGCATCGACATTAACCTTGGTTTCTTTATTTGGTGCTGTTGCTTTTATGGAAGGCATTATTAGTCGGTTCATCGGTGCCTTTGCGGTGGTTGTTATATTTGGCGTCGTCATTTCGTTAATTGTATCGGTCACTTTGACTCCCATGTTGTGCGCACGTTATCTGCGAATTCAAAAAAGTCATGGCCGCACTTATCAGGTTTTAAACTCTGTTTTTGAAAAAATGGATAACCTGTATCAAATGGTGCTTGGAAAAGTGATAAGTAGTCGGGTACTCGTCATTGTTGCCGCGATTGCTATTGTCTATTCTAGCGGTTGGTTTATGAGTCAATTGGGTAAGGAGTTTATGCCAGCGCCAGACCAATCTCGTTTTCTTGTCACGATTAAAGCGCCCTTAGGTTCTAGTATTGACTACACTCGAGATCAGCTAAAAATAGTCGAAGAACTATTAAAGCGTGATGAAAATATTTATGGATTATTCAGTACCATTGGAGCGGGAGAAAGAGGCCAAGTCAATCAAGGTGAAATCTATGTCAGTCTCAAGCCGAAAAGTGAGCGTGAGATGCATCAGACGAAAATCGTTGAGAAAATTCGAGCGGATCTTGCGACTCTACCTGGCGTCCAAGCATTTGCTACTGCTGTACCGTCAGTGGGTGGGTTAAGAGGGGAGCCACTGCAGTTTGTTCTCAAAGGGCCTAGCCTAGAAAAAGTGGCAGTTATGTCTGACAAGTTGCGAGAAAAATTACAGAAAATACCGGCCATTGGACCGTTGGACACTAACTTGCAGCTGAATATGCCTGAACTGAAACTGATCCCCAATAGAGAAAAAATAAAAGATATGGGACTGGACCCCGTGTCTGTTGGGCAAGCATTGCGTGTGTTAGTGGGGGGCATGGACGTCGCTAAATATAACGATGAACCGGGAGACGGCGAGCGCTACCCCATACGGCTGAAAGCGCAGAAAGGATCGGTGACCC
Organism: Pseudomonadales bacterium; assembly: GCA_019090455.1. Taxonomy (GTDB): domain Bacteria; phylum Pseudomonadota; class Gammaproteobacteria; order Pseudomonadales; family DC-out160; genus DC-out160. Next base: position 16,874 of record JAHRWA010000056.1, on the reverse strand, counting down.
ATGAAACGGAAATCAGTCGTATCTATTTAAGGAACCAATCCAATCAGCTGGTTAGATTGGATAACGTTGTCGATTTCGAATCAGGTTTGGGGGCAGCTTCCATCGGGCGATACAATTTGCAGTATGCAGCCACCTTTTATGCGACACCTAAAATCCCAGAGGGTGATGCCGCAATTATCGTGTTAGGTGAGGCTGAAAAACTTTTGCCTTCAGGCTACCAAGTTGAACTTATTGGCCGTGCTAAATCCTTTAGTCAAACGGCAGGTTATATCAAATTCGCCTTTCTTACGGGTATGATTTTGATCTACATGACGTTAGCCAGCCAATTCAATTCGTTTATTCAGCCATTTATAGTGATGGTAGCCCAGCCGTTGGCTGTCATTGGTGGTGTGTTTGCATTGTGGATGGCCGATCACTCACTGAATATTTATTCAATGATTGGTTTGGTATTGTTAGTGGGGTTAGTAGCCAAAAACTCAATTCTACTAATCGACCTAACCAATCAGTTGCGAGATCAGGGTAGGTCGATAAATGAGGCTTTGCTTGAAGCTTGTCCCATACGATTGCGCCCCGTACTCATGACCTCACTGACGGTTATTCTCACCATGATACCGGCGGCTGTCGGCATGGGAGAAGGATCTGAGACCAATGCACCCTTAGCCGTTGCGGTAATCGGTGGAATGATAAGTTCAACCTTGTTGACGCTAGTGGCGGTACCCGCAGTCTATTCTTTAGTGGAGCATGGTTTACAAAGAGTGGCTCGATACACGCCCAGTTTTTCCTAAACTGTAGTACTTTTTAAGTTCTAAATTGCCCACAGGTATCAGCGATGACTTCTCGAAGAAATTCGATGGAGTTGTCGGTTTTGGCGTTATAGGACCAGAACTGATACAGCTTGAACTTGGGAATGTCGAACGGCGGATAAGACCAGCTCAAAGCGGGAATGGATAATATCGAATTGGCGATGACGAGTTTCGGAATGATGCCGATATAATTATTCGTCAGAACAATGTTGGGTATTTCATTAAATGTCGATATGGATGCCAGTTTTCGGCTATTCGGCAGAGCCTCTTCCACCAAAATATCGACTTCTTCTAACCCTGTATTTACGTGAGGTCGAATCTCCCGATCACTTTCGTTCTGACTAATTGTTTGAATGTTTCCCTTCGCTACGAAGATCCACTGGTCCACCAATAGTTCTTCCTTTTCAAATTCAGCATCACCAAACAGCTCGTTATCATGATGTATCACAATGTCCAGCGCGCCATCCTTAAGGGACTGGAGGACGCCTTGGTAGACTAATTGAGGATGCGCGCAGCTGGGAATATTGACAAAATTAAGGTGTATGTGAGGCGCAATGGAATTCACAATATCCAATAAACGCTTGGTTACCACACTTTGAAAATAATCTGTGACACCAATGTTATAACTTTTTTCTTCTAAATCGTAATCGAAGCCATCGGCTTGTTGATAGGCATTGCTGATGATGTCTAGAGCCGGTTTGATTGCATCGTAAAATTGTATCGCTCTGGGAGTGGGGACCATCTGCCGCGATTTATTGTAAAACAGTAGATCATCTAAATTGGTACGCAGTCGCGATAGAGTATTGCTTACGGTGCTCTGTGATAGATTTAGGCGTGCAGCCGCCTTGGTAACACTGCGTTCTTCCATGAGAGCATGTAGGTGAAGTAACGCGTTTAAGTCTTTGTTTCTTAAATTAGAAAGCAATGAGTTTACCCTTCAATAGTCCAATTTGGCTGGTTGTGGCTAGGCGGTCTGCCGGATAACATGCTGTTGAACTAATTTTAGCCAATGAATGCTATTATATCGAAGATGATTTTTTGTTTATGAGGGCAGGTGAGTGTGTATCGAGGGTTCGTTGGATGTCAGCTGGGTAAGGCAAGGTGATAAAACCGGATGACAACGCTGCCTGAGGGCTTCGCCTCATTGCCTAATCGGACACCCGTTTTTGCCGGTGTATTGAAAAAAATATCCGCATTATCCTCCAGTGAGGGACCAGGCTTTCGGCTTAATTCTCCTAGCCACTTTGATGACGCATTAGCATCGAGTCTTTTGTTATTGGACTTTTGGCAAGCGCTTGGGCCAAGTCACTTTATCTTGGGTTGTAAAGGCGTCTCAACCACAGAGGGCGTCATCACATTTAATTATGAAGAAACAACCTGTGACCGATTAATCGATCTTAATTTGAATTTTTTAGATGTGACTGACCTGATGCTGATCGCTGAAGGCGTGCTAGAAGCGTTATTACTCCTGCACAATAAAAGGGTAAGTCACAACAACCTTTCTCTTAACAGTATTCGCTACGATCCTAAGAATAAACTCTGTCAGCTATCTGATTTTATCCTGTTATGTAACCAGTTTGGCGAGCTTCTCATTGGTGATGTCTTAGAATCTGAAAAGGAATCGGAAAATACCCCCGCGTTATTCTCCGACTTTTCTCTGCAAATAAAAACAGATTTGATCGATTTAGGCAGTGTTTTGCAGCGTCTTTCGCAATCGCACAATAGAACCAGTGAAGACCTTCATTTATTTTCATTTGAGGAGTTTGTCAGAAAACTCCTTTCTGGAGTCGAAGAGGATGCGTATCTCACGGTTCAGCCCGCTTTAGATAGCATTCGAGAAACTATTCAAAACCAATCAATCGCTGAAAATGCCAGTCACCACGTGGGACTTGAATTCCCTGTGCTCAATGCTTTAAGTGGCTCACTAAAAACTCAAGAACAGAGTCAGGATCATAACGATGAACGAACAATAATCTATGATTCGACATTAGTGCGACGGGTATGGAACGGCTGGCTAGAAAAGTTAAATCTCACAGGACAAGGAGAATCCGAGCTATTAAAAATTTCTGTTTGTTTGGGACGATCTTTCGATTTGGATACAGTTGTTTCGCTGACCGATAGGGACGAAGCTGACATTGTCTGTGTGTTTTCAACACTACAAACAAAGGGTTTACTGGTTAAATACAGAGTATTAGGAAAGGGGTTTTGTTATCGCTTTAGGGACGAAAAGGATTATGACGCTTTATGTGTCGCGCTGGCGAAGTTGGATGACATCAATATTCACCAAGGGGTAAGCGAACGACTCAAGGATCAATATCACTGGATTAAACCGGAATTTTTTAGTCAGTATGTTTGGCATCGCTACAAACAGTCAGAAGGGGTGCCCTTGGATGATCAGGATCGGATTGAGTTGATTCACGATAGCTGCAAAGCGGCGACATACGAACTCAGTATGGGTAATGCAGAGATGGCTGTCTCACTCGTGGATAGCGCATTAAATAGTGTCCTGGACCGAGATTGTGAAGCGAATTCAGACGAAGTTTGTCGACATTATAAAAGTGGAATGAAAACATTATTACGAGCTGGCGAATTTACATCCCTTTTGGTAAGAGCAAAAATCTATTTGCGGCACAATCCCAGCTCTGACTTCGAAGTGATTGGAATGATAGTAGATACCCACACCTATAATGAAGAGTTCGATAAGGCGATTAGTGTTGGTTTAAAATTCTTAACTCAGTTGGGCCTGGATATTCCGAAAACCCCGAGTACTTTGAGGTTGACACAAGAATTTGTAAAGACCCGGCGTTTGTTACAGGCGTTGACACAAGCGCAGTTGTCCGCATTACCGCGAGCGATTGAGCCCAATAGTATTGCTATCTATAGAGTGTTGGCTTCTTTAATCTCGGCGAGCATGACGCGCGATTTTCGTTTAACGGCGATGCTATCTTTTATTGGTATACAGCACTCCTTAAAGCACGGTGTTTCCGTATTACATAGCACAACCTATTTGTATTTTGGTTGGATCTCCATGGCGGTCGAACACCGAGTTGCGATTGTGGGCCACTCTGACACACTTCAAAAATGCCTGGCTGTTTCGGCAAATTTAGAGAATCGATTTATTACTGATGAGTCAATCTTTCAGGATATTGCGAGGCAAAATACCCTCTTCTTGAACGGCTATGTTAGACCCTGGCAAGTCCCTCTATTGACAGCGATTGAGGGACTTAAAACAGCCGCCATTAAACCTCAAGCCGTTAAACCTCAAAATCATTGGGATGATGGTAGTGCAGTGCTAGCATTAGAACGCTACGGCTATTTGTCCTTGGCGGCAGGTGTACCACTAGATGAACTAGAAGCAAACTTAGCAAATTTGTCAAAACCGCTATCGACTATTCGTGTAGCAGAATCTTGGCGTAAGATTGAAATGTTGCAGGCGTTTATATCGCAGATGCATCACTCTGATTCCTCAATGTCTCGTGCTGTTGCAGGTCACGATGATTCCAGAGAGCAGGCGGGGGTATTATTTGTACGCTCCTATCTACAAGCGTACCGACGGGTATTATTCTCGGAATGGGAGAGTGCATGGAGAGAATTACAACAAGCTCGCAATTACCTTGACGTCGTTCGTGGACAGCCTGTCGTAGGGCACTTTATTTTTCTAGAAACAATGGTTGGATTACAGTTATTACGTCGAGGAGAGAGACTGAAGCCGAAGAGTCGGTTTCGAATTTATCGTAATAAGATCATGATAAAAAAATGGGCTGATCAAACCCCCGATAATTTTTATCATTGGAGCCTCTGTGTACAGGCTTTAAGTTTTTCACTAAAGGGCGCGAATGAATCCTCAGAAGAGTACTTTAAAAAAGCCGTTGATCAAACCCGTTCTCACCACTACAGCGTAGATTGCGCTCTTATTGCCGAAATGGCTGCGACAGTTTTCGAAGAGAGTTTAGCAGGACGAAAAGACCTGGCAAATTTGAAAGAACAAGTTAGAGAATACCGAAAATTAGCCTATAGATATTATGAGCGATGGGGCGCGAAGAGTAAGGTCGAACTTTTTAAAGATCAGTTTCCTTATCTTACCGAGACCGAGACCGAGACCGAGACCGAGAAAAAAGGTCTTAGCACCCTAGAGAGAACACAACACGAGATAGAAACAATTGCAGATACGCAAAAAACACGAACTCTTTTCAATAGCGTTTTATCGTTTCTTCTCGATACGGCAGGTTTTGATAAGCTAATATTATTTCAGTGTGTAGATAAATCAGAATACGCATCCGAGGAGAACAGCGGTGAGCGTTTGGTTTTAGATTGGTTGAATACGGTGGACGGACAAGCCGATTACCCAGACAGTATTGTTCAGTTTGTGGAACAGAGTAGAACGGATCTTCATATTCAAAATGAAACCATTAACCTTGAGTACGGAGACAGCCCTTATATTAAAAAGCACAACCCTCTTACCATCGCCTGTTATCCCATCGTATTGGACGAGGTGTTGATTGGGCTGCTGTATTGTGAGTCTCGACATCAGGTTACTGAGTCTTCTACCGACTATCAAAACTCAATTAATTTAATCCGTTCTCTCTTAGCGTCATCGATTAAGCGCGAAAGTCATCAAACCGGAGAACGCACGCTTTCCATTGCAAAGATTTCCCATGATTGCATAGCGCCCGCGAGTGCCATTATTAAATACGCAGAATTTGCCTTGAATACCGAGATATCTGAGGATCAACGACATCAGTATATTCAGTCGGCAATGCATTCAGCAGAATCTATGTTGTCGATGGTAAAGTCACTGACTCATGCCGGTAAAAAGGCAGCTGCAGTGAATCGACGAATTCAGTCTAGTTTTCATTTGCCGGAACTGGTGAATCAAGTCGTCGAGATGTTACTGCCCTCGGCGTTGGAGAAAGAGCTGATTCTAATGCCGCCTGAAATTGACGAACAATTAACAGAGCTGGTCGGGGATATTCAGAAAATTCAGCAAGTGATCGTGAATCTCCTGAGTAATGCCATTAAGTATACTCAGCAAGGAAGTGTCCGTATTGCAGTGAATTCTCTAGGCTATGACCGAGTGAGTTTTACCATTACAGATACGGGTGTGGGTATTGCTGCCAACGAGTTGGATCAGATATTTAAAAAATATGTTCGAGTTGATAACCCTAATATACACAAGGAAGAGGGCGAAGGGTTAGGGCTCGCTATATGCAAAGAGCTGGTAGAAGTGTTGGGAGGTGAAATCAACGTTCATAGCGTAGTCAATGAGGGGAGCCGCTTTCAATTCGTCATCCCTTTAGAAAAAACTCCAAGTGAAGTTTTTGCTATCAATGCCAATGCTGTGGTGTTTTCTCGTTCGAGTGTAGTACGCGTTAGTACCGTCGACATAGTCGGGCTGGTGGTGGATGATAATAGAGAAAACGCTAAAATTGCGCAGGAGTTACTACGAGTTGCTGGAGTGGTGTGCGACTACGTATTAACAGGGGTAGAAGCCATCTCGCAGTTACGGTCTAAAGTCTATAATTTCGTTTTACTCGATATCGATATGCCGCAAATGAATGGATACCAGGTTGCCTCCGCGATTAGAAAAGACGCGTCGATGAATGACGTTTCTGTCATTGCCTATACGGCAGGGTTGGATTCCGAAAGACGAATTCCATGGTCCGATAGTGGCTTCAATGCCTACGTCAATAAATCGGAATGTAGTTCCATCATAGTCGACATTATTCTTAGAAGCCTCAATGTGGACATGTCGAAAAGTCGACGTGTGTTGGATAGTCAGCTTGTATTGGATAAAGAAGAGAATACGTCATTCATATCGAATCAGACTGAGGCCGCTCAAGTCATTACCTCTGAAGTCAATATCTCTCAAGTTAATACCTCTCTAGTCAATATAAGGTTTGCGGTTGAACAATTGGGTTGGACTGACAGAATGGTCTTTTTGCAGGTAGAAGGTTTTTCCAAACGTTATGGTCAAGTTATTGAGGATTTACCAAGCCTCATTGAGGGGCAAGATTTTGCAATGATACAGTCAATCTGTCACTCGCTAAAAAGCGCTGCATTCAATTTGGGGGTACCCTCGTTATCTGAGCTGGCCAAGGAGATCGAGCTTGAACCACAAAAGTTTGAACCAGAAATGTTAGAACCCCAAATGCGAGAACAAGGAATGAATGATGCTGGATTTGTTGAGTCATTTACTTCGCTGTTGCAGGTAGTGGTGACTGACTGTGAGCAGTTACTCGTTGAATTCAAGAAGCAGCACTCGAAGCCAAATCAATTTAATGCGAATTTGGATGAAAAAGGAGAAAGAACTAGCGCTCAATTTCCTGCTGAAAAAAGTAAAAATGAATTATTTTTTATCACTCAAATGAAGAGATTACATAGCGCATTGGTGGCGGAGTCACCCGCTGCACTCGCAATATTTAGCGAACATAAATTATCTATTGATCAAGGTATGAAAGATCAAGATCTGTTCCTTAGGCTTCAGAGTGCACTGGATAGTTTGGATTTTGAGGGCGCGTTAGCAATAGTGAAATCCACCATTCAACATTCACCACTGACTAATAACAGTTTCAGGGTGCCGTAAAGAAAATGAATGAAATTCGAAAAGAGGGAGTGGCGAGCTATGGTTAAAGTGGTTCTCGTTGATAATGATCCGATAGTACAGCGAGCTGTTAGCCGTGGTTTGCAACACAGCTGCGTGGCATTTGATTTTAAGGTGGCAACAATACCGAATATTGAAAATGAAATGCCCGACATTATTTTAATCGACTGTGTGCAAGAGCATGGGCTCGGACTCAGTCTAGTCCAAAAAATACGGCAATCGAAGAGACTAGGGTCGCGGCCCATTATCGCCTTAGGCAAAGATAATTTACGCGGTGATTTGGAGAGAGAATGGCTGAATAACGTCGAGATTGATGATTTCATGGCGAAACCGCTTTTGCCTCAAGTGATTGATGCAAAGATTATTGTGGTTCTACGTGGTTGGGATCGTAGTCGAATACCCACCCGCTTATGTCGCGGTAAAGCCAGTGCCGCGTCTCAAACACTTTCTGTCTTGCTGGTCGAAGACAATTCAGAAGATGTTGCGCTGTTATACGAAGTGCTCAAAGATAATTTTACGATAAGGGTGAAAAACAAATGGCCGCTCTGTCAGGAATACTTGCTGGCCGCTGCCACTGTCTTACCTGAAATCATATTGTTGGATATTTGGTTTGGTGAGAATGAAGACGGATTTCGCGCCATTGAGTGGATTAGGCAACAACCCGCTTTAAAATCCATCCCTATCGTGGTGCTGTCTGCGGCCTTTTCCGGAGATGATATTGCGAAGGGGTTGGCACTTGGGGCATCAGATTATGTGGTGAAGCCAATTCGGCCCGAACTGATCAAAGATAGGTTGTGGTTAAGCTACATTCGATCCCAATCTGGTGTTGCGTATGAGGGGTGAAATATGCCCTACATTTGTCTTTGAAAAGGTTTTCCCCATTTATAAAAACCGGTAAAATCAGCGCCCATTAATTCCAGAGTATTTCAACCAAAGGCAGGGTAAAGCGTATGACAGATCGAATTAAAAAAGGTGGCCTCGATATCGCGTCTTGTCTGCATGACTTAGTAGAAAAGGATATCGCACCGGGAACCAGTGTGAAGTCCGATGATTTTTGGAGTGGGTTAGAGTCAATATTGACGGACCTGGCCCCTAAAAATAAAGCGTTATTACAAAAGCGAGATGAACTGCAAGCCACTATCGACGCTTGGCATCTTGCGAATAAGCCCTTTGATTTCACCGCTTATAAGAAATTTCTGTTTGAAATCGGTTATTTACTTCCTGAAGGCGATGATTTTAGTATCACTACTGAAAACGTCGATGATGAGATTGCCACCATCGCAGGCCCGCAGCTCGTCGTGCCTCTGATGAATAAACGCTTTGCATTGAATGCAGCCAATGCCCGTTGGGGTAGTTTATATGATGCGCTCTACGGTACCGATGTCATCCCTGAGACAGCAGAGACCGCTAAAGGCGGCGCGTACAATCCCAAGCGCGGTGCATTGGTTGTCGCCAAAGCTGCACAGGTATTGGATCAAGCCGTACCGCTAGCCAAGGGTAGTCACAAAGACGCCACAGCTTACACGCTAAAAGATAGCCAGTTGTTGATTACGTTGAACGATGGGGCAGAGACGGCTCTTCAGTCTCCAAATCAGTTTGTCGGCTATAACGGCTATAGTGGCGATAATTTAATGACTTCAATACTGCTTAAAAACAATGGTTTACATATTGAAATTCAAGTAGATCCTAATGATTCTGTGGGCAAAGATCATGCAGCAGGTGTGAAGGATGTTTACTTAGAGTCGGCTATTACCACTATTCAGGATTGCGAAGATTCTATCGCGGCAGTAGATGGCGAAGATAAAACTTTAGTTTATCGAAACTGGTTAGGGCTTATCAAAGGTGATTTACAAGAAACCTTATCCAAGGGCGGCAAGGAGTTGACCCGAGTATTGAGCCCTAACCGACAATACAAAACGCCTCAAGGCGGCGATCTAACGGTTCAAGGTCGCAGTCTTTTGTTGATACGTAATGTCGGTCACCTCATGACTAACAATGCCATTCTTCACAATGGCAAAGAAATACCTGAAGGCATATTAGATGCGGCAGTCACGGCCTTAATCTCAAAGCATGATGTACTCGGAAAAGGGCAATTCAGTAACAGCCAAACGGGCAGCATCTACATTGTGAAACCCAAGATGCATGGACCAGAAGAAGTCGCCTTTACGTGCGAGTTATTTGGTCGAGTCGAAACCTTATTAGGATTAGCGCCGAATACCATCAAAATGGGCATCATGGATGAAGAGCGACGTACCACCGTTAACTTAAAAGAGTGTATCCGCGTAGCCAAAGAGCGGGTCATCTTTATCAATACCGGGTTCCTTGATAGAACGGGAGACGAGATTCATACCTCGATGGAAGCCGGCCCCGTGGTGTGTAAGGATGTGATGAAGGCCCAGCCTTGGATAATCGCCTATGAAGATTGGAACGTGGATGTGGGTTTGCGTGCCGGATTAAAAGGCAAAGCACAAATCGGCAAAGGCATGTGGCCAAAGCCGGATGAAATGACGCAGATGATGGAAGCTAAAATTGGCCATCCTCAAGCCGGTGCTAACTGTGCTTGGGTACCGTCACCCACGGCTGCGACGTTACACGTCACGCATTATCATCAGGTGAATGTAGCGGCACGTCAGGATGAGATTAAGTTGCGCCAACATGCGGCACTAGATGACATCCTGACCATCCCTTTACAAAACAGCTCTATGAAAAATGCGGACCGACCCAGCGCAGAGAAAGTCCAGCAGGAGCTAGACAATAACGCGCAAGGAATACTGGGTTATGTGGTTCGCTGGATTGATCAGGGTGTAGGTTGTTCGAAAGTACCTGATATCAATGATGTCGGCTTGATGGAAGATCGCGCCACCTTGCGGATCTCAAGCCAACATATTGCCAATTGGTTACATCACGGTATTTGTTCCGAGGAGCAAGTGATGGAGACCTTGACGAGAATGGCAGCAAAAGTCGACGGCCAAAATGCGGGTGACACGACGTACATCAATATGGCTGACAATCTCGATACCAATATCGCATTCCAAGCGGCTTGCGATTTGGTCTTCAAAGGTCTTGAGCAGCCCAATGGTTATACCGAGCCAGTACTACATGCCCGCCGACGAGAGTTGAAAGCACAGCGTGGCTTGAAATAGGTCTAAATCAAAAGCTCTAAATCAAACGCTCTAAATCAAAAGCGCTAAATCAAAAACTATAGGCGTTTAGGTCGCAACAGTAAGCTCTCTTCGATGGGGGTATAACGTGTTGCGGCTTTTATCAGTGAGTCGGCAGTCAAGCTAGGTACCCCGTAGACCTCTACGGGGATGTTGTATTTTTCTTTGATCTTATCCAGGACCATATCAAAATCACCATCCCCAGAAGCCAGCACAATCACATCCGCTGTTTCCGCAGCCTCCAGCATATCGATAGTAATCCCCACATCCCAATCGCCTTTTGCCGAACCATCGCTACGTTGGATATACGGCTTTAACTTTATCTCAAAACCAATATTACGAATAATGTTTTGAAAGTTGATTTGCTGGCTATCGTTTCGGTCAATGGCATAAGCAAATGCGTTGCTGACATCTCGGTCTTGGGTCGCAAGATTCCAAAAGGATCTGTAGTTAAAGTTAGCACCGTAGGCCTGTCTAACGGTGTAATAGATATTTTGAACATCCACAAATAATGCGACTTTGGTGTCAGACATTATTCGTATTTACATAAATAAGCGGCTTCAGCTTCCACTTTTAATTTAAAGGTTTGATTCGCTTCCACAACAAACATCGCGCCTTCACCAAAGGTGAGCCATTCCTTCATCTCTGGCAGTTGGACAATGAGCTCACCGGAAATGACGGTCATATATTCTTTGCTAGTAGTGTCGAAAGTATAATCTCCCGGTGCCATGACACCCACGGTAGCCGGTAAAGTCTTAGTCGTGAAGGCGATGGATTTTACTTTACCGTCAAAATACTCATTTGTTTTAAACATGAGATTACTCCTGCTGTGGTTTAGATTTTCATTGATAAGGGAGGGGTGTGAAATGTGCGGCAAGTGTACCATAGGCTTACCAGGCGACGTAAAGATGTGGGTTTAGCTAATAGTCAACTTGCTAAACCGGAGATTAGCGCTTTAACTTTAATGTGCTCACTAGTTTATGTTGGTTATGGCGTTGGCTGTTTTCACCATCCTCTCAAGATTAAATAGTGGTCAATCAAGGAAGATAAAATTGAAGCGTTAACAGGGGTTAGCAAAATGGAAATTTGTGTAATAGATGATGGTGCAGCACAAACCAAATTACGATTTCGACAAAACGGTAGATTGAAAACCATAAAATTTCCGTCGCTTGCGGTTGATTATTTTCAGTCAGATACCCACGGTATTGTCGATAGTGCTTATTACGTTGAGAGCGAGTGTTATACCGTGGTCGCCCGTGAAGATGACCCCATTAGGACCGACACCAATCAATTTCAAACCTCTAGAGTGAATCGTGTTTTTATCCATGAAGCATTACGTCGAGCCGGAATCACGGGAGAGGTGATAGTGGGTGTGACCTTGCCGCTGCATCAATATTTTGAACTGGGTATCACCGGGGTGGTTAACACCGCCAGAATTGATCAAAAGAAACGAAACGTGATGGGGCCAATTCAAGGTGCCAAACGTAAATTAGTGACTATCAGTAATTGTGTGGTGTTCCCAGAGTCATTACCAGCCGGTATAGACGAACTGATGATGATGGAAAAAGGCGAGTTAAAGTTAAAGCCAGAATACGTCGGCATCGATCGGATTTGCTGTATCGACGTGGGTGGTCATTCGGTGGATATTATTCTCTTTGATGCGCTGAGTAATCGAGTCATCAATAAAAAGACCATAGAAAGCGGCGTCCTGAAACTGGTAGATCGAATGCAAAACAGATTAGGAAAGATGCTGGAATTATCGGTGCCGGTTGAACGTAGCGTGGCGACCAAAGCCATTGAGACCAAAGTGTACGATGGTCACGATCTCACTGACATCATCGATGAGGTCTCCTTACCGCTAGTGCAGAAAATCATGTCTACCGTTGCAGAGGTCGCCTCACCTCGATCCACTGACTTGTTCTTGATTGTGGGTGGCGGTGCACAACTGGTGGAAAAACCCATGCGCTCCTACACGGATGCATCGAAAGTGGTGATTCCTGAGAACCCAGATGAAGCCATCGTGCGTGGTGCGTTTAAAATGTTAGAGACGCGGGTGCAACAAGAAACCATACATCAACATAAGGCTGTTAAGATTTAAATAGGCAGTTAAGATCTAAATAGACTGTTAAGATCTAAGTCTCATTTAGGGTGAGTAGGGCATTAGGGCTTATTTTTGCAGGCTAGACCCATTTTTGCAGGCGAGTACTAGTGCCCAAAATTCAGAATAATCATTGACCACCACATCCGGTTGATGCGGATACTTTTCTGAGGCGGGAAAGATAGTCTCTAACCAGGGTTGATCCCATTGGGCGCCATTAAAGAAAACACTGGTCATTCCTGCTCGTTTTGTTGCAATCACATCCGTTGTACTGTCTCCCACATACCAGACGTTTGGCCCCGGTTTAATCTGTAGCTGATCGGCTGCAAGCTGTAATTGATCGGGGTGCGGTTTTCTTAAGGCGGTATCATTGCCGCAGATATTCACATCAAATAAGTTCTTCCATGTGCCGTCTTCTACTGCGACAAGCTCATGTTCAAAAAATTCTCTGTCACGATTAGTGATAATCCCTATTGTAAGCCCCAAGGATTTTAGGGCGGTGAGTAGACCTCTCACCTGTGGCTCAAAGGGTAAAACCGTACCGAAATGGCGACGATAATAATCGGTAAATAAAGTATGTGCGATTTGCTTCGTGTCTTGGTCGTCGCCAAATAACACTTCGAAAATATCAGTGCGCGATATTTTCCGGTCCGCCTTTATTTTCGGATGTAGTCGAGCGTAATGGCGTACATGCTCTACCAATTCCGCTCTTGTGGAGTGCATTCAGATACTCACCCACTCCCTGTTGGATTGGTTTAACCTTGCCGTAATACTGCTGATAACACCGGTTATAGGTAGTATGAGCGATATTTTTCGCCTGTTGATTGTCACCAAAGATCGCGTTAAATACTTCCGTGCGACTGACTCGTCCCTCCGCCAGAATCTTCGGATGCAGGCGTCGATAGAGTCGAATATAGCGCACCAGCTTAATATCATCGGTTGATTGGCAGAGATGTTCCGGTAATAGCTGATCTACCAAACCGAGTGATTCTAATTGCGGTAGCATTTCCTCCATCGCCTCATACATCGCATCTAAGGTATCCACCAGCGTGCCGTGCCAGTCAAAGAGTAGAGTGTGAGGGGTAGGGAGCGATGGCAGTAATGTAGTCATAAAACGTCCCTTGTATTTTTGGTTATGTTTGCTTGGTCATGCTTGTTTGGTCAAAGACGGCGAATAGAGTATATGCCTAAAAGGCGGCGTTCGACTGTGGTATAGTGCGCGGCGATCATTTTCTCAATAAAAGGCTATTCACGTTTAATCAAAGCCATAAGTCAGTTCAATACAGGAACCCAAACAATGAAATTAGCACTGGGCCTGCCCAAAGGCAGTTTGCAGGATTCTACTATCAGTATCTTCAAAAAAGCGGGATACGACATTGGTATCAAGAGTCGCAATTATTACCCCTCCATCGATGATGATGAGATTGAGTGTATGCTAATCCGCGCTCAAGAGATGGCGCGCTACGTAGAAGGTGGACAACTGGATTGTGGTTTGACGGGCCTAGATTGGATTAAAGAGAATCGCGCCGATGTCATTGAGATGTGCGAGCTAACCTATGCCAAGGCGAGCTTTCGGCCGGTAAAGTGGGTATTGGCAGTGAAGGAAGGCTCTCCCTATCAATCGGTCAAAGATCTACAAGGCAAAACCATTGCAACAGAAGTCGTAAATCTCACTACCGATTATCTTGCCTCTCACGGCGTCACAGCCAATGTGGAATACAGCTGGGGTGCAACGGAAGTCAAAGTGCCTGATCTAGCCGATGCCATTGTGGAAATAACCGAAACGGGTTCATCCTTACGGGCCAATAATCTACAGATTATCGATACGGTGTTAGTGACAACGACTCGCTTTATCGCGAACCGGAAAGCGTACGAAGATCCCGAGAAGCGTCAGAAAATGGAAGACATCATCATGATGCTCCAGTCTGTGATTAGCGCGGTTTCCAAAGTGTGTTTAATGATGAATGCACCGGAAAAAAATCTCGACTCTATATTGGCTATCCTACCCTGCGATATGCCCACAGTATCCCACCTAGCAAAAGGCGATTGGGTCGATGTCATGGCTGTCATGGATAAGAAGGAACTTCGAGACGTGCTGCCTAAGTTAAAAGCCTGTGGTGCAAAATCAATTGTTGAATTGCCTATCAACAAGATGATTGACTAGATCTTAAATGATAAATGATCGACTAGCCATCGCGTTATGATGGCTTTATAGAGGAGTCTAACGCTGCTTGTACCATGGATTGTATGCGCAGCGCCTCATTAGAAAATAGCCAATCCGTACCTCGATTCAGTTCTCTATAGAGTGAATTACGAGAGTTAATAAACCCCACTCCCACTTTCATCCCTCTTTCATTATGTTGGCGAATTATCCTGTCGCTAATAAAAAGATAGTGCCCGGTGACTCCACCGAGATTCTGTTGCAAAGCATATCGACTAAATTGGCTGGCGTTTATCGTGGACACGGGTAGCATCGCGCTAGGCTCCAGGAAAGCGACGTGCTGAAATAAATCAGTGTGTAGAGAGATAAAATGATAATCAACGGCGGCTATCAATGGAGAGAATAGTTTTTTCAGTATGGTTTGTTGATACGCTGGGTTTGGATACACCTCCTCTTTCAACTCCGCCATGAGGTGCACTTTTTTTCCGTAGCGCGCGACAAAGCTCTCTAGATCTGGGACTAAGGGCAAAGCTTCTTGTATTTCCGCTGCGGTGTGATTTGCAATGACCAAGTCTTCGCCAAATACGCGCTTACCATCTGCATCGTGTATCACAAAGGGAACCAGATCCAGACTCCATCGGATATCGAACTCTATCCCCCAAATACCCGCTGCCACAATAGGATCAAAGGCCGCAAAGGTATTCTCAAATACTCGATGGCCATCTCTCTCTCCGCGATGGGACACAATCCGGCAATTATCCCATGCATCCTGTCCAGGATATGGCTGAGGTAACAGGGCAAAAAATTGATCAGCCAACGTGAGAAAACCGTTTTCGAGCCAAGGGGGGAGTGCCATAGTGGTTTGTTCCTTTCGTTGTGCAGTGCCAATCTGTCGTCACCGATTTGGCTATATTTTTTCTGTTGATGTTATACGCGTCTTAATAATCAAATAGTCTTAAACCGCATCACAAGATGTTACAAAACTCATCTAATCTTAATTTTAACAGCGTTAGGTCAATCCCATACTTGGCTTGCACGCTATAGCATTTTAAAACGAATTAAGAGGTAAGTCATGGACGCATACAAAAACCTAAGCCTAAGCGGAAAAGTCTATTTAGTGTTGGCTTTGCCCCTGGTCAGCGTAGCGCTGATGCTTTTCTATATCGCATCGGAACTGAAAGCTCCTATGGGTATTCCCATGATGATTGCCCTGGCAGGTTGTCTGCCCGGTTTTTTATTGGCGGCCAATTTGTCTGGCTATTTGAATTCCATGTTAGAAGATGCGGCGCAAATGGTGGATGCCATTGCGAAGGGGAATTCAACCTCGAGATTTAGGATGTCGAGTCAGGATGCGCTGGGGAGACTAGCCTATACCTTACAAAATTTACAAACCTCAGTGACGCGGATGATGAAGTCCGATGAAGGTAGCGACAGTGGTGCTGCACAGGACGCTCAGACCACGGCGCTGATAAAAGCACTGGATGTGTGTGATACCTCGATGATGTTAGCCGATGCCGATCTGAATATTATCTACATGAACGAAGCGGTAATCCGAATGATGTCAGGCCGCGAGAAGCAAATACAAACGCAATTGTCTAATTTCGACTCTCGCAGCTTAATCGGTACCTGTGTTGATGACTTTCATCAAAACCCGTCTCATCAGCGCGGTATGCTGAAGGGGTTACGTGAAGCCTATAAGACAGATTTACCTCTAGCCGGATTGACCTTTGGTCTCATCGCTACACCACTCTATAGTGACTCGGGTGAGCGATTGGGCACCGTGGTGGAGTGGGATGATAAAACCGAGCGACTGGCGAAAGAGGCAGAAGAGGATAAAATATCCGCTGATAATTTACGTATCAAGCAATCACTGGATGTCTGTGATACTAGCGTCATGGTGGCGGATGCCGATCTCAATATTATCTATATGAATAAAGCCGTGGGAGAGATGATGGGAGACCGGGAGACTCAGATACGAACACAATTATCGAATTTTGATTCGAAATCTCTGATAGGAACCTGTGTCGATGACTTCCATAAAAACCCCTCT
>JAHRWA010000055.1 GCA_019090455.1 Pseudomonadales bacterium | reverse complement strand
CTTCACTATTCTGAGTGAAACGCCCTGTGCGGACCCGCATGCAGGGTGTTGTGGGGAGCGCCGGAGAGACACCGGTGCTTACCCGATTATACCTTTTTTCTGAATTACTTCGTCAAGCATTGCTGAATACTCCGAGCCAAGACCAGTCATTTCTTGAATTTGTTTCCAAAGCAACATTTTCAATGCACCTGTTTGCACTAAGAACCTCTCAATTAGATTGCTAAACTCTTCTAATTTATTGATTTTTCTTTCTACAAGTTGTTGGCGATTATTACCATTCAACTCAAGAATTCTTATGGTTGTTTCCGCTCTGGTGTTTGCACTCTTCCAAAATACTAAAGGACCATGATGCTCTAGAGATGCTTCTACATCGTCAGAATATGGATCTAAAAATTCATTGCCAACTTCATAATAATCATTTTTTCGTCGATTGCATTCTGTGCAGGCAATCGTTAAGTTCAACCAGATAAAATGCTGCTCTTCGTCTTTAGATGACGGTATTTTATGTTCAATATCACCGGGCGTATTGTGTCCAATCTTACTCTCACAATAGACGCACTTATATCCAGTTTCGGCTTTTAGTGTTTCTTTAATTTCACTGTGCCGATACCTATACTTTTTGGTCGAGTTTGCTTTATCTGCTTTATATTCTGTCAGCCAACCTTCATGATTTAGTGCTAACACCTCAGGCTCACCTAGTTTAGTTAAATTCCTCATGAACTACTCTCCAGACTTATAATTAAACAGAGAGAGAGAGTCGTTTAACCCCATACTTTTTAGTTCATCAAACATCTTGGTTATTTTGTCTTCTGTATCAGGAGAACCTTCGTACTTTTGAAGGATTTCACTTATTTTATCTTCAACCCAAATAGGCAGCGTTGTAGGAACATCCAATATTTCACGCAGAACTTTATCCGGAGACCCTGCTAAATCAGCCTTACCTAGATGTTCGGACACTATTCTATGAGAGTCGTTATATATGAGCCCATAAACATTAGCATCGGGATTTGAAGTGACGATAAATGGACTATGCGTAGCAATAATGAACTTATATTTTGGGAATGCTTTAGCTAAATCAGGCAGTAAACTACGCTGCATACTTGGATGAAGGTGGTTTTCAGGCTCATCTAGAATTACAGTGCAACTTTCTTTGTCTGCACCATACATATGGATTTGCCATGCAATACCAAAGAGAGAGTTAACCCCCCCAGACATAGATGACAATGGAAACTCACCTGTTCTAGTTACTAGAACCACATCAGGCATTCTAACTTCAAGCTTTTCGAAACCTAGCGTTTTAGGTAAGACTATTTTCAATATTTTTTGGAAACTAAGAAATAATTCCTTGTACTCTTCGTTACCCTGTACTGCTTCATTTCCGTACCCAAATAAAGCCAAAGAGATTAGAGATTGCTTTAGAATCAAACCAGGATTTCTTACGTTTGCCGAGCCATATGTTGAAAGTAACAGCTGTTGAAACTCCTGGTAGTGCTGCTGTATCGTCTTAGGGTTTACAGGAAGTGAGTCTACATTCTGAAACGTAATTGCCGGTCTGTGAGACGGGATATGTAATCCAATAACTTGCTTTTGATTCTGATACCCAAGTGAGTATTGAGGGTTCGTCGAGCTATTCTGTGGAACCTGAAGTAAACATTCACCACCAGTAGAATATGAAAGATTTCCGATCGTCTCAGCTTGGCTTGGAGCCTCTTCGCTTTCAAAAACTCGTTTTAGATCAGTATAGATTTTCTTTCTCTTTTTCTTCCCGACAAAAGGCGTGGCGGAGAAGTTCATATTCCATCCGAAATGGCGACTCAATACATTTAAGATTGTGGTTTTGCCGCAACCATTACCGCCAGTTAGGACTGTAGTTTGGCCTTCGAAACTAATATCGACATTATCGAATTGTCTCCAACCACTCAATTTTAAACGTTTAAATTGTTCCATACGAATGTGCTCACTTAGTGCTACGAAGACGAATTATTTGGGGGTATAACGTCAAAATCAGCGGACCAGCTTTAGCTGGTCCGCTGCATTTTCTTGTTCAATATTTTCACTGTTAGCTATGCCAAATGGAATGTGTACCATAGGGATATCCCCCGCGTCGGATTCTAGGTGACTCCTTTGATCATCAAAAAACATGTGGGGCTTGAGTCTTGATAATATTCTTTCTTTCACCATGCCTCCCAAGAAAAACATTTCATTTGCACTTACTCCCCAGTCTTCGAGGGTGGTAATTACACGCTCATGAGCTGGCGCATTTCTAGCAGTTACAATCGCGGTTCTAAGAATACGCTTGTAATTCCTATCTCTCTCGACTTCCCGATCTTCAAGCTTCTGGAGAAAGGATAGTTTTTTAAATAGATCAGCTAATGGCCCTGGTTGATGAGGTATTTCTGACTTTTTAACCTCGTGCTCATGAAACTCTGGTAAATCACCGCCTTTGAATACTGCTTCTGCTTCGTCATCAGCAATGACACCATCAAAGTCGAATGCGATCCTTAGCTCATCGTCGCCATCGTCATTTACTACTTTGCTCGGCAATACCACCCCTGCCGGAAACCCGGCATCTATCGCATTTTGGACGTCGTTCTCATTAGCCGAAAGAAAAAGTGATGCATTAAATGCGGGAACATACTCATAAGGAGAGCTACCTTCCATGAAGGCGGCTCTAGAGATATCAAGGTCGTAATGCTTAATAGATCGAAATACCCTCTTGCCAGTCGCAGCAGAGTTTCTTGACAGCAAGACTACCTCAACAGGGACTTTTTCTTTAAAACGCTGATTGATCTGGAGGAATCGCTTTATAAATGGGAAAGCAACACCCTTATCAAGAACTTTATCAAGGTTGTTTTCTTGAAATTCCTTATAACCTTTGGGGCCTTGCTCAACAAAAACGGCGTGTGATTCAGACAAGTCAAATGTAAACGCTCCATAAACCCCAGACTGCAAAAAGCATCACGAACCCGACATACTCCCAGCTCAAAAAGCAGAGGTGATTATGAAAGGCATG
>JAHRWA010000054.1 GCA_019090455.1 Pseudomonadales bacterium | reverse complement strand
CGGATAGACCCAGGGCATGATGAATAAATATGTTGTTGAGCTAAGAACGGCCTACAAGTTGCTAAAAGGGGATTGAATCAAAATCGTCAGATTCAATTAGCGGAATTTAAATACAATTGATCTTTCTTTTATTGTTCATCACCTTAAACTATCGCTCAGTCTCTTTTTCTCGAGCCCTAAATTGTGTGTTATTTCCGTGATTCTTGAGCTTAGCACAAGCACCATCCCACCCTCTTGATTTAAAGAGCGCCAATGTTTGAATCTTTTACTAAAACACTAGAGGAGTGTCAGGTCTTTTTTCTAATCCGGGGCAAGCAGCCTAAATCGGGGGATGTCGCCCTTGCTTGCAGGCTTTGCACTGATCCAATTCTTTTCCCGACACTCTTCGCATCTGCTCAATATAATTCTCCGCTGGTTTAACCTTTCGGATAACCGGTGCGGCTCTTTATAATCGCCGAATCAGATCAAGGTTTTTCTGCTTGTAGCGACTGCCTAAAAACCGTAGTGACGGATACGCATGAATCCTACTGGAAGTACATGCTATAGATAGCGACGCAGTAGCTCGCTTCGCTCTGGCCATGAAAGCCTATTTTCTGCTCTTTGTAAGCTGAGCGTAGTTGACTGACGAAGCTGCTTCTAAACACTCGTGACATGGCTCTTACGGGAAACAGGTAAGTTGACTTAGCCAAATACCATTGTTTTAAACAATGCAATGTAGGCGTATGTGATGATTGATCTGTTGACCCCAGGTATGTAAAAAGGAGGTCATACCCATTTTACCGTCCAACCTTTTTTGATCTGCGCCCAGGGTCTTTATGGTTTTCCACGCCGCTTTATGAAGTATGCTGTAGAGGACCTTCGGATTGGCTCTGACCGGTGTGCGACAACGGGTGAGACGCCCTAGGACCTGGCTTTGTCGTGGCGACGACGGTCATGGATAATGGGTCTGCGTTAAGGCTTCAACGATTGAGGGTAAATGAGCTGTAATTCAGTCACCGCCATGCCACTGAGAATTGGGTGTGTCGCTCACTTTTTTGGTGATCTTCGCCTTCTCACAGCTACGGTCGAGCGTGAAATGTGGCCACTTAAGGACCTTGTAGTAATAGAAGAAAACGCCATTAATCATTTGCCTCACACGGGAAGCACTGAATTTTTTCTCTCCTGTGAGAGAGAAAAAATTCAGTGCTTAATCTCACCTCTACCTAGTCGATCTGGGGACCGGTTATGATACTGCATTAACCGGCGAACTGCGTACAGGTAGGCCGTTTGTATCGCATCACTCAAACCCCGAAGCGCCATCTCATCAATCATTTTCATACCGCCTATTGGAAGAATCGAGACTAGTTTATTACACAGAGCTGATTAAGCTCGTAAACACTCAGCAAGGAAAATACAGTTCTCTCAATAGCACTGACATGGAACCCTCACGCCCAAACAAACACAGCGTCACTGATTTGTAGTCACGAGACCCCCACCCTCTGATCTGGTTTCCACTTATACCTATCGATACATACAGCTTTAAAAATACGCTATTCTCGCCGGGTTATCGTCACGCATAGATTCTTTCAAATTCCACTGCACGGTGCGGCCAACTCGCTATATTCCATTTTATACACCGTTGTATGGAAGGCGTATTTGATTCCATTGAAGCAGAATAATCAGCCCGATTTAGTCCGATGTGCTAGCCTATGTGATTGCGTCACATTAATGCAGACTTGGCGCTTCTTTAAGCCCCTTGCGGGTGCAGCTGATAAATTTAGGAATGGAGTAGTGAATAAATTGTCGCATTCGTATCATCAGTCACATCTTCTGTGTCGTAAGAATATACGCTGGTGCTCTTTTGCAATGCTGGCCTGCTTTCTGCAAATTACAGTCGCTGTAACCAATACTCTGGAGACCGGTGTTGCGAAGAGTGATGTCTCTGTTAATGTCATAGATATCGCGACATTAACAGACCTTGGTTTCAACTAGTAAAGTGAGCATCGAGTCACTTAATCACGATACTCATTTCGTTAGCTTGGTATTAAAATAGTTCTCATTCAAAAATACCAATCAGCAGCGACTTGTATAGGGGTTGGGTCGCCATGTCGTGACACCCAGAACACTAAAGCCTTACGCGGTGAATTGAATTGGGAAACTTCAGGTAATTTAATTTGCGCCGATAATTTATTATTCATTTCTTCCAATGCGGACCGATTGTAACCTAGCACGACAAAATCATGCGGTAATTCCTTGCCAGAGTTTTCGCCTGCCATAACCTTAGTCAGCTGGTCGAATCCGAGTATAGCCACATGCAATAGCAAAGCTTTATCTACATTTTGAGTGGGATGAAAGCTGACTTCGGCCTTCATCTCTTCTGCATTTTCAGTTAACACGTTTGCAGTTAAGACCCCAACATCCACGGGCGTTTTTATAGGTACTGGCCGACCCCGAAACCATCCGTTCCAGCCTTTTCCCGCTACGATAAAGCCCGGAGTCGCCACGGTAGGACTAAGTCCTAAACTTTTAAATGACCGTTGACGATTCGTAAAAATCTTCGATGCATAGGGATCTGACCAACCCAGGTAATCCCAATAATCCACATGAAAATTCATAGGCACTAGCTTTTTCCACAAACGAAAATCTTTCTTAAATTGGGACATCCAACGTTCAGCCGGTGGACAACTACTGCAACCTTGTGACGTATATACTTCCAGCATGTTCACCTGCACTGTCGGGCTACTGATAATCTGAGCGGTAACCGGCATGCATACTGTTACCGAGCAGAACCACAATAAAAAGAGTTTTATTATCGGTAAGTTTAGGTGAAGTAGTTTTTCTGGCGTAGATGACATGATCTGATTCCGTTGATTCTATAGCTTTAGTGTAGAGATCAGCGGGTTCAAAGATATCACGGAAAAATTGTCTTTATGTCACGTTTTAAAAGACTGGCCGTGTTGAAAGCTCTCACGCACATAGCGTAAAGCCACTGCAGTCACGCGCTCAAAGCAGGCGACCAATTAGGCGATGTGGACAAGTAACCAAAAAACGCTAAATTTAAATAAGTAACGACATCTCCCAAAGGAGAACTCACCATGGCTAAAAGAAAACCTGGCCGTAACACCAGTAAAAAAATGAGTCCTTTTTTAGAGGAGCCCTTCAACCAAGGAGTCCTTTGCCTGCAAGAGGGAAAGTACGATGTCGCGGCTATGCATTTCAATCGGGGCTTAAAGGTCGAACCCAATCATCCCCGCTTTCTGCATATGATGGGCTTGTTGACGATGATTACGGGCGATGTGCGTACCGCGAAGGAGATGCTCGTGCGTGCAGTGGAGGGAGACCCAAGAAACGCGGATGCCAACAGCGATCTAGCGGCCGCCTATATTCAAAGTGACGATGTGGATTTGGCGTTAAAGTACAGCGATAAGGCCGTGCAGAATAATCCTCAACATGCACAAGCCTACAATATTCAGGGACTGTGTCGGTACTACCAAAAACAATATGACAAAGCGGAATATTGTTTTCAAAAATCACTCAAGCTTGAGCCCAATTTAGTCGAGGCCCACAACAATCTCGGTTTGGTATACCAGGCTCTTGGCGATATGAGTAGAGGGATTAAAAGTGCGCAACAAGCCTTGTCGATAAACCCCAACTACCTCAATGCCTACGTTAATATCGGAAATATGAATGCGGCGCTGGGGTTGTACGACGCCTCGGAGGAGTATTTTCAAAAGGCGCTGTTAATTCACCCCAATGATGTGAGAGCCATCAATGGATTGGGAGAAGTGTATCGCCAAAGGGGGGATGCTGAATCGGCGATTGCGAGTTTCTGTGAGGCTCTAAAGATTAACCCTTCTTATTCACTTGCGTATAACAATTTGGGACTGGTGTATAAAACAATCGGTGAAACCAACAAGGCGATTGATTGCTTTGAATCAGCTATGAGAGTCGATCCTCAAGATCGTAATGCACCTCTAAATTTAGGCAATCTCTATTTTGAGAGTCAGTCAAATGATCTAGCAAAAAAATTCTATCACCAAGTGCTTGAACTGGAACCCAGCAATGGGAGTGCTCAACATATGTTGTCGGTGTTAGAGGGAGATCAATCCGCCTCTTTACCGAAGGAATATGTGAAAGATTTATTTGATGGATATGCTGAAAATTTTGAAACCCATTTGGTTGATAGTCTTGATTATCATGTCCCTGAATTATTACGAGGGATCTTCAGTCAAAACGGATTCAAATCAAATTCTTCGGCTAATGGCCTGTTTGAGGGCATGCTGGATTTAGGCTGTGGTACTGGACTATCTTGCAAAGCCTTTAAGGACCTAGTTGACGTTTCGATTGGCGTGGAGCTTGCACCCAATATGGTAGCCAAAGCCAGGCAATCAGGACTGTATAAGGAAGTGCACTGTCTCGATATCATCGATTTTTTACGTAATGATGCCATCAACAAAATTGAAACAGTCAGCGGTAAAAAATCCTTCGACATTTGTATTGCTACAGACGTGCTGGTGTATATGGGTGAACTCAAAATCCTGTTTGAACTACTCGCCCATTGCTTAGCTGATGGTGCCTATTTTATATTTTCAACGGAATTAACAGATCAGAGTGATTATTTACTGCAGTCAACGGGCCGCTATGCCCATTCACCGCAGTATTTTAAACGTCTGTGTATCGATCACGGGTTTCAGATACTTATCCGCGAGCAGGTGAATGTGCGTAAGCATAAAGGTGAATGGATAGTGGGTGAGATGTATGTGTTGTGTTTGGAGTCTCAATAACGAAGTCTCAAGAGGCTGTAAATAAGCACAGCAAAATCTCCCTTAAGACACCCCAGGCAACGGTACAGTTTCGGTATCCCTACCTGACCTCATTACCACTCCTGCTTTGACCCCAGTCAGTTCATTGTTACGAACAATCTCTTTCCCATTAACAAGGACGTTTTGAATACCCAGCGCTTCACAATACAACCGCCCTGCTCCTTCAGGTAAATCGTATCGAGTATGTATCGGGCCTTTCCCAACAGTGACATCGTCAAAGACGACAACATCGGCATACCAACCTTCTTGCAAGCGACCTCGTTGTTTAAGACCGAGATAACGAGCGGGCTTTTCGGTGATTTCGTAAATGCCTTCTTCAAGGCTAAGTAAATTATGTTTCCTAACGCCTTCAGACAACAACGTTGTGCTAAATGCGAAGGTATCGATCATGTCCAGGTGAGCGCCGGCGTCGGATGCTCCTACTAATGTTCTTGGATCTTTAAATACCTCACCTCGAAGCGCCCACGATTCATCATCGTGTCCGCCCAAAGACGGTAAGAACGTTGTTCGCAGATCGTCTGCTACTGCGATATCGAAGAATATATCGCTAGCGCTCTTCCCCAGCTCCTTCACCAAATCACCAATCATTCGGCCTTCATATGCTTTCGTTTCTGGGCTATGTGTTTGCTCCACTAGCATGCGTTCAAAATTACCCACAGGACGCAGCGCCGCAGGAACATCTTTATGTGCTGCTCCGGTAACTAATTCTTTCCGAACAGCCGGATCGAGAAAAGCCTTCTTACGGTCCTCTACGGGTAACGCTAAAATTTCTCCCCAACCAGGAAAAGAGCCCATGGCAAAACCCGTCATAACATTGACCCGTAATGAAACCGGTTGCGCGAAGGTCAATGCTTTTATATCAGCACCTCTTTCTTTCGCGTAATCACTGGCTTGCAATTGGGCTTCGACCATCTTCTTACCGCCTTTAGTGACGATGAGTACGTTCCAATTTAAGGATCGTTGAGCCGCTAAGGACATATCCGTCATCAATTTTGCCCGTGCATCACCCGTTGCTCCGATGGGCGGAATAAATTCCAGCAAAGTGCCAGGATACTCTCGTAAGCAACCCGCTAATTCAATTAGCTCTTCAGGGGTAGCCGCTCGTGATGGTACCGGTTCACCCGACCCATCGTTATGGGTTGGCGACTGAGAGGATGAAAAACCCATACCGCCTTCAGCAATCGATTTTTTAAGTAGAGCCTTCATTTCTTCTAGTTGTGCTGGTGTGGAAGGTTTGTCGGTATCTTCTCCCATCACATACCGGCGTAAGGCGGAATGCCCTACTAGAAATCCGATATTAATCGCCACCTTGCCTTCGAGTTTTTTTAGATAGCTGTCAAAGCTAGTCCAATCCCACGGCACACCACTCTTGAGGGACACTAACGGCATGCCTTCAACATTGGCCAGCATACTCATCAAATAATCACCCGTATCGGGTTTTAAAGGCGCAATGGAAAACCCGCAGTTTCCAGCAAAGCAGGAAGTCACGCCGTGATAAGAGGAAGGACTAATATAAGGATCCCAAAAAACTTGCGCATCGTAATGGGTATGCACATCAACGAAACCGGGTGAGACTATTTTACCGGTGGCATCAATCGTTTCTGTCGCCGGCTCATCAATCTTTCCGATAGCAGTAATGCGTCCATCTTTAATGCCCACATTAGCGACTCGCCTTGCCGCTCCGGTACCATCAACTATGGTGCCACCCTTTATTAAATAATCTAACATTTCATGCCTCCTTGATGAAATTTTTTAACTCGCTCTTAGATAATATTTACCACCTGTATCGAAAACTCATTTTAATGGATGAATTCTCACAGGTAGTTCAGCGATTCCTCGAATGATATTGGAGTTAACTCTAACCACATCACCAACGACTTCAATTTTTTCAAACCGCTTGAGAATCTCTTCCCAAAGCACTCTAATTTGCATCTCTGCTAATCGATTGCCCATGCAGCGATGAATACCAAAACCAAAAGAAAGGTGATGACGCGACTTGTCTCTATCAATGATAAAATCATTGGGATTCTCAATTACCTCTTCATCCCGATTGCCGGAAACAAACCACATAACAACTTTGTCACCTTTTTTAATCTGCTTGCCACCCAACACCGTATCCTGTGTCGCGGTTCTGCGTATATGCACAACTGGAGATTGAAGACGAATCACTTCCGGTACCATATTCGTCACTAACTCTGGATTCTCGCGCAGCTTCTGATACTGATCAGGAAATTCATTTAGCAGTAATACGCTAGCGGATATGCTGTTTCGAGTCGTATCGTTGCCACCGATGATAAGCAACATTAAATTGCCCATAAACTCCATCGGGCGCTTGAAAGGCATATCCTTGGTTTCTTCTCCGTGAGCCATCATGGAGATTAAATCGATTTGAGGGGGTTTCGCTGCACGCTCCTTCCACATTTTGACGAAGGTGCCCATACAATCTTGCAGCATGATTCGATTTCGTTCTTCGGGAGTTTCGACAATGAGACCCGGTGCTGGACGTCCAGTGGTGGCCACATCGCTCCAATAAGTTAATAGGCGTCTATCTTCGAAGGGGAAATCAAACAAAGTCGCTAACATCTGCCCCGTTAGCTCAATAGAAACTTTATCCACCCAATTCAACGTCTCGCCAACAGGGAGTGCATCTAAAATAATCCCAACCCTTTCTCGAATCAGGCCTTCCATCTTTGCTAAGTTTCGCGGAGCCACAGCGCCTTGTACCGTTCGGCGTTGATGGCCATGGGCCGGCTCATCCATCGCGATGAACATTGATATTTCAAAATCCTCTGTGAGATCTTGAATGCTGACCATGGGCTCAGCTGAATATATTTCGGGGTAACTTTCCACTTCCATAATGTCTTTGAATTTCGTCACCGACCAATAGGGTCCGTATCTTGATTCTTTACAATAATGTACTGGGTCTTCTTTACGCATACGTTCAAAAAAACCGAAGATAGTATCTGTTTCATACAACTCTTCTTCTGATACATCGAACTTATCCAGAGGAATGCTATAAGGATCTTTGCCTAACATCCTGAACCG
Source organism: Pseudomonadales bacterium (assembly GCA_019090455.1). Lineage (GTDB taxonomy): Bacteria > Pseudomonadota > Gammaproteobacteria > Pseudomonadales > DC-out160 > DC-out160. The sequence goes on along the minus strand of JAHRWA010000054.1, from coordinate 60,827 downwards.
AGGCTTTTTCTTCTCCATTGTCGCACTCATGATATTGCTCCCTTTTGTAACATCCGTATTAAGTCATTGTGAAAACAACGACCCGTCATCCTAATTTGCAGCCCAAGGACTTTAAACCCAAAACAAGGGGATCTCAACTTTGATCCTCTCTTCATCTAAACACGACAAAAAAAGCGTTATGCCATCTGACAATTTACATGACAAACCATCTATTCAAATTCTGATGCCTCACTTTCTATTCGACAATAATATTTTTGATCCTATCAGTTTTTGGGAGCAGAACTTAACCCGCTATTTGCAGTTGCCTATGAACCCGCGAATTGGTTTAATCTTTCACTGACATTTTCGCAATACCTAAATACCTAAATACCTACAGAACTAAAGAACCAAGACAACAATAACTAAGACCACAATAACTACGTTCACAATAACTACGTTCACAAAAACTAAGGAGGTTACCTATGGATCTTGCCTATAACGAAGAATACGAAGCGTTCAGGGCTGAGGTACAACAGTTTCTTAAGGAGAACAAAAGCAAAGCACCGAAAGGCAGAGCCGGATGGGGAAATCCTGACGAGGAATCCAAAGCGTGGCAACAGCTTTTGATCAAGCATGGTTACGCAGCTCGTACTATACCGAAAGAGTATGGTGGCTATGGTGCCGAACCCGATATTCTTAAGAACCACATAATCGCAGAAGAATTCGCCAACGCTAAGGTAAGACCAGGACACAGCGGTGATGCCCGTTTAGTACCGGTCGTTCTTGAATTAGGCACCGAGGAACAAAAACACGCCTTAGTAGGCCCCACTATTCGAGGAGAGATGACTTGGTGTCAGGGCTATTCTGAACCCGGTTCCGGCTCCGACTTAGCCTCTCTTTCCACTAAAGCCGTTCTCGAAGGTGATGAATGGGTTATTAACGGACAAAAAATCTGGACCTCAGGCGCTCAATACGCCGACATGTGTTTTTGTTTGGTGAGGACTGAGCCTGATGCACCAAAGCACAAAGGGATTAGCTATCTCATTTTCACGATGGATACCCCAGGAATAGAAGTACGTCCTTTGGTCACCATGACGGGTGAAGCGATTTTCAACGAAACATTTTTCACTGATGTGCGCGTTCCGAAGGAACAGATTATTGGCAAGCGTGGAGAAGGCTGGTTTGTTGCCAATGCCACTCTTAAGCACGAACGCGGTAGCTTAGGTGATCCAAATCAGTTAGAAGCTCGGTTTCGCGCATTGGTCAGCATCTTGAAAAACGAAAAGATCGATGGCAAACCGCTAATCGAAATGCCACTTTACAGAGATCAACTTGTGCGGCTACAAGCTCGAATGCTGTCGATGAAATACAACGGCATGCGCATCTTGACTGCCAGCAACAACAACAAAGAACCGGGTCTACCTCGATGGATCGTCAAACTGGTTGGTTGTGAGCTGAACCATCAAATGGCGGCATTGGCTATCGATGCCATGGGCGAACTTGGCGTGTTATATGACGAGAGTCCATATCTTCGAGATTACGGTATGTGGCAACGAAACTACATGCTTGATCTTGGATTGATAATTGGCGGGGGCACAGCCCAGATTCAGAAAAATATGATTGGTGAACGGGCTCTCGGTTTGCCTAAAGAACCAAAATTAAAAGCGAGCTAAGGGGCGTATTCATGGAATTTGCATTAAGCGAAGAGCAGCGAATGCTGCAAGACAGTATTACAGGATACCTAGAGAGCAAATGCACTCTAGACGAAGTACGCCAAGCCGCTGAGGATAACGTCACTAAACCCAGTGATGTATGGCAAGGCATTAGCGAACTCGGTATTTTAGGGATCGTTATCCCTGAAGAATTGGGCGGCGTAGGCCTTGGTTTTTTAGACGCGGCCTTAGTCGCTGAAGCATTAGGTCGAGCCGTCGCACCCGTACCTTTTATTGGGTCATCCATTATGGCCCCTGTCGCGCTTCTAAACGCGGGCGATGAGCGTCAAAAAGAAACCTGGCTTCCCAAGATCGCATCAGGCGATACGGTTTTTGGTGTCGGCGTGAGTGAACAAATTGGCCGAAGAGAAACTGACGGTATCGTCAGCTCTGCTGGCAAGCTCACAGGAAAAGCAATGTTCGTCGTTGATGGTCTTGACGCTGACATGCTGATAATCGCAGACGACAACGGCGCGCTACATATCGTCGATGCCAATGCCAATGGCGTCACTCGCCAAAAGCTAAAAACAATCGACAAAACCCGAGCACTAGCCGAAATCATTTTCGAAGATGCAGAGGCAGAGTTGTTACCCAGATCTGAAAAGAGTAACGAAGCACTACTAAAAACCATTGATGCGGGCCGGATAATGCTAGCAGCCGATAGCATGGGTGCATCCGATGTGATGATTGAAAAAGCCGTAGCCTACGCGAAAGAGCGCAAGCAATTTAATCGCGTTATTGGCTCCTTTCAGGCGGTCAAACACATGTGTGCTGAAATGGCTTCAGAATTAGAGCCTTGTCGCTCTCTGCTCTGGTATGCGGCTCACTCTATGAATCATATTCCAGAAGAAAGTCGAGTTTTGGCATGTCACGCTAAAGCACACCTATCGGAAGTGGGACGTTTTGTTGCGAGAACCTCCACCGAAGTGCATGGTGGTATGGGCTTTACTGATCTACTGGGATTGCACTACTGGTTTAAACGTATTGGTTTGGATCGACAATTATTAGGTGCACCTGAACTGATTCGTGAAGAAGCGGCAGTGGCTCAGGGTTGGTAATGTAGTAGGTAATAGAACTAGTTATGTAGCTGGTTTTGTAACACCCGACCTGATCGATAACAGCGAAAGGTAACTGTTATCGATCAGGTGGGTTATTTCATGTAACGTACATCCAGAACTCAAATTAATCTAGAATTTAACTTAGACCATAAACAGGTAGCGCTGCGCCATTAACAGCAGAAGATTCCTCACCACAAAGAAAACCAATCACATTCGCAATATCACTGGTAGCAACCCATTTGCTGTAATCCGCATTGGGCATATCGCTACGATTTCTAGCCGTATCAATAGTGCCTGGCATGATGCAATTCACATTGATATTTTTCTCCCGCAATTCCAACGCCATACTTTCAGTTAAACGCGTCACTGCGGCTTTAGACGCAGTATAAGCGCCCATGTTTTTTGCGCCTGCCACTGCGGCGCGTGCAGAGATATTGACGATTTTACCTGCGCCTTGCGCTAACATAATAGGCACGACAGCAGCACTGGTATAGACAATAGAACGGGTATTGAGGTTAAACAGAAAATCCCAAGTTTCATCCGTAGTAGCGTGCACCGGTTCTCCCATCACAAACCCACCTGCGATATTCGTCAAAATATCGATCTGTCCAAATTCTTTCTTGATTGCGATAATCGCCTCATCACAGCTTCCTCTCTGATTCAAATCCGCCACGATGGAAAACAGTTTCGGATTGGTACTGGCTTCAGGAAACGCTTTATCCAATAATTCGTCACTGTAATCTAAGCACGCCACTGATGCGCCATTGGATAAAAAATATTGCGTGACTGCAGTACCCAATGCACCTGCTGCTCCGGTTACAATCACTACTTTATTTTCAAAATTTCCCATTAGAATTTCCTTTTCGTTTTATAAAAACCGTATCGAGTTTTTCTATGCTTTTCTGTTGTTAACTATTGTAATGGCTGAGCGCGATCGGGTGCAACTAAGCTACCAATGCACGCCCCCTTTTCATAACTTTTCATTATTGCCATTTTTTTCCATTAACGAATACTAATTTCAACCATCGCAGTCACACTTTTTTTATGTGATTATGACTCTCAGATCACGAACCAAATCACAACTGACAAGGAGAATAAAACGTGCAAGGTAAATCAGCCGTAGTCGGCATTGGTGAGACGCGCTATTACAAACGCGGTCAGTCCCCGAAAACAGAATTTCAACTCGCTAGCGAAGCCATCACCAAGGCCGTTGCGGACGCAGGATTAGAACTCAAGGACATCGATGGATTTTCTTCCTATATGGAATCTCGTAATGATCCCGGTCGCTTATCTGCTGCACTCGGAATGAAGAACGTGGCCTTCGCGGCTCAACCTTGGGGCGGCGGTGGCAATGGTGTCGCTGCATCCGTGGGTCTTGCTGATGCGGCTGTTAGTGCCGGTTATGCAAAAAATGTTGTGGTTTTTAGAGCCCTAGCACAAGGACAGTTTGGTCGTTTTGGGCAGTCCAAACCGGCTACTCACGCTCATGGGAATAACGCCTTTAGCGCCACTTATGGAATGCTCTCACCTGCTCATACCTGTGCATTGCAAACCACTCGTTTTATGCACGAATACGGTATCACTCAAGATTCACTCGCCGAGATTGCATTAACCGCTCATGCTCATGCACAACTCAATCCTCGAGCCATACGTTATGGAAAGCCGCTGACACGCGAGGAGTATCACGCCTCTCGCTGGATTGCTAAACCTTTCCATATATATGATTGCTGCCCGGAAAACGATGGCGCGACAGCCATCGTGGTCACCAGCATAGACCGTGCACGGGATCTTAAACAAAAACCGGTACCGATACTTGCCGCTGCCCAAGGACTGGGACAGCGAGACGGTGCGTTGCAATTTAACGAACCCAGCTTCCCTACTTCTTTTAACAGTGAGGTAGGACAACAAATATGGCAACGATCCGGCATTACGCCCAAAGATGTTCAAGTTGCTCAGTTTTACGAGAACTTCACAGGGCCCGTATTAATGGCCATTGCGGAAATGGGATTCTGCGAGAAGGAAGAAATCAACGAGTTTGTCGCCAACGGTAATCTCCAAGGACCCAATGCAAAACTTCCCATAAATACCAGTGGAGGCAATCTTGCGGAAGGCTATATGCACGGATTCGAATTAATCAATGAAGCCGTGAGACAAGTGAGAGGGGATTCAACCTGTCAGGTCGCTGATGTAGAACATAGCTTAGTCGTTTCGGGTCCGGGATATTCACCGGGCAGCGCGGTTCTCTTTTCTAAAGATTAAAGGTTAAAGATTAGAGCTTAAGCTGAATTTCTAAAAATTAGCTCTTCAACAAGAATTAGCGCAAACCCTATTTAACGAATTTAGGAGAAAACAATGCAACGTTACATGCCTGATTGGTGGGCACTACCTGCCCTCAATGATAATAATAAAGCGTTTTTTACTTCGGGAAAAATCGTCGTTCAAACATGCAAAAGCTGTCAGACGGCACAACATCCCCCAGAAGATGTATGCCACGTTTGCCAAGAAACCTCTTTCGATTGGCAAACCTGTAGTGGCGAAGGTGTCGTCTATAGCCATACCGTAGTAGAACATCCGATACCAGGGACACTAAAAGATCGAGTCCCTTATACCGTGATCCTGGTTAGCTTAAACGATCATCCGGAAATTAGAATCCTCGGTAATCCCGTGAATATAGATCCAAATAAGGTAGAGGTTGGGCAGAAAGTGAAAGCGGTGTTTGAAACCATTGAAGATGAGAAAGCGGGTGTGACTTTAAAAATCCCTCAATGGGAGGTTATCTAGTAAATGAGAAGTGGCCTAGTAAATGAGAAGTGGTCTAGTAAATGAGAAGTGGTCTAGTAAATAAAAAGTGGTCCGGTGTAGTTGATCAAACCATAAAATAAAGTCGTATATATTGCCTGTGTAGGAACAACTCAGATCGCTCCCACACAGGCTTTCTTTCCTTGAATTAGCGACTCAATCAACAATTCATTAACCCACCCGGTCATCAACCCATCCGGTCATCAACAAAGTCATCCACGAAATATCGTCTTATCCGCGCTATCATTCTTACTGTCTTGGGCCACCTCTTCGACACTCTTATCTCCCGTATAGTGCAAAGGGTAAACCTCTTTAACAGCAGAGCTGCCACTACTCCAGGTATAGCATCCATTTAATACGAAGGGTTTTTTAGTCGGGTCTGTTTTAACCTCGGGATAGATTTCAGGATTCACCTGACGCGCCATGTCTCGCGCAGCATCCGATGCCGTGGTCTGAAATGCGACCGTTGCCATAGGGCCTAATAGATCCACTAAATGCGTGCAACCGGCAGAGCCTCCTTGTCTTTCTTTGACTTTACGACCCCAGCCCGGCCCTATACTTAAGCCAACCAAGCGTTGGAAATTAACTAGCACTTCATGGCAAATTTGGTGTGGCTGATCATCCATCGTCGTTGCCACCTCACGTACCGTAAAAGTATGATCGATGGTAAGACGAACACCCATATTGTGTATCGGGTTACCCGGTTCTAATGGACCCCGCCAACGATTATCAACGGTGTAAGTTTTAACATCGACAATTCGCGCTTCAATATCCCAGAAGCCGTCATCACGTAAATAACCTTGGCAATCTATGTTTCGGTTGTGTAAGTGTTTGCGTGGCGCTGCGGGGGGAAAAGCCATAAATTACCTTTTACTTATCTCACAGTGGTTTACAACATTATTCGATTTACAGAACTGTTCAATTCACAATACTGCTCAATAAATAATAACATTTTATGGGGATTTTCCGCCATGAATTTTGCCGCGTTGGATTTTCCGTAAGGGCCACCCTAGCGAGCCGACAAAAACTTAAGCCGCTGAAAAATGAACTCAGGCATATTGCGAACACAAAGCATAACCCAACGCCAATATCCCGGTATATAGACACAGAATTTTCGTCTCTGAAATGCATTCCAGATTTCACTGGCGACCAGCTCAGGGCTGGAAAATGAAAAGTTTTTCTTGTGGGAGGCCGACATAGGGGTATCCACAGGACCTGATTTGAAATCGTAAATCTCGACACCGCTTTGCCACAGTGTCGAGCGTAAGCCTTGAAGGTATAATGATAATGCACCTTTCGCAGCGCCATAGGTATAATTTCTAGGCCGTCCTCGATCACCTGCCACCGAAGTGATAACTCCGATTTTTCCGTAACCTTGCGTTACCATTTGTTCCGAAATAGGTATCAGTAATGCGATGACACTTAACAAATTGATGTCGAAAGCACTTTTGGCTATTTGAAAGTTTTGTTCGCTTTCCATTTGAGGCGTGAGATCTCCATGCGCGATCAAAACAATATCGATAGCGCCTAAACATTCCACCGCTTTTTTTACTGCAATGGTTGCTATATCCGTCGCATTAAAATCAAAACAATGGACACCTTTTACTGCCTCTGGGAAGGAGTCAGTGAGACCTGCTAATTTTTCTTCATTGCGGGCAAGACAAAATAATTCGTCTCCGCTTTTCGCCCTAGCTTGAGCAAATATCGATGCAACCGTTGAGGTTGCGCCGACTACTAATATTTTCGCCATCGCACGCAGATTCCTTCAAAGCGAGTTTTAACAAGATCTAGAACCAAGTATTGAACAGGCTTAAGGATAAACTAATAAGTGGTTTGGCGAATAATTTTTTCGCTTTCCATCGCGGCTACATCCTCATCACTATAAGCAAGAATCTCAGTCAGCACCTCTTTATTATGTTCACCAAGAAAAGGAGCATCGAGAGGCAATGGTTCCGGAAACTCGGAATAACGAAGTGGGTTACCTGGTATTTTGAACTCACCCAGTATTCGATCGTTGACCGTCTGAACCGTTCCACGTTCTACCAAATGGGGATGAGAGATTGCTTCGCCTATCGTCAATACGGGTGCTACGGGTACATGCGCTTGTTGTAGTAGCTCTATCGCCGCCTGATCACTTTCTTGCGCTTGCAACCATTGCTCGATGATAGCGACAATTTCTTCTTTTGCTCGGATGCGAGTCTTAGGGTCGGTGAAGCGCTCCTCTGTTGTTAATGCTTCGTTACCGATAACACCACACAGGTTTTTCCAATGATTTTCCATATGGGCAAGAATCAAAATATAACCTTCCTTCGAGCGGTAAACGCCCACAGGCACTAGCGAGTAGTGTTGTGACCCGTTGCGAGTGGGGACCACTTTACCTTGCGTCCCACTGTACAATTCAACATTGGCTTCGTGCGCGTGAAAATAGCAATCGAGTAACGATATATCCAGAAATTGGCCCTTCCCGGTTCGCTCTCGATGCAATAATGCATAACCAATGGCGCAGGCCGCGTGTACGCCCGTACCTACGTCACCCAATGCCAGTTGTGGAATCGATGGCGGTCCATCGGCATCGCCAATCATATCGGTGACACCGGCATAGGCTTGCGCGATATAATCAAAACCCGGTAATGGTGCTAATGGTCCAGTTTGACCAAATGCTGAAATGGAACACATAACAGCTTTCGGGTTTAAGGATTTCACCGTCTCCCAATCGAGTCCCATACGTCCAATCACACCGGGGGCGAAATTTTCAAGTATGACATCGCATTTTTCTACCAATTCTTTGAGAATCTGTCGGCCCTTTTCACTTTTCACATCAAGACACAGACTCTTCTTTCCTCGGTTATGTTGAATATTGAGACCGCTGCGTTTGTCCCGTCGAAAGGCACCTAAACGGGTTGGATCTCCGTAGGGTAAGATCTCGACCTTAATGACTTCAGCGCCCATTTCCACCATTAAGCGAGTCACAGTGGGGCCAGCGATATGCTGGGTGATATCCAAAACGCGATACCCGTCTAGTATATGTTGAGTTTGCATAGGTTAGTCCTTTATCTTATTCGTCCTTTCCATTCAACCCCTCCTATTCCATTCGACCCATCCCATTCATATATCATTCTGAACCAGGGTCTCGCAACTTGCACTGCTAACTAAAGGGTCGGAATAACTAGCACTAGGCTCAGGGCCAGACATAAATTGATAATCCAAAAACAGAAAAACATTATTAATCGTTTTATGGAGCGTCGCGCCACTAAACACATTTCTGAAATCGCGATATTCTACATACGATAGGTGGCTACCTTCAGGATAAAGCAACATGTGAGCATTATTGCTACCCGCAGATTCAAGAGCCAATTTTAATCTGCAACCATTCACGGGTGTTACCGTGATATCTAACTCACTATTGATCATTAAGAATGGCTTCGCCGCAGACTGCGCATCGACGTAATGAACCGGTGAAGCAAGCGCATAGAGCGCATCATCACCATCGACAGGCAATCGCCCTAAGAATTTCGTGTATACGTCCCCTCCTCCTTCGTTAAAATAAGAGGCTGCCAAATCATGTAACCCGGCAATACTCACCACTGCTTGAACACTATCATCTACACCCGAAAAGCCTCCCTCATTTTTGAAGCGGTCTATTTCAGATTGTTTTTCTGGGGTACTAGACTGGTCGGTAACACCTAACATCGCGGCTAAGTGGCCACCTGCCGAAAAACCAACGGCTGCGATGGCTTCGGGATTTAAATTATAGGTCTGGGCATTGGCCCTCAACCAGCGTACTGCGCACTTCGCATCTTGAATGTGACCGGGCCATACCATCTCATCTGATTGACTTAACCTATGATTGATAGATATTGCAGCGTAACCGCGCCCAGTCGCTTCAGGCATATAAGCATAAAAATCAGAATAGTCACCTGTATCCCAACCACCAGGATGGATGAAGACAATCGCCGGAAAATTACCGTTAGGAAATTCAGCATCATTGGGCAGCTGTAGATCTAAATCAACCTGATACTCATTGCCATGAACATCCGTGCCGTCACAATATTCCCGCAGCACTATAACCTCACCACTATCTACCATTAAGAGATCTTCGCTACCGACTATCGCGGCGGTATAATGGCTCGATATTTCAGGAACAAAAGTCACTCCATTCGCTAGGGGATCAACAGTTCCAATTTGCGGAGTAATATCGATTTCAGTTATTTCACCAATATCGGCTATTATTTGTGAACGATTCCAAGCTAAGGTTGCTGACTCCCCTACCCTAACTTCCACGTACTCCTTTTTTATGCCGGGTTCAGCAACATTCTCGGCCCAAAAAGCAGAGTCAGGTACTTCAGGGCATCCCGTTAGCAATAAACTAGTACCAAGGAGTAAAGACCAACTTAGGGATTTCTTTTCAAGGTGGGTAGTTCTAGATCGGATTTGCATAAGTTATATGCCTTATTATTTTAGTTATTCAATTGATTGTTCTATTTATTCTTTACGCATTCAAACTCAACTCAAGCTCGACCTAACCAAGTACCGATTTAGATATTGATCAAGGCAAACCGTCATTTTGACCCCATAGATAAGCATCGTTGAACTGGGTCCAGATTAAATGACTTATGATAAGTTACGCGATAAATAAGATTTATGACAGAGTTTTGTATACTTACTCTAACGTATAGGCAAAGGACACCACCAAAGAAATCAAGCTTGTGGCGATATCGTCATTGATGATATTACTATCTCGTCACAAGGCATGTAGCTAAGATTAATTTTTTATCATTAACAACAAAAAGGGAATTAAGATGAGCACCGATACCGACACGCTATTGCAACAATTACTCGATAGAGAAGCCATTCGTGATTTACCCAATATCTATTGTCACTGTGTATGGCAGCAAGATATCCCCGGCATTGTCGATCTATTTACAGAAGATGGCTGGATTAACATGGGCAAAAGACCCGTCAAAGGGCACCCAGATCTACTGAAGCTATATGAAAAAGCGCTGCGTAATATGTTACCTCGCCCGTTCATTCATAATCATGTCATTAATCTAGACAGCCTTGATTCCGCAACCGGAACTTGTTATGTAGAAATCCTAGGCGTACAAGATGGCAAAAGCGTTATCGCGGCGGGATATTATGATGACGTATACCATAAAGTCGCTGGCGTATGGAAAATGCATTCACGCGTTGTCACCATGCACCTACTCTCCTCCCTTGAAGAAGGTTGGGTCGAGGAGTTACGAAAAAACAGCAGAGCTTAGGGTATAATCTACACGTACGATCAACAAACAGGATCAACAATAAGAATCTACCAATACGATTCATGATTGACTCGCTAAGGATTATTTATGCTAGCAACCCCTTTACCCTACATTGAAGTTAACCCGCCATCACAAGACCCCACTGCGGTGGTGATTTGGCTTCATGGTCTAGGCGCCAATGGCCATGATTTTGAGCCTATCGTGCCGCAACTTCAATTGCCCGAAAGCTTGCCGATTCGGTTTATCTTCCCACATGCACCCAATCGCAATGTGACGTTGAATGGTGGCGCTTCCATGCCTGCATGGTTTGATATTGGTGCAGCGATGGAAATAGATCAGAATGGATTGAAAAAATCAGTGTTTCAGGTAAAGGATTTAATTCAACAAGAAGTGGATCGTGGCATTCCTTCGAATCGAATTATATTGGCGGGGTTTTCACAGGGTGGGGCAGTCGCGCTAGAGACCGCTTTGTTTCTTCGAAAGCCACTGGCTGGGATACTCGCCTTGTCCACTTTTTTGCTGAATACTGAAGGTTTTGGTACCGCGAAAACGGCAACGAATGCGGATATCCCGATTATGGTTTGTCACGGTGAGCAAGACCCCATGCTGCCATTGATGATGGGACGAAACGCGTTTGAGTCGCTAGAAAAAGCGAATTATAACGTTTCCTGGCATCAGTACCCTATGGCGCATGAAGTCTGCTTACCGGAGATAAATCACATCAGTCAATGGTTTCAAAAAGTACTAGGTTAGTCCTCTTGTATCTAGGAATATAGATGTCACTCTATATTCCTATCAAGTCGCCGTAACGATTTTGGTGATACCGAATATCCCCTAAAGTATGTTCAGCAACTCGAGCACGTTTGAGAAAAAAACCAATCTCTTCTTCATCTGTCATACCAATGCCGCCATGCATTTGTATCGCTTCACTACTAACCAAATTAAATGTTTCAGTCACTTTCGCTTTAACCAAGCTAGCGTGCTGGCCAAGTTCATTCGCATTGGCATCGTCATCTAACGCAGATAATGCAGCGATCACAATTGATTTGCAAAGATCAATCTCGACATACATTTTTGCGGCTCGATGCTGCAATACTTGAAAAGAACCTAAGGGCACATCAAATTGAACACGGGTTTTGATGTACTCAACGGTACGCTCAAACGCCTCCTGCATGCTACCTAACATTTCAGATGCATAACATATTTGAGCAATACTCAATACATTATCTAAGACACTGTACCCCTGATCGAGCGTACCCAACATTTCAGAACTGGACACCTCAACATCGCGGAAGCTGATATCAGAAGCGTTACGACTGTCTACCATTTTGCGCTGTGTAATTTCAATTCCTGAACTGTCTCTATCCACCAAAAATAAGGTTAACCCTTCCTCTGAACCAGCCTCTCCTGATGTTCTCGTTACTACAACCAACTTATTGGCAATATGGCCATCCAACACAAATGTTTTGTCGCCGGTAATACGATAACCCTTGTCTATTTTGATCGCACTTGTTTTTGTTCGCTTGGGTCCGTGGGTCGCACTCTCTTCGATAGCTAAGGCAAACAACAATTCACCTGAAACGATTAAGGGTAACAATTCACTTTTTTGTTGTTCGCTCCCTGCTAATGCAAGGCTAGCCCCACCCAAAACACAAGTGGTAAATAAAGGAGATGCTGCCAATGTTCGGCCTGCCTCTTCTAGCACCACACCTAAACCTTGATAGCCGAAATCCAAACCACCAAAGGCTTCAGGAACGACAATACCGCCCCAGCCTAGTTCGATCATTTCCTTCCAATGGGATTCGGAATAGCCGAGTTCATTGTCATTGTCCCGCAATTCTCTTAGCAAGCTGACGGGCATACTCTTGGAGAAAAAATCTTTGGCAGAATCACTGAGTAATTGCTGCTCTTCGTTTAACGTTAAAGCCATTGTGTCATTCCTTTTTATTATACGGGCAAATCCAAGATTCTCTTTGCGATGATATTAAGTTGTACTTCTGAACTGCCACCGGCAATCGTAAACGCTTTATCAAATAACCAACGTTTTGTAATGGCAAGTTCTTGAGTGTTAAATTCATCACCCTCTCGGCCCAAGCCGTTCTGCCCGAGGATAGAGACCATCATTTCTGATTTTTTCTGCGTCATTTCAGAACTATAATATTTCATCACCGATGTGGCGAAGCCGGGTGTTTTCCCCGTTTTAAGTTCCGCCATCAGGCGCTGGGTACTGGCGTTGAATGATCGAGAATTCATTTCGTGCTGGACAACTTGATTTCTTAGAAGTGGATCTTCAATTTTACCCTCGTCGTCCCCTCGGTATCGCTGTGCGATATCAACTAGATTAACGCCGACACTAGAGCCTATTCCGATACTACCGCTACCAATGGAGGAACGTTCAAATTCCAAAAGCCGTTTACCCACAGTCCAGCCTTGATTTAACTTGCCGACTAAATCTTCTTTCTTCGCCTTCACATCATCGAAAAAGACTTGGCAAAAGAGTGAATCACCACTGATCAATTTTATCGGCTTTCGGGTGACACCCGGATCAGTCATGGGAAATAATACAAAACTAATTCCCTTTTGTTTTTGAACATTGAAATCGGTTCTCACTAAGCAAAACATCCAATCAGCATGCATTGCCCCGGATGTCCAAATCTTAGAACCATTAATAAGGAAGTGATCCCCTTTGTCTTCTGCTTTGGTTTGCAGATTGGCTAAGTCAGAACCCGCGTTCGGTTCACTATAACCCTGGCACCAACTCACTTCACCGGATGTTATCTTTGGAAGGTGGCACTGTTTTTGTTCCTCAGTACCCAGTTCAAGCAATGTTGGGCCAATCATCACTAATCCCATACCTGCCAATGGGATTGGGGCATTGATTCGCCGTAATTCTTTCAACAGAATCGCATTCTCGGCAAAGCTGAGCCCTCCACCACCATACTGAGTTGGCCAAGTCGGGGCAGTCCACCCTTTGGCGGCCATACGCTCTAACCATATTTTTGAGTCTCCATTTCGGTGCTTCAACGATAAACCCGCACTGAATTCCACTCCCTTGTCGCAAAGGCTCGGCGGACAATTGTCACCTAACCATGCTCGAACATCCTTTCTAAACTCTTCCTTCTTATCCATATGATTAACTCACCTATTATTACGGTCAGAAATTTGCGACCTTTCTTTTGTATTCCTACTCTTGTAACCCTACTGTTGTAATTCAACTGTTGTGGCTTCAAAAAGACTAATTTTCCTACAACATTATGATACTGGAACAATCAAATATGGTATAACGAGCGCCGCTACCAAAACAAGCTCCGATCCAATCGGCTTAGTAAGCGCAACCAGTGACTCAAGTAACATTACGTTACCCTATTTATTCATTCCGACTTCATTATGCTTATCGTTCCCTGGGGCCCACCTAGTACAGATACGATGAGTAGTAACAGGACTAGAAACCTATGAACAGCGACCACAATATTTCTGATGCCACTTTAGAAAAACTAAGGGATATGCTCTCTAAAAAAGAAAAAATTAGTGAGTTATTTAACTTTCAGGTTGAAGCGTTAGACGTTGGCTACAGTCGTTTATCGATGATCATTGATGAAAACATGTGTAACATTCATGGAGTTTGTCACGGCGGAGTCACATTTACTTTTTGTGATACCGCCTTTGGTATGGCTTGCAGCATGCACAATCGCGTGACATTTGGGGTGAACTGCACCATTGATTACGTCAGCCCAGCACTCATCGGCGATAAGTTAACAGTGGAATGTAAGCAAATATTTTCACAAAAGCGAAGCGGGATTTACGATGCAGAAGTTAAGAACCAGGATGGTAAGACTGTTGTCATATTTCGCGGCAATACCCGCAGTCGCGACGATCTAATCGTGCCTGTAGAATCTGAATAGCCCTCCGCCTCCTTGATTTAAAAAAAACAGGCAACAAGAACTAGTTGCCTGCTTCCCTTCATTCGTTCTCTAATGCGTCAACTAGTCGCCAATTGAAATAACAACCAACCCATAATAACAACCTGAACAACAAACAAATTCGCCCGAACCAATACCGCAGGTACTGTTGTGCTAATCATGTGAACTGTACTTTGACCCACTCTTGCCGCTAACACATAAAGCGCCAATGGATCTGTTATGGCAGTCTGATCAGTTGCTAAGGCATAAAGCGCAATCGCAGCAAATACAGGTAAATTTTCAAGACAATTGGCATGAGCTCGACAGATACGATTAGAAAACGGCGAAACATCAGACCCGTCGGGAGAGAATGCATTCAAAGCATGCCCGCCTTTGAGACTCCAAAATCCCCTCAACGATGCAATACTAAAGACCAGAAATAATGTCCAAGAAGTAAAGCCTAGCAGGGCAATTGCAGTATTACTCATATCTAACTCCAGTTATTTGATAGTGATACATCTCTATTGTTTTTGTCCACTCTTGTGTGGGGCACCAATAGTATCCATTACTGGTTTCTAATTCTACTCAATTGTTAACCACCCGCTAAGTGGACCCTTCCCTATCATGACCTACTAATATCAATCCACCCTCTCTTAGAGCTAGAAGGCTGATTGCGTAGAATTTTTCTCAGCGGTAAGATGACTTCATGAAGTGGACCCTACATTTGACACAAAAAGTAATGAGGTGATCATGTTGAGTACTGAAGACTACCGTCAACGCTTTATTAATGAGATGTCTCGCAAAGAAAGTGAAATTGATTTAATTGAAGCCACACTACTCATCGCCGGTGAGCACAATCCAACAATTGACATTCCTTCTTGCCGGTCACAGATCACACGTCTAGCAGAAGGGGCACGATTCTGTGTTCATACTAATGCTCCTATAGAAGAGATTGCCGCTGAATTATGCAAATACCTTTATCAAAACCAAGGCTTCAAAGGCAATGCCGATGATTATGATAATCCAGATAATAGTTTTCTGGACAAGGTTCTCGAATCACATAAAGGAATACCCATTTCCATCGCGATTATCTATATGGGCGTTGGGCATGCACTTGGCTTAAAAGTAAAAGGAATCAGTTTTCCAGGCCATTTTCTGATAAAGATTATAGGTGAACGCGAGATCATCATTGACCCATTTCACGGGAAAATCAATTCCCGCCGAGACTGTATCACCTTACTTCGCAATGCAGGTGAGCCTGCGGAACGTTTAGAGCATTACCTAAAAGCGGCAAGCAACAAAGAAATTATCCTACGCATTTTAAATAATTTAAAACTACATTATCTGTCACATCAAAATTTTACTGAAAGCCTGACTTATTGCGAACGACGCCTATTACTCGAGCCTGAGAGTCTCCAAGACGTACTGGATCGAGGCCTTATATTAGAGCAATTGGAATGCTTTCAAAGTGCGATATCCCAGTTAGAGCATTTCTTGTCTGTCGCTCCTGATGTGAGTTTTGCGCCCTCAATACGCACTAAAATCGAGAAGTTACGTACTAATGCATCTCAGCTTCAGTAACCATAATTGATTCCATTCCCCTATTAAGAATACTAGACCCCAAATGGGATATTAGTCGGCTTTCTCTGTATTTTTTTCTGGACGTTTCTCATTCTAATGGGATAATGAGAAATATTTTTCGCCTACCAACCTAGGCGTTAATAAAGATCGATTTTAAAACCTGAGTGCATTGGACGAATTGCGATGCATATTCTCACACAGATGTCCCTTTAAATAGAAGGCCAGAAAAAATGAGTCGAACAAAAACAAAAACGAGAAACTTATTCAAGCTATCCTATACACCCATTTTCATATCCCTAACGGCCCTTACCGGTTGTGGTACCCCTCTCTTTTGGGCCGAGACAACAGATAAGCCGGGGGTACAAAACGAATACGTTGAAATACATATCGGAGATGATGCGCGGTTAGGATGGGATTTATTGAAAATAGAGGAACAAACAGGCGCTCTCGCCAGCATTAACATCCAACCTAACATCGGTACTGTGGATACACAGACAAATAGCATATTGTTCACACCGAAATATACATCAAGCTACACTGCAAATTTCACGGGTAACGATACAACTATCACTGAAACAGATGTAGATGTAGTCGTCCTACGCGAATACTGCACGGGCAACGACAATTTAGAGTCCCCGTACGCAGTTGAACTGGATATTCAGGTCCCAAACCCTACAAACTTTCCCAACGGCAATTATCCCGCTGTAGTCTTCATTCACGGCGGTGGCTGGTCCGGGGGCGACTACACTGAGCTTTATAAATACCTGCCTGAAGCCACTACCAGGGGATACGTTGCTGTCTCAGTCAGCTACCGGTTAAACATCGAAGGCCAGATCGTTTGGCCAGGGCACATTCAAGATGTGAAATGTGCAGTACGTTGGCTAAGGTCTAATGCATCGACCCTGAATATAAACCCTGCCGCCATCGCCGCAGTCGGACACTCAGCAGGCGGGCATTTAGCTGCTATGTTAGGTGTCACTGACTCATCTAACGATCCGGTTAAGCAAGCTGTCATTGACGGGTTTAATAACGGCGACGTACAGTTAATAGAAGGCGGGAATATAGACATTAACGATAGCGTGCAAGCAGTGGTTAGCATGGCGGGAGTACATAATCTGGAATCGGTTTATTTCGACAACCCCACTCAAGTCGCCGCTGATACACTAGAGGGGCTCTTAGGTGAAGTACCCATAGAAGGAGAAGAAAACCTTACTATAAAACAAGCTTCTCCGGTCTATTTCGTTGACGCCGAATCAGCTGCCAAACCTTTTTTGATTCTTAACAGTGAAGAGGATTTTCTAGTACCAACCTCTCAAGGGTGTGAGCTAAAATTAGCGATTGAAGCGGCGGGAGGCACCGACGCGACCTTCCTTCTTTACCCAACAGGTGGGCATTTATCTTATATCGATTATCGCAATGTTAAACAACATTTCGCTGGGGGAAATATAGAAAAAACTGTATTAAATGTGTTTAGCTTTTTAGATTATCACCTCAAATCGGGACCGGCTCCAAGCTACTCTGACCCGATGATTGGAAGTGCTGACTGCGAAGAAATAATAGGAAATACGGAGTAAAAATCTACGCTATAACGACTACAAAAAATCGAGCAAACTAATCCTATCATTAGTTTGCTTTGTAACATAATGGTGTGAAAGAAGGGGTTTCGAGCGAGCGTTTGATTCGAAAAGTCTACGATTAAACTAACCTAAGCATGGATTCTCTTCGGCGCATTTTTTGCAATTCAATACGTAGTTTTCTCAATGCCGGAGTATCAATATTTTCAGCTTTAAATTGCTCCACAATTTTCGATACTTCAGATTGCAGCCCTTTGCTTAGATAAAGCCCTGCTAATCTAAACCGTAACCATGGGTCTCCCCTATTGATAGTAAGGCAATTGTTAACCACCTCAATGGCGGTATCAACCCGATCCAACTGAACAAGTAGTTCTGCCGTATCACAACAGGTATCAATATCAGCAGGGTTTCTTTCCAACTGTTGTATATTGTGGCTAATAATGCCTCGGATATCCTGGTCGCTTTGTAAAGACTCCATTTCACTCTCTCCTAAATTCACAACATCTGGCAATCTGCCCATTCCCAAAAATGACCAACTAGTTAGAAACAGATAGGTCAATCTCTATTGAAAAAAAAACCGGCTTTTGCCGGCCAACGTCGTCAGCGTAATACGTTATGTATTAGATATACGCTAATTCGTTATCACCCCATAGGTTTTGAGTCCAATTTGAGCCACATGATACAGAATACGGTCATTCCGTTTTAGAATACCCAGTATATGAAAGAGACTTTTAAAGAGGCTGGAAAGAAGATGCTATTAAGCTGCCAATCGCTTGTTGTTAATGGATTATTCACTTTCCAGATTAGTACAACTACACTAATATCAACATTTTTTTGAGTAAAAATCCTACTACAACGTAAATAATCGAGATTTCTCTAGCCCCGTTAATTATGAATAATCATAGCCAATTTCTAAAAGAAGATAGATTATCGATCTATGCTGTTTATCTACTATTTGCCTTCACCATATTAAGCGTATTCTTGATTTCAAAGTCCCAAATAAACTCATATGCCGACCAATCTGGTGACATCGTTATCGCAAGCGGCTTATCTCAACTCAATATTAATCAGTTTAGTTCTATTCTCGAGGATCCCGACCATACGATCTCAATTGAAGACATGGCCGAGCTAGATTCTCAATTTAAACCCATAGACGATAATGTACTCAACTTAGTCTATTCGAAAAAACAGCATTGGATTAAATTCAGCGTTGATTTCTCGAATACTGATGAAGGTACTCAATTCTATTTATCGCAGTTATTTCCCTTCACCTACGACATAGCCCTCTATTCACCGACACCGAATGGATATAGGAAAAAGCACATTTGCCTATTAAAGGCCTGGGACGAAAAGGTCTACCACAGCAATCTACTCAATTTTGATTTAGTACCAGGCCCGGAATCGATTTCTACCTATTATTTGAGTATCAATAATGGGCCCGGATTACCGCTTCAGCTTGCACTCAATATAACGAATAGAGCGGAGTTTTTTAAATTAGCGCAAAGCAGCGTGATGTTCGACGGTTTTTTTTATGGCACAGCAATCGCCTTTTTAATTTATAGTTTCTTATTATTGCTTAGGATACGAGATAGATCCTACATGCTTTACTGTGGCTATTTGCTTTTTGCCATTATTGGATTCTCCGTCTACGACAATTACATTACACGCTATTTTGAATTCTCCCTCCACCAATACTACTTCCTCATTGTTTTTCCTAACCTACAATTTAATCTGGCTATGCGTCACGCCTTGATAATGACCAATAGCAAAATCAATTTCCCAAAGCCTCATCGATTCTTCATAATTCTTCTCAATTTTCACACTCTGTGCACGCCTTTCATCGGCTTATTAGAGCCTCGGTATAGCTTCATTATTGTATTTTTCTTCTTCGCGACCTACCTTGGATTCTTTACCGTTTATATGTTCTTTAGCTATGAGAAGCTTAAGCTAGCCCAATTACGTTTATTTGTAATAGGCTGGTCATTGCCGCTGGTTTTCGGTGTTGTTTTCGGCGCGTCATGGTTTGAATATTTCATCGATCCCCTATTCTCTTTTAAACTCATTAAAATTGGGATTGCATGGCAAGCCATTTTTGCGTCATTGAGTATCGCGGAACAAATCAACAATTCCAAAGCTCAGGTTGAGAATATTGAAAAAGAAAAAGCCCTCGCTGAAAAAACGGCGCAGGTGAAAAGTGAGTTTCTGGCAAACATGAGCCACGAGCTAAGAGACCCAATGAACAGAGTCATCGGTTATTCATCTCAAGCACTTAGTGAAGCCTCACCGATTGAAAAAGATAAATACCTTATCAAAGTCGCTGAAAACTCATCCTATCTTTTGAATACCATTAACAATATTTTAGATTTTTCTAAAATGGATTACGGCCGATTTCAATTAAAGAATGAAGTCTTTCGCATTGCTGACATAAGGCAGCGACTCATTCAATATTTCCCCGCATCAGATAAAGCAATCAATTTTACCATCGAGGACAAGACGACTTCTTGCTATCTTCTTGGTGACCCACACAACCTATTTCGCATTCTGGTCAATTTAATTGGCAATGCCTTTAAATTCACTCAGCAAGGATTTATCTCCATCGTAGTCAATGAAGAAACCCACTTACCTTCTAAAGGTGACGGCTCTATCATTTTTAGTTTCAAAGTCAGTGACAGTGGCATTGGAATAGACTCCAAAAGAATAGAACGCTTATTTCTGCCATTTGAACAAGCGGATGTATCCAGCACTCGTCAATACGAGGGGACGGGATTGGGACTTAGCATTTCTAGCAGCCTTGTAAAGTTAATGAAAGGAACCATTACAGCAAGAAGTAAACCGGGCCAGGGAAGTACATTTACTGTGACCCTACCTTTCAGTATTTCAACATCTGAAACATCCGAATATGAAATCAACGCTAACATTGTTCTTTCTCAAGATACTGAAGTCATTCCAGAACAATCGAGAATACTATTAGTTGATGATTCTGAGTTAAACATTGAGTTTATGACCAACTATCTCACAAACAAAGTCACCCTTATCGATTCAGCCAGAAATGGCATCGAAGCGATTTGCAAAGTACTATTGAATGACTATGATGTGATTCTTATGGATGTTCAAATGCCAATAATGGACGGATATGAAGCCACAGAACAAATTAGAAAATTAGGTTATGAGCAGCTATCGATAATTGCACTTTCAGCCGCCACCACTGAACTGGACGAACACCAAAGCCGATCTTCCGGTATGAATGATTTTATCAATAAGCCCGTTAATTTTGTTGAACTGCATAAAAAAATAAACCATTGGATTCAACATTTCCAAAGCGAACCACATCATAACAGCACTAAAAAAAGTGACAAAATACAAATCAGTCACTTGGACAAGGTATTTGAATCATCAATTAAACGAGATGAATTCGTTGCTAATTCATACCAGTCTTTAGTGCAATTAATTAATCGAATAGAAATTTCGAACAATAATAACGACGATGCCGCAGTACAACGACTGGCTCATGAGGCCATATCTATCACGGGCAACATTGGATTTAGTCGATATGGTGCGCTATTAGAGTTTATATCCCATCATTTACCGCAGCTATCCGAAGAGGATAAGAATTCTATTGTATATCTACTTCGCGAAATACCGGAAACTCTAGAGGCTACACAGGAATTTAAAAAACCGAGTTTTAGAAAACCGACTAACTGAGGAAAGAGGATCTAACAACAAACAAATCAGATGCCCATATTCAAACGCTAAACTCTAGGAGCCAGACCCGCCTTTTTCAATTCGCCAGACTTGTTCTATTCTCGCGCGAAACATAGCAGCATTGACTTTAGCCAACACCTTAAACGGCTGAATCGGTTTTTTTAAATAATCAGCAGCACCCAGATTTAACCCATGTAATACATCTCTCCACGCAGTTTTGGAAGTCGAAAACAAAATCGGAATATCCCTGTACGATTCATCTGCACGAATGCTATCGAATACATCGAAGCCATTTTCGCCAGGAAGAAAAACATCCAAAATAATACCGGCAATTTCATTACCCTCTTCCTGAGAGATAGCTAATATCGAAAGCGCTTCTTTAGCAGAGCTCACAATCATCAATTCATATTTATTTTTTAATGTTTCTACTAGAAGAATCCGATCATATTCATTATCTTCGACGATCAAAAGTCGAGTTCGAACGCTTCTTTTAAGAAGAAAACTACGATCCAATGCTGTAATCTTTTCTGAAAATGCCGATATCGTATCGATTCGCTTTTTTAAAACTTCCCGCCCAATAGGGGAATACCAATATTCGGAATAACCTGCTGAGCAAACGATTTCTTCAATCTCTTTGAAATGACTAGTGGAGATGATAATCGATTTATACGCATACTTTTTGAATAGCTCTAAAGTCGCTAAAAAAACGGTATTGTTTGCTCCATCGTGCACAAAGGTGATAACACTGGGAGCATAGTTCTCAATACTTAGCGCAATGGATTCTGAATTCATATCAATGATTTTTACATCAAGAATATCGCCGATTAACGCCGAAATTGTACCGAAAAGAGATTTTCCTGAATCGCCAACGAGAAGTAATACTCCTCTTTTTTTGTGCCTAAACGGCTTGTCATAATTCACTACAATAATTCCAAATCAAACTACGAATAAACTTCAAACTACGATCTTCTGAACGTTGAGGATTCCAAAATTGGGATAGCTGAAAGGGTTTAGCGTTCTCAATTTTTAATGCTCGGCTAGCAATCGTGGGATTATTAAAATCAAACACTTTTGACGGACCAATGCCAACAACATTCGATTTGGCAACCGTGTCAAATAGAGCACTATAATAACCGGTGTATGAAAATACTTGTGTGCCGTATTCTTTAATCAAATCCACAGGTAACGGCCCTGCACTGATGTACTTTAAACTTGTATTTTGTACTATAGAATCTGTCGCTAAATCTGAATACTCCCCACCCACTAGGAACCAGGGATCGGAGATAAGCTGTTGAGATTTTGAATTTTGCAATGCTGCTCCATCGTGATATATCAGCAAATCCACTGTACCACCCACTAGAAGCCTCCTCAGATCATTTTCTGTAAAGGCCTCCGTGTCCAGTCGACAAGGAATAGGAATAATCTCAATGTGAATGGCAGCATTTATACTCTCCAAATAATCAATAAAGCTGGGATAGATAAACGAAGAAAAATAATCTGTTGCACCAATTTTCACCTTAACGGCATCACTTTGATAATTATATTCTTGTTGGTCCAACACACCAAGTAGAGCACCCAATGCCGTATGAACGGCATCCCCTAGCTCATCAGCGCTGGCTGTAGGCTGAAGACCATTGTTTTTTCGCAGAAATAACTCAAGCCCCGTTATTCTCTCTAATTTGGAAATTTGTTTACTAACGGCACCCTGAGTCAGTCCCAGCTTCTGAGCCGCTTTAGTCGCATTTTTTTCTGCGAGTACCATTTGAAACGTCACTAACAATGACAAATCAATATTGCCTAATAACTTCGAAGTAAACGTCACCTACTCTCCTGCTCCTGTTCTTACTTAGCTGCAGACCCAATGAATCGATCGCCATATTTACGCCAACCTAACACCGCAGCCTTTCTCCACAACTGCGGAAAATAGCGAACCATACAATCCACCATTACGGCGTCAGGCCCTACCAAAATCCTCATTTTATTTTTCTTAATACCCTTCACAATAATACTAGCTGCTTTTTCTGGCGTAGTGGGCGCCAACCGAGAGACTAAGTTAGCCACATCTGTTTTTGTCAAATCATGATCCGACAATAACGTCTCATCCATACGACTACTTTGAAATATGTTCGTCTTAATAAAACCAGGATGTACTGATATACAACTTACACCGCAATCTTCAATGTCCAATTCCATGCGTAGGGTTTCACTAAAGCCACGAATCGCAAATTTAGAACAATTATAGGCTCCCGAACCACCCGGCGCGATAAAACCCATAATACTGGAAATATTGACAATAACCCCTTCACCACTCTTCTTTAGATACGGTAAGAATGCTTTAGAGCCGTAAACCATCCCCCAAAAATTAATTCCCATTAACCATTCGAAATCGTTATAGGTGGTACTTTCAAGATCTGCGCCATGAGCCACTCCCGCATTATTAAGAACGATATTGACCTGACCAAACTCTTTATAAACATCCGCTGCGTATTGATGAAAAGCGTCTTTGTCTGCGACGTTTAGACTATAGCTACTGACCTTTACACCCAAGGCTGCAATTTGAGACCGTGTTTTCTGCAAACGGACATCATCAATTATCGGATAAAGCCAAATGACACCCTTCTTGAGCTAGTGCAATCGCCGTTGCTTGACCTATACCTGAACCTGCCCCTGTTACTACCGCTACTTTACCTTTAAGCTGTTTTATCGACACGCCTGATTCCCCTTTCCTAGCTTCGCGCTATTTTTCTTATTGATAGTTTTACTGTTCATAATATATCGTCGTCATAAAATGGTCGTATTCGTCTGTTAGCAACCACTCGAAAATCCGTTAAATCAATAGGCTTTTTGTGTGACCTAATATCTTTAGTGACCTGAAGCTTTTGTACTCTAAACCTTTTGTACTCTAAACCTTTTGTAACAAGTGCACTAAACAGACCGCTCCGATGCCCACCATGTGAGCTAGCCCTACCTTCGCATTGGGTTGTTGTCGTAGACTCGCCTCACCTCTTAATTGTCGAGTGATTTCGACAATTTGTCCTGTACCCGTGGGACCAATCGGATGCCCCATTGCTAATAGCCCACCTGATGGACTCAATGCACACCGTCCTCCGATATCGAAAGCACCCGTTGCTATGAGTTCCGCGGCCTCACCTTCGCCGCATAAACCCATGGCTTCAGCATACAATATCTCTTCGATACTAAAGGCATCGTGTAGCTCCACCACATCCACGTCATCTGGCGATATTCCACTCTGATCATAAGCCTTAAAAACAGTACTCCGAGTGAGAGCAGAATCGATATCCGTGCCCGGGGGATAAAGCTGTTCGGAGGCAGACACTGATGCCATAACCTTAACTAACCGGTTTGAGTCAATATTCAGCCTCTCTACCGCCTCTTCAGAACAAACAACGACGGCAGCAGCGCCTTCACCCACAGGGCAGCATTGTAATCGCGTCAACGGACCTGCCATAAAGGGTGGCTCCAATACATCAGCCATAGATCTTTCCTTTTGCCTTTGAGCAAAAGGATTTAATGCACCATTGCGATGATTCTTGACGGCAACAGATGCGAGGTGCTCTGAAGTAATACCACTTTGAGCCATATACCGATTTGCTAACAACGCGAAGTGAGCAACTGGAGCCGTACGCTTACCCACTATATCTCGAGACCGGCCCGCATTTGCAGCCTTTAATGGCGGTCCTGGTTTATCAACTCCTGCCGCCATGGACACATCAACCAATCCACAAGCCACGTCGATACAAGCTTGCCTAAAGGAGGTTGAACCCGATGCCGATGCATTCTCAACTTGGGCAATGGGAATTCCAGTCGCCCCCAAATGTTTGATCATCGCACGCCCTGGAGCCATCCCCAGCAAGGCAGTTCCCAAATAGAATGACTCAACATCTGGCCAGCTGATACCTGCATCAGTGAGGGCAGAACGGATAGCGGCAAGACCCAGTTCAACGTAGGGTCGCTCCGATATACGTTGATACCGATCTAACCCGATTCCAACTACATATACAGGCCTCATTTCTTTTATTGATTTTGCCATGTTACTCCCCAATTCCATAGAATCGAATGGCAGGTTTATCTTCAATCGTCTCTATACGCCCATGCGTTAAATCACCAATCGCCATTTCGGTCGTACAACCCAAAATTGCTCGAATGGTTGCTCCATTTTCCAACTCAATCGTCGATAATAAGAAGCTCGTATCTGTACCTGGCATAATATCGGCGAAAGAAAGGAGAGTCCCTTTTAGTAAAAACGAGGACTCAATTAGCGACTTTCCATAACTGCCACAACGCTCACATCCAAATTCAACGGGGGGAAACCAAGCGAAATCACAACTAGCGCAAGTGGTGCCTATAATCACCGGATATCCATTTTCAAGTCGAAAAGATTCATTTGCATTCGTCATTTTCAATGTCCCTGTTTGCTTATTCACAATATTGATTCTGCGCCTAATGTACGGCAACAATTTCCATCCATGAATACTACCAAATAATAATTAGAAATAGACACTTCCCTAAGAGAATGCTTTGATTTGAACCACAAAAACCCGTACATTGATTTAGCGTCGAATTTATAATAAGAAATTAATTCCTACCGCTAAACCCTCTTTTATCAATGGATAAGATAATCCTCTTTTTCCGTATAAGCGACTTAAACGTTTTTTAAAGGAAATAATCATGGAAAACGGACACGCTCTATTAACAGGGGCTTTGGGTGGTCTAGGTACCGCCATGACTGTTGCTATTAGTGAAGCCGGCATCCCCATTATTGCAGTAGATCGAAGAAGAGAAGATTTTGAGGCCTGGCAAGAAAGCTTACCGGAAATCGCTCGCAACAATGTCAGCTTTTACCCCCTAGACGTAACCCAGGAGCAGCAGGTTGACGAACTCGCTGAGGTTTTAAATTCTCGGAACATATCCATCTCGTACCTCATCAATAATGCCGGCATTCAAGGCGCTGCAAAACCTTGGGAGATGACGACGAAAACCTGGGAACGTGTCATGCGCGTCAATATTGACGGCACTTTTTATCTTACCAGAGCTTTCAGTAAGGCGATGACAGAAGCCGGTTTCGGCCGGATAATTAATGTCGCTTCCCTCTTCGCTTATCATCCAGGCCGTGGTCAGGGTCCCTATGCTGCAGGAAAAGCGGCTATCACAGGTTATACCCGCTCTGTAGCATTAGATCTCGCATCATCAGGTGTCACGGTGAACGCAATCGCCCCTGGCTATATTTGGCACCAACGTTTGGCAGACGTCTTTCCTGAAGGGACCACTCCCACTTTTGAGGAAGTTCCGATGAAAAGGTCCGGCAAGCCAGAAGAAATTGCCGCCACCGTTGCTTTCCTTATTTCAAAGGGAGCTGGATATATTACGGGACAAACCATTCACGTCAATGGAGGCCTATACCTTCCTGGCTAGAACCAATTCACCTAACAAAAACCAACTTAAACAAGAAAAAAACTATCTCTACTACTAAAGCAATAGGAAAAAACGTCTATGATAATTGATAATTACGCCTCCATCTGGGAATGCATTTCAGATATCATTCCAAATCGTCCCGCCATTATTCATGGGGATTCAACACGAACATGGAGCGAATTTGAGCAGCGCTCCAGCCAATTCGCAGGCGCTTTAGTAGAGGCCGGCTTAAAGCGGGACGCTAAGATTGGGCATTATCTCTATAACTGCAACGAATATATCGAATCCCATTTTGCGGCTTTTAAAATGCGCGCCTCCCCAATCAATGTTAATTATCGGTATTTAGAAGAAGAACTCATTTATCTCCTCGACAATAGTGATAGCGAAGCTGTTTTATTTCATGGCAGATTGGCAGATCGAATTGCTGCCGTAAAAGATAAGCTACCTAAATTGAAGCTACTCATTCAAGTTGATGATGAAACCAATACACCCTTGATTGAGGGCGCTATTGCATATGAGGAGTTTCTAGCGAGCGCCAAACCCATGCCACGCATTGAGCGATCCGAAGATGATATTTATATGCTTTACACCGGCGGCACCACCGGAATGCCCAAAGGGGTTATGTATCGTCAAGGCGACCACAGCAAAGGCATGGGGTTAAGTTACGATTTTCGCGGATTGAAGCGACCCAGAAATAAGAAAGAATTGGCCAAGGTTATTTTATCTCTAGATGAAAAAGGCGCATTACCCGTTGCATTGGCTGCTTGCCCCTTAATGCATGGAACTGGCATTTGGGTAGGTGCGTTTGCCCCACTGATGATAGGCGGCTGTGCTGTCACCATTCCTAACATTTCATTTGATCCCGACAATTTACTGCAAGAAGTTACTAAAAATAAAGTGACTGATTTAATCATCGTTGGCGATGCTTTTGCGAAACCCATAGCCAAAGCGTTAGATGACGCTCTCGATGCGGGTAAGCCGCACGATATATCCTCCATCGGCATGGTTATTTCATCAGGTGTCATGTGGACGGCGGAAGTGAAACAACGAATGCTTAAGCACCACGACATGATGCTGATTGATGCCATGGGATCCACTGAAGGCTCCATGGGACGCTCTATCACCAATCGACAATCTGATAGCAGTACAGCAAAATTTGATATGGGCGAGCATACCAAAGTTTTTAATGACAATGATGAAGAGGTCAAAGCGGGTTCTGAAGAAAAGGGAATGATTGCCGCCGGCGGCATGGTACCAGTCGGTTATTACAAAGACCCTGAGAAGTCCGCTAAAACATTCCGCACTATCGACGGGGAGAGATACAGCTTTCCTGGAGATTATGCCATCGTTGCAGCAGATGGCAGTATTAAATTACTAGGCCGTGGGTCGGTCTGCATCAATAGCGGAGGCGAAAAGATATTTCCAGAGGAGGTAGAAGAGGCAGTGAAGCGACACTCAACAGTTTATGACTGTTTGGTAGTGGGCGTACCCGACGAACGATTCGGCGAAAGAGTGATTGCCGTCGCTTCTCCCCAAGAGGGTAAAACCCTCGTCGAGGAAGATCTGATTACAGAATCACGCAAACATATCGCTGGATACAAATCGCCGAGACAAGTCGTCATTGTCGATCAGGTAAAGCGCGCTCCAAATGGCAAAGCAGATTATAAATGGGCGAAAAAGACAGCGCTTGATGCTGTTGCTGCTGAAGTATTATAAATCGACAGCGGACCGTATAGCTCCTTAACGCATGAGTTATACGGTTTCAGAAATACTCAGGTCATCTTTTAAAACAAGTATTCAAAATTATTATTCAGAGCTAAATTGAGAAAGTACCTGCAACTGATAACAATCAATAAGGTAAAAGAAAATGGGTAGAGTACAAGACAAAGTATGCTTAATTACGGGTGCCGCTTTAGGTATGGGGCGCGAGCATGCCCTACTCTTAGCTGAAGAAGGCGCTAAGCTTATTCTCACTGACATTAAAACCGATGAGGGTGAAGCCATCGCCAAAGAAATTAATGACTCCGGTGGGGATGCGATTTTCATCAAACACGATACTGCCTCTGAAGAGGATTGGAAACAGGTCGTTGATAAAGGGTGCCAACATTTTGGAAAAATCGATGTTCTTGTCAATAATGCGGGCGTACTCGTTCTAAAACCAATTCAGGAAACCACCACAGAAGATTGGGATTTTGTACAAAGTATTAATACCCGAGGCGTATTCTTTGGGGTTAAGTACGTTCTCACTGCGATGCAAAAAGCCGGTAGTGGATCAATCATTAATATCTCCTCTATTTATGGGATTATCGGTGCACCCAGTGCCTCCGCCTATCAAGCATCTAAAGGGGCTGTGCGCTTACTCACCAAAACCGCTGCGGTAGAATATGCAGAATTTAATATCCGAGTTAACTCCGTTCACCCAGGCGTCATTGCAACCAACATGACTAAAGATTTTTTAACGGAAGAGGCCAATACGGAAGCATTATTGGGTAGCGCTATCATTCGCCGCCCAGCACAACCGAAGGAAATATCATGGGGAGTATTATTTCTAGCTTCTGATGAATCGTCTTATATGACCGGTTCCGAGCTTGTGATCGACGGTGGCTATACTGCCACTTAATATCATTATTTAAAGTCAGCTTATTAAAAACCTCCACTAATCGTATATTAGCAGAGGTTTTTCTCAAATTAGGGTGCTTTTCTCTCAAAGCCAGCTGCCTTAATCACGACAAGGAAACAAAATGGAAATTGCAATTTCAATTCTTACCTCCCCCCTTTTATGGCTCACTATCGTTGGCTTATTTGCACTGCGTAAAGGTATTCTTTTTGTACCGCAAAATAGAGGATATGTCATTTATACCCTAGGAAAATACAGCGGGACACTCAGCGCTGGTCTCAATTTTATTATCCCATTCGTACAGCACGTTGCTGCCGACAGAAACTTGAAAGAACAATCATTAGAAATCAGCTCGCAATCCGCCATCACTAAAGACAATATCACCTTGCAGATAGACGGCATACTCTTCATGAAAGTAACTGACGCCGCAGCGGCAACGAATAACATTAGCGATTACAAACTAGCAGTAATACAACTGGCCATGACAACGATGCGAAATGCAATTGGATCAATGGAGTTAGATGAGTGTTTTCAGAATCGCGACCTAATCAACGGTAGCATTTTAACAGCTATGACTGAAGCCACCGCTCCTTGGGGAGTGCAGGTCACACGTTATGAGATAAAAGATATTACGCCGCCTCAATCGATCAAAGAAGACATGGAAAAACAAATGACAGCTGAGCGAGAAAAACGATCTGTCATACTCACGGCTGAAGGCGTAAAGATGGCAGCCATCACAAAAGCAGAAGGCGAAAAACAAGCCCTAGTATTATCGGCGGAAGCAGAAAAAGCACAACAGGTCCTGCTAGCAGAAGCGGAAAAAGAACAGCAAATCCTAGAGGCAACCGGTAAAGCTGAAGCGATTCGATTAGTCGCCGACGCCGATGCAACCGCACTTAAATTGGTGGGCACAGAAGCCGCAACCTTACAAGGAAAGCACGCAGTTCAGTTGACTCTCGCCCAGCAAACCATTGAAGCACACAGAGCAATCGCTGCAACAGGTTCAGTCGTATTGACTGATGGTAAAACCGGAAATAATGTATCAGACACGGTTGCTCAAGCTATTGCGGTATCTAACGCATTGCAACTTAACGATATCAAAATATAAGTTGGTAATACGATAATGGAAGCAATTATTGACTATTTCTTAGAGCACCATGACAAGCTGCTATACCTCATAGCCGGTGTAAGCTTTGTCTTAGAACTGACGTTAATGGGTCTGAGTGGACCACTACTTTTTTTCGCTATCGGTTGTTGTATTACAGGCGTATTCACAAGTTTGGGCCTCCTAACATCTTGGGAGATTGAAGTTACTTCAGTGGGAACTCTATCAATACTTAGCGCTGTATTTTTATGGAAACCTCTCAAAAAATTTCAAGGCACAAGTCAGGTGAGTGATGGGAGTAGCGATATGATTGGTCAGATGGTGCCGGTTAAAAATGAGGTCACAGTCAATGGTGGTAGCATTCGGCATTCGGGTATTGACTGGCAAGCAAGACTCGATGATAGCTCGTCGCTAGACTCCCTTGAACCCGGAATGCGAGTGGAAATTTGTGCTGTAGATGGGAACGTGATGATAGTTCGAGAACAATCGTAAATACCCACAACCTGTATTAACTACCCTATTACCTATACTTTAAATGATTTTCTTTTCCTACTCTGCTGAACTCACTAGTTGAAACCAAGAAGGCTTGTTCGACCTACCCGATCGTACAAGCCTTCTACTATTATTAAAACAGAATTTTCAACAAACTGTTTTTTACTCTCTACGATTTAGATTATCGATAATTAGATTGCCGACAAACAGGTTAATCGAAAGTAATTACCGTTCGCGTAACCTTCCCGCCATCCATCATGTTGAACGCTTCATTGATATTTTCAAGAGGCATACGCTCTGAAATCATAGAATCCAAATCTAACCTCTCCTGCTTATATAGATCAAGGTAATCCAACGCATCAATATGAAAACGGTTAGACCCCATAAAGCACCCGATTATCGACTTCTCCACATAAAAATGTCCGGGCTCCAATTCGAGCTTTTGGCCAGGAGGAATTGCACCAACGATGATGGCCAATCCACGTGGCGCTAATGCATAGAAACATTGCTGTGACAGCTGGGTGAGCCCAACGGCATCGAATGCATAGTCAACACCACCCCGACTCAGTTTCTTTATCGCCTTAACAGGGTCCCCATCAGGGCTATCTGGCCCACCTAGTATTGTATGAGTCGCACCAAATTTACGAGCAACCTCCAATTTCTCGGGCACTAAATCTATTACAATAATTTGTTTCGCACCCGCTATACGAGCACCTTGAATAATAGAAACACCAATCCCCCCTGCCCCAAAAATAGCGACAGTCGACCCAGGCTTTACACGCGCGGTATTTAAAGCAGCACCCACTCCAGTTGTCACCGCACAGCCGACCAAAGCCGCACTATCTAGAGGTATGTCATCATCTATCTTTACCACTGCCGTTTCGTGCACTAACATTTTTTCACAAAAAGCAGACAAGTCGGCGAACTGAGCTAAAGGTTTTCCATCCAATGAAATCCTAGGTGTATCCCCTTTTTTCCGTTGAGTCGCTCTTTTATCAGCACACAAATAAGGCCGCCCTAATTGACACTGCTTACATTGTCCACAAAACATCGATGTACAGGCTATGACATGATCGCCAACGGCGACAGATCTGACTGCCGAGCCCACTGCTTCAACGACTCCAGCAGGTTCATGCCCAGGAATAGTCGGTACGGGCCCAAGAATTGACCCTTTAACGAAATGTAAATCACTGTGACATACCCCGCAGGCTACAGTTCTTATCAGCACTTCATTGGCTTGTGGATTATCAATTTCCACTTCTTCTATTTTTAACTCTACGCCTTTTTCTCGAAATACCGCTGCCTTAGCTTTCATCACTTCTCCCTTTTTCATTGATAAGCCAAATTTATCGTTTCACTAGACAGGAAATTTTACTCAAATTATTTTCTACTTTCTGGTAGTGAATTCATGTGCTTTCAAGATACTCCCCTGCCTATTCAATGAGAAGTTTTTTTAATGTCTATTTATTTTCTATCAAGTAATTCAGGATTTCAAAGTCACTACATCAGTGCTTCCGATAGCCCTTACTTTCAAGAAGCCTCATTCTTCCTCCATTCTCACTAGCATAAGCTACGATGAATACGCTAGTATATTCTCAGTGTAAATAAATCATCGACGTAAGGTGCTTAATTTTTAATAAATCCATAAATCCATAAATCCAAAAAACCAAGGAAGACAAGGAGTCAAATAATGATACCTAGAGGAATTATCTCTGCTGATGGACACGTTTGCGAACCCGCAAATTGTTATGTGGATTTTATCGACCCTAAATATAAGGCTGATGCACCTCGTAGAGTGGTGTTAGAAGGAGGCATGGAAGCATTTGAAATCGCCGGCATGAAAAAGCCTACTCCACTAGGATTTATTGATGGGGCTGGATATAGCATCAAAGAACGCGCGATACGGGCAAAAACATTAAAATTTTCAGACGTAAGAGAAGGCGCATACAAAGGCAATGAACGCACTCCTTATATGGACCAAGATGGAATTGCTGCTGAATTAATTTATCCGTCTGTTGGAATGGGTATCTGCATGCATCGTGACGCAGAGTATAAAAACGCTTGCATGCACGCATATAACAGATGGCTACAGACTTTGTGCGCAGAACAACCCTACCGAATATTTGGTTTGGCACAAACAGCTGTCATGAGCGTAGATAGAGCCATTAAAGATTTTGAAATGGGTAAGGAATTGGGCATGGTTGGAATGATGATGCCAGGCGACCCTGTTTATGAAGATTACGATCACCCTGACTATGATGCTTTATGGCAGTGTGCCACAGATCTCGATATGCCCATTGCATTTCACATACTTACATCTCGTGCAGGTAGCTTACACACTAAACCTAGAGGCCACTCAATGAATGGCTTTCTCAGCATTATTCGAGCTGTTCAAGATGTCGTTGGGCTCATGGTGTATGGCGGAGTCTTTGAACGTCACCCTAAACTCAAGTTGGTTGTGGCGGAAAGCGATGTGGGCTGGATACCTCACTATATGACCCGAATGGATCATTCTGCAAAATTACACGCCGAAGGCGGTATTATCAAAGGGCTTTCTAAGTTGCCTAGCGAATATGTAAAAAATAATGTTTACGGAACATTTCAGGATGATGTGACAGCCTATCATTCTCTGTATATGATGAATTACAAAAACATTTTGTGGGCAAGTGATTTCCCTCACACCGATTCTACTTGGCCTCGATCACAACAATTAATCCGAGAACAAACACCTCATTTAACAGAAGAACAAAAGCAGGCTATATTCCGCGACAACACTGCCGCCTTATTTAATCTGCCAGCTGGCAAAAAATCCTGGCGAATGAAAGAAGAAAAGGTAGAAGTCGCGTAAACAATACGGAATCACCTCTCAACACGGGAATCAATACTATCGAGATTTATAGTAATCTGATTCCCATACTAGATTATGAATTCCACTTTCACTTTCACTTTCAACAATGTGGCAAAACTTCACTAATTAACTTGTCCGTTTGTGCCAACAAATCCCCATCATTATCCCCTAATGGTTGTAGAATAAATTTCGATATGCCCTCATCTATAAATTGGTTTATTCGTTCTATTATTTGGCACGCATCTATAGCGATGGTATGAGACATATCCCGGTCAGGTGCAAACTTAGTCATCCTCATCATTTCACGCTGATAACACGGGTCATCGTTACTTCCAAAATGAAATTGAAAGCCCGCTCCATAATGATCATCATCAATCGATCGACCCACTGCCTTTAAAGCAATTTCAATTTTCTTTTTTACTGCACCTGTCTTCTTAGGAGATTCGAAACCCGCTTGCCACCCCGTCCCAACGCGCGCTGTCCGCGCGATAGCTGCTGGACTGCTTCCTCCTATCCATAGAGGTAGCGCTTCTTGATGAGGTGTAGGTGAAATTATTACATCGGTATAATCGTAATATTCCCCTTGATAGGTCACAGGTTTTCCTTGCCAAAGCCCCTTCATTATATCGAGCGCTTCATCTGCACGCTTGCCTCTACCTTTGGTTGTTTGCCCTATGGCTTTCCATTCTCCGGATATAGCCCCTCCAATACCAAATGCTGGCAGCAATCTTCCTTTGCTAAGAAAATCTATGCTCGCACACTGTTTTGCCAGTAGTAGCGGATCTCTTAAGCCGACCGAAGCCACATTCATTCCAAACTTAATCCGTTGAGTCGCACCAGCGATAGCTGCCATGGTACTCATACACTCTAAATAGGGTTGCTTCGATACAAGCCGGTCTGTCTGCCACAGAGAATCGACGCCACCAGATTCACAGAGCTGTACCCATTCCCAAAACTGGTCGACCTTTTCAAAAGGAAAACGCGCAACGCCCAACCCAATACCGATCGACATATATTGACCTCATTCAGCTAATATCTAAATTGATGGGAATTGAAACTATTCATGAAACCAGACAGATTCGGCCTTACCTAGCCAATTCAGCCTCATGTGAGTTAATTTTAAAGCTTATAAACTTTAAACACGCACTTGCTTCTTTCCATACTATCCCGGATTAATCTATCTATCACTACCCCTAGGATTCATACAAATCCGCCACTAGGTTGATGTCTGCTATATTTATGAAGAGTAAGAAAAAAACCAATCCAAATTAAGGCATATCGCCACACCACCGTAAAAATGGTTCAATTGTAAATGGCTAGTTAAGCATATCCTAAAGGCGATACAGTCTAGATATTCACTTCCATTTTACATAAAACCAAATTACTGGCGACATTTAGGGTTTAATTAGAACCAAATTGCGATAATTCACTCATGTCTAGCGACAAGATTATAAGAGCTTTTTTTGAAAAAGAACTAATACTTGGCGAAGATAGATGCCCTCAATCCAAGTCGGATTACGCATCACTTTCGGAAAGTCCATTATTACAAAAAGCCTCGTTTATACGGTCCTCATATCTAAAACTGGAAATTGCAGCCTTAAAGGAAGACGATAATCCTTACACGGATTGGGCCATGTTGGGCGTTGGTCTAGTAGACATCCTAAGTCTAATGAGCGCACAAGACACCGGTACTCAGACTCTCGCAAAACCAGATTCGAACATTATTGACAATTTCAATCAAAGAATAAAAAACCTAGAAAAATTCAAACAATTATTTTTTGAAACCTATGATCAGTTGGAGAAACTCAAAACCGACGCACTGAACTCATCATCTCCGGCCTCTTCGCCACTTATAGAAACTCCAGCTACGACACAGACAAACAATAGCTATAGCTCACTCTTCAGTGGGTTAAATGATGAGATGCGCCAACAATCGAATTTAACGACTCAATTAATCACAGATACCGAAGAACTCAACGAGCTAGATAGTAGCGACAATAGTGCTGCCCAATTACAGTTGAGGACTTTAAAGTCTCTCCAAGATACGCAAAGTTCTTCCAATGAACAGTTAAAAGCATTGGAGGAAAGAGTAGAATTACTTATTCAAGAGAATAATACGCTGAAGGAGAAAGGTAGTTCTTCAAAGGTGGAATCAACTGTTAAACAAAGTTCAAATGAAGATGCGGGCATTTTGGATGAAAAACAAAATAAAATAGATGGCCTTGAAACTGAGCTCAATCAAACTACGGAAATGGTTTTTGGCTTTATGAAGAACTGTGCTGATTTAGGAGCAATTCTTCTATTTATCACCGAGTGCAACAAATGCAATACACAAGAAGAAGTATCGAATAAATTATTTTCACTGACAAAATCGATGAATACGGATGCAGCGCTGCTAATATTCAACGGCAAGAATCCGCTCTTTTTTTGCAGTAAGGATGAACTTGGTTTAAATGGCGAAAGTAGCATATGGAGTCAAGAAGCAGATGGGAGACTATCTATTCACGATGAACTCTATTTATTACATGGTGAAAAAGCCAAGTTATGCGTCAGCGCAGCGGCTATAGAAGATTCTGAAACTCTAGATCGCTTACGAGATAATTTGCAAACTCTATCCTTAACCCTCGATTCAGTCATCGGTATGATCGATGCAAAAATTGCACAAAAAAACGAAAGCGATAGGTTTCGCCTGTTAACTAAAACAACAAAAAGTACTTTAGACTCCTTAAATGGGAATTACAAAAAGCATATAAAAGAGGTTAGACAGGTTTCAGAACAACTCATTTCGGATTACAAAGGCGCTCTAGCACCTCTTACAATAGAAGGTAAAGTTAAAAATAAATTACTAAAACTGGTGATTGATTCTTCAAACCTAATTTTAACAAACTCTTCATCTTCCCTCAAAATCGATAGTGACTTCGAAGAACTCATTGAGAGATTAAACCAAACTAAATAGCTCTATTTAGTTTGGTTTAATCTCTCAATGAGGCAGAAAGAAGAACACAGATTT
Organism: Pseudomonadales bacterium; assembly: GCA_019090455.1. Lineage (GTDB taxonomy): Bacteria > Pseudomonadota > Gammaproteobacteria > Pseudomonadales > DC-out160 > DC-out160. Next base: position 23,757 of record JAHRWA010000054.1, on the reverse strand, counting down.
TGTCTTTGTATTTGAAATTATTTCACAATATTTCTGGGAACATCCTTAAAGGGGCCATCGGCATCAGTTCTAGGTTCTTTTGGAAGACCTAACACTCGCTCAGAAATAATATTTCTTTGTATTTCATCTGTGCCACCAGCGATAGATACCGCAGGAACTGAAAGCAAAATTTCAGCAATGATTCCGTCTTTGGGGCCGTCTTCTCCCTTCAACATAGAATCCGCTCCACTGGTAAGCGTATGTGCCAACGCGGCTGCCCTCGCTACATTACTAGCAGCTAATTTTCCTAGCGAACCTTCAGGTCCCGGAGGTCGCCCTAGCCTCTGTGCTTGTCGTGCTCGTCGAGCCGTCCACTGACTAGCCTGGTGAATTGTGAGCGCTTTAGCAACCTCTTGTCGTATCACTGGATCTTCGAGAGCGCCAGTATCTCTCGCTCGCGATACCGTTAAATCTGGACGTCCAGCACGCTGGGGGTACCAACGGTAGGGTTCTTGAGCAACTTTAACTTCAGCAGCGAGCTCGCTAAATATTTTCCCCTTCGCTTTTTTCGCGCCACTACCACCAATCGGTCGCAAACCATCGGCTAATCGACGTTCATGGGAAAGCGTGGTCATTCCGACCTGCCAACCGCCATTCAGTTTCCCAACAAGCATATTCGCTGGTACAACCGCATCGGTCATAAAAACTTCATTGAAGGATGCATGCCCATTCATTTGTCGCAATGGACGCACCTCCACACCGGGCTGAGTAACATCTAAAACGAAATAAGAAATACCTTGATGCTTAGGAACATCCCAATCGGTTCTCGCTAATAATAAACCGTAATTCGCATGATGGGCGCTTGTAGTCCAGACCTTCTGACCATTGATAATCCAGTTATCACCGTCCAAATCCGCTCGAGTTGTTAAACCCGCAAGATCGGACCCACTTCCAGGTTCACTAAACAACTGACACCAAGAATCCTCCCCTGTAATTATTCTGTGTAATAACTTATCTTTCTGGTAATCAGTGGCGTGCTCCATCAACGTGGCTGACGCTAACATCCTTACACCGGAATCGGCAGCACCGATTGCCCCAAACTGACGAATTTCATCCAACACGGCTGAAGATAATTTAGCAGAGAGGCCTCTCCCATACCATTGCTTAGGCCAGCTAGGTGTCCCCCATCCAGACTCGGCAAGAAGGCTGCGCCACTCAACCAAGCCCAAATCAGCATTCCAGTTTTCTTCTAGCCAAGCCTTCACTTCGGAACGAATGGACTCTTCACTCACATCTGTCATTATTATCTCCTAACCTAAATTCCATTTTCCCTAACCCCACAAATCGAAGCAACTGTTAGGCATTCCAATTTGTTATCAGACGATCCCGGTGCAACGCTGGCGTGCCGAGAAACACCTCGGAGCTCTTAGCCCGTTTAAAATACAGGTGAGTGTCATTTTCCCAAGTAAATCCAATACCACCATGAACCTGTATACAAGCTGCAGCCACCTTATAATAAGTATCTGACGCATATGCTTTTGCCATCGACGCCACTGCAACTAAATCATCGGCCTCATCTTCAGCAGCTTCTGCAGCATAATAAGCCGTGGTTTTGGCTAACTCTACATCCATCAGTAAATCTGCAAACTTATGCTTCATGGATTGGAAAGAACCGATTGCTCGTCCAAATTGAACTCGCATTTGCGCATACTCTATCGCACTTTCTAACAGTTTTTGTGCACCACCCATCATCTCGTTAGCAAGAGCCACATAGGAGAGCACCAAGGTTTTTTCGAGTGCTTTTGATCCGGCACCAACTTCACCTAACGGTGTAGCTTCTACGCTATCAAACTGTAACACTGCCAGTTTTCGAGTTTCATCAATAGTATTGAGTAAACGTCTACCCAATCCAGCAGCATCACCCTTAACAGTAAAAAAGGAAATCCCATCTTCACCACTAGAACCTGGTACACGAGCAACCACAACAATCAAATCAGAAGAATGACCATCTAATACGAATTTCTTTTCACCACTTAATCGGTAAGTGCCACCAGCTTCTATGGCAGTCATTTCTATATCTGAGGCTTCCCATTGACCTGATTCTTCAGCAATGGCTAATGAGGCCACCAATTTTCCCGCTGCAAGGTCAGGTAGTAGCTTTTCTTTGTCACTGATTGAGCCCGCATTTAATATGGCCGTGGTTGCCATAACGGAGGATCCAAAAAAAGGAGCACAAAGAAGTGATCGCCCCATTTCTTCTAAAGCAATGCAAAGCTCCACTGGGCCGAAACCTTGACCACCGAATTTTTCGGGTATATGTACACCAGGCAACCCTAACGATTCAGACAAATTACCCCAAACATCAGCGTCATATCCCGCTTCAGTCTCCATCACTCTTCGAACTGCTATCGCATCTGAATTTGTACTCATGAACTTTCGAACAAATTCTCTAAACTGCTCGTGCTCATCCGTAAAACAATGTCTCATATCTCTTCCTTAACATATTGGGTCTTTAACAAAACACTAGCAATGTTAGATATTCGTATATCATCTTATTATCAACCTGCCGCTATTTTAGGAACAAAGAACACCACACTATTCAGTTCAAATGACTCCAACAATGGCTCATGTATTATTTCATCATCTATTGCCACTGAAAATTCAGAAAGAGTTTCTTTATTTAGCAGAGGAAACTCTCTCATTAGTAGCTCACAGGCTTGTCGATATGTCGTTACATTAATTCTTATTTCTTTTTCGCCTCTAGTGTACTGTTCCATAGCGGAGGCAAATATAATTTTCACCATATGAAAACCCAGCATCGATATTCAACACATCGAACATAAACCCTAGAGCTATTAGCCCATCAACTTTTCAGCAGCGTCTAGCACCTTCACCGGGCTCAATGGCAACTCAGTCAATTGAAAATCAGCTCCACAACCAATAGCATCATTAACTGCTGATGTCACGGCAGCCATTGGTGGACAAATGGGTGCTTCACCGACTCCTCTTACCCCATAAGGATGACCTGGATTTGGAACTTCAATAATTACAGTGTCAATCATAGGTAAGTCAGAAGCCAAGGGGATTCGATAATCTAAAAAACCAGGGTTTTCCATAACACCTTTTTCGTTGTAGACAAACTCTTCGTTGAGTGCCCACCCAATTCCTTGAACAGCTCCTCCCTGCATTTGACCTTCCACATAGCTAGGATGTATTGCTTTACCTGCGTCTTGTAAAACAGTAACTCGTTTTACATCTACACTACCGGTCTCTTTATCCACTTCTACATCAATAATATTAACCGCAAAACTCGGACCTGCTCCTCTCGCAGTCTGCGTTGCTGTAGCCGTTAGTGGTCCACCGGTAGCACCTGCTTTTCTTGCAAGGCGTGCCAAAGAAAGAGGCTTTTTATCTAGATCAGCGGGAGCAACTGCTTGCCCATCAATCCACTGCACTAGCTCAACATCTATATCCATCAGTTTAGCTGCCCGCCTCTTCAAATCTTGAATAAGGTTTTCTGCGGCCTTGATCACTGCACCACCTGATGCAAATGTCGTTCGACTACCACCAGTGACATCGTTATACCCAACCGATTCAGTATCACCAATTATCGGTTTTATTTGATCCAATGGAATACCCAAGGATTCAGCAGCCATTAGAGCCATGGAAGCTCGAGACCCACCAATGTCGGGATTACCTGTGATTACAACCGCTTTTCCACTCTCTGTTATATTAATTGTGGCACTGGACTGCAAACCAACATTAAACCAGAAGCCGCATGCTACCCCACGCCCCTGATTATCAGATAATGCAGACGCATAGTGCGGGTGACTCCTTGCTTCGGTAAGAGCGGCTTTTAAACCAATTGCTTTAAATTTCGGCCCATAAATAGTCGGACTACCTTCATCAACCGCATTAAGCAATCTCAAATCAATAGGGTCAATATTCAGACGTTTAGCTATTTCGTTGACAACGCACTCTGCCGCTAAATGAGACTGGGGAGCTCCTGGTGCTCGATATGCTGCCACTTTGGGGGTATTTGTTACAACATCCTTTCCAGTTACTTTCATATTTGGGCAGGTATACGGAGTAAAGACACACATCATTGACGGCATCATTGGAGAACCTTTAAACGCACCGGCATTAAGTGTTATATCAGCTTCCATAGCGACAATCCTGCCGTCACTCTTGGCCCCCACCTTCACTTTCACAATACTTGAGGAGCCTGGTCCCGTTGCTCTAAACACTTCTTCACGATCCATCACCATTTTAACAGGACGACCCGCTTTTCGGGACAAGATGGCGGCAACTGGCTCCAAATAAATAACCGTCTTACCACCAAATCCACCACCAATTTCTAGAGGTGTCACTTTTATATTAGACACATCCATGGCCAACAATCTCGCCATAAAAGAGCGGACCATGAAGTGACCCTGAGAGCTACACCAAACATCTATTTGATTTGATTCGTTGGTTCTCACCACACAAGCATGGGGCTCAATATACCCCTGGTGAACTATTGGTGAAATGAAGGTCTTCTCTACCACTACATCAGCTTCAGAAAAACCTTCATCAACATTACCTCTTGCTAACATCATCTGTTTTGCAATATTTGAAGGTGTCTTACCCTTACCTTTAGGGCCTTCAGTGGTTTGATTCTTATGAAGCAGGGGTGAATCGGATTTTTGTGCGCCCAAAAGATCTAAGACAGGAGTGAGCTCTTCATAATCAACGACGATCTTGTCAAGGGCCGATCGAGCTATTGCCTCTGAAGTAGCGGCAACTGCTGCAACTGCTTGGCCGTGATATAATACTTTTTCTCTTGCAAGAACATTACATGAGAAATCATAAAAATCGACTTCCCCTTCTCCGGCAGATTCAGTACCCGCATTCATATCAGGCAAATCTTCTGAGGTTGCAATCGACAGAACACCTGGCATCGCAAGCGCTGCAGATACATCTATGGAGAGTATTTTTGCATGGGCTAAAGGGCTTCGAAGTATCTTCCCATGCACCATTCCTGGCAAAAAGAAATCAGCCCCATAATTGGCTCTTCCTGTTACTTTATCTGCACCATCAGGACGTATAGAGCGTGTACCGATATACTTATATTCACTAGAAGTTTGTCCACTCATTATCAAGCCTCCTCTCTTAATACTGAGGCGGCATCCAATACCGCGCGTATTATCTTGTCGTACCCAGTACAACGACATAGGTTTCCGGCAAGCCAGAAACGGACTTCCTCTTCAGTAGGGTCAGCCTTTTTCTCTAACAACGCTTTTGCTGAAACGACGATCCCTGGCGTACAAATTCCACATTGCAATGCCGCATGCTCTAACAGCTTTTCCTGTATTGGATGTAATTTATCTGCCTTGGCAACACCTTCCACCGTATCAATGCTCATTCCTTCAGTTTCTACTCCAAGCACTAAACAAGAACAGACTAATCGATCATCTAACATCACCGAGCAAGCTCCGCAATCACCCGTAGTACAACCTTCTTTTGTCCCCGTAAGATGAAGCCTCTCTCTCAATACGGAGGACAAAGATTCGTGGGGTTCGCAAAGAAATTCCACCGCTTCATTGTTTATAGTGGTTTTCACATGAGTCGCCATCAATAAAATCCCTCTTTAAAATCTACCGTTGAATTAGTTTTGTAAGGCTCGTTGCTTAGCAATTGCAGCCGCTCTTCTCGTTAATACCCCAACTACCTTAATGCGGTATTCCGCAGTACCTCTTTTATCCGAAATGGGACTCGCTGCTTGACTCGCAGCTGCACCAGCATTTTCCAACGCTTGATCATTTAAATCTGTACCAACTAACGCCTTCGCGGCTTCAGGTACTAACAATGCAGTGGGTGCCACAGCTCCAATTGCCACTCTAGCAGCGCTGCAAACCCCATCACCTCCGATGGTGACAGAAACTGCCGCTCCAACAACTGCAATATCCATTTCAGTTCGAGGGATAAAACGCAAATATGCATCTGCACTACCTGGCACTGGCTTGGGCAATCGAATCAACGATAGAATTTCACCTTCTGACAAACAGTTTTTACCCGGCCCAAGATTAAACGACTCCGCCGCTACTTCTCGAACTCCAGAAGCGCCGTGAATTTCACAAACTGCATTGTTAACTATTAAAGAGGGGACTGTATCTGCTGCGGGAGATGCGTTACATAAATTGCCGCCTACAGAACATCGACCTTGCACTTGTGTCGAACCAATCAGGTCTATTGCTTCCACTAATCCTGGATATATTGCTGCGATATCTGCTTGTTCTGTAATAGAGGCGCCTGATACAGCAGGCCCCAACAGTAAATCAGAATCACTTAGTTGAAGTTTATTTAATTCGGGAATCTTCTTTATATCGACAATCGCAGGAGGCGATGCCGTACCGATGTGCATTTGTACAATTAAGTCAGTGCCACCGGCCATTATTCGGCATCCACTGTTAGTCTCTAATAACTGCACAGCTTCTTGTAGCGTTGTCGGGGCGAAATACTGTAACGAATCCATAACATCTCCTTGAAATAGACTAGGCGCAACAATAGCAGTAAACGCTTAATCATGGGAAGTGAAGATAAGCACCGTTTTTTCGTTCTTGTCGACAAACCCCTTTGAATTAGTTCAAGTTATAATCTGCATTGATTTCTAATTTAAGGTGAATCAGAACTAAAAGGAATTCTTGGCCAGTATTACATACTCAAAATCAATAAAGATCCAAAATTTAATCAATGCCCTTTAGATTAAATTTACCAAACTTAGCTAATTTACATCACGGAAAAATTGAAAAACGCTTTTCGTTCTCATTGTTAAATCACTGACCATTATGCAAATGCACTACAGAATTACCGAGGTATTGGTCGAGGTGAGGTAAGTTCATTTGCACAATATATAGTAAATCGGAAAATGTGTTGCCGATATAAAATAAGACAAACATCATATTAAAACTCTAAATTCGAAGAGGAAAATCTCGAGTAGCAATAGCACTACAAATTAGGGAGAAGGGGCGTTATATACTGCAAGGGAATTAAATGACTCTTCAAGTGCTTGAGTTCAGCATTTTCATAAAGAATCATTGTATTTAGAAGGAACACAGTTACTTTATTGCTTTAATAAGTCTGAGCGACTTCATGCTAGCCGCTCTTCATTCATTTTTTATAACCAACAACCACGAATAAGCCACCTACTAACACGACTACAAACGATAGCAGCACAAAATAACGCCAAATTGTAGAGGGCTCTACTTCAAACGGAAAGACACTCTCTGCGATCACGGAATTATCATCTGAGATAATTCGCATCACACCTATGTACCAGCCTTTTTCTTCTAAATTAACCGGAAAGTTAAGTGTTCCAGATTTACGAAACGAACCCACATCCTGATGTATTATCGCTTTCGTATATTCAGCTAAGTGTTCGCCAAATAAATCTTTGCCCGTTGCCTTCGCGCCCTTTCCTGTAAAGTCCTTTACCACCTCAAATTGTATACGTTGGTCGCGCAACTCCCTGCTCACAAAATCAACAGCAATTATCGCTTCACCTATTTCAGGAAAGGACTCACAAAATTCTTGAGTCCCCCGTAACTTAGGCATATACGCCGAGAAGTGCGCTTTGTAGCTACCTAACTTTATCACGCACATGTCATCCTTCATGCTAACCCCCCCGTGGGCATACAGCACGGAGGGCATCAAACTCATGATTAAGAGAACAAGACGATACATCAATTAAACAAGGGCAGCATCGCCCCACCTATTTCAACTGGATAGCGTTGACCATTTCTTGCCTCAAATTGTATCATTCCACCGAACCGGCTATCAGGATCGTAAATCAATGACGTTAGACGTTGAATTTCCCAAAGAGCGTCATTCGCTTCAAATACAACTGACTTAGTTTCACCAGGCTCTATCTGCTCATTAACCACAATCAAGCCCGCTTCTGCCACCAAATCATGTCGATCCTGAGGTTTTAACTCTCTCACATTTGGATTGCCAAACCTTATCCCTCCGGCAGTGAACTCCGCAAGCCTTACAGGTGTCTCCAACGTATTAGTCACATTCACTTCCACCTTAAAAGACCGCCCAGGAATACGATATTCCGCTTTCACTAGCTCAGCAGCTACAGCATGCTTATCCCACTCTATAAGTGGAGTTTTTACCTTTCCTGTTTGTAATGGAGTTGTAACAGGGTATTTATCTTCAGCCCACAAATAACCAAACCCGATGATCGACAAGCACAACGCTAAGCACACACCACCAGCAATTTGATCTTGCCGAGTTATAATATCATCGGCATCTTTAGCATCCGCGATCAACTTATAGCGTGGCATAATAATAGGTAGTTTAGATCTAAACAACCAATACCCAAACCAAGCAAACCCTATAACAAACCATAGACTTGACCAAAATATGGTATTCGACAGACCATGTGTTTCAAGATCCAACTCTTCACCGAAAAGCGTAGTTATATGGTTCTCAAATGGGGCCGTACCAGTTTCTACTGTGACCCAATATCCTGGACCGATTATAGGTCCCGCGTCCTGCACACTAATAACAGGGTGTACGTGGTATTCCCCTTCATTTCTAGCTTTTAACGTCATCTCAAATTCGTATAATTCCCCTTCCTGAAAAGAAGTTGAACGAATCATCGGTTGACCATTTACACTTGAAGAAAGCCGAATAAACTTTGGCCCTGGCACTCCTATATTCAGGAAGGCAGTCCCCTCAGTAGAAGCTAAATGATCTGGCCAATTTTCAGAAGGAATAAACTTCCCTTTAACCGTCATTTCTTCATTAACTTTCAAAGTGCGTGGATATATCTCAATATCAAAAAAATGTATCGTCCTCATACGTATACCAGCTTGCTGGGCGCGTTCGCCGTGAGCCGCTACTTCATTTACTGTAAATAACGTTAACAACAGGAGGAAGACCGCAGATACAGGCCTCTTTCTCTTTGCATTCATCAATTTTTGCCCCAATTTCAAATCATTTATAAATCTTATTGTTATGCTGAACTAAATCTACTAGAACTTCTTTATACTATTTTCTTAATCCAAGTCGGTTTTGAGGTCAAATAACCTACCCAAACCCACAGATAATACGTCAATACCGTAAGAAAACCGGCAAATACCGCAGTCAAAGGAACAACAGCCTCACCAAAAGTACGTAACGTGGAGGATTCAATTATGCGAACATATTCAGGTATAGCCGTTCTAATGTACTCGTACCCCATGACATCTGCGACAGTCATCAAGGTACCATCCATCTCAATAGGTAAATGGTAGGGCGCTATAATGGGCCAGTTCAAAGGATATATTAAAAAGCCAAATAGAAACCCACCAAACAACCCCGTCACCATGAAGCTTTTGGTTATAACAAGTGTTGCATCTAACATTAGGCCAAGACCGACGTAGGTAGATGGAGTCACCATATTCAAAGGAAATCCTGCAAATATCTCAAAATTCCAGACTCGACTTACCCAGGCTGCCGAACTTAATCCCAATATGGTAATCGTCCCGCCTAAAGGCCATCGAAGTTTATCCCAAAGTAGATAGCCAAATACTCCTGGTAGTACGATTAACGATAAAGGGGTCACTAGTGGCCACCAACGTCTATCCCTCCAATCAATCCAATAATCCCAATCTCCTACGGTCAGGGCAAAGTGAAAACTAAAAACACCCATAAAAAGAATAACCAGTACGGGTATTAACAATATGTCGAGAGTCAAAAAAAGTTTTCTCTCATTCACTGTACTAATTCTTTCCATAAAACTTCCCCTAATAATATTAATGCTAATTTTTTATTATCTGTCTTTTTTGTATCGATAGACATCAAACGGGGCTAGAGCCACCCTTAGTTCTATAAGTTGGCCCTAGCCCCGCAAATCAAAATCAAACTTATTTCTGCTGCTAATTACTTACGATGCTTTTTTAACATCGTATCCATAACTAGGTGCATTTAAAGGTTCAACATTATTCATATGCTGCAACTCTGTATTACCATCTACTAAATCATGGATTCGTTTAATGATCTGCATCAGAAAGCCGCCAACAAAGAATATTGACCAACCTAACAATACAAACCCCCAGTGAATCGGAGCTGCGAATAATTCTTCGGCATAGAAAAAAGTGTGACCCCACTCATTGAAACCAACATTAGGCATAATCAATATAGGGCCTCCAACTGTCATCGCAAATGGTAGCGATATTCGTCCATACAAATCAGGTAAACGAGTGTGCCCCCAAACAAACAAACTACAACCAGCTATAATCATGCAAGGCAAAGCAAAATAGAATAGAGGGATATGAGTTGGTGTAAAATCGGTATCTCTTACAGTCACCTGATGCCAAGCCGCATCCGCTTCGGCATACAAGCTAGTAGAGAGCCATACTAATAAGGAAAACACTGACAGCAATCCCAAGAACTTAAGATAACGAGATACCTCTTCTTCCCTGGATATTTCCAGCACAGCTTCTTTCTCGCGAGTGAACCAAAGCCACCCCATAAATGCTGCACCACCAATCGTCAGTATGGTCAATTGCGTGTACATCAGATTCATCCAGTATGTTTGGAATTCAGGCTCAAAATAATCAAGCCCAACACTAAATGCCATCTCGTGCTGGTACCATCGATATAATAAAAATATGCAACCAACCACGCCCAGTACCGTTGCGAATAGTTTCCAAGGAGCAACTACCGCTTTTTCCATGCTCATTTCCGTCATTGAGATCACCTCGAATAGCTTTATTATAAGTTCGTTGTCCATATCTTCTACATATAAAGCTTATGAACCCTGACATAAACACTAACAAAAACTTTTACACCTTGGTACTAGCTCTAATTTCTTAATGGCGCAAAACATCCCCTTAATATGTGATTTGGCGCATTTCGTCTCATAGCATGTATAAATAGCTAATTCTGTTGAAATTAAGATTAAGCAACTCGTCATAAGTAACAAAAACTTTATAACCATATATGATTAACAACACTGAGGGCATTAACAAATATTGTTATATTGGCGACACAGTTTTTCTTAGAGGTCGCTATCGACAGTTAACAGATTACAATATTTCATCATTTTTTTTACGCAAAAGAGTCTGGCGATAATGATTAGGAGAAGCGCCTGAACGCCGGTGAATCAATCTATTCAAACCCCTGCGGCTACTATAGCCGAGTAAAGTCGCGACGCTATCGATGGAAAGCTCATCATCCAAAAGTAACTGCTCAGCTCTACTGAACATAACCGTATCTATCAGCGAGCGATAACTTATGCCTAGATCTTTCAATCGGCGCTGAAAAGTCCGTCTAGACACTTCTAACCGGGATGCGAGCTCATTTATTTCAAGTTCGAGCGGCTGTTCATGTCCTTCAATAAACGCTAGCACTTGCGCCGAGAAATCATTCGCATTTTGTAAGTTTTTTAACTTCAGCATAACTGCTTCAATGACTTGCTCATGTAACTCATCTGACCGATCAACTGCATTGTGCTGCCCTTTTACATATTCGAACCGCAATGCATTAACCGGGCTTCCAGGACTCACGTTAACGTCAAAACATTCCTTATACCGTTTCATGTTCCCAATCGAAATTCGATGCATAACACTTAAGCTTCTCACTTGATATTCCGAATTTATTACACGCTGGCAAATCTCTTGAAAGAGCGAAAAAATGGCATCAGTGACCATCGCAGATTCGCTATCCTCCAACAAATCTGAAATCTTATCTCTAAGATATGCCACAGCTCCAAACTCAGTTCTAATACAAGAAAATACAGAAGTCGGGTTAATTGAATTTATTAGGCTAACAGCAAATGGCAATACCTCATCAAGGCCCCTAGCAGTTTGTAACAACAGCTCGAAGTCATAGAGAAATTCAAAAGAGAACGATTTGCCGAAACTCAAACCAACAGCATCATCTTTAGTGTGAATTCTAAAAATTCTCAACAACGCCTGAAACTGTTCTACGTTAATATACTGATTTTCTATATCAGAGATATCAAAGGCATCTCCAATCACAGCCAGGCCTTCACCCGGATCGATAGCAAGCTCTCGATAATACCGACTTAGCGCCGGTAAAATAATCATCGGTATCCGTAACTCATCTTTCAGAATAATATCGATCATTTTGACCTAACATTTACCTTTCAAGTGAAGCATTTAAGGAAATGCCTGATTCCACTCTACAAATATAATTATGAACCGTTGGAACGAGATCATTAGCCACATCAACATTAGAAGCGAAGTATCAATGCAACATTTATCTTAGCACCTGCTGTCATCGTCAAATACTGTAAATACTTATAGCCGATTTAGCCTTAATAGCATTATTAACACCACATACATCTCTCGCTCACCAATTCCTTCTTCACCTAACTATTTTTCTTCTACTCGCCAACGAGCACCAATTCGCTGAAAGAACTCATAAAAAAGTGGTACGAAAAAGATCCCAAGAAAAGTCGCTGACAACATGCCTCCCATCACACTAATACCAATCGCATTTTGACTTGCTGAACCCGCTCCATTTGCTAACGCCAAAGGGGTGACTCCCAATATAAATGCAATAGAAGTCATAATGATTGGACGAAATCGTTGTTTGGCCGCGACCGAGGTTGCATCTGACAGACTGTAACCCTGCTTATAAAGATTGTTTGCGAACTCCACGATCAATATCGCGTTCTTCGCAGCCAGCCCCATTGTCGTTAACAATCCGACTTGAAAATACACATCATTATTGAGCCCAGAAAATGTCGCTGCAAGTGCCGAACCCAACAACCCAATAGGCACCACTAACATGACAGAGAACGGCACGGACCAGCTTTCATATAATGCTGCCAAACAAAGGAACACCATCAACGCGGATAAGGTATAAAGCAGCGGAGTCTGAGCACCACTCTGACGCTCTTCATAGGAAAGCCCTACCCATTCAACTGTGAAGCCGCCAGGTAATAACCCTACAATTTTCTCTACTTCTTCCATCGCTTCACCTGTACTAATGCCTGGCGCCGTAGAACCCTGCAAATTAACCGAACTGTTCCCATTAAATCGTTCTAGTTTAGGAGATCCAGATACCCAGCTAGTTGATGAAAAACTCTCAAAGCTCACCATATCACCGTTATCATTACGTACAGTCCAATCGCTAATATCATCGGGCATCATACGATAAGGTGCATCCGCCTGGAGAAACACTTTCTTAATGCGCCCCTTATCCAGAAAATCATTCACATAAGTCGCACCCCAAGCCGTCTGCAACGTTTGATTGATGTCAGCAATAGACACTCCCAGTGCGCTCGCCTTCTCATGATCAATATTAATCACAAACTGTTGTACATCATTCAGACCATTTGGACGAACCCGCTGAAGTTTCGGATTCTGAAACGCCTCGCCCAAAAATTGATTGCGCGCTTGCATTAATGCGTCATGGCCAAGCCCATTTCTATCCACTAATTGCATATCAAAGCCCGATGCATTACCTAGCTCACGAATGGGAGGCGGATAAAATGCAAAAGCCCGCGCATCCGTCAATGACTGAAATATACCCATCATTCTCCCCGCTAATGCAAACACCGATTGGCTCGGATCAGTCCTTTTCTCCCAATCCTCCAGCCCAATAAAGCCAAGACCTACATTTTGCGCGCGACCTGCAAAGCTAAATCCCGCAACCATAAAGAGATGATCAATCGCGTCACCTTCCTGTTCCAACAGTTGCGATTCAATTTCCTTAACGCTATCAAGGGTTCGCTCCAACGTCGAACCAGGAGGGGTGTTTACCATCAAAAACATAATCCCCTGATCTTCATTCGGTAAAAAGGAACCCGGCAACTTTAAGAACAACCAACCAAGGCAGACAATCAGAGCAACGTATATCCCCATAAAACGCACAGAACGCCGACTCATGAATTGAGAACCGGAAACAAACGTATCACGACTTTTATTAAAGTTTCGATTGAACCATCCAAAAAAACCAGTCGATACCTCCTGATGCCCCTTTTTGACCGGTTTCAATAACGTCGCACACAACGACGGTGACAAGACTATTGCCACCAAAACAGACAACCCCATTGCTGATACGATGGTTAGCGAAAACTGGCGATAAATGGCACCGGAAGAACCTGGGAAAAATGCCATAGGCACAAACACCGCTGACAGAACAAGCGCGATACCGATAAGCGCTCCTGTTATTTGCGTCATTGATTTCCGAGTGGCTTCTCTTGGCGACAATCCCTCTTCCGCCATAATCCTCTCTACGTTTTCAACCACGACAATGGCATCATCCACCAGCAAACCAATCGCCAGCACCATGGCAAACATCGTCAGCACATTGATCGAAAAACCAAAAATAGACAACATTGCAAAGGTACCCAATAAAACCACCGGCACCGCAATAGTCGGTATTAACGTCGCCCTAAAATTTTGTAAGAAAAGAAACATCACCACAAAAACGAGACCAATTGCTTCAGCAAGCGTGATAGCCACTTCTTTTATAGATAACTTAACAAAAGGCGTCGTATCGTATGGATAAACAACCTTAACATCAGGAGGTAAATCCTTAGCAAGATCAGCAATGCGACTCTTAACGGCTGCTGCCGTATTTAGCGCATTTGCGCCCGACGCCAATGTCACCGCAAGCCCAGCGGCTGGCTTACCTTTATATCGGGCTGTCCCTGTATAGGTACGAGCCCCTAACTCAAGTCGCGCCACATCACGTAATCGCAATTGGGAACCGTCCGATCTAACCCTTAAGATAATTCTCTCAAAATCCCCCACAGTCTGGAGTCTTGACTGCGCCGTAATCGAAGCATTAACTTGCTGCCCCCTTACCGATGGCAATCCACCCAGTTGACCCGCGGAGACATCCGTATTCTGAGCCTGTACCGCACGCTGCACATCCATCACGGTAAGGTTGTAGCTCTGTAACTTATTCGGATTCAGCCAAATGCGCATCGCATGAGGCTCTCCAAAAACAGTCACATTCCCTACCCCATTAATCCTAGCAACAGCATCACTCAAATGAGAGGTCAACAAGTCACCCAAATCCACCTGAGTAATACTTTCATTTTCAGAATAAAAACCCGCAACCAACAAAAAACTATTATTGGATTTCGTCACCGTGACACCCTGCTGCTGAACCTCCTGTGGCAGAAGCTGCATCACAGACTGCAACTGATTCTGCACCTGAACTTGCGCGATATCGATATCCGCATCGGGATCAAAAGTGACGACAATCGTCGACAGCCCCGCAGAATTACTATCCGACACAAAGTAACGCATATGATCAATGCCCGTTAAACTTTGCTCTATCACTTGAGTCACACTGTTTTCAATTGTTTTAGCCGATGCTCCTGGATACTGTGTATTAATAGATACCGAAGGAGGTGCAATATTGGGATACTGTTCTACCGGTAAATTTACCAGCGACAGCACTCCCGCTAACATAATTACAATCGCAATTACCCACGCAAAAACAGGGCGATCAATAAAAAAATGAGCCATGATTAATCCCCCGTATTGTTTTGGTATTCAGGGATGATAACCAAATCAGGCTTCATGCGAATCATACTATCGGTGACGATCACATCTCCCGGTTTTAATCCAGATTCGACCAACCACTGATCTCCGTAGGCACGGGTAGAAACAAACGGAACAGAATTGACAGTATCATCCTTACCCAACACCCAAGCCGTTAAGCTACCATTAGGCAGACGTTGGCATGCCTTTTGTGGGATAAGCAAGGCATCTTGCAACTCAAGTTCCAATGCTGCTCGCACGTATAACCCAGGTAGCAATGTCGCACTTTCATTAGGAAACTCTCCCCGAAGCTGTACTGTGCTAGTGGCAGGATCAACAGTGACTTCGTAAAATTTCAAGATACCCGAATGAATGGGTTCTTTCTCAGCCGTATCGCTAAAAAGGTGTACGGGTATTTTTTGTAGATCCCCAAAGTTTTGACGCAAATAACTCAACGTCGAGCTGGCTAAAGTCATATCAACGTACATAGGATCTAGCTGTGTAATAATCGCTAATAGAGCCTCTTGATTAGCCGTAATCAAAGCACCTTTTGTCACCCTCGATTTCCCAATAATTCCTGATATCGGAGCGTAGACATTAGTGAAATCCAAATTGATTTTTGCTTGCGCTACCACAGCCTCGGCGACACCAACATCCGCTTTCGCTAAAGCGACACGCGAAATATTATCATCATATTCTTGCTCGCTTACGGCTTTGGATTTTACTAATTCTTGAAATCGTTGACTGGTTACACTAAGAGATTTTAAATTCGCTTTAGTTTTTTCTAATGCTGCTAATGCACTATTGTAAGACGCTTGATAGGGTGCAGGATCTATTTGATACAGAGCGGCGCCCTCTTCTACAAAACTGCCTTCTATAAATAGACGCTCTTTCAATATACCCGTCACTTGCGGCCGAATTTCAGCAACCTGGTATGCAGCGGTTCTCCCAGGCATGTCTTCATAAACATTTACCGTCCGACTTTCAAGACGTAACACAGAGACACTTAAAGGGACATGAGATAGATCTGCCTTGCTCACTTGCGTTTGAGACGAGCTATTTCCGAAAAAGACAACGACCCCGATAACCGAGAGAAACATGAATATTCCTAACAAGAGCCCGAGTTTACTGATTGGTTTTTCTTTCATTGATAGCACCACCACTACTTTGATTGCTGTATCTAATCCTTTAGGGTCAGCCAAGATTAGTTAATTTAGGCGGGGAAGATACCTACAAGCCACTGTTTAAGTCAACTCAATTAAAAGGGATATAGCAGACAACGAAAGCAGCCAAATCAATCAATATATTTGAGTTAGAAGCAATCACTTAGCAGTGTTCCAACTTCTCAATCACCGTCTATTATTAATTTAATACGGAGCAATAAATTAATAATGCAGCTAACAATTGACCAGAACTAGGGAATAAATGGTCGTTTTTACACCGACAGGGAGTTGATCAGTGCAGTTTTCCTTAAATCAGCTAATTCTAGCCTTGCTCAGCATTGTTTTTGTGGCCTCCACTTCAGTCGCACTCATCAACTCACTCCAGTATCAGGAAAGTGCTAAAAGATCGCATGTAGCATCCATCAAGAAAGTCATGGATATTTCCTTACAGCAAGCATCCAGAAAACTTAAAAGCACGACGAAAGAGCTTGGTATCCAAATCCAATCGAGCAAGAAACTAAAGAAATCCTTGAAACAGTATCGAAAAGCCAAAACAACGGGAAATATTGAGCTAATATCCGAAGCTCTCAATTCCTATTTTATTGGAATGTACTATACCTCTGGTCTCTTAGACTTAATCCAAATTCGTTTTTACGATAAAAGTTTCCAGCTAATCGCAACATCAAATCTAGGCCCAGAATTAAACACCCAAGATCTAACCGAAACTCTTAAATCCTATGCTGAAAAACGAAAGGGTGCCGATCGCTATAAACTTACCACCGCGTATTGGCAATATAAGAATCAGCCTCTCTATTCAATGCTACTCCCCTACGGTGGATTAAGCTTAAAAGGGTACATCGAAATAGTGACGAATCCAGCTCATAATTTAAAGGATATTGAGAAGACGCTAGGTCTACCACTAAAACTCATTTATACCGACCATAAAGAATATTATTCCAGCGAAACTTGGACGATAGCAGACGAGCGTAGCACAAATGGATATCTGCGATCCGTCACATCGACTGTGGATGATCCATCGGGAAACCCCATTCTCATTGTAAAAGTTCTACAAGATTTTGAAGACATGTCAACAGAAATGAAAAACTTGCAGTTCACAGGAATAGCGATCAACACCGCCTGCATTTTTTTTGTTGCCCTCATTACGGTTATCACATTACAACGCCTAGTCATGAAGCCGATAGATAACTTAACAAATTCTATGGGAATCGCAGCTAAAGGCAATCTCACCGTAACAGAGCAAAAGGGTCAACTACGGGAAATCAATTTACCATCCCAGTTCTTTTTTATGCTAACAAACAGCATTCGATATAAAATGTTAGTGGTCTCTGATACCAGCCAAGCCATTAAAGCCAGCGCCAATTCCGCGGGATCAGATGCTGAACTCACAAAAAAAATGGTCGACAACCAACTGCATGACATTACCAGTGCAGCGACTGCGATTACAGAGGTCGCAGAGAAGGTTCAAGAAATTGCGGGAAATACCGTTTTAACAACTGAGCTTTCTAAGCTAGCACAAGAGCAAACGAAAAAATGTGAAGACGCTGCTGCACAATCGATCAACACCATATCGGAATTAAACCTATCCATCAGCGGAACTGCAACGGATGTCAATCGTGTCGCAGAAGATTCAACTCAGATAATCCAGATAGTGAAGAATATTAGAGACATTGCAGACCAAACCAATATGTTAGCTCTGAATGCCGCTATCGAAGCCGCTCGCGCAGGAGAACAAGGCCGAGGGTTCGCGGTTGTTGCAGATGAGATACGAGGGCTTGCAACGAGAACTCAACAATCCACAGATACAATAGACGAATTAATAACGGTGTTAATGGGTGATACGGAAAACGCAATCGCCAACATGGAAGGCAGCAAGGAAAATTGCGAAAATTCTATCGAAGCCGTCAATCACTGCAGCCGAGAGCTACAATCCATTATCTTTACCGTACAACAAATAACAAATATGTCCGCTACTGTTGCCGAAGCGACAAAAAAGCAATCTAAAATAACGGAAAACATCAACAATAATATTGCTGCCATCAGCGCACGCTCAGGAGAAACCGCTGAAGTGGCAACCCGAACTCTGGGAATAAGCCAAAATTTAAATTCGCATGCTCAAAAATTAAATGAGCTGCTAGCCGGGTTTACCTTGATGAAGAGTTAGGTGAATGGAACCCTTACTTCTGCTTCTGCTTCTGCTTTTTTTCACCCGCTTCTACCGTTTGATATATCAAAGTATTGATAGTCATTGGGCCGACACCACCTGGTACTGGTGTGTAAGCGCGTACACGATCAACTAGTGGCGCCAGTTCTATATCGCCCACGCCACCCGGATGAAAACCGGCATCCACTACCACGGCTCCCTCTTTAATCCAATCCGCTCTGATAAATTCCCGACGCCCCACTGCCCCGACTACAATATCGGCTCGTTTGATAATATCGCTTAGCCCTTTAGTCCGAGAGTGACAGATGGTGACCGTGGCATTCTCGTTTAACATCATCATCGCCATCGGCTTTCCTAGAATGGGGCTTCGGCCAACAACTACCGCATTCATTCCCTCGAGAGAAATACCGTAGGCCGCTAAGAGTCTCATGATCCCTCGAGGCGTGGCACAACCATATGCCTCTTCATTCATTGCCATTCTGCCAAAACCTAAACAGGTCACGCCATCCACGTCTTTGCCTAATTCTATGGCATCAAAACACAACCGCTCGTTAATCTGCTCAGGCACAGGATGTTGCAAAAGAATGCCATGAACATTTGGGTTATTATTCAATTCAATAATGGTGTCGTGTAACTGTTGAGTCGTGGTGCTGCCCGGCATTTCGACTTTTAAAGACTCCATACCAATACGCTGACAGGCGTTAGCCTTCATCTTAACGTAGGTCGCTGATGCGGGATCATCGCCAACGAGTATGGTAGACAGGATGGGTACTGCCCCGCCACTGATTTTTTTTAATCCCTCCACTCGAAGAGACAACTCTGCTTCCGATTTTTTGGCGAGAGCCTTTCCATCAAGTATCAATGCTGGCATGGGTAAACCCTTTTAGTTAATTGAATTGGTTGTAGTGGCGAGAAAACGGCGAAGCGTAGCTTCACAAATGAGCGCGTTTGAGTCCGTTATTGTATAACAATTCAACTAACCATTGCGAGGAGACGCCGTCAAAATCCAGTGCCGTTTGCATTTTAATTTCTCATGAACTAAATTTCTAAGCGAATTTCTAATTTAGCTAATATTGTTTAACAGGATGTCGTTATGCCCATTCGTCTGAAAAACAATTACACACATTTCGGGTTAATCAGTATTATTCTGCATTGGCTAGTAGCCATTTCGGTTTTTTCACTGTTTATAGTCGGCGTATGGATGGTAGATCTCGGCTACTACGACGAGGGTTATCATCAAGCACCCTTTATCCACAAAAGCGTCGGTATGTTATTGTTTGGCGTATTGCTGTTGCGTTTAATATGGCAGATAGCGAACCCAAAACCAGCACCATTAAGCGACAAATCTATAGAAGTGATCTTAGGTAATATCACCCATCTCACTCTTTCTGCACTGGTGTTTGCCGTCTGTATTAGTGGCTATCTCATAGTAACTGCTGCCGATGCGGGAATATCCGTCTTTAATTTATTTGAAATACCCGCAATGATCACTAACCTCGAAGGTCAAGAAGACCTAGCCGGCATCTGGCATTGGTATTTGGCTCTCACATTAATGCTACTGACAGCCCTGCACACAACTGCTGCATTGAAGCACCACCTGATCGACAAAAACGACACATTAACACGCATGCTCGGAGGACGAGGACGAGGCACCAAAAACTGAAATAACCACTCACCTAATCGACAATTCAATTTTAGTCAAAAACCCCCTGGAAAATAAATGATGAAATTATTCGCTACCGCCCTACTAACGCTATTACTGAGCTTCCCAGCTTACGCCAAAGTAGAAGTCTATGACCTCGATGTAAAAGGAGCCCATGCTTCCATACAATTTAAAATCAAACACCTTGGATATAGCTGGCTGTTTGGACGTTTTAATAAGCTCGAGGGATGGATGAGCGGCGATCAAGCCGATCCATCAACCTCCAAAGTGGAAGTATCAATAGATACGTCGAGTATCGATTCCAACCACGCAGAAAGAGACAAACACTTAAGAAGTGCTGACTTTTTAGATGTAAAAAAATACCCTAAGGCAACATTTGTAAGCACGAAAGTGGTCGATAATGGAGATAAAACCGGTACCATCTACGGCAATTTAACCCTCCATGGAGTCACGAAACAAATTCAGATTGAAACAAAATTTGTAGGACAAGGTGAAGACCCTTGGGGAGGCTATAGAGCTGGCTTTGAAGGAACCACCACTCTTAAACTAGCCGATTTTGGAATAACCTATAATCTGGGACCCGCTTCTACATTTGTAGAAATGATGCTTTTTGTAGAAGGTATTCGCAGATAAGAAGAGCGCACCTCGTAAATTAAAATTCTAAGTTCTTATTAAAGATTCGGCATCAAGATTTAGGAGCCGGATTTTTAATTTGAAAGAAGGCCTTAATCACCCCGTTAACTCTAGCGGGGTTTTCTAAATGAGCAAAGTGCCCCAGACCACTCATCACTTCGAGTCGAGTGTCGGGATGAGGATAATAGGATTCAGCGCCCTCAAACATTTCAGCACCGATGCAACTATCTTTCTCACCCACCAATAATAAACTTCGACATTCCCGCTTCTTCAGCAATAACTTATTTTGTGCCTTCAATGAATTTCCTCGCAGCACATAGTAGGGATTAAGGAAGTGTCGATAGTATGCAATTGCATTTTCAAGACATCTACCTGCCGCTAACGTTTTCAGTGTTAGGTTCAATTGGGGCTGGCTATCCAACTCGATATCGGTCCAAGGAGACCAACGTGCCCAGAGCTTTTTTATGTAAATCAAGTCATCTCTTCTTAGCGTATTCGTGACTCCGAAAAGTTGGAAATAAAACATATAACGTGAACGAATTATTTGTTTTACATTGATATTTTGATAGAAAGACCCCAATGGAGGGACGGCATAAAACACAGCACTGTCTATTCGGTAATTGGTTTGTGGATACTCATCAACTAAAGCCACCAGCACTTGGGCCACTATGGATCCCCAATCATGACCAATGATTTTGATATTTTCATCCGTAAAAATCGTGCACAAAAACTTATCTAGCATCTGCCCTATTCCTAGAACGGAAGCATCCGCCATTTTACCTACTCCCTGAGTATTTGGTAAAGCTGACGCACCGTAACCGGGCATATAGGGGATTATACAGCGATACCCATGATCAACTAGCTCGCTGGCAAGAAGGAAAAAAGTACTTGGGGTATCGGGAAAACCGTGCAGCAGCACAACAGGCTGTCCTTCACCTATATCATAATAAGCGATAGGACCTAGAGAAGTGTTGACCGTTTTGACGCGAGGCTTTGCCGCAGCATCTGACCCACCCGCAATCACATTCGTCACCATCACTCATCCTTTTTATTATTCTAATTATTATTTTTTATAATAATACCTCTCTTCTTTCACTATAACAAAGAACTTGTGATAGCTAATAGTTTCTTACTCCAGCATGAAAATAGCGAGTTGGCCCCAGTTTTTTATAGCTCAATGACTTAAGTTGCCACGGTAAACTTAAGCCATGTACCGCAAATACAGTCAATATCACAGCATTATCAGCAGAACGGTAATCCAAAGGGCTCGCAATACTTAAGTCGTTCCCCAATTTATATTTAAGCTGAGCATCTTGACTTTGGGCCTGACGATCCGCTGATTGACCGGTACCTTTCCAATCTAAACCCACCTGAGCAGAGTTAACGTGACACATCATTTGAGAGCCACCACTACCACTACCAATACCCACAGAACAGCCGGTAACACCGGGAGTAAATGCAAAAAGTGCATCATTACCTAACATCGAACTTTTAAATTGGTTTTGTGAATAGGGGCACCAATAAGCGGGGAGGGATGGCGTAGTCGTTTTTTCGTAAAAAAAACAAACTTTCCCATTAGGTTTATTACTAACCACTGCATTCTCTATCATTTTCACACCCACGCCGAATACGTCAGCGGAATCTCGTTGAATCCATTGCATAACGACATTCTCTTCCATAAATTTTTCTGGTCCCGCACAAAATTGCTCGGTGATATCGATATAAGCCATTGCCCTTCCCTTTTGTGAATAAATTTAATAAATTATTACTTATATTCACAAATATAAAAACACTAATATTCAATATAATAAACGTCAGCAATACTGACAAAGGAATCTCAATTTTGGTCTATGTCGGCGCCAATTACGCGATGACTCCCATTAACGGAGAGAGAATACTGAAAGAACGAAGCATTGAATGTGTTCGATTGAACCGAATAGAATAACTTGAAATCCTATTCGCTAAACGACTGCTATGAGTTTCATTAGAACCGTTTGCGGTAACTCATTTCCACTACCGTTACCTTTAGATCAGTTACCGTATCAAGCCCCGCTGTGGGATTGTACAAAAAGTTTTGCAGTCGAGTATCGTTGCCATTCGTACTAGACCCAGTTTCTATAAAGTCATGATGATTAATTTGAAAAAATGCAAAATCAAAGGATCTTTTTTCAGAAAGATGATAACTAAATCCCACAGCGATAATATCAATATCACCTAGGGGCACCAAAAAATCTTTCTTATTATCAGGGATTCCTGTTTTTCTCGGCTCATAGCCCAATCGTAAATTCAGCTTGGGGCTATATTTATATTCCAGTCCAAAACCCCAATTTACCGTATCCTCGTAAAACCGAGGAACGACAAGGTTACTTGGGTTTGCCCCCTCCAAACCAATAAGGCTTAGCAACATTAAGAGACCAACGTTCTCTCTGAAATCGAACAGCAACGTATCCCAGGTACTGGTCTCAGTCCATTTAACATCAATATTCATTTTTAATTTAGGCGACACTTGGAGACTCATACCCAAAGCAAGATGTTGCGGCGTCGTTAAGTAAGCGTTCATTCTGGGTCTGGACTATCCCTACCCAGCCAAATCTGAGGTTAAAAAATTATCAGCAAACTTATCTTTCCAAATTCGCG
>JAHRWA010000053.1 GCA_019090455.1 Pseudomonadales bacterium | reverse complement strand
GCGCCGGTAGCGATGGATGAAGGGTTGCGGTTTGCAATCAGAGAAGGTGGCCGTACCGTGGGTGCCGGTGTTGTCGCAAAAATATTTGATTAAGAGTGGTTTGTAGTGGCTAGGTTGGCAGTTAAGATCTAATCTAAGTAAGCCCAAATGGGGGCAGATATACTGAGAAGCCATTGAGAACCGTGTAGGAAAAGTTTAGGCCAGTAGCTCAATTGGCAGAGCAGCGGTCTCCAAAACCGCAGGTTGGGGGTTCGATTCCCTCCTGGCCTGCCATCACAATGGATGGCACAAGGTCGTTAAGTTCATGAACGAAAAAACAGAAGTAGCACAGTCTAAGTTTGATGGGGCGAAGTGGGCGATCGTATTTTCCCTGGTTGGAATTGCAGTAATTGGTAATTCCTATTATGGGGCTGAGCCCCTCCTTTACAGGGTGCTATCAATTATAGTTGTTGCGTTTTTGGCGGTCTGGATCGGCTCACTTACTTCAAAAGGCCGGTCGTTTATTGAATTATTAAAAGAAGCCAGGGTAGAAACTCGAAAGGTGGTTTGGCCCTCCAGGCAAGAAACAACTCAAACAACGATGGTGGTAGTGGTTGTAGTGCTTATCGCATCGTTGATTCTTTGGGCGCTAGATTCCTTTCTTGGCTGGATTGTATCTAGCTTAATAGGGTAGGAGATCATTGAAACATGGCTAAACGTTGGTATGTAGTTCACGCCTATTCTGGTTTTGAGAAGCAAGTTAAGCGATCGCTTGACGAACGGGTAAAGTTAGCTGGGATGGAGGATAAATTTGGTGACGTTTTGGTTCCTACAGAAGAAGTTGTAGAAATGAAAGGTGGGCAAAAACGGAAAAGCGAAAGGAAGTTTTTTCCTGGTTATGTGCTAGTAGAAATGGAAATGGCTGATGATTCTTGGCATCTAGTCAAAGAATGCCCAAAAGTTATGGGATTTATAGGAGGGACTAGCGACAAGCCAGCTCCTATTAGCGAAAAAGAAGCAAATGCAATATTGAATCGAGTAGAGGACAGTGTCGAGAAGCCGAAACCTAAGACTCTGTTTGAAGCTGGAGAGGTTGTGAGAGTGGTAGATGGTCCTTTTGCAGACTTTAACGGTGTTGTCGAAGAAGTCAATTACGAGAAAAGTCGCTTGAGGGTGGCTGTTCTAATATTCGGTAGGTCTACACCAGTGGAGTTAGAATTTAGTCAGGTTGAAAAAAGCTAAACTCTACTCATTTGAGTTTATTTAATTCATAGGGGAGGTAATCCGGTAGGTTAATTTAATTATCAGTCGCCTGTTATCGTTTGTACCCAAGGAGGTCTTAATGGCTAAAAAAATTGATGCTTATATAAAATTGCAAGTAGCTGCAGGTCAGGCTAATCCAAGCCCACCAGTAGGTCCGGCTTTAGGTCAGCATGGTCTAAATATAATGGAGTTTTGCAAAGCGTTTAATGCGCAAAGTCAGCAGTTTGAGCAAGGGATGCCAATCCCCGTTGTAATCTCAGTGTATAGTGACCGCAGTTTTACCTTCGAGATGAAAACCCCTCCTGCGAGCGTGCTGCTTAGAAAAGCGGCCGGCATAAAAAAGGGTAGTGGAGAGCCTAATACTAATAAGGTTGGTAAAGTAACTAGGGCGCAGCTTGAAGAAATTGCGACAGCTAAAGAGCCCGACCTTACAGCGGCGGATATGGATGCAGCTGTAAGAACCATAGCCGGTTCGGCGCGAAGTATGGGTCTAGAAGTGGAGGGACTATAATGCCTAAGTTTACCAAACGACAAAAACTGTTTAACGAAAAAGTAGATTGTCTGAAGCAATACGAAATTAATGACGCTTATAGTCTGTTGAAGGAGCTTTCGACGGTAAAATTTTCTGAATCTGTTGATGTTGCTGTAAATCTTGGGGTTGATCCGCGAAAGTCTGATCAAGTTGTCCGAGGTTCTAGCGTATTACCTAATGGAATAGGTAAGCAGGTGAGAGTAGCTGTTTTTGCTCAAGGAGCTAAGGCTGAGGAAGCAAAAGAAGCTGGTGCTGACATAGTTGGTTTCGATGATTTAGCTGAAGATATTAAGAAAGGAAATTTCAATTTTGACGTTGTAATTGCAAGTCCTGATGCTATGCGAGTTGTAGGGAAGCTTGGGCAAATACTAGGTCCTCGAGGATTGATGCCGAACCCGAAAGTAGGAACAGTATCTCCTGATGTTGCGACTGCTGTTAAAAATGCTAAGGCTGGCCAAGTGCGATACCGGACTGACAAGGCAGGTATAATTCATTGTAGTGTTGGCAAGTTGGATTTTACTGTTGAGTCGATAAAAGAAAATTTAGAGTTCTTGCTTACCGATTTAAAAAAGGGAAAGCCGGCTACTGCTAAAGGTACTTATTTCAAGAAAATTTCTATATCAACGACCATGGGTCCAGGGCTTAATCTTGATTTAAGTTCGTTGGAAGCTTAATCGAGTTTACCCATGGTAGACAGTACTTTGAAGTTCAGCCTAATTGCAGGTTGACGTGTCAAAGACCGTAGGCCGCATGTATTGACTAGTTTGATTGCTTTAAACAATTGGATGGTAGATATAGCTTAAAACGCCAGCCTACGCAGACGCGGTGGTTCAGATCTATCCGAAGGATAATGCGCTGACATCGCAACATAGTCCCGTAAGGGGTTTTTTATGATAATTACTAACTGATAGTACAGTTAGGAGGTAAGTCAGTGGCACTTAGATTGGAAGATAAAAGAGCAATTGTTGCAGAGGTCAGCGAAGCTGTATCTTCTGCGCTATCTGCTGTTATCGCCGACTATCGAGGCCTCTCGGTTTCCGATATGACAGAGCTTCGGAAAAAAGCGCGAGCAGATGGTGTGTATTTGCGAGTAGTTCGTAATACATTAGCTCGCCGAGCGGTTGAAGGCACTGAGTTCGAGTGCCTTCAAGATACGTTTGTCGGCCCGACCATTATTGCCTTATCGATTGAAGATCCAGGTTCAGCAGCAAGGCTGATAAAGGACTTTACGAAAGAGCATGATCAGTTAGAAGTAAAAGCACTAGCGGTGGGAGGAGTGGCCTATGGCGCTCACGAGATTGATAGGCTCGCTAAACTTCCAACGCGTGAGCAGGCCTTGGGTATGTTGGCCTCTGTATTGCAGGCACCTGTAACTAAGCTTGCACAGACTCTCAATGAGGTGCCAAGCCAATTCGTACGCGTGGTCGCAGCGGTTAAAGATCAGAAAGCAGCATAATTTTATTTACCTATTTTATATTTGAACTACATTTGGAGTAATAAACATGGCTCTTACTAAAGAAGAGATTTTAGACGCCGTTGCTGAGATGTCAGTGATGGACTTAGTAGAACTAATATCAGCTATCGAAGAAAAGTTTGGAGTATCAGCAGCAGCAGCTGTTGTTGCCGCGCCCGCTGGTGGTGGTGATGCAGGAGGTGCTGCTGAGGAGCAAACTGAATTCAATGCTGTATTAACAAGCTTTGGGGACAATAAAGTAGCGGTAATTAAGGTGGTACGAGCTATCACTGGGCTGGGCCTTAAAGAAGCTAAGGGTCTGGTAGAAAGTGCTCCAGTAGCGGTTAAAGAAGCGGTATCCAAGGACGAAGCTGAAGATGTTAAGAAACAGCTAGAAGAGGCTGGAGCACAAGCTGAAGTTAAATAAGCTGTTTTACTTGAATATAGATTCAATTATTCGCTTATAAAGTGAACGGCTGGTGGCCACATGGCTATCGGCCGTTTCCTGTTGTAGCACATTTTTCAAGCGCACTAAAATTAATGTACCAGCACTTACAGTACCCATTAAATTCAGAGTGGCTAAAATTTAACTCGATATTCCATCGGAATAAAGACAAAACAGCTGAGGAACACAGATGGCATATTCTTTCACTGAAAAGAAACGTATTCGAAAGGACTTCGGAAAAATACCTGATGCCATGGATGTCCCCTACCTCCTGGCGATTCAATTGGATTCATATCGCAGTTTTCTTCAAAAGGGCGCAGATATAGGCTCGCGAGAAGATAAAGGTTTGCAGGCCGCATTCAAGTCCGTTTTCCCGATAGTAAGTTATTCCGGTAGTGCTGCATTAGAATACGTAGATTATGCGTTAGGAAAACCAAACTTTGATGTCAAAGAATGCCAATTACGTGGTGTGACATACGCTGCCCCTTTACGTGTCCGCATTCGCTTGATTATTTACAATAAAGAATCAGCGAATAAAGCAATTAAGGATATTAAAGAGCAGGAAGTTTATATGGGCGAAATGCCCTTGATGACAGCAAATGGAACGTTTGTCATAAATGGGACCGAAAGAGTAATAGTCTCTCAATTACACCGATCTCCAGGCGTGTTTTTTGACCATGACAAAGGAAAAACGCATTCTTCTGGTAAATTGCTTTACTCAGCCAGAGTAATTCCTTACCGAGGTTCATGGTTAGATTTTGAGTTTGATCCAAAGGACCTAGTCTATGTAAGAATAGATCGTCGACGTAAGTTACCAGCGACAGTTTTGCTTCGAGCTTTGGGGTTTGAGACCGAAGAGATCGTCAATTTATTTTTTGAAACAAATGTTTTCTATGTGGAAGGTGACAGCCAGTATAGTCTCCAGTTAATTCCAGAACGCCTCCGTGGAGAAACTGCGTCATTTGAAATTACCGATGGGAAAAAAGTTCTCGTAGAAATTGGGCGCAGAATCACCGCTCGACATATCAGGCATTTAGAAAAAGCTAACATTGATAAGCTTGAAGTGCCGGCTGATTATCTTTTAGGAAAAGTAGTTGCTGAAAATGTTGTGGATAAAAATTCAGGCGAGATAATAGTCGAATGTAATGCCGAGATCACACCTGAGATACTTGAAGCTTTAGACGAGGCTGGTGTATCTCAGTTAAAAACCATTTATACGAATGAGCTGGACCGAGGCTCCTTTATTTCAGACACCTTACGCGCCGATGCAAGCCGTAGTCAGCTTGAGGCGCTTGTAGAAATATATAGGATGATGCGGCCAGGAGAACCACCTACGAAAGACTCAGCAGAGACTCTATTCAAAAACCTATTTTTCAGTCCAGAACGATACGATTTGTCTGGAGTTGGTAGAATGAAGTTCAATCGACGTTTGGGTCGAGAGGGTTCTGTCGGTAGTAGTGTGCTTAGTAATGAAGATATTGTCGATGTCCTTAAAACCTTAATAGATATACGAAATGGTATTGGAGTTGTCGACGACATTGACCATCTAGGTAATCGGCGCGTAAGGTCTGTTGGGGAAATGGCCGAAAACCAGTTTAGGGTTGGACTTGTTAGAGTTGAGCGCGCAGTAAAGGAAAGGTTGAGCTTAGCTGAATCTGAAGGGTTGATGCCCCAAGATTTAATAAATGCGAAGCCCGTAGCTGCTGCGATAAAGGAGTTTTTTGGCTCTTCACAACTATCTCAGTTTATGGATCAGAATAACCCGCTTTCAGAGATAACGCATAAGAGGCGTGTATCTGCATTAGGGCCCGGAGGATTGACGCGAGAGCGTGCGGGCTTCGAAGTGCGTGACGTGCACGGTACGCATTACGGGAGAGTTTGTCCCATCGAAACTCCTGAGGGTCCAAATATTGGATTGATTAATTCCTTATCTACTTTTGCTAGAACTAATCTATACGGTTTCTTGGAGACTCCTTATCGAAAAGTCGTTGATAGTACTGTAACTGATGAGTTGGTGTATTTGTCGGCAATTGAAGAAGGTGAGTACATTATCGCGCAAGCGAATGCAAAGCGTAATGATGAGGGGCAGTTGATTGATGATCTTGTGCCTGTACGACATCGAAATGATTTCACCTTGACGACTGCAGATAAAGTGCAGTTTATGGATGTTTCGTCAAGGCAAATCGTTTCGGTAGCGGCTTCTCTCATCCCTTTCCTCGAGCATGATGATGCTAACCGTGCGCTAATGGGTTCAAACATGCAGCGACAAGCTGTGCCAACCTTGCGAACTCAAAAGCCATTAGTAGGCACTGGGATGGAACGTAATGTAGCACGAGACTCGGGTGTCTGCGTGGTTGCAAAACGAGGGGGAGTAGTCGATCGTGTGGACGCTTCACGAATTGTCGTAAAAACTAATGCTGAGGAAACCGCTGGAGATGAAGCGCCAGTGGATATTTACAATTTAACTAAATATACGCGTTCGAACCAAAACACATGTATTAATCAAAGGCCTCTAGTCCGTGTTGGTGATGAGATAAATCGTGGAGATATCTTGGCGGATGGCCCTTCGGTCGATATGGGTGAATTAGCTCTCGGCCAAAATATGCGAGTGGCGTTTATGCCATGGAATGGATATAACTTTGAAGATTCGATACTTATTTCTGAGAGAGTAGTAAAGGAGGATCGGTTTACCACTATTCATATCCAAGAGCTCACTTGTATTGCTCGCGATACGAAATTAGGTTCGGAAGAAATAACGGCCGACATTCCTAATGTTGGTGAGTCTGCTTTGTCAAAACTAGACGAGTCCGGTGTTGTTCATATCGGAGCAGAAGTCTGTGCTGGCGACATCATGGTCGGAAAAGTAACTCCAAAAGGTGAAACTCAGCTTACGCCCGAAGAAAAATTACTGAGAGCTATCTTTGGTGAGAAGGCGTCTGATGTTAAAGATACATCTCTACGAGTTCCTTCTAGCGTAAAAGGAACTGTCATTGATGTTCAAATTTTCACTAGGGATGGAGTTGATAAGGATCAACGAGCACTATCGATAGAGAAAGACCAGCTAGATCAATATCGCAAAGATCTAAAAGATGAGCAGCGAGTTATTGAACTGGCTACGTTTTCACGTTTGCGGATAGCGTTGCTTGGTCAAATTGTAAGTGGTGGAGCTGGCCTTTCAAAGGGACAAGAATTGACTGACGCTCTTCTAAATGAGGTTGGGCAATCTAATTGGTTTGATATTAGGTTTTCCGATGAAAAGTTGATGGAGCAGTTGGAACAAGCCAGACAGTTGCTAGAAGATAAAAAAGCAGAGCAAGAAGAACGTTTCGAAGACAAGAAAGGAAAGATTACCGGTGGTGATGATTTAGCTCACGGAGTATTAAAGATTGTCAAAGTTTACTTGGCTATAAAACGTCGAATACAGCCTGGTGATAAAATGGCTGGGCGTCATGGCAACAAGGGCGTTATCTCAGTCATTATGCCCGTTGAAGATATGCCTTATGACGAGAAAGGCGAGCCAGTTGATGTCGTCTTAAACCCCCTCGGCGTACCATCAAGAATGAATGTCGGGCAGATACTAGAGGCGCATTTGGGTTTTGCAGCAGCAGGGCTGGGCGCAAAGATCGGTGAAATGCTCGAATCACAACGAGCTGTTGCTGACATCAGAGAATTTCTAAGGAAAATTTATAATAATCGTGCAGACCAAAAGCATGAAGATCTAGATTCACTTAGCGACGGTGAGATTATCGAATTAGCCGGTAATTTGACTGGCGGTGTTCCCATGGGGACTCCTGTTTTTGATGGCGCTTCAGAGTCAGAAATTCGAGACATGTTAAAGCTCGCAGATTACCCAGAGAATGGTCAGTTAACGCTTTACGATGGCCGCTCCGGCGATCAATTTGATTGCCCGGTAACGGTCGGCTACATGTATATGATTAAGCTCAATCATTTGGTGGACGACAAAATGCACGCTCGATCTACTGGTTCCTACAGCTTGGTTACTCAGCAACCTCTTGGTGGTAAGGCTCAATTCGGAGGTCAGCGTTTCGGTGAAATGGAAGTTTGGGCGCTCGAAGCATATGGAGCTGCCTATACGTTACAAGAAATGCTCACAGTAAAATCTGATGATGTAAATGGCCGAACAAGAATATATAAGAATATTGTCGATGGCGATCATCGCATGGAGCCTGGCATGCCGGAATCCTTCAATGTGTTGGTTAAAGAAATCCGGTCGTTAAGCATCGATATAGAGCTTGAGAGCGAATAACATACACTTATGGCTGGGCGAAAGTGCCCAGCTCTGGCTTGAAATGCCTCTGGAGGCAAGACTGTGAAAGATCTATTGAATCTCTTGAAGTCACAAGGAAATGTGGACGAGTTTGACCGTATACGAATTGGGCTCGCTTCCCCGGAGATGATTCGATCCTGGTCATTTGGTGAAGTAAAAAAACCAGAAACTATCAATTATCGAACATTTAAGCCAGAGAGAGACGGCCTTTTCTGCGCCAAGATTTTTGGCCCGGTGAAAGATTATGAGTGTTTGTGTGGTAAGTATAAAAGATTAAAGCATCGCGGCGTTATATGTGAAAAATGTGGTGTAGAGGTGGCGCTAGCTAAAGTACGTCGCGATCGTATGGGGCATATCGAGTTGGCTAGTCCTGTAGCCCACATATGGTTTTTAAAGTCTTTACCATCAAGAATTGGTTTGTTGCTTAATATGACTTTAAGAGATATAGAGCGCGTGCTTTATTTTGAGTCTTTTGTAGTGATTGAACCTGGAATGACGACTCTTGAAAAAGGCCAGATGCTTACTGATGACGAGTATTATGAAGCATTGGAAGAGTTTGGTGATGAGTTTGAAGCTAAGATGGGAGCTGAAGCCGTACAGCGACTGCTGTTGGATTTGGACCTAGAGGCAGAAATAAATCAAGTTCGCGAGGAAATACCTACAACTAATTCAGAAACTAAAATAAAGAAATTTTCTAAGCGATTAAAGCTTATGGAGGCATTTCAGTCCTCCGGTAATGATCCGAAATGGATGATACTGACTGTTTTACCTGTACTTCCCCCAGATTTGCGCCCGCTGGTTCCCCTTGATGGTGGGCGGTTTGCAACATCCGATTTAAACGATTTGTATCGACGCGTTATTAACAGGAATAACCGATTGAAACGTTTATTGGATTTAAACGCACCAGACATCATTGTTCGAAATGAAAAGCGCATGCTCCAAGAAGCCGTTGATGCTTTGTTGGATAATGGGCGTCGTGGTAGAGCAATAACGGGATCTAACAAGCGCCCGTTAAAATCTTTGGCTGACATGATCAAAGGTAAGCAGGGTCGCTTCCGTCAGAACTTGCTTGGAAAGCGTGTCGATTATTCAGGGCGGTCGGTAATTGTGGTTGGACCTACTTTGAGGTTGCATCAATGTGGTCTGCCTAAGAAGATGGCCTTAGAGCTATTCAAGCCTTTCATTTTTAGTAAGCTTGAGTTGCGCGGATTAGCCACCACAATAAAAGCGGCTAAAAAAATGGTTGAGCGAGAAACAGCTGAAGTTTGGGATATTCTTGCCGAAGTAATTCGAGAGCATCCGATCCTACTTAACCGAGCTCCGACTTTGCATCGATTGGGAATCCAAGCTTTCGAGCCAGTGTTGATCGAGGGGAAAGCCATTCAGCTTCATCCGCTGGTCTGTGTTGCATACAACGCCGATTTCGACGGCGATCAAATGGCGGTACACGTACCATTAACCATCGAAGCTCAACTCGAGTCTCGTGCACTGATGATGTCTACTAATAATATTTTGTCACCCGCAAACGGCGAGCCAATTATTGTGCCCACACAGGACGTTGTTTTGGGCTTGTACTACATTACGCGAGAAAAAATCAATGGGAAAGGTGAGGGCATGGTGTTTAGTGACACCATGGAAGCGCAGCGTGCGCTTACTACCGGAGCAGTTGAAATACATACCCGAATAAAAGTGAGAGTTCATGAGATTGTTATTGACGAGTTTGGAGGGTCGACCGAAGGGACTTTTATTGTAGATACAACCGTTGGGCGTTGTATTCTTTGGGATATCGTCCCTACAGGGCTTCCTTTCGCCATTATTAACCAAACTATGGCGAAGAAAAAAATCTCTAAATTGATTGACGCTTGTTATCGTCGTTTGGGTTTAAAGGAAACGGTTATATTCGCTGATCAGCTTATGTATCTCGGTTTTTCCCAGGCGACTTCTTCTGGTTCTTCGGTGGGCATCGAAGACATGGTAATACCATCTACTAAGGAAGCAATAATTGAAGGGGCCGAATCTGAAGTTAGAGAAATAGCTGATCAATACGCTAGTGGCCTCGTTACGCAAGGCGAACGTTATAACAAAGTTGTTGATATATGGTCGCGTACGAATGATGTTATTGCTAAGGCAATGATGGATAACTTGAAGAGTGAAGTAGTTATCAATAAAAAGGGTGAAGAGGAAATACAGGATTCATTCAACTCAATATATATGATGGCTGATTCAGGGGCGCGAGGATCTGCAGCTCAAATAAGGCAGCTTGCTGGAATGCGGGGACTTATGGCCAAGCCAGATGGCTCCATCATCGAAACACCAATCACTGCTAACTTTCGTGAAGGGTTAACAGTAATGCAATATTTTATATCCACTCATGGTGCTCGTAAGGGTTTGGCCGATACCGCGCTTAAAACTGCCAATTCTGGGTATTTAACCAGACGGCTTGTTGATGTGGCTCAAGATCTTGTAGTTACTGAGCAGGATTGTGGCACTAGTAATGGATTAATGATGACTCCTCTAATCGAAGGGGGGGACATAGTTGAGCCTCTCGGGGAAAGGGTGTTGGGTCGGGTTGTTGCACGA
Source organism: Pseudomonadales bacterium (assembly GCA_019090455.1). Taxonomy (GTDB): domain Bacteria; phylum Pseudomonadota; class Gammaproteobacteria; order Pseudomonadales; family DC-out160; genus DC-out160. Next base: position 5,211 of record JAHRWA010000053.1, on the reverse strand, counting down.
GATATTATTAAGCCAGGTACTGATGACGAAATCGCAGCGCCGGTAGGTACGCTCATTGATGAGCACTGGGTGGACAAGCTTGAGTTGTTTGGTATTGATGAAGTGTTATGTCGTTCGCCTATTACCTGTGAAACTCGGTATGGGGCTTGTAGGCAGTGTTATGGTCGCGACTTAGCGAGAGGTCATCTGGTTAACGTTGGCGAGGCAGTTGGAGTTATCGCTGCCCAATCAATTGGTGAACCTGGAACACAATTAACAATGAGAACGTTCCACATAGGTGGTGCTGCATCTCGAAGTTCTGCGGTTAGTAATGTACAAGTAAAAAACGACGGTACCGTACGTCTACTGAATTTAAAAACGGTAACAAATAATGATGGTAATCTTGTCGCTGTATCTCGCTCCGGAGAGCTTGCGTTAGCTGATATCAGAGGGCGCGAGCGTGAACGGTATAAATTGCCATATGGAGCCGTTATAAGTATCAAAACTGGAGACTCTGTTAAGGCGGGCGATATAGTTGCTGTTTGGGATCCTCATACGCATCCAATTATTACTGAGGTGTCTGGGCGAGTGCAATTTAGCGATTTTGAAAGCGGCATAACGATCAAGCAACAAACTGACGATTTAACGGGCCTAAGTAATATAGAAATCATAGATGCTAAAGACCGGCCTACTTCAGGCAAAGATCTTCGGCCTGCTATCCGGCTGGTGGATGGAGATGGAAATCTTCTTACCGTTGGTAATGCGGACACTCCTGTTCAATATTTCTTGCCAGCTAATTCAATAACTACTCTTGAAAATGAAACGGAAGTCGGCGTCGGTGACGTTATCGCGAGAATACCTCAGGAAAGTTCGAAGACCCGTGATATTACCGGTGGATTACCTAGGGTTGCAGACTTGTTCGAGGCAAGAAGACCCAAGGAAGCCAGTATACTGGCGGAAATCACTGGAGTGTTTAGTTTTGGTAAGGAGACTAAAGGTAAGCGTAGATTGGTTATTACTCCAGAAAATGGAGATGACCATTACGAAGAGCTTATTCCTAAATGGCGACACTTAAATGTCTTTGAGGGAGAGCATGTGGCGAAAGGAGAAGTCATTTCAGACGGCCCATCCAATCCCCATGACATCTTACGGCTAAAAGGTATTGGAGCAGTAGCTAACTATATCGTTAATGAGGTGCAAGATGTTTATCGTTTGCAGGGTGTTAAGATAAACGATAAACACATTGAAGTTATTGTCCGGCAAATGCTCAGGAAAGCAGAAATTAGAGAGTCAGGTGATTCAACATTTATAAAGGGGGAGCAGGTTGAGGTCGCAAATGTGTTCGATGAAAATGAAATTTTGGAAAAGAACTCAAAATTCCCTGCAAAAATAGAACGATTGCTCCTAGGCATCACCAAGGCATCTTTAGCTACCGAGTCATTTATTTCCGCTGCATCGTTTCAGGAGACTACTCGTGTCCTCACCGAAGCTGCTGTAACCGGTAAGAAAGATGATTTACGCGGGCTTAAAGAAAATGTTGTCGTAGGTCGATTAATTCCGGCAGGCACCGGGTTTTCTCATCACGCTGAAAGAAGAAAGCAGCGTAAAGAGGCTAGGGATGCTGCAAGAGGTATGCCTACAGTCACTGCTGATGAGGTAGAAAAGGCCTTAAGTGAAGCATTAAACTCGCCTAATGGGTGATCTTTCGAGTTAGAAAACTAGGTGACTACATATCAAAAGATATGTTGGGGTTTAGGCAAGTAATGATTCGGTTGATGCACTATTATAATCATTAGCAACGACCTAAAGTTAATTGGCAATTGCTAATTAACTTTAGCTATATAGAGTAGGTTGCATAGTAGCCCTAAGTAACATTTGACTTCTAGTCGACTCATCATTAGAATCTCGCCTCCGCAAATGCCAGGAGAGTGAGATCTTTTGTCATTTTTATAATTTTTAGTGGAGTTTTAGTTAGATGGCAACGATCAATCAATTGGTTCGTAAGCCTCGTCAGCGCAAGGTACAAAAAACAGATGTGCCTGCCTTACAGAGCTGCCCCCAGCGTCGAGGTGTGTGCACCCGTGTGTATACCACTACGCCAAAGAAACCCAATTCGGCTCTTCGTAAAGTTTGCCGTGTTCGCTTAACTAACGGGTTTGAAGTGACTTCGTACATTGGTGGCGAAGGCCATAATTTGCAAGAACATAGTGTTGTGCTTATCCGTGGTGGGCGAGTAAAGGATCTTCCTGGTGTGCGATATCACACTGTGCGGGGAACCTTAGATGCATCCGGTGTTGCAGATCGAAAGCAGGGTCGCTCTAAGTATGGGGCGAAACGGCCTAAGAAGTAATAGCAAGTGACTTGTTCGTCTTGGCGATAAAGCGCTTAGACTTCTTAGTTGTTAAAAGTAAGGCTGAGTACATCTTTTTGTGAGCTTTGGCTTAAAGCGATGATCCTGCAAATAGATAGCGTCTCAGATAAAACCTGAATTAGGGGAATAGTATGCCTAGAAGGCGCGTAGTAGCAAAACGTGAAGTTTTGCCAGATCCAAAATATAAGAGTCAAATGCTAGCAAAGTTTATGAATCACGTAATGGTGGACGGTAAAAAATCGTTGGCAGAGCATATCGTTTACGGCGCTTTAGATATGGTCTCAGAAAAGACTAGCAAGGATCCAATGGAAGTGTTTGAGAAGGCGATTGAAGATCTGAAGCCAATGGTGGAAGTGAAGTCTCGGCGGGTCGGTGGAGCAACTTATCAAGTCCCAGTGGAAGTCCGACCTAATCGACGTACTGCGTTGTCGATGCGCTGGATCGTTGAGGCTGCTCGTAAGCGTGGAGAAAAGTCAATGCACCTTCGTTTGGCTGGAGAGATACTGGATGCTGTTGAAGGCAAAGGTTCCGCCATGAAAAAGAGAGAAGACGTACATCGTATGGCTGAAGCTAACAAGGCTTTTTCACACTACCGCTTCTAATTTGCTTGCTGTGAGTTTTCTACTGCTTAGAAGTATTAGAGGAGATCCTGGTGTCCCGTAAAACTCCGTTAAAGCATTATCGAAATATTGGTATTTGCGCTCATGTAGATGCAGGCAAAACTACGACGACAGAGAGGGTGCTGTACTACACAGGTATTTCTCATAAGATCGGTGAAGTCCATGATGGCGCGGCTACTATGGACTGGATGGAGCAGGAGCAAGAGCGAGGAATAACAATTACCTCCGCTGCTACTACATGCTTTTGGCGGGGGATGGATCAGCAGTATCCAGAGCACCGTATTAATATTATTGATACTCCTGGTCATGTAGACTTTACCATAGAGGTAGAGCGATCTCTTCGGGTTCTTGATGGGGCGGTAGTGGTTTTTTGCGCTACGTCTGGAGTTGAGCCTCAGTCCGAAACGGTCTGGCGTCAAGCTGATAGGTATGGTGTTCCAAGAATTGTCTTTGTCAATAAGATGGATAGAGCTGGCGCGAATTATCTTAGAGTTTTGGAGCAGATTAAAGAACGATTAAATGCTAACCCTGTTACCGTCCAGCTAAATATTGGTTCAGAGGAAGGATTTAAGGGCGTTGTAGATCTCATTCGGATGAAAGCTGTCTATTGGAATGAGACTGATCAAGGAATGAGTTATGAGTTAAGTGAGATCCCGGAAGAATTGTTAAGCAAGGCTGATTTTTTTCATGAGAAAATGATCGAAAGCGCGGCAGAGGCTTCCGAGGAATTGATGGAGAAATATTTGGACGATGGGGGGCTTTCAGCGGATGATATTCGTTCGGGTCTTCGAAGTCAGGTCTTGGCTGGCGACATAGTAGTGGCGCTTTGTGGGTCTGCTTTTAAGAATAAAGGCGTTCAGGCCATGCTTGATGCCGTTGTAGATTATCTGCCTGCGCCAGATCAAGTGGAAGCAATTCAGGGTGTGCTTGAGAGCGGTGAGGTTGGAGAGCGTAATTCTAGTGATGATGTTGCTTTTTCGGCATTAGCTTTTAAGATTGCAACTGATCCGTTTGTTGGAAACCTGACGTTTTTCCGAGTTTACTCTGGAATTTTAAGATCGGGAGATTCGGTATATAATCCAATTAAATGTAGGAAGGAGCGCATCGGACGGCTTCTGCAAATGCATGCGAATTCTAGAGAAGAGTTGTCTGAAGTTCGAGCGGGAGACATTGCCGCTGCGGTTGGCCTCAAGGATGTTACAACTGGCGATACGCTATGCAATCAAGCGGAGATGATTACCTTAGAAAGGATGGAGTTTCCAGAGCCGGTAATTTCCGTTGCGGTTGAGCCAAAAACAAAAGCTGATCAGGAAAGAATGTCGTCGGCGCTAGGGCGGTTGGCGCAGGAAGATCCGTCTTTTAGGGTTCATACCGACGAAGAATCGGGACAAACTATTATTTCTGGAATGGGAGAATTGCATCTAGATATTCTTGTAGATCGTATGAGGCGTGAATTTAGTGTTGCGGCAAATATTGGCAAGCCTCAAGTGGCATATCGAGAAACCATTAAGAAGAGCGTGTTAATTGAAGGTAAATATATAAAGCAAACTGGTGGTAGAGGCCAGTACGGGCATGTGTGGTTGCGGATCGAGCCGATCGCCGAAGGAGGGGACTACGAGTTTGGTAATGAAATAGTTGGCGGCTCAGTGCCTAAAGAATATTTTAATGCAGTTGACAAGGGCATCCAGCAACAAATGAAGATGGGTGTTATGGCTGGCTACCCAATTGTTGATGTAAAAGCTACGCTTGTTGATGGGTCGTATCACGATGTCGATTCCAATGAGAATGCTTTCAGAATGGCAGCAATGACGGCTTTTAGGGGGGGTGCTCTAGATGCTGATCCTGTTCTCTTGGAGCCGGTTATGAAGGTTGAGGTGGTAACTCCTGAATTATACATGGGAGATGTCATGGGCGACCTAAGTAGGCGGCGTGGTATTGTGCAGGGCATGGAGGATATGGCTGCAGGAAAGGTTATACGCGCAGAAGTTCCTTTGGGTGAAATGTTTGGATATGCTACGGATGTGCGATCGATGTCTCAAGGAAGGGCAACATTTTCAATGGAGTTTAAGAAATACGGTGAGGCGCCTGCTAACATTGCAGACGCTGTGACGAGACGATAGTAGAAATTTAAATTAAAGTGTAGATAAAGCAGAGGTACTTAAAGTGGCAAAGGAAAAGTTTGAACGAAATAAGCCTCACGTAAATGTGGGCACAATCGGTCACGTAGATCACGGTAAAACG
>JAHRWA010000052.1 GCA_019090455.1 Pseudomonadales bacterium | reverse complement strand
TCGGGCAGTTTCCAAAGGACTGATCAATTCCGAGTTCAATCATTCCATTCTCCACAGCCGTTACATGGGCTGACAACCGATTTCGTCTTCGAGTTTCCAATTCGATACCCAGCAGCCCCATTGACTGCTGATCACCGGCAGCACTTTTCAAAAATGGTCCTAGCTTATCACCGGGCAAAGGATTGCCTTTGATACTCAAACTAGAGGGCGTACCGGAAACCATAAAACCCGGCTCGCCAATCAACACGGAGGCCCAGGGCCAATCTTGATCATCCGCATAACCCACGAACACATAAGGTAACTGATGAAAGAACTCCCGATGTTGATCCGGCATAAAATCTCGAATCACTTTTCGCCCGAAACGTTCCAGTTTATCGCGCACCCCAAATCGTGTTTGTATAGCCTGCTCACCCTTATGAAAAGGTGAGTCATCCCGCTCAGAGTCACTCATAACAAATCCCTCTGAGAGGAACAACTCACCATAACTTGGCTTCCCGATGCGCGCGCCACTGTGAGTAATTTCTGGCTCACATTAATACTGGATGTCGTGGGGCCTAACGCAATCACAGCGAGAATGGGCGATAACATTTCCAGTAAAGAGACCAGCTTTATGATTGCCCATCGGCCGAGCCGGCTTCTACCAAAGCCGTTAGCCGTCACATGCCGGCAAACAATATGAGCCGTTTTTTGAGCCCATTCTAATTTGGTTTTTTGAATCTGATTTTGCTTTTGAACAACCCACACACGTACGCGACTTTTTACATTCAACACATCACACCCCCCTTAAGAGATTGTACGATCTCGCTTAGTACAAGTTCAATTAGTACAAGTTCGATTAGTTCAATCTCCTTTGTAAAAACTCTCTGGCATCACTCTATTTCTAAAATAGTTTTATGCCGCTAAACCCGCAGCGGTATGCTGCATAGAAACAAAACTCGACAACTGTTCTATGCGCTTTAACCACTGTTTGACATTGGGGTACTCCTCCAATGACACATCGCCCTCGGGTGCGTGTGCGATATACGCATAGTTCGCCAGATCAGCGATAGTGGGTTGCTCGGCTGCAAGCCAATCCCGGTTTTGTAAATGCGCATTTAACACCGCAAGTACGGAGTGCGCAGTCTGAATCGCATTCTTATGATCAAGCCCTGCACCGAATACGTTGACGAGTCTAGCGGCAGCAGGACCATAGGCAATCGGACCCGCAGCGGTTGATAGAAAGCGTTGTACCTGCGCAGCCAGAAACGGATCTACCGGAAGCCAAGTATGGTTTTGATCATATTTGGTCGCAAGATAAATCAGTATTGCATTGGAATCCGCTAGAACGGTGTCACCATCTTCCAGTACAGGCAATTGCCCAAAGCCATTTTTTTGTAAAAACTCGGGCTGTTTATGTGCCCCACTTGCAAGATCAACATCGATGATTTCTGCCTTCAGTCCAAGCAAAGAGAGAAACAGCTCCACACGATGTGAATGACCGGATAATGGGTGACGGTACAATTTGATTACGGACATGATTTTTCCTCAGGTTGATGTAAATTTAAATTTCTTCTTTTCTGGTATAGCTAGTTTTCTGGTTTTCTGGTTTTTTGATGTAGCTGGTTTAACTGGCTTTTCGATTCTGTGGCAAATCAAGCAAGCCTTGACTCTGCAACTTCAGCAGATCCTCATAGCCACCGATGGATACACCATCGATGAAAATCTGTGGGTAAGTTTTGTTGGATGTGCGACGACTCATTTCCAACTTATGTTTAGAGTCGGCATAAACGTCCAGCTCAACAAATTCATGATTACGATCATTCATCCATTGCCGAGCACCGGCGCAATATCCGCAACCCGGTCGTGTGTACATTTCTATTGAACTTGCCTGTATTGAACTCATCGGTATTACCTCTCTGTTTTAGATTATCGATTGACTTATTTAACGTAGATAGCGCATAGATACTCACTTAATCATGTGCCCAGTCTTAACAAGAATCGTGCAACCCTCATGACTGAACGGGCTATGCTGGCTATGAGGCGGACTTCGAATCCAACTTCCCTTTGGGTAGCTGCCATACTCATCTTCAAAAACACCTTCAAGCACGAAGATCTCCTCACCGCCATGATGTACATGATTGACAAACTTCGATCCTGGCTGCCACTGAACCAGAGCAGTATTCTCAGCACCAAAGCTATGCAAAGGCTTCACCGCCAACCCTTCGACTAGCCCCGCAGACCAGGCATGTGATCGGGTGTTAATGTTTAGCGATTGCGCATCATCTGCTGGAAACCTATTTAACTTCACCCATAACACGCAGCCTTCTGATGACCTCGGCGTATGGGATGAGCCTGGCGGGTTTCGAAAATAACTCCCTGCGGGATAAACGCCGTACTCATCCTCAAACACACCACTGATCACAAAAATTTCTTCACCAGCGGGATGACCGTGAGGCACAAATTCGGAGCCAGAATCATAGCGAACGATGCTCGTCACCTGGCCAGACTCCGCCGCTTCGCGCTCTAATGGTTTTCGCCACACTCCCTTCGCGGGAGACCGCACCCACGCTGCACGTGCGGTGTTAATCACAATACGGCGGGAACGATCCATATTGATCTGTATGGCGCGGTTATTAATTTCACTCATCTTTTTCACCGTATTCACATTACAAGTTACGATTCTTTTTGGTGTTTGATTAATTCTTCCGAATACCAATACGGCGCTGACTCGGATCGATCGCGACATCATTAGCACTCATATCTCGACGGCGCATATAGCCCTTTTCATCAAACTCCCAGTGCTCATTTCCATGGGTTCGAAACCATTGGCCTGTAGTTGAATTCTGCCACTCGTATTCGAAGCGAACTGAAATTCGATTATCGGTGTAGGACCAAAGCTCTTTCATCAGCTGGTAGTGCAGCTCTGCTTCCCACTTATTCTGTAGAAATGCAGTAATCGCGGAACGACCAATAAAAAACTGATCTCGATTACGCCAATCAGAATCATCCGAATAAGCACTAGCCACCTTTTCGGGATCACGACTATTCCAGGCATCCTCCGCCGCTTTGACTTTTTGTAACGCCGTTTCCTGCGTAAAGGGGGGAATGGGATATCTCATTTACAAACTCCTGCGGTGAACGATTTCATAATCAGGCTTACTCGCCTTAGTGATACTCAAAGAAGGTTTCCTGATTTGGCATAGCCAACTGTTCAAGAATTTCTTCCGGCGCAACAAATTGAAGATCCGACAGCAAAGGGAAATCATCTTCAAATAAAAACTCATCACTATCCAAGTCATAAACAGATGCAGGCATGTTAGAAGAGCCATCCAGTAATTCCGTTATCGTTTTCATCGTCATTCTCCGCTTCCTTTTTATTATCGATTTCCCAATGATGTGGTCAGTTATATATTAGCTATAGCATCTGCCGTGCCAACTTTTAATACTGTTATTTATCAATGGGTTATCTATTTTATATGGTAACAGAAACCTGAGAGTCTCAGTATTCTGAGACGTAATACTCAACTTTTTGAGACTTTAAAGTATCAAAATGGGCTGGAGATTAGGTAGAAAGAGGGTATTCATTTATTTAAAATCAGATGTTTGGGGAAATTGGAGAGCATAAAAAAGTCGGGGCAGAAAACAAAATATTAGGCTGCTTCCCTTACTTCTTCGTCAACTCCTTCACTGCTATCGTCAATCTTTAAACCTGGATACCATCGTTCGAAATGGTCTTTCAGCTCACCGTTTAAAACGGCAGCTCTGGTCTGAAGTAAGTAATGGGCACCTTGATGTGTCCACTGCATCTGTTGTTTCTTCACCATTCGTTTGGCAACAACCTCATTGATCGTTGATTCCACAAAAGCAGTCGTGATGGTTTCACCACAGCGATATTTCTCACCGTAGTTTGGAATCAAGTTGCGGTTGTTTCTGATATAGGTATCGATTTCTTCGGTTTTGTCGCAATTCTATAAGCCGTGAGTAAAAATTTACAAACGGTTTTCGACTTACGCAGCTAGGGCGTAAAATTGTTCTGCGGGCGACGAAGAGCCGGAAATATTTTTCTTCATCTGGCCTTTTTTAATCATCGCTACCAACTCTATTCCTTTCAATGTTGCTTGCGCTGTCCTAAAACTTTTAAAACCGAGCATGGAGTCAGTAACGCGTTTTACATTTCGATGATCTTGCTCAATAGTATTGTTCAAGTATTTACAACATCGAATATTAATTCGTTGCTTATTGTCTGAGTTAAAACAATTGATACCGGCTTTGTTGGCGCCACTCTTGTCTATCTTTATTAGACCTGGTTTACCGTTACGACCAATAGCTTTAGTGAGAAACCTGAGCGCTGCTTTTTTATCGCGTTTAGCTGTTAGCATAAAATCAATGGTGTTACCTTGCTTATCAACAGCCCTATAATAGTAGCGCCACTGGCCCTTAACCTTGAGATACGTTTCATC
>JAHRWA010000051.1 GCA_019090455.1 Pseudomonadales bacterium | reverse complement strand
ATTTCCTTGCTTAAGGGAGATACCATCGAATATCAGTCACCGGATAAGTTTCAAAGGAATTTATTTTGAAAGTTAACGGGACAGCAGTGGTTTGGTATCTATGTCGCTGTCAATGTCTCGATAGTGACGTTGCTTGCGTTAAATGTCTCTTACAAAAGAATCAAGCTTGGTGTAGCCAATGGAGATGCTGACAATCGTGAAATGAAAAAAGTGATAAGGGCACACGGTAATAGTGTGGAACATATCTCTATTTTTAGTTTGATTGTTTTGGCTCTAGCAGTGATACAAAGTGCCTTGGTGGTTCAAGGCGTCTTGGTTGTATTGTTTACTCTTGGTCGCGTACTACATGCATATGGCATGTTGTCGTCGAAGTTTAATGTGCGCAGAGTCGCTATTGTAATAACCTATTGTACAGAGGTATTCGGTGTTTTAGCGTTGATTTACTGCTTAATTTAAATCAAGCCGCCACTGGTATGCAATCAGTAGCGGTGTTAAATCCAGCCGATTAAGACTCGACTCGATCGAACTAGCGTGACCCTTGCCCATCGTCGACTTTAATGAATGTACCAGTTACACATTCTGAAGAAGGCGAAACCAAAAATAATAATGTGCTATCCATTTGCGCGGGATCGCAAATACGCTTTCTAGGGAATGCGGTACTAAAGTCACCCATGCGGTGAAGCATTCCGTCCATCATTTCCGATTTAAAAGCCCCAGGCGCGATGGCATTGACGTTAATGTTAAATCGCGACCATTCCACTGCTAATGCTTCAGTCATTCTGATCACGCCGGCCTTGGTGATGGAATAAAGAGATGCGCTGGACTTTGGGTTAATATCGAATGCCGCGATAGAGGCAATATTGACGATGCGCCCCGGTAGTTTTTTATCCATTAAGCGTCGGGCTACTTCGCATGATAAAACATAAGGCCCTACTAAATTGGTACCGAAAACGTTATCGATTAAATCGTCTGACATTTTTGTGGCACGTTGTGCATCTGGAATACCGGCATTGTTAACCAAGATAGTAATGGTTCCTAATTTTTCCTCTGCCTCTGCTACCACTGCTTTGATATTGGCGCGATCTGTCATATCCATTGCGATGGGTTCGCAAATACCACCGTCGGCTCTAATTTCTTCCGCTAAGGATTGAAGCCTTTCAACGCGTCGCCCAGTTAATACTACTTTAGCGCCGCATTTAGCGAGTACTTGAGCGAAACGTTTTCCTAATCCTGAAGTGGTACCAGTGACTAGCGCCACTTGATCAGAAAGGTCTAGAGAAAAATTGGGGGTCGTATATTCCGTCATAATATCTACTCGTCTGTTTTGATTGTTGTGGATCGATATTGATTTAAGGTTCTTGAGATTAACGCAGTTGTTGATGTTAGACAATTTGAACCTTCTTCAATTAGAGGTGACCTGGACGAAGGTAGGCAAGCAAGTGTGTTGAGTATTCATTCAAAGCTGAGTGGTCTGACGATTTTCTGAACGAATCAACGCTTCAGTAAATTCGAGTCAAAAAGTAATCTTCTTAATGTTCGTGCTGTCTAGCTAGCCTATTAAACAATGTTAGTTTTAAAAGAGCGAAGAGATATGGACTCCGTGTCGCCCATTTTATCTTTTGATGCTGCTGCCGATGTGAGTGAGCATTTATCAAAGTCATCCGTCGATTGTGTAATCTCGCGTTTAGAGAGCTTGAGAATGCCAGGTGCGGTTTATCGTTCGACGGGTGATTTGATTTTTTCTAATGATTCATTTCTACGAGAGTTTGAACACGTTGCGTGGCAAAAGAATATTCGAGAATTTATGCAGGATATAAAATGGGTTCAAGGTTCGCAATTGGTCAGTTCCACAGACATAGTCGCAGCACTGTTTTCAGAAGTACCGATATTAACGCATTGTATTGATGAATGGGGTGTGGAAAAAAACCTCCCCTATAACCCAAAGCGCATGAAAGTAATTTGTCTGAAAACATTTAGGATCTATATTTTTCATTGGTTCGCAGTAGGGGAGTTAGGGGAACTTGGCGCGTTACGGAAGATAGAAGAAATAGGGGAGCGTTCTGCTACCTCCATTTTACTGATAGTGAAGTCGATATCGGCCAGTGAGAGTTTCAACGATGAATGAGATTCGAGTGTTACTGGTGGGTGATATGGATTCCTTTCGAGAGTCCACAATTTGTTACTTGAAACGAGAGAAAGTGAGTGTAGAAAAATTCTGTGGCGGTGAAAAACTGCTAGCAGAATTACCCAAATTTGTGAGCCCAATTGAACAGTGTTGCGTCGTGATAGATTTAAGAATGTCGGGAATGACAGGGTTAGATCTGATGTGGGAGTTATGTCAGCGTCGACATCGATTCCCCGTTGTATTGATGACAGGGCAGGGAGATGTTGCGATGGCTGTTGAGGCGATGCGAAGAGGCGCGATGAATGTAGTTGAAAAACCTTTTTGTGATGAAATGTTTTTGGAAACCATTAAGGCTTCTGTCATTAGCCCTAGCTCGGGCCTGAAAGATATTCCGGCATCAATGGAAAAAATTAAAAAACTATCCCCCCGTGAAAAACAAGTATTGGGATTGGTGAGTGCGGGCAAGCTCAACAAAACCATCGCGGACATATTGGGTATCAGTATTAAAACGGTAGAGCTACATCGTTCAAACATGTTGAATAAACTGGGCGTAAAGAATGTGCAAGACTTGGTTCGTTTAACCTTAGGGTATCTATGAGTGACCGTAATGTACTTAAAATTAGGCCCTCTCGAATTATGGGGTCAGATGCGAATACGTTACGAAAGTGGTTTTCCAAACCCAGAGAGATGGAGATTGAATGGGAGGAAGTATCGGCTCGATGGAAAATAGAATATTCGCGTACTCAGAACAAGATTGATCTTCCTACGCAATGGGTCGAGTTGCAAGCCAATGATCGGTTCCTACATTTTACGGTGCAGGAAGAAGGTTGGCTTGATCCCATTGGGGAGCGTGCATGGTGGGAGTATGAAGGGGAGAGTCGTTTTCTCTCTTTTTTGTTGGCCCATCGAACTTTGTTGAAACAGCTGCAAAACCTCTATTCCATTCCCTGGCAGGCTCGACGCTTTGTCGATAAATCACAGCTCAACATGAAGAGAAGAACGGTTTTGAAATGGAATTGTTTCAAGTTAGGTGATAACAGTGAATCTCTATCTAGTGGGCTGATATTGACGGATACCCTGACGTTAGAGCAGCTGGAAAAAAACCAGCGATGGTGTCCGTCTGAAAAAAAGAGTGCTGAGGTCCGCAGGCTGAATTGCGCGGGGACATCCTCCTATCGAAATCTGAATTTTCACTTTAACTTAGTCTATAGAGTCGAGCCCTTTTCCGTAGTGGAATTAGGAGAATTCGAAGTAGGCGATATTATGGTGGTAGGGAAAAGGCAGCGTGTATTAGAGGAGACTATTTTCGAATCTGAACCACTGGGGGTTTGGTGGCGTACCTCTGTCTCCTATCTCGCGACGAATCAATTAATAATAGGATCTGAAATGAATGTGCTGAATGAAGATGACTCTAGCTCATTGGAAAAGGAAGCTTCTCAATCGCTGGGTGAACTTCCTGTCAATGTGTCATTCACGATAGCGTCAGTGACGCTTCCTTTGAGCGAGGTACTTTCGATTCAAGAAGGCTATGTCATCAACCTAAATCAAAAAATAGAAAACCTTGAAGTCAAAGTGCTAGCGAATGGTCGATTGATAGGGCGAGGAGATCTTATTGCCATTGATGATCTCTTCGGTGTTCGCCTGAAGGAGTTAAACTGCGATGGAGTTCAGTAGTCTCAGTCCCGGCGTTGTCATCACGGTAGTTATCGGTATTGCTTTAGCCCCCTTTGTTGCCGTCATGGTAACGTCTTTTACCAAAATCGTCGTTGTGTTGAGCTTGCTAAGAAATGCACTGGGGTTACAGCAAGTGCCTCCCAATGTGGTGATGAACGGATTGGCCATCATTCTTTCCATTTACGTGATGTACCCGGTTATTTTGGAAACGCAAGATGCGGTTCAGACTAAGTTGGATGCGACGCAGAATGATGATGAAGAGAGTATGACAGTGGAGACACTGATCGAATTTGTTAACTTAGGAAAAGAGCCTTTAAAAAAGTTTCTTGTTCGACATTCAAATGAAGATGAACGGCAGTTCTTTCTTCATAGTGTCAGGCGACTATTGCCAGATGAGCGAAAGGAGGCAGTGCAGGAGCAGGACTTTATGGTGATAGTACCTGCTTTTACCGTGAGTGAATTGAACGCGGCATTTCAAATTGGTTTTTTACTCTTTTTGCCTTTTCTTGTTATCGACTTGATAACCTCTAGTATTTTGCAGGCGTTGGGTATGATGATGATGTCACCCACTCAAGTGTCATTACCCTTTAAGTTGCTGCTCTTTGTCTTTGTTGGTGGGTGGACTCATCTCATCCATGGTTTAGTGCTGACGTATGTGTGATAGGGGAATGGCGTTATGATGGGCTTTGATATTATTCGTTTAACCCAAGATGCGTTGTGGCTGATGTTGATGTTGTCAGCACCGCCCATTATTGCAGCCACTGTCGCAGGGCTGCTGGTTTCTTTTGTCCAAGCAGCAACGCAGTTGCAGGAGCAAACGCTGGGGTTCGCCGTTAAGTTAGCCGTCGTAGTGATAACACTTTTTCTCACTGCAGGTTTGATGGGTGAGACATTAATCGCTTTTACTCAAAGGGTGTTCACCGGGTTTCCGGTTATGGTCCATTAGATATGGTGGATGCCATGGGCTTTAATCTACTGACTTTGGCTATGACGCTCCCTCGAATAGCGGCGGCGTTTATTATCGTGCCGTTGTTGACGCCGGAAATTGTACCGTCACTAGTGCGCAACAGCCTATTTGTGATTTTTGCAGTGGTAGTTTTTCCTTTGGTAGCGAGTTCAAATTCCATAGACGATATCTCTGCATTCATGTGGCCTTTTGTTGTAATAAAAGAAATCTTTATCGGTGCGATATTTGGATTGCTATTCGGATCAATATTCTGGGCCATCGGTATGGCGGGTAGTATCGTCGATACGCAGGTGGGCACGAATATGGCTAACGCAATCGATCCCTTGCAAGGTCATCAAACATCACTGAGTGGAGTTTGGTTGTCACGTTTTGCATCAATGCTATTTATGTCTAGTGGCGGGTTTATGATTTTTCTCGATTTGCTGTTAAGTAGCTATCGGTTATGGCCCATAGAGCAATCGTTACCAATGATGAATCTAGTGGATGCGGAGATATTTATTGGTGAATTCGAATACATGATGACAGCCGCTCTATTGATATCGGCCCCGGCCATTATGTTGTTGTGTTTGATTGATATGATTTTCGGCCTAGTGAATCGGTTTTCGGAACAGTTAAATGTACTGTCAATTAGTATGCCCATTAAGAGCTGGTTGGGATCGTTCATCTTACTGTTGAATTTGGGCATGATCGTAGAATTGGTAATGCGAAAACTCGGTGAGAATAGTCGCTTGCTGGCGGTGTTGGACAAGGTGTTGTCCTAGGTCTGAATTGTAAGCGAGAGAATAAATTGAGTAGTGAAAAAGGATCAGACAAAACCGAAAAGCCAACCCCTAAGAAACTAAAGGATTCAAGAAAGGATGGCGAGATCCACAAGAGTCAAGATCTCAGTAAGACGGCTATGTTATTGCTCTGGTTGTTACTCTTTTTAGCTTTTTCCAATTACCTTATAGAGCAAATGCAGGTTCTGCTATTTGCAATCCTTCAGGCTATATCCAGATCCACTTTATCGGGTCTTGTGGATATGCTCGGTTTTTCTTCCATTGTCTTGTTGAAAATTCTAACGCCGCTATTACTGATTAGTTCCGTCGTCGCTGTGTTGGTGGAATTGATGCAGGTAGGCGTCCTTGTTACATTCAAAAAACTCACCCCAAAAATTAGTCATTTGAATCCAGCGCAAGGCGTTAAGAAGATATTCTCGCTAAAGAATTTAGTGGAATTAGTTAAGTCTATAGTGAAGACGATTGTGTTGTTGCTGGTTGCGTATATCGTGGTTACCGCCAGTTTTTCCGGATACATGAGTTTAACCTACGGTCCGTTGGAGGCCGCCATTTCACAGTATCGTCAGAGCTTGATTTGGCTTAGTTCTGGCGTTATTTTTGTCTTCTTTTTTATCTCGGTGCTAGATGTTGTTTATCAGCGATATGAGTATATCAAAAACCTGAAAATGAGCGTCCACGATATTAAGCAGGAGGCGAAGAGTAGTGAGGGCGATCCCATGCTTAAGAGCCAGCGTAAACAGTTACATCAAGAGTGGTCTGAACAACAAGTTATAGCCTCTGTACGTCAATCTAGTGTCGTCGTCACGAACCCCACTCATATTGCTGTTGCCTTACGATACGTGATGGATGATACCGAGTTGCCTGTGGTCATGGTGAAAGGAGAGACCTATCTTGCGACACTAATTCGTAAAACCGCAGAGGAAGAGGGTATACCGATAATGAGAAATGTGGATTTAGCAAGAGGCTTGTACTTCAATGTTGAAGAGAGCGACTACATCAGCGCCGAGTTTTTTGAGGCTGTGGGAGAGGTATTGCGTTGGGTTGATACTTTAGAAGATGAATCCTCTTTGCCATAAAGAGGATTCATCTTGTTATGGAAGTGCATCGTTATGGATGTACACTGTTATGGTTGTGGATAGTTAGGTTAGTGTCTATTTTGTAAGTGCTAAAGCAATGTACTGCTCCAAGTGTTGTTGAATTTGATTCAGCGCCGCCTGACCGATATCGCTAGCGTCGATCGACCCATCGGTACTCTTCTCAGTGAGATAGTGCTCTAACATGCGAGTCACATTTTCTTTATTAAACAAATTTACTGCTTGATTGACGTCAACGCTTCCAGACGTGATGTCGCTAGCGATTTCTCGAAGGGTAGGGTCTGAGATGTTTTCTAATTGAGATTGTAAGAAGGTAGTGAGTTGATCCTTGTTAAGGTGAGAGACTTTGCTTCTAAAAGTTTCTAATGCACCAGTGATGTCGTCAATGCGTGCGCCATTTGTTATCCAGTTTGAGAGTAAATCTCTCAATGGTGGGTAGTCAATTTCTTCCGCAATTCGAGAAATGACTTCCTCTTTAATATGATTTTTTGCTTCCTGTTTTAATATGTTAGAGAGATTATCTTGGCTGAAAGCGCTGGTAAGATCGATTCCATTGCCGGAAATTATTCCTAGGGCCAGTTGTCGAAGGCGTTCGGAGCCGATTTCATCTCCGATTTTGTTCATCACTTGTTCTTTTAATTCTTCGGTGAGTTGCGTTTTGGCAAACTCCTGGGCAGTCAAGCTCGATGTGCCGGCCCCAAGTCCACTTGCAGCATAGGAGGTGACTGCTCCAAAGGCACCTGCTTTCAATATGTCTTCTGCGTCTGCGCCTTGTGTAAAGGCAATATGGGCAGATGCGATACTAGCGCCTAAAGGTCCGGCAAAAAAGCTTGCCGCTGCCGTGAGGGTTTTCTGAAACCATTCGTGATCAGCAAGATACTCATCGACCTTTTCCAATATAGGGAATAGCTTCGTTGTCAGCGTATGGATTTTAAAAGCAGTATTGATCGCGGTGTACGCTAGGTTCTTTACGCCTTTCTCCAAGGCGCGGCCAATACTTTTAAAGGGTTTCGCCAGGCTACTAAAAAAACCGAATTCCACTTCGATAGTGTTGCCATCGATTATTATCGTGCCATGATCATTCTCGGTTTGAATAGCGTCAATTTGGGATTGATTTAGTGACTCACCGGCAAGTAGTCGCCGAAATATTTCTCCTTCATCCCCTTTGGCGTCACCCTTCCCGAATAGAGTGTCGATATGGTGAGCGGCTTCTTCGCCATAGTAGGCTAATAGTTTTTCGGGATCATTTTTTAGATTGTCATTCAGGTAAATTGTGCCTGTATCTGCAGCATAGGCCGCGTGATTTCCGCCAAGTGATTCACTGGAGGTGAACTGAGCTTTCGGTAGAAAACTAAAATCACCTGCTAGTGTGCTAAGGCGCAGGTTTTCAACAATCTTAGCGTCGTAGCGATCGCCATATACGGTTTTCATTGAGTTGTGAAATTGTTGCTTGTCTGACGCTAGTGATGAAAGTTGATTTTTAAATGAGTTCTCTGCTTCTGTCAGAGTTGGGTCCGTGGCGACTACAGTAGTTTTGGTTTCTAAGTGGATTATGGATTGTTGTTTCGCATTAGCGATGGCTTGTCGGACGGCGCCTTCTTGTAGTGATCCTTGGCGGGGCAAGGTGTTTTGTTCAAGGGGCGTGTCGACGTTGTTGTCTGGGCCCGATGGAATGAGAAGGTTTCCCTCCGAGTGATCAGGCCGTGGAATTGGCGGCTGTGTGCGATTGCCCGTGTTTGTGACTGCGTGCATTTTCGTTATCCTCTTTCTTGTTGGTGATGGGTTAGTTGACGTGTGTCTTGGTTTATTAGATGTGATTGGATGAAAAGAGCCAATTGGGGAGAACCCTAACTAGGGTGCGTACTAGCTGGATTGAAACGGCGAATCAGCGAAGATGACACACGAAAACAACAAACGGTGTTTCTGTTTTGTGTGATGTTTCGAGGTACTAGTATTTTGAATATCAAAACAGATTTACCTACTTTAAAGCGACAGAGGAATTAACGATGGGATCATTTATAGATGGGTACCTTCATTCGTTTAAGCGACACATTGAAGGGGTGCAGGAGGCCGAAGCGGCGCGATTGGGGAGCCAGTTAGCTGAGCAGCAAGGGATAGCCAACGGGATGGCACTAACGATTGCGGATAGTGCGCTCAAGGCTGCTGGTGATAAGTTAGGTTTGTCGCCAGTGGAGATTAATCTGGCTAGGGCAGAACTATACAAAGGCATGGGGGACTTCGAGGGAGCCACTGAATTGTATGCAGGGGCGTTAGAGGAATTGCCGCCGTTTGATAGGGCAACAGTAGAATCATCGATGAGTGATGGTATTGAAAAGCTGTTGGAAGAAATATTAAGTACCATTCGACAACGTACTACAGAACAAACGGGTGAATCGAATGAAGGTGCGGAGGAAGAGGGAGATGTGAGGAATTTCTTTCAAGCCATGGCAAAAGCACTGGGAGAAATGCTAGGCGAGAAAGCGGCTAAATTGGTTGCTTCCATGGACAACATGAGTGAGGCAGGTGGTACTGTAGCAAAGCCCACCGGTGAGGGGATGGTTGATTCATCCACAGGAAAATTAACAGACGAAGGGAAAGCAGAGTATCAACGACTTCGCGAAAACCAAGCGATGCAATTTAGTGTGGCTCAAGTGGAGTTTCAAGCGGACTCACAAATGTATTCGATGGTGACTCAAATGGCCACGACCGTGATTAAGCAAGTGGGTGAATCGCTGAGTACTTTGGCTCGTAAGTAGTTTGGCACGTAAGTAGAGAAGGAGAAAGGACTAGAAACCTCGGTATAGAAGCTGAGGTTTTTTTTGAGGTGCACCGGATCAGCCCGCAGGGCTGCAGTGGTACCGGCTCGTCGATTACCGACTATGGCAGTAAAGTATAACGATCCTTTTCACCCTTACCACGGAATACAAAGACAGAGTGATTTCCAAAATTCACATCTTTAACTCGCAGCGAAAGCGCTTCGCTTACACGTAAACCACAACCGTAAAGTATCGTTGCGATTAACTAGTGCCTTCCCTCCAATTGCTCCAAGACTTAAGCCACTTCATCTTGAGTGAGAACGGTTGGTAACGAGTTCGGCTTTTTTGAGAATTTATATTTTAAACCTTCAATTTTTGTTTTCAATACGTGGCGGTAAAGAAAAATGATGGCGCACAGAGCCTGGGCTCGGATTACCCAATAAATCCACTAATAATGTTTGTGCGTGATGAAATTAGGTAGTTGAATAATACTAGGTTTCTAGGAATGATTTTGAAAGGCTAGAATGTGTATTCATAATTATTCTGTTCATTAAACTGTTGAGGCGATTTATTTCTAGAGAGTTTGCAGTTAGCAGGGTTTTCAAGAATAGAAAAAATGACTAAATATGCAAAAGAAGATTTTAGAGATATTTTATCATGGGCAGAGTACCCCAGACAAAGTAAGAAATGGTCATTACCTGACGGCCCAAAAAAGCAACAAATAGTTGATGCTGATAGAGTAGAATTTGAAGAATGGTTACACACATAACAAGCACGACAGAATGACGCACAATATACTGTTAGGTAGTGAGGAGAATAGTGGAAAAGGTAATATCGTCAAAGCTAACGTTCTTCTACAAATATTTATTCCCTGTAATCTGGGTCGGGAGCAGTTCCCATGTTTCATCAGGATATGGAAGCAAAGTGGACGTTTCTTTTGGTATGGATTATAGGTTCCTTTTTTATCTATATGATTTGTGGTCGCTTAAAGGAAGTGACCATTATAGAAAATAGATTACGATACTGAGCTAGAGCAATTGTCAACTATTAAGAAATGGTGTGGCGCTGTTGGTACTAAGCAAAATCCAAGGAGGCGCCGTGATGCAATATAACCAAGCAATGTTTTGAGCAACTAATGCTACGCGCCTTCGGCACTCCGCATTAGTTGCTCAAAATCGCGGCGTTAAACCTCCCAAATCAGCACTTGTACAATAAGTGGTACAGGTTATACTTGTGCTACTAATTGTACAATCTTTGGGTGAAGTACCTATGAAAACAATAAACTTTTCAGATGCACGAAATCAATTAAAAAGCGTTTTGGATCAGGTGGTTAATGATGCTGATTATACGGTGATTACGCGTAGAGACGCAGAAGATGCGGTGGTTATGTCTCTTGATCAATTCAATAGTTTGATGGAAACAGTCCATTTACTAAAGAGCCCAGCGAACGCCTCCCATCTTGCTAAATCAATCAAGCAATATCGTTCTGGAAACACCACTGAGCACGGGTTAGTTGATGATTGAATTACTAACCTGGACCAAGGAATCTTGGTCAGATTATCTCTACTGGCAAAGTCAGGACAAGAAAACACTCAAACGTATCAACAAACTAATTATCGACACTCAAAGATCTCCTTTTGATGGTATTGGTAAGCCCGAACCATTGAAGGCTAATCTTTCAGGGTTTTGGTCTCGCAGGATCGATGATGGCAATCGTCTAGTCTATGTAGTGGATGATAATCAAATCACAATAATTTCATGTCGGTATCACTATGAGAAATGATTTAACATCTTGTCGCAAGTGGCCGCTACGCGTCACCTGGACAAAGCGTTACATTATTAAATAGGCGGACAAAGAATGAAGTACACAAGAATACTCTTAATAGCATTAGTTACGATACTATACTCTTGCGGAGGAGATAGTGATGACGGGAAAACCATGAACTCAAATCTAGCGGAATCTATGGGAATAAATGGTACATGGCTGTCTAACTGCTACGAGAGTCCTTACGACCCAGGACTTTATATTATAGACAGTTTTTCATTTAGTGGAAATTCGGTAACAACTACATTCTGGGACTACCAAGATAGCTCTTGCTCAGGGTCTGTTTCTTTAACCGGTTCTGCTTCAGGCTCATTTGTAATTGGGGAGGAAGTTACTACGGACTCAGGGCTTAAGGCTACAGAAATAGATTTCAATATGACCTATCAAGGGAGCCAATTTACTATTCTTGATATTATTCAAGTAAGCGAAAATTATTTTTACTTGGGTGTATGGGGAGATTCAAATATCCGCCCTACTGAACTAAAGTTTGATACAGTCCTAACCAAACAGTAATGTAACAATCACCAGTAACCGACATCAGTACTCTGTCATTATTTTGCTAGCGCAAAAAAACATGCTAGAGCAACTATGCGGTTGTGGTGGGCGTTATGAGTTCGCGAGAGTTAAAGTGATGTTGTTAAAATATTTGTTTTCATTAATCGTATTATTCCAGCTAATTTCTTGTACTCCTGCTTTGTTCAGAGAGGGAAGATATCCCGATGAGCACTTTTCTAAAATTAACCGTTTGGTTTCGATTCACCATGATAGTCAATATATGTATTTGTGCATAAATATTAAATCCCACGGCAAGACACGTTCGAGAAATACCCTATTTACTATTCCAAAGAACGATATTAATAGTCTTGGCAATGTTTACACTCTAAAAAGAAAAGACCTAAAATTATTGATAGCGAAAAGGACGGAAATTGAGTGTAAGCCAGATGAATTTAAAAGTAGTGATATGAAATCTCTACCTTGGAAATACGGTAGATCATTGTCAAAAGTTGATTTGAAAGAGCATACCAATGAATTGAGAAAGGCGTATCTACATCGAAGTAACAAGGATGACAAAGTTATAGTAGTACCGCATTCATACTCCTTACCCAATAAGTGTTTGTGGCCAGAGTGCATGGATTATAGTTTGCGGGGTTGGCACAACGATGTTGCAAATGTTATCTCAGTTGTCGATTCGGAAAATCACTACACGCTGGTAGGTACGCATACAGGCAAGAGAAACTACTGGGTTTATACAACGCCTTAGAGTTAAAAAATGAAGAATATTCTGAAAATGATATATTTCAAAAAAATATGATTATGTGGCATGTCTGGGCGGCGACGGTATTTGTTACTGAAAAGCTTACCGATAAAAAGGTTGATAACCTTAGTTTTATACCTATTAAAAAAGGTGGAATTTTGGCGTACAACTATCGGTTTTAAATTTAGCATAACAAAATCAGGTTAACGCGTATTTGATGTTGCTCCTTTGTCACAAAATAAAATACGCGTTAACTGAAGGCGTTACATATTTTGGGATTCTTGATGAGAAGTATATTTATCTTAGTTGTTAAGGGTTAGAGCTATGAGGAGTGTGTTTTTATTATTAATATTTGTATTAGGTGGTTGCGCTACTACTTTTCAAACCAACTCTTATGACCATGAAATAATCTTAAGTAAGATTGGAAAAATATGGATATACGCTATCCCAACTAGAGTGAAGATGGATAGCAGCTCATATAAAAGTGGAGAACCTTATACTATTCATTTTAACTATTTCACCAAGGATGAAGCTGGGATCAAAACGAGTATTACTATTCTAGGGGTTTCAGTTGCTAGTAGTGAGCGCCATGGTGTTTTGGTGAATACACCTCAAATTACTAAAAGCTTGCCTGATAATTCAGACGGGAACAGTGCTAAGTATTCGGCTTCCTTAAGTGGGATCTATTCAGGTGCTTCCCCGATTACGCTGAGCTTTCAGCTTGATTACGGATCGGATACTGAGTTGTTTAAAGTAGCGTTGAAGCCTATTTATAGGGAATCGAGCGAAAATTTATTTATTAATACAATAAAGAGAGAGTTCTGAGGCTTTAGCTAACCATAGCTGTAGCAGCACAACTTTAATAAGTTCAGGCATTAGAAGCCAAAAAACGGTGCAAATGCTAAAAGCGTTAAAATATTACAAATTACTAAAGGAGGATGCCATGAAAGTGGAAGATTTATATTTTGCACCAGAAGACCTATTTAGGCTTGGCAATTCAACAGGCCCAGACTTACAAAAGTAAGAAGACCCAAGGATATTGATGCCACAGAACTGAACGGGATTCTTATGGTTATTTCAAATGGTAAAGGGGTATCCCTTTCAACAAAAGAACGAATAGATAAAACGCCCATGTTTGGCTGGGTTTGGAAAATAGCTAGAGGTACGCCAATGCCTCATGGCTTAAAATTGATTAATGACCTCGAAGGTCATTATAGTATTTGCCCTAACATGAATATGCCGTTAGATGAATTTAAAGGGTTGTTGTCTAAGTTGGCAATAAAATGCCAAAAAGTTTTTAAAAGACAGGTGGGCTAATGACAACTTTAAGAGAAATGGATATATCTGCTATCGACTCGGAAGCTAGTATTATTCTAGAATCACTTCATCGTGAAATGGAACGTCTTAAGTTAATTAATGCTAACTCTGATGATGAGGATAAAGCTGCTGATGCAGGAAATGATT
>JAHRWA010000050.1 GCA_019090455.1 Pseudomonadales bacterium | reverse complement strand
CTTCAGTGTGTTCGCTGGTACTGCGCTTATCCATTGAGCTATCGAAACATTGAAGAAATGATGGCGGAGCGAGGTATCATTCTTGATCATAGTACACTGAATCGATGGCGGATGGACGAGACTTACCCGAAGATCAAGGGCCAGCGGAGATACTTCTACCGCGCTGTCGATAAGCAAGGTAACACCATTGATTTTCTCCTTACAGCTAGGCGAGATAAGAAAGCAGCTCTACGTTTTCTTACAAAAGCCATTGGTAGAAACGGCAAACCGGGCTTAATCAATATCGACAAAAGCGGTGCGAACAAAGCCGGTATCAATTGTTTTAACTCCGAGAACAAACGGCGCGTTAAAATTCGATGTTGTAAATACTTGAACAATACTATTAAGCAAGATCATAGAAATATAAAACGCGTCACTAACTCCATGCTCGGTTTTAAAAGTTTCAGGACAGCGCAAGCAACATTGAAAGGAATAGAGTTGGTAGCGATGATTAAAAAAGGCCAGATGAAGAAAAATATTTCCAGCACTCTATCGCCGGCAGAACAATTTTACGCCCTAGCTGCGTAAGCCGAAAACCGATTTTCTATTTATGCTCACAATTTTAAAGTTTGCGACGGAACCATTTCAAATATTCTCCAAGACTGATAAATTGCCTTTGGAATAAAAAATAAAAAGAAGACTAAAGTCGACAATGACATTACCTCAGTCATTAATGGGTCTGAGCCGGAAAGCCAACACCATGGAAAACAGAGTGCAACGCCTAAGCTGATGACGGCGGACCAATATTCCTTGCTAGCGACGAATGTAGCCGACAGAATACTAATGGTGAGGCCAATGGCTCCCCATTTTAACCAAGTGTTATTGTGCAAACTTGGAAGTAGTTCAGCGATGGATCTATCTGAGCTAAGCTCCTGAGTGATGCTTAACAACGTCATATTTTCATTAATATCGAAAGGAATAATAAGAACAGCGATGGGCACACCGATCCAAGCAATGGAATGACCGCTGTTTGCAAGTTGCAGTAATAAGAGAATCAAAAAGCCACCGTAAGCGAAGGGATAGGCCATGTCCCACATATGAAGGGTATCCATTAGCTGCCTATTTTTTATCTCCACAGCTCCAAACCCGGAAAGGAATGCCAAGTCTTCTGGCGTTTGTGCAAACTCGAATGCAATGATAGGGGTTTGAAAACCATCGGCTAGATCTTCAGAGCTTGGAGAAATGCTCACAATGACGATGCTCAAGACGATAACGAACAAACCAATAATGGCGCCACAGTAGGTCATCAAATTTTTCATAATTTTAGCTCGTAGGTCGAAAGATTAATTCGGTGATAGGCACGAAGTGGCGATAAACAGTGCTGCTACTATCACGAGGTATAGTCATTTCTGGTGTATAAAGAATTAAAGGAGCAGCGTATCCTGTATCAGATCCTGGCAGATCAAAGACCAACAAGGGATACACCGCATGAAAGATAATAATATTGTTACGCTTCATTCACCAGCACAAGATGCACATTGCGAGGTTCTTAAAACCGGCGCTCAGAGATTGCTTACACAAGCCGTGGAGACACACCCACTTTCCCAATCCAAAGGATTAGAAACAGTCGCGGGTAACCTAGGGGTGGTCAGAAATGGCTATATTCCCGAACGCACAATACAAACGGGCTTGAGTGATATTGATGCCTTGAAAGGGTTGCTAGCGTCAGGCCGATTGTAGAGTAATCAAAACACCTGAGGAAACTAATATCCATGGGATAAAAATACACGCGATCTGTAGGAGAACTGGAAACCATACCTCGGGGCATAAACAGGAAATACGGACTACGAAAACCAGATTGATTACTTACTATAATTACCAAGATGAAACCTACTATAATTATCAAGATGAAACCTACAGTTTCGGTTAGAACATTCAAGCTGCATTTGGCTCGCCACCAGTTTCTCAATGGGCAAATCGATGAAGTGTTTATTCAAGAGACACTTAGCATTGAGCCGGAAAACCTATTGAACGATGACGATCGAATACCACTAAGTTGTGTTTACGCACTTATTAATTACACGGCTCAGGTAGAGCAAGACCCCATACTGGGGTTACGCTATTCTAAAGGGCAATACGCTTCCTTTATTCAAAGCGCTCAGTCACTTAAAAAAGCGGCTTTTTCTCTTCCTGATTATATTAATATTATTTCTAGATACCTTTGTCTCAGTACCGAAATTGGTTCCTTTAGTTGGTATCAAACTGAAAACCGTTATGAAATATTGATTCAGTTCAACCCCGTCGATCCAGACCATATTACTTACCATCAAGTGGATGGTGCAATGATGATGCTAAAGGAAGCGATCTTTGCCAAATTCCGTCTAGAGCCTCGGCATATCTCATTCAAACATACCTGCCCTGCTGATCAAGAAAGAACTTATAGCGAGTATTTTGAATGTGAAGTTAGATTTAATCAGCCTCAGAATTCAATTGCGTACAAAGACGAAGCATGCCTAACACCAAACGATCAAATTTATCCTATCGAGATGGTGAACACTTTCGCACTATTGGAAAAAGCGAGACATCAACAACAGCCCACAAGTCTTTCCAATAGTGTTGTATTTCTTATTGAGCGCTCACTCATTCGGGGAGAACCTTCACGAGAAAATATCGCGAAGATTCTGTTCTTGAGTGTTAGAACGCTACAAAGACGGCTATCTCAGGAAAATACAACTTACCAGGCATTGTTGGAAAAAACGAGAAAACGCTTGACGCAACAATTTTTAGCGAATCCAAACGTTACTCATACAGATATTGCATTATGGCTAGGTTATAGCGAAGCAAGCCAGTACTATCAGGCCTTCAAGCGTTGGTATGGCCATTCAGCGAAAGACCACAATCCTACCCAAGATTTACGCTCGCCGATTTTTAAGAGAAGTGGCACGTTACACCCTAGCGACTAGTACGCCTGGTATTTAATAATCCTATCCTCAATAACAGCGGAATGGATCGATTAAGCTATGATATTTCTCAACAAGACGAACGGGGTTAAATTTAATTGCAGGACCACCAGTTTACTCGGTTTGTGTTTTCTATTGCTTACGGCTGGCTGCTCAAAGCCAGTTCCCAAACAGTTTAGTGAGCCAATCAGAACCAACTGGAAACCTATAGGTAAACGTTTAGCATCAGCTCACCAGTCCCCCGCGATTCCTACCCCGCTAGCTTTTAAAACAATGCACGGAGACACCGCCAACAGTGACAATCTGTGGATTGCGGCAGCCCCTATGTTTGAGCTGGATTGGACGGTAGAAACCAACATGTATATACCCGAAGGCCCTACTTATGATAGGCAAGGTAATGTCTACGTTAGCCCACTTCAGCCACCTGAAAACGTTTCACTGATTTCATTGGATGGAATAACAGGGGAGCGTCGCTGGAGCATCCCTGGTGAAGAACGGAATTTTGGTAGTGGCGCGATATTGATTCTCAATAATCCAGACAATACAAATACGGACCTGATATATCACAGCACTTATGTTCGCTCGATGGCAATTCGTACAAATGGCGATATCATTTGGGAAACACTTACCGGACTGAGTTTAGAGCCACTCGTTGATGGAGAGAATGACACTAGCCATAGTTTTGGCATGAACTACCACCCTCAAACAGACTCGCTTGTAGGCGTGACAATGGACGGCCATGTGTTTGCCATGGATAGAAAAACGGGTGAATCCCGCAATGCTCTCATCCAACTGCCAGGAGCACCCACTCCACCCAGCGCTGAGCGCCCAGCAAATTGGATTCTCAAGGTTGGGGATAAAGCAACCGACGAAGCGTTTGGAAAATTACAGGACGGTCGAAGCCTATTTACCACCATCGTCGATGTTATCTATGGTGGGAGCGGACAAGTCACCAACTATTTTGGTATTGATCCAAATACAGGCAAAATCTACATTGCAGCAACCGCCCCTGATGGAGAAGACGGCGTTGAAGATCAGATATCTGAATTCGGAGCGCTCTATTTGTTGGACTTAAGAAAACAGGGAGATACCTACACCTTTGAAATCGAAAACTATATTGCATTTGAGGGAGGCACTGGATCTACCCCCAGCATTAGTGCTGATAGCAGCCGTGTTTTAGTCTCCGACAGTAACAATAATGTAATCGCTTTGGATGCTCAGCTGAATGAATTATGGCGTTTAGACGTGGGAGATCAGGTTGCCGCATCGGTGGCTATATCTCCCGACAATAATGAAATCTACGCTGTTACCAAGGCGGATATTATAAAGATTATCGATCACGGGACTTATGCTGAATTGGTTTGGAAAGCAGATTTGGATGCTTATGAAAACGCGGACGAGTTTAATGCGCTCACACCTACAATCACAGCAAATGGTATCGTTGTTAGTATTGGTGCTGGAATGATACACGATGGTAAACAAGCGATGCTCAGTGTTGGTATGGGTCTGATTGATCGTGAGACAGGTAAATTGAGATACTTCGCTGAAGGAAGAGAAGAAAGCATCGCAGTGGCAAGTATAGGGCCTGATGGTGGATTCTATACCGCCAATTCGCCTGTTCGTAGAGCCGTTGGGCGAGGTTTGTTTCCGAATTTAACAGAGCCATTGGTAGGTGGTGTCAGTCGGTATAAACCAATCCGGCTAGATTTATTGGTTCGTGATGCCAGTTGTGCAGCCTACGACCGATTGAATAATCACATTGCCACCTACTCTACATCAACCAGTGCAAGCGAAACGGAAAAACAACAAATCCAGGTGCTCATTCAGCAAGGGTTAAACGCTGTCAACCAAGCTTTGCTTGAAGCTACTCTAGATAATCTAACGGCACAGACGTTGACTCAGTTTCTTAACGAAGCTGCGCTCGCATTACAGCTGGGCCAAGTGGCTATTGCTCAGCAACATACGTTGGCTGCCTGCTCTGCATTTGAATTCAACAGGGGATAATCTTTCGTGGGATTAAAGTGGAGTGATCATATTTGTTGAGTTCTATAGACAATGTTATGCGGATTCTTTCTATTGACCTAAGAATGCTAAGTAAAAAGTCCACTTTGTGATGACCTAAATAAACTAACTTAATGCGAGTGTGTGCTTTGCTGTGGGATTGGACCTTTACTAGGCTCTGGATACCCTATGGCTTTTTCATACTCTCCCTAGGAATCCCATACTATCCCTATATTATTCCGACCAGTCGCCACTCTATGATGATTTCCCCCATACGTCTTCAACTCTCTGGCCAGTGCTAACTCATAAAACGCTATCGCTTCCCGGTATTTGTAGCACACCTTAAACTATTATTGAGTAGCCGAAACAAAAATCTAATCTAGCACTACGGCGATCACATTTGGCATCGTAATTTATTCATTCTCGGGTTCTAAGCAATCAAACTCTAATAGTGCCTTCCGCTGTGAAAACACGACAGAGAAAAATTAAATTTCAGATGATCTATTGATAAACATTACGCAAGAAGGAAAAATATTATAGGTAATTTTGACGGCCAAGTGCGATGAAACGGAAGAAACCATTGGGTAAAGAAATGCAGCTATCTCATTTAATGTTAACGCATCAGAATCTTTCTAATTAATTGCTACAATGGGCTCCTCAACATCTGCCACTGAAAAGCGAGACAAACTCGAGCTACCCAGTTTGGGAATAAAACAAAAAAGAGAGTATCAAAAGCTAACATTATCGGCATTTCATACACTCTTTTACTGATAGAAAACTTGAAAACTGACCTTATCATTACACTTTCAGCTTACGTATTAATGGAAGATGAAGATAATTCTTTAGCGTTAGAGACAGAACCACGCTAGCGTCTTTGCGGCGTACTTTTGCTAGGGTTTTTCCTTCAATCTCCAATCCGCCCACCCTTCATGTTCCGCTAAATTATCGGTATTTGTGTCCCACCCCGCTTTACTGCCGACAAACTGATGGTACTCCGGCCTAGACTCAATCTTTGTTTCTAAGCAACCTAGTGATATAAAATTATTATTCTTGTCTGCAGAATGCATCGTTAATAAGTACGATCCACATAAGGAACAAAACAAACGTCTAGTAGTCGTGTTTTGCTGGAACGTACTAAGCAGCTCCTCACCCTTTGTCCATGTGAATTCGGATTTCGGTACACTACCGTAAGAACCCATTGCAGAACCGGTCAATCTTCTGCAGATTGAACAATGACAATAACAACAGTCAAAGGGATCGTTTGCAAAGCTATATTGAATGGATTGGCATTGACAATAACCTTGGTGCATATTGTTTGACTCCTAAAGCACTCCACAGAAGTGCGCATTGCTGGTGATGGTGATGGTGATGACATCTTTTCACATTGATTTAGCCAACAAGCTTTAGTTCCTGTATCTGTATCTGTATCTGTATCTGTGTCTATAATTTTACACGGAGAATAAGGTTAATCCAAAAATCGGAAATGACCCTCGAAGTTTCAGTTTTTATGGGTGCTCAAGAACAGTAGCTCGACTTGGTTTTCGTTGGTGGGCTGGACAATAATCACAAGCAATAATAATTAATTAAAGCCTGTTTCGTACGATCTAAACTATACTCCACTTTGAGGTAATTTAGTCTGTGCCGGGGGAAAGCTACAGTCGCTCAAAGGTATGTTTTAGCGCTATCCGAGCAGGATTTACGAAACCAACGTGATTCTCGTCTTGGACCGTTACGAAGGTTTTAGAGGCCCCATCTAAAACCGAATAGGATGCTGTACTGGGTTGCAGAGCCGGTGCTTTTCAAACGGATATGGTGGCGACCATATAGGTCCCTGTGTTTCGTCCCTGCAGTATATTTACACTTTCGTTCGTTCGGCTGCTTGTATTAGGTGACGCCTACCCTTATCACCCAACGCCCCCCACAAATGAGGGATTGCGCTACCCCACTGATGGTATAGAGTTAAGTTACTCATACAAAAAATGCACGAATAAAATCGAAGGATCGATCATGAAATATCAGTCCATATTTAGCTATTTAATTATCTTTTTGATGTTCACACTGCCTATAGCAACCCAAGCAGCGCCACCCCATCAGCAGGACTCGCTGGAACATCGAATCACGAAGCTGGAGGCCATTGTTGTAGCCCTTCAGGCCGCATTGACTGCCAAGAGAACTACGCGTACGTCGGCTATCACCGACGAAGCTACAGTACAGAACTCCGCAGACATCAAGGTTCACTCCAAGAAGAAATCCCCACGCCGAAGTAACAGCGCGAACCGGTACCACACCTCAACTCGCCCAAGATAATGTAAACTCGGTACGAGAATAAATAAAAAGAAAAAGGGGTCAGTTCGATTTTCTCATAACATACAAAATCACTGAATCGATTTCTGACTTGAACAACTTGACCCCATATCCTAGTAGCGTGTTGCTAAGCTTTATTGGCATGCAAAAAATAAATGCGCGTGTTCTTTCTGACATGCAATTAAAGTTGATTTTTTCTTATATTGCTTGTTTTCACGTATCTTTTCATCGATATCATTTTTCTGTTTTGAAGTTTGAGTTTGTATTACACGACTTGCAGTTGGCTCCGAGCCCTCCACAGAGTTTGGTTGAACATAATAATTGGGCTGTTTTTTCGCGCCCAGAACATTCTTGGTAGATAAAAAAGAAACTATTCCATCTGCATACTTTTTAATAACTTTTTCCGCTACTCCCCAAGCTGCACACTCTTTGATTGATATACTGGAACTTCCGATTTCGTTACGAGTTGATTTATCAGTCACAGAAACGGTACTATCTATTTTGTCACATCCTGCAAGAATCCCGACGAGTAAACGGGCGGCATCATCTCTCAATTTAAAGGAATGTAAACTCACGACGGCTGAGTGCTGAGAGACCTTTTCATTAGAAGCAAGTATTCCTTTTTTAGCCAGCCCTTCTGTAATTTGATTTTCTAGTAATTGATATTGATCTTCGGTAATTGACACTCCTAAGCCTTTATTAATCGTAATTGATATTTTAGTTTCATCGTTTGATATATAGCTTTTGGATGTTTTTAATTTGACGTTTGCGCATCCGAACAAGGTAACCACCATCATAGACACGATTATTAATTTTTTCATAATTTCCTTTCTACTCCTTTTATCGGAAATTGTATGGGTGTCGAAGCACCAAGGCGGTTCCATGTTGGCGTTATGCCTAGCCGCTACCTTAAAAATTCTTTGTAATACCAAAGCCAATGGAGCGACCTTCACTATCAAAAAAATAGTTGCCATCAATAGAGAATGTTTTATCTATATAGAATGAGCCAGATAAATTCAGATCAGTATCGCTTTCATCGTCCGACTTTGATCTGTCAATAATTGCCCTTAACTCTAATTTGTTAGAAGCCCAAGTTCGAACACCAATAAAAATAGAATTACTATGAGAATCAATACTCTCAAGAAAAGTACCATTTAATTCAAAATCTACGGTACTTTCAGTTCTCCCAACCCCTCCAATGAAATCTGTACTTTCGTTTACTGGCATGTGTAATAAAATACCAAACGAAAATCCGTCAACCTCTGCATCTACAATATTACCGTTACCAGATACATCAGCGCTGCCAGCTCCATAACTAGCCATAAAAGCAATATTTTTGGTTGCATTTAACATCAAATCAAATTCCAGCCCATCGCCCTCAAAATAATTCTCAATGCCATCAAGCTCTTCAGTGAAAATGGAGTAAGTGGCAGATAAAAATGTATAGCTAAACCACATAAGGCATATTTAAATTGAGAATTCATATTTTCCTCTTACTTTTGATCGAAACACAGTGCCGTGCATTGCGCCGGTTTAACGTCCGTTGCAGCTCCTTGTAGAACGAAGCCGCTATCCGTCAGAACCTGCTCCATCGCTTTTTTTAGATAATACTACTCACGTACCCACCCCCGGGTACGACTACAGAGGAGTTATCTCATGAACAAAAAGACTAAAGACGGTATAATTCTCTTTACAAGCAACATTTTAACGCACTGCAGCGACAAGGTAAAAGCGAGAGTTCTATCGACTCATACTTACGAGCAGTTCGCCGGATCACTATACATTTCAATCGCTGCCCCAATCAAATAACACGTAAACAAAGGGAGAAGTATTTCATCTCGCTAGTTGAAAGCCATTTTTGGAGCACCGTCAAAGTTGATAGAAATGGGTTGAAACAGTAAAGCCTCCCATCACCAAGATAGTTACCCGATATTCTGAATCACCGAGAGATGCCTAAGATAATCAATGGCACGCGAAAGTCGAGATATCAGACCTACATCCTAGTGGTGTACGGCTTGGGCATTCGCTTAGGTGAAGGCCTTAACCTTAAAGTTGGCGATTTGGACGCTGACAAATACGTGTTCACATACGTTTAGGCGAAGGCCGAAGAGATCGTTTTGTGATTCTACCGAATGCTGCCCTTTTTTCACTTCGAGCCTATTGGAAAACTCATCGTAACCCTCGCCTACTATTTCCGGCAGGTAAAGCACAGGAAGAGCGTCACTCTGCCCTAGTACACATGGATCGTGGCGGAGTGAAAAAATCATTTAAAGCTATCGTTAAGAGCTGCAATATTAAAAAAGACGTCTCAATTCATAGCCTAAGGCATTACTACGGAACCGATTTAACAGGAGATGGATTGAATCTTCGAGCTCTAAATCAATACCGGGCTCGTTCAACAAATAAGGATATGTTATATTTTTAATTAGCTGCATATCCGAGTTTTGATACGTCATTAATCCATTTTGATCTGGATTTTTTCGTAGAACTTATGATGGGGCCAATCATTTTACTTTTCACTGATTTAAAGCCAACGAATTTAAGGGTTGCTGTCTTTAACTGCTTAGCGGCTGGAGCCCCTTGTATCAGAAAGTAATACCATGGAGGAGTATCCATTGTCATTACAATTCGAGCCGTTTTACCTTGCAATAACTTTTTGGGAATCAGCTCACCTTTTTCATACTGAAATGCGAAACCAGGTAAAAATGTTCGATCAATTAATCCTTTTAATTTTGCAGGCAACGCTCCCCACCAAATGGGTACAAAAATAACCAGATGTTCGCACCACTCAAGAGAATCCTGAAATGACATTAACGAATCCTCCATAGGTTGCTCCCCTGCATACCCTCCGGTAAGATCCAAATTAAATTCCATATCTGATATTTGTAGCAGCTGGACTTCATGATGTTTTTCGGCAGAACTGGCATACGCCTCAGCTAAATAACTTACAAAACTATCTTTCTTGGGATTCGCCGCCAAAACCAATACTCGTTTACTCATCTCATACTCCAAAAGTGGCTATTCGAGATACAGTGTACTGTCTACCCATTAGGGGAGAGTCAAGTATTTATCTATGGGTTTATCTGATCATAGCATTTATCAAGGCGATCAATTTTTCTCTTTATATCATCAATTTGATTAATCAACTGCTCTCTTATTTTACCCAAAAATGTTTTTATATTTGCCCAATCAACTTTGCCATTTTTGTAAGTAATAACGCCTTTAAGCTGAGACAATGTTACTCCTAACTCCTTTGCTTCTTTAATTAATATTAGGAGTTCTATATCTGTTTCTTGATATACCCTGTATCTGCCTATTCTTTCAGGTCGTCTGATCAATCCTTTTTCCTCATAGAATCGAATAGCCTTGATAGATAAGCCTGTTTTTTTTGATGTTTCACCGATGTACATATGCTACCGACTTATAACGTTTAGCTTACATTAGATATGCAGATCTAGGGGGTCAGCGAATACTGGGTAGAAGCCTTCATGTTGGACACCTTCCCCACCAATATCATCCCAATCGGCTTTATCTGCAACAAAAATATGATCCTCAACTTTGGCATTCTTTAAGTTGACTAACGCTCCAGCTGGAACCCAAAACTTATTGCCCGATCTGAACATATTGGGAACAGTTGAACCACATTTAGAGCAAAACGAATAACTGTAACCAGACTCCTTACAGAAATTGGTAATACTAAATTCTCCAGATATCCACTTGAAACTTTCTGTTCCGACAAAAAAACCAGTTTGAGATGAGCTGCCTGTTTGCTGCTGACACATTGTGCAGTGACACTGATAAAGTTTCTCTACTTTCTCCGTAACCTCATAGGAAACTTTACCACAGATACATTTTCCTTTATTCATATACTCCTCGATATTTCATGCGCATAACGTTTTAGATTAGACTCGCGCGTATTCCTTTGCGCGTCGCTTTGAGGTTTTTGTTATGTTTTTCTTACTTCGATGTACCACTTTGGTTCCATTGCATCAAAATCAAGTCGCTTGTTCTCATTTAAATATGTAGCAGAATCTAAAACAACAGGACTGCCGTTAATACGCTTGAAGACAACCCAATGCCAGAATGGAACTCCATCTTCTTCATGGTATTTAATAGACAATAACGCCAAATCAGGAAGTTTATCCCATGAAGTGAATTGACACTCTTTATTCGATGTTTCTCTATTGTATTCTTTCAGTAGTCTCCGTACATATCCCGTATCAGAATATAAACCCTTATCTTCTGCAAAGATACCAATTGAATTAGCCTTATCTTTAACATTTGCATAAGGAAGGTCAACTATATTTGCTACGGAGGCAATTGCGCACCCAGTATTTTCTTCTTGAATTACTACGTTCATCTACTCTCCAAAAAAACATCACGTTTACATAAGGGACGCACGGCTTTTTGCCCGCCTCAGTAATCGATAGCGAACGAAATTGATGTTATTGTTAGCCATCTTTCTGATGTATGTACTCAAGCACATTACCCATTAATTTATTAATTGCGTTATATCGTTCTTGCGGTGCAGATAAGATACTCATTTCGGTTTGAATGTACTCACCATCAACTAACTCATCACGACAGTTATTGACAATTTCTCGTACTAATTCTGGTGTTGTTTCTAAGTGAAATTGAAGCCCAATAACATTAGTGTTAATTTGAAAAGCCTGATTTTTACAACCTTTACTTTCTGCAATTTGTACTGCACCTAGCGGCAAACTAAATGTCTCTCCATGCCAATGAAATACTTCTATTTCTTCTGGAAACTGAAAAACAGTATTATTTTCTAATTTTGTAGCCCGAATTGGAATCCACCCAATTTCCTTTTCTGGATTTTTCAAGACCTTAGCACCCATTGAATTTGCAATCAGTTGTGCTCCCAAACATATTCCTAAGGTAGATTTCCCTGTCTCAATTATGTTTTTAATGAATTTCTTTTCTTCTACTAGCCAAGGGTAGTTAACTTCATCGTTTATGCTCATGGGGCCACCCATTACTACAAGTAAATCAACATCCTCAACTTTCGGGAAATATATCGAGCCATAGAGCTGAGTACTAGTTATATGATACCCAGCATCTTGCAGCCAAGTATCGATACTACCGAGACCCTCAAATGGTACATGTTGTAAATAGTGTGCTCGCATCAATCTTCCTACTTATAGGCAACGATGAAAATACAAAACGAAATTGACAAACTTAAAACCAGTGGCGAATTTAACGATGCAGCTATTTGTTATGTGATATTTACGCGAATATCTAAACATTATCTCGAGTATTTATTATTCTCTACCTCAAGTAGTTGCCCCATAAAAATATTTTCTTTATTCAGGATTTGAAGGCTAGCCGCACTTTTAAAACCAAAAAATAACGCGTTAACTCTTTTCGCATTATCGAGATCATCCCACTCGTATATTTGACTAATTGTCATTTCATCAGAGGCTCCGACTAATGTGCGCACACTTTTAACGCTACCATTCGATGCCTCGATAATCTCTTGCTGTAGCTCTTTTAAAACACTTATTGTTTTATCCCGTTTATCAGCGTCCGTTTTAAAGATAAATATTTCTGTCACTAAATTCTTTTTTATTACTCTGTAAATATTAAAAGCTTAAAATTGTTTTTTCATTTCTGATGCTAATTCACGAGGAGAAAGGTCATCTAAAATTCGGTCTTCATTATTCAGGTCTAGGAGGTGAGGTCTAGGGAGGCAAGTCACTTCCCTAACAACATATAAAATCACTGAATCAATTTCTGATTTGAACGAATCGTCTTCCCGTTTTCTTTTTCTAATTTGGTGCGTAATAAAACTAACTGAGCCTATATTGCCGAGTCCAAAATACGCAGCAATATCTACAAGTTTTGCCGCAGATATTTCTTGGCACAAATACATAGCGATCTTTCTTGCCTCGTTTCCTTTTGTAGGCCCTCTAACAACCGCCCTGAGATTATCACTGTTAGTTTTATAATAATGAGACACCCCCTCCACTACCGATTCGATTGGCATTATCGGTTGAATCACCGCAGCTTTACCTTCGGACTCCAAT
>JAHRWA010000049.1 GCA_019090455.1 Pseudomonadales bacterium | reverse complement strand
CCGCGAATTTGGAAAGATAAGTTTGCTGATAATTTTTTAACCTCAGATTTGGCTGGGTAGGGATAGTCCAGACCCAGAATGAACGCTTACAAGGTGGTGGCTACTTCGCGAGCTTTTAAATAGAAATATTACTAAGGTCGGCGATTGAGAATAGGGTCTAAATAGAAAATGCCTCTTCACTCATGAAAGTGAAGAGGCATTCTTTATTGCAGTTTTACGTTTTACAGGTTGGGATTAACAACTTCGTGTGTATCCATATCACGAACTTGCCAATGGGCTTTGGTCGTGTCACATGAATCCCCTGACAGGCCATCATCTTCTCTAAGGCAGTTGGTAGTATCAACCGGAGACAATAGATATAAACCGCTTCCAATTTCAGTTTCCCAGAATTGCCATTGCTGTGTGTCATCACCTCCGTTACAGTTGTGCATATCGATATCGTCATGACTTTGAAAAAGAATATCGTCATTACCTATGCATCTTGTTGGGCTGGACCGTGAATCCAATAGATAGCTATTCTGCCCGCCATTCATCGCGCCAGTTGCAGTGATGGCGAACGCTTGTACGGTTGGCGTGTTTTGAACGCATGTTGCGGCATTTATGTTGCTACCGTCTACCGTTGTCTGTAGGCACATGTCCGATCGTGAATTATAGAAATAATATCCATTACCACCGATTTCGCATGCATTACCAATATTATCGCCGTCGTAATCAGCTTGGTCGTTAGGAGTGGAAACGCAGTTGTCCGTATCGTCTAATACTCCGTCTCCATCGGAATCATCACAAGCGTCACCGACTAAATCACCATCTTGATCAGCTTGTGTTGTATTTGAAGTAGTAATGCAGTTGTCTATATCGTCCATCACAGTGTCGCTATCGGTGTCATCACAAGCGTCTCCGATTAAATTGCCATTCCAATCTTCTTGGCCTCCATTTGCTACGCTAGGGCAGTTATCTTGGTTGTCGGGTATTCCGTCCTGGTCGCCATCCGGATCGTCACCGCAATTGAGGTAGAAGTTAGCGCCACGGTACTCGACAGTCGGGATGCTGATTTCACCGTTTGCTCCTGGTTCACCAGGCCATCCGAATGCAATATTGATGCGCCTTAATACTGAGCTGCCGACATCGCTCGCTTCGCAGGCGATTTCGATGCCACCTGTGTACGACTGAGTGGTCCCGCTAGAGCAGTTCGCAAGATCATAAAAAGGAGTTGTAC
The DNA here is from genome assembly GCA_019090455.1 of Pseudomonadales bacterium. GTDB lineage: Bacteria > Pseudomonadota > Gammaproteobacteria > Pseudomonadales > DC-out160 > DC-out160. The sequence continues at coordinate 29,701 of JAHRWA010000049.1, read as the reverse complement.
CGTCATCGGTAAAGCAGGTGGGAGATTCGTTGAGTCCGCTTAACGCGATTACGCCGCTAATGTCGTCAAAATTAGATTCGGGTACGGGGTTCAGAAATACTTCTTCATCCGTCGGTGGGGGTACCCATTCACAAGCAGTAGTAAAGATAGCAATTGCGGCCAGCGCAACTAGCTGGAGTGCGTTGCCTAGTTTCCTAGGTGTAACGTGTGAGTTATGCATGATTTGATCTCTATTGTTGTAATTGATGTCGTTATTTTTATTAAGGATAACTTCATATGCTTGGATACCTAAATACACATTGCCTTAACTGGTTTAGTGTAACTACTTAACTTTTCCCAAACTGTTGTTTCTTGGTGATGCGTTACAGGAATTAGCTTCGCTTTCCTCGAAACAATCTGGATGGTAAATGGCTTTTTGCTAGTTTACAAGAGCTTGAATGTTGTTCGTCAGGGTAATTTTGTTAAGCTAAAAGTTCACTGGTATCTTGATGGGAAATCTTGGTATAGAAGTTTCGCCATCTGTAATTATTAAGCTGTTGAATGTTTTGAATATAAATGCGTCAGTATTAGTGTTGGCAATTTATTACGTCTGGGGTATTACTTTAAAGGAAAGAGAGTGGCCGTCTTGGTAACCAACTGTTTAAGGTGCGCAGCGAGCTTTGCTGTCAGTTATGTAGAGAGCTTCGGCAAAGGATGTGAAGTTCGGTAGAAAGATCTAAAGGAAGGCGTTTTAACAATGATTGGAGCTCGTTAATGTTTAAAACGAAGAGATACGTTATTTATTGTTAAGTTTACCTGATTTCTAATTGCCTTGTAGGCCAATAACAGCTAGTTTACCTATTGTAAGACTAGCTGGGCCAGTTCTTCCGTATTTGTTGTTTTCGTAGCTAGATTTTGTGGCGTGTTAAACGCAATAAAATAGGGTGACACGGGGCATCACGTGAGAATACTCAGTTTACATAAAACAACAATAATAGAGCCTTAACCGTTAAAACGCGGATTCTATAGTAGGCATTAATAATTCTGGGAGAACACGAAAGTGAGAAAACTTTTTAATTTAGCGTCGATAAGCCTTTTTCTCGTCAGCATGGCCGGTTGTAGTGAATACTCGGTTCTGTCCTTTAAGAATAATACTACCAATGCGCAGAATGTAACTTTTGCAGATCCAATGCTGCAGGAGTGTTGGGATGATGCCGTCGCTGATGCGGAGGATAATGTTTTGCCTTCACCGTTGGGCTTTTGGACTATTAGTCAGATTACTATTCTTGCTTGTGACGATCGGGGAATTGTTTCTGCGGATGATATAAGTAATGCAAGTGGCGTTGTTAGTCTCGATCTTTCAAATAATTCCCTCGGTTCTTTAGATCTCGGTTACATGCCTTTCTTGGAGGAGCTAGATGTGCTGGCGGGTGATTTAATGAGTTTAGAATTGGATGACAATGTTAATATCAGTGGAGCAACAAACATTCATGCTTTGAACCTTAGTTACAATGGTGGTATTACGGAAATTGATCTTGCTCCTCATTCTAAATTGAGGAGAATCGACCTAAGTTATACCAAGATTAGTGATGCAATTATTACAGGTAAGCAGGATTTATGGTTCGTATCTTTAGCGTTAACTCCGCTGGTGAGCCTCGATTTGAACGGTACACTTCTTGAAATTATAGATCTAGGCGGGATATATGGAGCTGGTGGGTTGGATGGCGCATCGCTGCTTACACTTGATGACTTAGATTCTGATTTAGAAGATTTGTGCATTTATATGGCTCCCTATGATGATACTGATTGTAGTGGTTTTGATTTAGAGCCTGCTACGTAGTATTTACAACAAACTATAATATGGTTACTAAAAAGGGCAGCTTTAAGCTGCCCTTTTTAGTGTGTTCGGAAAAAATTGGCTATACAATTACAGGCAGACTTGAATAAATATAATTAATAAACAGGTGCCCCTATGAGAATGAAGAGTCGATACAGCCCTCTCTTATTCGCTACATTTTCGCTGCTGAGTTGGTTTGCAGCGACGACCAGCACATCCGCAGCAGAACGTCTCTTCTCTTTTCCTAGCCCACCTGCTCAAGCTCAATTTAAAGTTCAAAGAATGGCGGCTACGGTGAGTGAATTACGCTATGTCGATGTTAATGTCGAGCTGCTTTCTCGTAATGTAGAATCTTTTCAGCTTGAGCTTTTTGGCGGTGAAATCTTTTTGCTCAAAAGAACACGTTATAAGGTAAATGCAGGTAGAAGCCATATTTGGCGTGGAAAGATATACCAGCAGCATACAACTGCAGGTGGTGTTATTGAGGAAATTGTGGGGAGTGCCGTATTCATCATAAAAGGTGATCGTATTCAGGCCACCATTCACTATCAGAACCAAATCTATAAATTAGAGCCAACAGAAAGTGGACAGCACGTATTGAAAAAAGTGAATACAGCTGCCTTTCCTAAGGAACACCCTGATGATGCAAGTACGACAGATGGTTCCGGTTCATCCTCATTAGTTCATGGCTCGCTAGTGCATGGATCAATAGTTCAAATCAAGCAGGACGACGTTGATGTTTTCAATGCAGCCCTTGTCTCGGATACCCATCCAGCTGCACCCAGCATTGCATCACTCGAGGTGATTCGAACCTTAGTAGTTTATAGCGCGGCTGCGGCTGAATCGGTGATAGATATAGAGGCTTCGATTGACTTGGCTATTGCAAACACCAATAGCAGTTATGCAAACAGCGATATTGACGAGAGCGTTTCGCTTGAGCTTGTTTATAGTGCTGAATACGAATACGTCGAAACCGGTAATATTTTTACGGATTTAGAAAATGCAGAAAGTGATCCTTACATACAGAGATTACGAGATGTGTATTTGGCGGATGTGGTCGTTTTTGTTGTGGGAGAGGCGGTATATTGTGGGTTGGCATCTTCAATATACGCAAATACAGAAGATGCATTTGCAATAGTATATGTGCCTTGTTTGGCGGAGGGGGTTTACTCCCTCGCTCACGAAATTGGGCACTTGCAAGGGGCTCGACACAACGTTGCTGTGGATTCTTCCACTAGTCCTTTTGCCTATGGTCACGGTTACAAAGACGAACCTAATGCTTTCAGAACTATCATGGCTTATCCGTGTGTTAATGGAGAGGTGGATGAGTGTCCGCGAATACCGTATTGGTCAAGTGCTAGTGTTTCTTACCTGGGTCATCCCACAGGTATAGCGGGTATTAGTGATAATGCACGAGTACTCAAAGAGACCTCGAGTGTCATGGCGAGTTTATGGGTTAATTATATTCCTTACAATATATTGTATTGGGCTGGCTTTAATCTTCATGAAATTGGTGAAATGCCCTTACTAAGTAATGTATCCATCAAAACTCCCAGCACGATTAGTGACGGTCAGCCATTGATTACGTCAAATTACGGGGTTTTTGAAAATAAGAATCTGTTGTTTGATGCCGTAGGTGAAGCGCCACCGTATAGAGAGGCCGTTACTTTTGATATTCGTGATGAAGTGGAAAGGCTGGATATCGAGATGGATCTGACGACTAGTAATCTGATTAGTACGACTGAAGCTCTAGGGTTTGTTAATTTGATATTTGATCAGCCTGTTATGCTGAGTTTATCCGAATTCGGAACCATTGATATAGATGGTATCGGTATAGCATCCTTTGTTGATAACTCGCTGATACATCTTTTGGCTCGAATTAATTTTACTGATAGTACCTTGGAAATTATAGTGGACGGGAATAGCGTACATCAGCAAATATTATCAGAGTACCCGTTGTATAGTATTGAAGTGGGCATATCGGGTAGCAATGAGCATCAGATGGCTTTGGATAATTTCCTAGTCACCAGTAACGGAATTGCTTTATCTGCACTGAATGCGGCATTTCAATTGGATAATGCCGGTGCATGGACGGACGGTAATATTAGCTTCGCTGCATCATTTTCCAATGATGGGCCTAATCTAGCGGAGAATGTGACGACCTCTATTCGTTTGCCCGCTGAAGTTAATTTGGATTCTTTCGTTAGTGATGATTTGGATTGCTCCTATTCTGATTTCATTATTACTTGTGATACCAATATTTTGGCAGCCAATGATGAGGCAAATGTGGAAATAGTGGTCAGTACACTGGACGCTAATCGCCGAATTCCTTTCACGTTATCGGTGTCTTCGGATTCAGACGAATTTGATTTAGACAATAATAATAAAACCCTATTGTTGGGTGGGAATGGTGTCTTAGCGGACTTGGAGGTCACTATTTCGGGTAGCGAAAAAACGGTCGGTGGTCGAATCAATGTGACCGCCACGATTACTAATAATGGGTCCGATTCGGCAGATAATATTGTTCTCACTATACCTACGCCTAGTGCAGTGGCCTATGAATCAATTGATCAAAATGCTTGTGCGAATGTGGCTGTGGAATCGGCGAGAGTCGTGTGCGGCTCCAATACGCTTGGCTCCGGGGAAACTTTTGAGGCGACGATAACGTACTATTCTCCCTTCTTCTTCACCAAACCTAAATTTAATGCTAGCGTGACAAGTGACACAACCGACCCCGATCTAGCTAACAATAATGCGAGTGGTACCTTTGGTGGTGCCATGTCATATTTAGTTGTCAGCTTGCTTATAGCAATAGGACTCATTAGACGTACCTATTAAAAATAAAGGTCTGTCTAAACTGATTGCCTTGATCGTAGAAAAAAACTGGTTTGAGCAGAATTGAACGCTATTTGTGAACTTCAAAGTTCTTCGATAGATACAGCATGATTTCTTGTAGTTTGGGCTCGTCCAGCAGCCCGAAAGAGACGTGTGTGTCTAGATAACCGATAAGAAAGCAAAGAGAAATGTAGATGGGTTGGCCTGTTTTAGCGCTATGTAAGTGAGCGGCAAGGTTTTCCAGGACGTATTCTGCGGCTGGTTTTATTTTAGGGGATTCTTCCTCTATGCCTCGATTACTTGCAGCAATAGAAATAGCGTAACTGACAAGAGCTAGTCTCTCATCTTCGTCCGGATTGGGGTTGTCTATATTAAATAACTCAATGGCTTTTTCTAAGGCTTCGTATGCTTCTGCTGCCCAGGCTTTTGTTTTTTTCGGTATTTTCTTCATGCGTATATTCTGACTAATAATAATTTAGGAGAGTGGAAGTGTATCAATTAATCTTGGTTCGCTTTATCTTGGGCCGACCTTAACATAGATAATCTTCTATGCACTACTGTTTACATGGTCACCACTAATGATTGAGAATGAAAATATTTCGAAGTTGCAGAGAAATATTTCACAGTCCCGTACAGTTGCGTGAGGTTGATTGGCCTCTGCGCAAATAAGAATCTATTTCTTACAACGTAAATTTACTTATGTCATTTAATACTGTTTTAAAAAATCAAAGCCATGGGTATTTCGCAGACCATAAAAGCTTGTGGCTATTCGGGTACGGTTCGCTATTATATAAGGCGGACTTTCCTTATATAGAGAAAAAAATAGCCTACATCGAGGGTATGAGTCGACGGTTTTGGCAAGGTTCCCATGACCACCGTGGAACTGCAGAGAATCCAGGAAGAGTCGTTACGCTCATCAAAGCGCAAGGCACAACATGTCACGGAGTGGCTTACCGAATAACGCCACAGGAATTAGGGCATCTCGATTTTAGAGAAAAGAACGGTTATCTTCGCAAAATAGCGGCGATAACGTTTGAAAATGGAAGTACTGTCAATGGGCTGGTCTATTTGGCAGATGAATATAATGCAGCTTATTTAGGTGAAGCAAGCGAAGAAGAGATAGCCGTACAAATCAGAAATTCTGCTGGAGCAAGTGGCTCCAACCAAGAATACGTTTTCGAGTTAGCAAATGCGTTAAGGACTCAAGCTAAATTTGATGAGCATGTGTTTTTAGTTGAGAAATACTTACGTCAATATGAACAACAACGATAGGGCTGTTTTTTTCTTGTAATGCCCATATACGGCTTGTATTATCAGGCAAACGTGATGTCATTAAAAAGATAAAATGCTAAATTTACTGGAACGTATTTGAGCTGTTATAGAACATTGAGTGAGCTTTAGTTGTTTTCCCTCCTGTACTGGTACAGCCGCAATTATGTATTGTGAATTTGACCAAATTTGCTACAAGGATGAGGCAACGGTATATGGAACCGTCTATTACACGTAGGGATCTATTTCAGCAACGGAAATACTTATTCAATAGTATTGGGAGTCTTTGTAAATTCATTTATACCAAGGCGACTAAATTAAATAAAAATGCTCCCCCTCTTTCCTCGCTCGTGGAGTTAAATGCTTCCCGTGACCCTAATCAAACCGCTTTATTCTACGAAGATCAATCCCTCACTTATAGTGGTTTAAATGACTATTCGAATCAAGTTGCCCACTATCTATTGTCCAATAATGTGAAGCCAAAAGATGTTGTCATTCTTTTTATGGAAAATAGAATTGAGTTTTTAGTTGTATTAATTGCACTTAATAAAATTGGAGCGGTGGCTGGGTTGATTAACACCTCTCTGGTTGGAAAAGCTTTGCAGCATTGCATAGACCTAGTTAAGCCAACTGCACTGATTATCGGGGAGGAGCTGTGTGATAAATATGAAGCCATTCTTGATGTAAATGACTCAGTTTCTGCAGAGAGATCCACATTCTATATGCCCGACTCCAGTACTTACACATCGGTTGAGGGTACACGTGAAGGCTTTATTAACCTTAGCCAAGCGGCTCAATCCTGCTCTACCGATAATCTTAATATTGAAGTGGATCTTGAAGATGCGGGAATGTACATCTATACATCGGGTACAACTGGATTGCCGAAAGCAACAGTTCAAACATTTGCAAAAACCGTTACAGCTTCCTATGTTGCAGCCCTAATGAATCCCGTCACGCGAGCAGATACGCTTTATTGTACTTTGCCGCTTTATCATGGAACGGCGTTAGTTTGTTGGTCTTCTGTTTTAGTTGGCGGAGGCACTTTTGCGTTGCGGCGTAAATTTAGTGCCAGTGATTTTTGGAATGATATTGAAAAATATCAGGCTACGATTTTCGGCTATGTCGGCGAGTTGTGCCGATATTTACTCAATACTGAATCTCCAAAGAGTGCCAACAATACCTTAAGGGTGATCATTGGAAATGGGTTAAGAGCGGACCTTTGGCTTGAGTTTAAAGAGCGCTTCCAAATTGAGGAAGTCAGAGAAGTCTACGGGGCAAGTGAATCCAATATAGCGTCACTGAACCTATTCAATATGGATAAAACAACGGGTCTTATTATTGGGCCATATGCGATAGTTAAATACGATGAAGAAACAGAAGAGCCTATATTGGATAAGGATGGGCGTGTTGCACGTGTGGAGCAGGGGGAGGGCGGCTTGTTGTTGGGGCGTTTGACCAAGTTAGTTCCGTTCACCGGATATACGGATACAAGCAAGAATAAAGGTAAACTAATTTACGGTGCAGAAAAGGAAGGAGATAGCTGGTTTAATACCGGGGACATAGTGAGAGATGTTGGTTGTAGGCACATGCAGTTTTTAGATCGGTCTGGGGATACCTTTCGATGGAAGGGGGAAAACGTTTCAACAAGTGAAGTCGAAACTGTTGTAAATCATTTTCCAGGAGTGGAAGAATCTGTAGTTTACGGTGTTGAAGTGCCGCATGCGACGGGTCGTGCCGGTATGGTGGCTATTAAGTTAGAGGAAAAGAATTCGAATATTGACGGCGCAAAATTTTACGAATATTTAGCATCACAATTGCCAAATTATGCAATGCCACTATTCGTAAGAGTGAATGACACTCTAGAGCGAACGGGTACCTTTAAGTATAAGAAATTTAATTTGAAGCAGGATGGCTATGACCCTCACAAAGTGAAGAGTGCTATTCGAGTGGCCCTGCATAGCGAAAAGTGCTATACCACACTAGACTCTTCGCTGATAAACGAAATAAACGAGAACCAAATTAAGCTTTGATAATGACAGGATGCTTTCTCTGAATCGTAACGTGAAGTACTGCTCTAGTAGTTCTATTTTAAGTATATTATGTGCAATGAAGTATTCGATAAAAACTGTTTGATAAGCGCGCTTTAAAAAATAGAGCTTGAATAAATATGGTTTAAAGAAATACAGCTTCCAGAATGGGGTTTCAGAAATATTGTATAAGAAAACGCCTCTGACGTTTTAGTAAGAGTTAGATGCTTTAGGGATTAAATTTTTTTGGATTCACAAAAATAAAGGAATAGTGGGGAACGACTATGAGTGCTGTAATGAAGAAAAAATACCGACACATGATGGGTAAAGATCCTTATGAAGTCGCATTAGAAAATTATGATGTCAGCCAGCGCGAAATATATCAGTCGAACACGATGTGGGGTTTTTTTGATCGGCTGAGAAAAGAAGATCCAGTACACTACTGCAAAGAATCCAGGTTCGGCCCTTATTGGTCAATTACAAAATTTGAAGACATTATGGAGGTTGAAGGCAATCCAGAAGTGTTTTCATCTGAGCCATCCATTGCAATAATGGATGCAGCACCAGATTCAGATTACGATATGCAGATGTTTATTGCTATGGACGAACCTAAGCATGGTGATCAACGACGTACCGTGCAGAGTTCGGTAGCGCCGAGAAATTTGGCAAATATGGAGTCTCTTATACGAGAGCGTGTTTGTAAGATTCTAGATGAGCTTCCTATCGGAGAAACTTTTGATTGGGTGGATAAAGTTTCTATTGAATTAACTGGGCAAATGTTAGCAACTCTCTTTGATTTTCCATTTGAAAAACGTCGGAAATTAACGTATTGGTCCGATGTTGCGACTGCGGTTCCGGGTCCTCAATCCTTAATTTCCTCTTATGAAGAAAGCCAAAAAATTCTCATGGGTGAGTGCGTCCCAGCCTTTTTCGAGTTGTGGCAAGATCGTGTTAATAAACCACCTCAATTTGATCTGATTTCAATGTTAGCTCATGGTGAAGAAACCAAAAACATGGCTAATGAAAGGCCTATGGAGTTTTTGGGGAATTTAATGTTATTGATTATCGGTGGCAATGATACCACTAGAAATTCGATATCAGGCAGCGTCCTTTTCTTAAATGAAAACCCTGACCAATATGAAAAGCTACGAGCCAATCATGACTTGGTGGGTACTATGGTGCCGGAGATTATACGTTATCAAACTCCATTAACCCATATGCGTCGAACTGCTACCCAGGATACTGTACTTAAGGGAAAGAATATTAAAAAAGGAGACAAAGTCATCATGTGGTACGTCTCTGGTAATCGCGACGAGGATGCTATCGATAATCCGTATGATTTTATCATTGATAGAGAGCGGCCTAGGCATCACTTGTCTTTTGGTTTTGGAATACACCGTTGCATGGGGAATAGACTCGCCGAAATGCAATTACGCATAGTCTGGGAGGAAATCCTAAATCGTTTCGAGCATGTTGAAGTGATGGCTGAGCCACAGCGGACGTATCATAATTTGATAAAAGGCTATACAGAATTGCCAGTAAGGTTGCATGCAAAAAAATAAGCTTTAGTTGTTGTTGCCGGCCTTTTCTAAGGCCGGCAACATAATTTAACGAAGCATTCATAGTAAGTGAACATTTTCACGATTGAGTTCCCCTCGCTCTGTTTCCGAATTAGCATACCTTTGTATTGAAGTAAGGTTTCTATCAATGTTGGCAATGTTACAAGGGGAACGGGCTCAACTGTTCTTGGATCTGCAAAAGGTAAGGTGCTGGCCTCAATGCCAACCAGCCCCCTCTTGAAACTCGGCGCTGTTTGTGTAGAGTGACAATGGCCTGCACCTGATAAATATCGTTAGTCTCAATTTTGAATGCAGTCTCGGATTGTGTGTACAATTTTCCTACCTAGCGTACCTTGTTTTTAAAATTACAATATGATAAAAATGTCTATAAATAGAAGTGGCCTTTTGTTATGTAGGTTTTGCTGGGTATGCAATCTCCTTTATTCGACTGGTTAACCTATTATAAAACAATATGTTATGGTTGGTATCTAGTGTTGGTCTAGGAGTTTTTTTCTTTTACTATTCAAGCCCACGTAGATATAGATGAAAATCCAAATTTGATTGAATAGGCACCCCATGATTTTTCAACGAGCCCGGCTGAATCTTCTCTTGAAGGAACTGCCACGTAGTGTGTTTATCGCATTAATCGTTATTTTTACTTCAGCTTGTGTTCCACCGCCTTCGGCAGATACCATTTTTTCCCCATCGCCTGATTCTATTTTCTATACCTCGACGGGCGTCATTACTTTAAATTCATTAGCTGGCGTTACGGTATGCTATACCGTAGACGGCTCCATCCCTGTACACGAGCAAGGTGTTTGTGGCACGGGTTCTTCTTTAGCTTATACGGATTCAATTCGACTCAGTTGCCATGCCGAAGAAACCGACACCAGTGTATTACGTAAGGTGTCTATTGTTTTTGAATGGGTAGGGAGTGGTGGTGTTAATGTTCTGAGAAGCGCTAATTATTATTTAGATTGCAGTGAGCAACTTCCTGATAATGATGGCGACGGTGTTCCTGATACTACTGATAACTGTCCTTTAATCAGTAATCCCCAGCAAGAGGATTTTGACGGAGATAGTCTTGGGGACGCTTGCGACTTGGATGATGATGACGACGGTGTAGATGATGTTGTCGATAATTGTCCTATGAACTCAAATCCATCGCAGCAAGATACGGATAATGATGAAATAGGGGATGCTTGCGATGTTGATGGTGATAATGATGGCGTAGACGACGATATTGATAACTGTCCTTCACTGTTCAATCCCTTACAAGAGAATAATGATGATGATGGGGCTGGAGATGTTTGCGATCTAGACGATGATAATGACGGCACTGAAGACGCTAGCGACAATTGCCCAATGATTCGAAACCCATTGCAGGAAGACGTTGATAGTGATGGTGCCGGAGATGCTTGCGACGAGGATAGCGATAACGACGGTATAGACGATGGTCTCGATAATTGCCCTAACACTTTTAATCCGTTGCAAGAAGATGCCGATATTGATGGTATCGGAGATGCCTGTGATACGGATGCCGACAATGATGGTGTGGACGACGAGAGTGATAACTGCCCAGCGATTTATAACCCATTACAGGAAGACGTCGACAATGATTCCATCGGTGATGTCTGCGATCCCGATGCGGATGAAGATGGGATTGATAATGCGCAAGATAATTGCCCTCTAGTTGCCAACGTTAATCAGTCGGATATAGACGAAGATGGAGTGGGTGATAGCTGTGATCCGAATCCGACTTGGGGATTTATTGATGTCACCAGTGCCGCTGGCTTTGAATATGAACACGGTTATTTAATACCAGAATTTGACGAGGAATATGAAATTTCAGGCGGCGTTGCCGCTGGTGATTTTAACGATGATGGATATATTGATCTCTATGCGGTACGAGGTGATATCGGACCAAATTTGCTATTTAGAAATAAAGGGGACGGTACGTTTGAAGAGATTGGTGCGGACGCAGGCGTAGATATTACTGGTAGTTTTGGTAGTGGGCCTCTGTTTGCTGATTTTGATGGCGATGGTTTTCTCGATCTGTTAGTGAATGGCGTTAAGGATACCATTCCTACTCTCTTTAGAAATACAGGCGCAGGCACGTTTGAAGATGTGACGGTATCCTCAGCTCTGAATATAACTAAGCCAACATTTTCAGGAGCTTTTGCCGATTACGATAAAGATGGTGATTTGGATTTGGCTTTAACGCATTGGTCAGTTGAGGTGGTAGACGGAGAGTCCACAGAGCATCTTTGGTTGAACGACGGAGATGGACATTTCACCGATGTCAGTATCGCTTCCCAGATATCAGCAACGTATCCCATTTATTCTCCGATATTTCCTGACCGTAATTTGGACCTTACCTTCACCCCTAATTTTAGCGATATCAACAACGATGGTTGGCCTGATTTATTATTTTCTTCAGACTTTGGTACTAGCCAAATATTAATAAATAAAGGCGATGGTACTTTTGCTGACGAAACTCCCCCTGAGATCACCGATGAAAATGGGATGGGCGCTTCTGTAGGGGACTTTAATGGCGATGGTGATTTTGATTGGTTTGTCACGAGTATATGGGATGAGGATGAAGTATCGGAAGGAACATGGGGAGTCACAGGCAATAGACTTTACCAAGGTGATGGACAGGGCGGTTTTGAAGATGTGACCGATGCTGCGGGAGTTGCGGAAGGGTATTGGGGTTGGGGTAGTTGTTTTGCTGATTTTAATAATGATGGCAACCTAGATATCTTTCATGTTAACGGATTTTCAATGTCGTCAGATCCGACCTTCATTAACGATCCTTCCCGATTATTTATTTCTAATGGTGACGATACGTTTACAGAAAGATCCGTTGAGCTTAACTTGATTGACGATGGAAATGGGCGCGGCGTAGTCTGTTTTGACTATGATAGAGATGGGGATATAGACGTCTTTGTGGCGAACAATCAGGGAGCACCAAAGCTTTTTCGTAATAACGGCGGTAATGCGAATAAGTATATCACCGTAAAACTAAATGGGCCTTCAGATAATACTCAAGGCATAGGGGCCAAGATCACAGTCGTAGCAGGTGGGAAAACACAAGTCCAAGAAATTAGAGCGGGCGGTAATTTTGTTTCGCAAAATCCTGCTGAAGCACATTTTGGTGTAGGGAATTCAGACGTCGTTACAATTATTGTGAAGTGGCCAAATGGATTGGTCTCATTGCCGCGAATTCATACCTCGGGTAAAGTTGTTACCATAAACCATATAACGGAGATATTTTAGAGCTGTATTGATGGAGCTTCCGTTATATTAGAAATAAAAATAAGCGATAGAAGGAATGGCTAAATCTAGCGCTTATATCATTTGTCCACAAAAAACATTTCATGATACGGGATGCCAGCATCCATAAACTCATCGCCTTTCACTTGAAAACCCAGCTTTTCATAAAAAGGTATCGCATGATTCTGCGCATGAAGGAATAGGGGGGCGATATTCTGTTGCTTTGCGATTTCTATAATGTACATCAGCATTGCGCCACCAATGCCTTGATTACGAAAGGGCGCCATGACCGCCATTCTACCGATTTGCGCCGAAGGCAATAAACGAGCGCAAGCAATAGACTTCCCATTATTGATTCCTAAGAAATGCAGTGCATGCTGATCCTCCTCATCCCATTCTAGTTCCACGGGTACATTTTGTTCTTCCACAAAAACTAGAGTTCGAATTCTTTGGAGTTGATCTCTCTGTTCTTCCCAGGTGACGGTTTTGAAGATGGTTTCAGTGATCATAGTTTTGTTCTTAGTCCTGCTCATAATTTTAAGTGTGTATTACGTTGCGTGTATACTCTGTTCCAGTAAAGCAGGTTAGGACTGAAAAGCGATTATTCAATTTTACAGGCGATTAATGAAAATTCAAAATTTTGATGTCACACTTTTTCTGCAAGAATATTGGCAAAAAAAACCGATGGTCGTTCGAAATGCATTCAGCCATGTCGATTGGTTGGAGCCGGAAGATCTCGCTGGCTTGTCTTTAGAGGACGATGCTGAATCTCGAATTATCTCTCAAGTGAAAGGGGTGTGGGATGTTGCGCACGGGCCTTTTGCAGAATCTCACTTTTCAACTTTATCTGATACCGATTGGACGCTACTAGTTCAAGCGGTGGATCAATGGGTGCCGGAAGTCAGGGAAATTTTAGGTGCTTTCAATTTCCTCCCCAGTTGGCGTTTGGATGATGTGATGGTGAGTTACGCTCCAGTAGGAGGGACGGTTTCTCAGCACTTTGATTTTTTCGATGTCTTTTTGATTCAAGGAAAAGGCGCGAGAAAATGGCAAGTGGGAGGTGCGTGTCATTCAAAAAGTGAATTCCTCCCCGATACGCCTGTACGGATATTGAAAGACTTTTCAGCTGAATTGGAGATAACGTTAAATGAAGGGGACATGTTATACATACCCGCAAAATTCTCTCATTTAGGCGTCTCCATAGAAGACAGTCTCACTTATTCCATTGGTTTTAGAGCCCCTAGTGCAAGGGAGGTCATTGATGGCGTTGCTACCACAGCGTTAGAGGCTATCTCTGAAGATAAACGCTATACCGACACAGTAGAGTCACTGAAGGCATCAATGGGTGAAATTACAGAGGATACTGTTGAGCAAGTTCAGCAAATGCTAATCGAAGGAATGTTAAACAAAGATGCCATTACGTCATGGCTCGGGCAGTTTGTCACTGAACGTAAATATCCTGAAATAGAGCTGCTACCTGATAATCTTGATGGCTGGTTTGATCGAATTCATAGCGGGGAACCAATAAGTCGAAATGCTGCATCGAGATTTGCCTATATGAGAAAACTTGATAGCTCTACGCGTAATGAAGGAAGTTCTTTGAGTGAGGAAGAAAGTACTTTGTTTGTTGATGGTCAATCTTATGATGTGGGCCTTTCTCTTGCAGAGCAATTATCGAATGCTAATACTATTGATACACAAAGACTCCTTGATGAATTAAACAAGGGAGAGAATAGAGTGGTAGTGGAGACTTTATTTTTAAATGGTGCTTTAGTTTTTGACTAACACCATTTCTGATCAACATTGTTTCTGACGATCATTTCTTTTGACGATCATTGTTTTGAAATTCACCGAATTTGAATAGCCGAGGACGAATGGTTTTATCAAAACTTAAAATCATCCGACCTCGGCACGAGATTTTTAAATTACTCTATCGAGGGAATAGTGTTAAGAGACGTCTATTTAGACTGTGAAATCATATGCATGACCACAGCAGAAACTTCTTCGTCGCTTAGGGCCATGGAGCCCCCTTTTGGTGGCATTGCCCTAAAGCCTTTAATGGCATTCTCTATTAATACCGCATCACCTTTTGCAAGACGGGGTTCCCAAGCGGATTTGTCTCCGACTTTAGGTGCGCCGGCAGCGCCATAAGCATGACAGCCGAGACAGGCTCTTTGGTAAATTTCTTCAACGGGTATATCTGTGTTGCTGGCTACAGTTTCTTCATTTGCTTTGTCTGAAATGGGTTCTTCAGTAACTTCTGCTGATTCTGAAGTGTTGCTAGATTCCGCAGCACTTGTGGATTCTTTCGATGCAACAGCTTCTGATTTTGGTGTTGCACTGCTTTTGCTCTGTGTAGTTGTCGTAGCGCTTTGAGGTTCTGATTTGCCACTGGAGTCGGTCTTGTCTGATTTATCACATGCTGTTAACAATAGGCTGATACACAGTATAGCGGGTAAGGTACCTTTCATTTTTTTCCTCTTGATCATCGTGGGATTATTAGATAGTTGGGTTATTGTTTAAGGCAGTTAGGATTGTGAATTAGCTCTGTGGCTCATTTCAACCCTTGATTCGTGCTGATATAGTCTTGCTAAATTACAAAACAATTATGACAGAGCATTTGGTGCATGTCGATTTTGTCACTATTAAGATGCCTGATGTTGAATTGTGTTGATGCGTTCGCGTGACATTGGTGTCTCGATAAAATAATGAGAAAAAAGGAGTTAACATGAAGCTGGAAGGGAAGCATGTGGTAGTAACCGGGGGCGCTGGGGGAATTGGCGCAGCACTGTGTCGCCGATTCAAGCAAGAAGGGGCGAGAGCTGTGGTGGTTGTGGATTTGGATGGTCCCGGTGCAGAATCAGTTGCTGCAGAAATCGACGGACTCGCCTTGGTCGTAGATGTCACTGACGAAGAAGCCGTTAAAAACCTTTGCGTCGAAGCGGAGGAACGGTTTGGGCCGATCGATTTATTTTGTTCCAATGCGGGTGTCGCATTTTTCGGAAAAGAAAATACTAAAAACCATCGCTGGGAAAAGAGTTGGCAGGTCAACGTCATGGCGCATGTCTATGCAGCACGAGCGGTATTGCCAGGAATGATAGAAAGGGGCGAAGGCTATTTGCTGAGTACGGCATCCGCTGCTGGCCTATTGACCCAGTTAGGCTCAGCTTCGTATTCCGTTACCAAAGCCGGTGCAGTGGCATTTGCCGAATCAATGTCTATTGCGCATCATGATCAAGGTATCGGTGTTTCCGTTATTTGTCCGCAAGCGGTTAGAACCAAACTGGTTGCGTCGACGGGAGGTGGGGTAGCAGGGGTGGATGGAATGATTGAGCCGGAAGAGTTAGCAGATACAGTGATTAAAGGGCTAGAAGAAGAGCGCTTTTTGATACTACCTCATCCAGAGGTTCAAGCTTATAGAGAGAGGAAGGCACAGGATACCGATCGCTGGTTGGCCGGTATGAGAAAGCTAGGGAGACGGTTTAAACGAGCGCCTAAGAAATAATGGATAGTGTCACATTGGGTTAAGATAAATATTGGGCAGTTAAATAAACTTTGTGCAGCTTAAGAGAACCATTGGGCAGTTAAGAGCGAAACCCAATGGTTTTTATTGCGTCCTCAGGGGTTCGCGATCAGTTTAAATCGTGGCTTCGCCCCAATAATTAAAACCAGCAAATTTAGGGGTACCCGGAAGATACGCCATATCCATATCATTAATCTTAAAACCTGCTTGTTCTAATAACTGAGGGATGGCGCGATTGAGATTGCAGCCACCTGCGATGGGTTTCCAATAAGGGTTGATTCTTTCTTGCCACTTTTTCACCGATTCATCAGGTGCTGCGCCGTGCTCAGAAAAAAGTAACTTACCTCCCGGTTTCAACACACGCTTCATTTGTGCTAAAGCCTGGGCAGTATCAGGAATGGTGCATAAGGTATAGGTTAATAGCACGGTATCTACGGAATTATCTTCTAGAGGGATTTCTTCTCCAGGGAGATCGATAAATTCAACTTCGAAAGGTGCGTTGGCCACGCGCTTAGCGGCGAGTGCCCGCATATCTTCGGAAGGTTCAAGTCCATAAACCTTTTCCACTTTGCTGGGATCATAATAAGGCATGTTAAGGCCTGAACCCATCCCCACTTCTAAAATTCGCCCTGACGCTTCAGGGACCACTTTTTTTCGTTGGTAGGTAATAGGCTTCATGCCACAGGCTACGTTGATAAAATGAGGCAATATATATTTTTCATAAGGATTCATAATGGGCCTTTGTGTTGTTGAAATTTATTGGTTTCAGAGGGGTGTAACATTGGCTGTAATAGTGAGTTGTATTCTCATGTTTGGCTAATCGCATGTTCTTTGCTGATAGTCTAATCATGATGAAGTGGATCTGGTTTGGGAATTGGTAGATAACAAAGCTGCTTAATGTTAACGGCATCTATGAATCTGAATTCACTACTATATCATTTTCATCCGTTTTATACTCATTACAATCCGTAGGATATATCACATCGATAAGAATGGTTTTGTTAATACACATTTAAGAGTGAGAGTATGATTATGGCAGTAGTCCGCACAGATCCCGAAACCGGTTTAAAGATATTCAATACGAGAGCTTCCAAGGCCATCGGAAAAGTTAATGGCAAAGGCTATTCGGTCAATACCAACAAGGCTCAAAAAACACTTCCTGATGCGCCAGTTGGCGCCGTCTTTAGCGCTGAAGAACAAGCGAAATACCTAAAGTTTAAAGAAGAAAGAGCCGGTGTAGCCGACTACATGGATATGGAGGGAGAATTCAGCAGTTATTTAAAAGATCTTTATTCCGCAGACCCGGTGCCAAGAGAATCATTGACAGACGAGTGTGAGGTTTTAGTAGTGGGAGCGGGTTTTGCGGGATTGCTCCTGTGGCATAAATTACAAAAAATGGGATTTACTGATGTCAGGTTTTGCGAGAAAGGGGGAGACGTCGGTGGTACTTGGTATTGGAATCGGTATCCGGGCATTGCGTGTGATGTAGAGTCCTATAGCTATCTTCCTTTGCTTGAAGAGATGGGTTACATACCCTCAATGAAATTTGCGGGCGGATTTGAAATCATGGAGTACTGCCAAAAAGTGGCAGAGAAATTTAAATTTTACGATCATTGTCTATTTCATACCACTGTTGAAAATACGGACTGGGATGAGACCACAGGAAGATGGAGTGTCACCACTGATCGCGGTGATAAAATGCGAGCTAAATTTGTGGTGCTGGCCAATGGTATATTGACGACTCCGCAATTAGCGCGGATCAAAGGAATGGAAACCTATAAGGGTGAATCATTCCATACGTCACGCTGGAATTACAATGTAGATTTGACCGGGAAAAAAGTCGGTATTCTCGGCACTGGAGCCACCGCAGTGCAGGCAGTGCCAGAATTGGCAAAAATCGCGAAAGAGCTATACGTGTTTCAACGCACACCTTCCTCCATTGACGTACGCGACCAACGTGAGACGACTCAAGAAGAAAAAGATTGCTGGCCCACGGAAGCGAATTGGGCCATATCACGTAGAGCAAGATTTGCAAAAATTTCAGCGGGACGCACTGCGATGAAGGCGAATGATGATTACCTCTCCGGTAAGATCGATCATTTCAAAGAGCCCAAGTCTCATTCCACAAAATTATCCCCAGAAGAAATGGTCCAAAAACAGTTGGATACCAATTTTCGTATCATGGAACAAATACGAGCCAGAGTGGATGCGATAGTGGAAGACCCGGTTACTGCTGCAGCATTGAAACCGTATTACCCTTATGGATGTAAGAGACCGACTTTTCATGATGAATATCTCCCTGCGTTTAATTTGCCGCACGTGACCCTTGTGGATACTGCGCCGCTAGGCGTACAAGAAATCAATGAGAAGGGCATAGTTCATGACGGAAAGGAGTATCCTGTCGATGTCTTAATATACGCCACCGGATTCAAGTGGATGGCGATATCCACGTTTAATAACATTACAGGACGCAGCGGTAAAACGCTGAATGAGAAATGGGAGTCCGAAGGAACAAAAACCTTTCTAGGTCTACACAGTAAAGGATTCCCCAATTTATTTATTATTTCCGGACCGCAGGGCGGCGGCGGTAGTTTCAACTTTACCGATGCGTTGGATGCGCATGCCGAGTATGTGGTGTGGATGCTGAATACGATGAGAGAGAAGGGTGTGGACATTGTGGATGTGAAACAGCAGCCGGAAAATGACTATGCCGAGCATTGTCGAATTGCCGATGTCACTACCAAGCCTTTACGGAATTGTATTTCTTACTATGATGGGCATGGCTCGGCAGAGGACGGGAGTCTCAGTTATTACGGTGGGGGCAGGTGGCATAAATATCGCCAAAAAGCACAGGAAACATTAGAACCCTATGAATTTGATACCGCACCTGCCTGAGTCTGAGTAGTGTAAAGAGAGATGATTTAATAGATGTGATAATTGATAACTGATAGTTTTTAATTGATAGTTGAAATTTGAGGAGTGAGTTTTAGTTTTAAATGCATGATGGTTAGATTCGAAATATTAAACAAGGAGTATGTGAAAAATGGATGCAAAAAAAATAGAAATAAACGAACCCAATCGTTGGAGATTAGAAACACCTGGGAATGAAGGCTGGCCCCGAACGGCTAGACCAGATGATGCGGATAAAATGTATTTGATCTCAGCCGATGGTCATGTCAATGAACCCGCTAATATGTTGAATGAGCGTATGCCTGAAATTTACAGCTCTCGCTTACCTCGAGTTGAAATTGATGAAAAAGGCGGGAAGTGGGCGGTATCTGAAGGTTTTCGTCCCACTAAGTTAAGAGAAAGTAATTTTGAAGGCGAAGACAAGGCTCGCAGTAAAGCGGGTCGAGACCCCGAAGAACGTTTAGCCGATTTGAACATGGATGGCGTCGATGCTGAAGTTTTATTCCCCAATAAAGGATTGATGTGCTGGGCCACTACGGATTCTGAGTTTTCAACCGAGATGTGTCGAGTTTGGAATGAATGGGCCTGGGAAGTCTTCGGTCCTTATAATGACCGATTAGCACCCATGGCAGCAGTGGCCACATCGAACATTGAAACCGCGATGGTGGAAATTGAAAAGTGTGCAAAGCTGGGATTTAAGGGTGTGTGCTTACCCTGTAAGCCTATCTTTGGGGCTCATAACCATGATGATCCCAATTATAACTTACCCGAATATGAACCGCTTTGGGACTTGATTGAAGAAGTGAATCTTCCCATTACTTTCCATGTTTCCACAGGTCGTGATCCAAGGGCGTCTAAAGGACATGGCGGCGCTGTCATTAATTATGTCTCTCATTCACTCGCACCGACTATTGAACCTCTTGCCAATCTTTGTTCTTCAGGCGTACTTGAACGTCACCCCAAAATTAGATTCGCAACCATTGAAGCAGGAATCGGATGGGTAGCTTGGGCGCTTGAGGCGATGGATGAGGCCTATAAAAAACACCATATGTGGGCCAGGCCAAGAATGCAGGGTTTACCGAGTGATTATTATCGAGCACAAGGGTTTTCCAGTTTTCAAGAAGATACCGTAGGCTTAGCGCTAGCAGAACCACTCAACCTTGTTGATAACTTCATGTGGGCAAATGATTACCCTCATCACGAAGGGACTTGGCCTCATTCTCCTGAAGCTATCGAGCGTACGATGGGCCATCTAAAACATCAATCGCGAATGAAAATACTCGGACTCAATGCCGCGCGTTTATTTAATTTTGATGTACCGGAGAGTAAATTAATTTAATTTATCTTATGACGCTAAATAAAGGATTATTTTATGCTTAAGAAAATGATTTCATCGGATTCACATATCACCGAACCTCCCAATTGTTATACCGATTTCATCGATTCAAAATTCAAGGATCGGGCACCCTATATAGTGGATGACGGGAAAGGAGGCGATGCCTTTTATGTCGATGGTATGGCGCGCCCCATTAATATCGGTTTAGCCGCTGCAGCGGGAAAGGACCCTAAAGATTTAGTCGGCAGAGGGATTAAGTTTGAAGAGCTGTGGCGTGGTGGTTGGGATGGAAAAGCCAGAGTGGCTGATCAAGATGTAGATAGTATCGCTGCTGAAATTATCTACCCCACGGTAGGAATGGCCTTGTGTAATCACGAGGACTTGGATTTTAAGAAAGCCTGCTTTGATGCCTATAACCGCTGGTTACAAACATTTGTATCAGCGGCACCAAAACGTTTATTTGGTCTAGGCCAGATCGCTTTGCGCAACATAGACGAAGGTATAAAGGAGCTCGAAGAGGTTAAGAGGATGGGGTTCGTGGGTGTAATGATGCCCGGTAACCCAGGCGTATCGGATTACGATGATCCCATTTACGATCCTTTCTGGCAGGCTTCTATCGATCTAGGATTACCGCTTTCCTTTCATATCTTGACGAGTAGTGCCAGTGGGTTAGATGATCACCGTGGACCGCGCATCAATAGTTTTCAATCTATTATTCGTGGTTGTCAGGATATAATGGGAATGCTTATTTTCTCCGGAGTTTTTCAGCGCAATCCAAAATTAAATATTGCCTGTGTTGAAGCCGATGCCGGTTGGGTGCCGCATTTCATGTATCGAGCGGACCACGCATATAAGAGGCACCGCTATTGGATGAAGGGTCAGGAGCTCGAAAAACTGCCTAGCGAATATTTCAAGGAGAATATCTACATTACTTTTCAGGATGATTGGGTCGCTTACAAAGTGAAGGAACTTTTGAATCTTGAACGTTTGATGTGGGCTAATGATTTTCCACATAGTGATTCTACGTGGCCAAACTCGCTACAAATACTAAATGATCAAGCAGCAGAGCTGACCGATGATCAGCGAAATATGATTTGTTTTGATACGGTGAAGGAGCTTTATAATTTGCCGGTAGAAGCAGAGGCTTTGTAGCTAGTATATTCAATTGTTTGTAATGCTAAGGAGTTCATGCGTTCGTATGAACTCCTTTTTTGTGTTGTTTTTCTCTGCATTGAATTCTAAATTAATTTTATTTATCAAGGCGCATCCTTTTCTACACCAGGTCTTAGCTAATCCTCTATTCGAATATATTCATCTAGTGCAAACTTCTTTAACGTTTCAAGATCACAATAAAGGGCAGGGCGATATGACTCTTTTAAGCGGGATGAGAAGGTGCTGTTATTTCCTCTAGTTTATGAAAAGAAGATTTGTGCTTTGGCATCTTATTTGCTGCAAAACCAGCAGAGCCTTGCTAAAGGATAAAAAAATGACACAATCACAGAGCATTCACAATTCACCTATAAAACGAATTCCGTATTCCAATGCACAGCTTGTATTTGAAGAATCCAATGCGAGTGTTAAGTGGCGTATCGACACCTTATTGTCGAAGGAGCCGGACACGGTAAATTGGATTTCACAGTTTAGGGACAATGATATCTTGATCGATATCGGTGCCAATATCGGTTTGTACACTGTGTTGGCGGCAGTCACAAAGAATGCAAAAGTCTTTGCCTTCGAGCCGGAATCGCAAAACTTCGCGCAGTTGATGCGTCATATTGTGCTTAATGATCTTCATGAAAATGTAGTGGCATTTTGTGCAGCGGTAGGTGAGTCAGATCAAATTGATAAGCTCTATCTAAGCAATTTTGGATTGGGAGGATCATGCCATACCTTCGGTGATAATCTGGATTTCAATTTAAAGAAGCGTCCACAAACAGTGAATCAAGGTTGTATTTCAGTGGTGTTGGATAAGCTGATCCAAGAAGGGGTAGTGGATTCACCTCATCATATTAAAATTGATGTGGACGGTTTGGAGCACTCTGTTATTGCTGGCTGTCAGAAGGTATTACAAAGCGAGGGTTTGCAATCGGTATTAGTGGAGCTGAATACCAATCTTGAAAGCCATAAAGCGTTAATCCCTTATTTTCAAGATTTAGGTTACGTGTTTAGTGAACGGCAAGTTGAATTGGGTATGGTGAAGGAAGGCATGTTTAAGAACACGGGTAATTTTATATTTTACAAACCCAGTTCTCAATTTAGTTTTGATCAGTTGGCTGACTCCGGGCCTCTTCTCAAACCGAATCAAGCGCTGCTCAATCTCAATCACACTATGGAAAAGTTCCATAAAGTGACCATTATCGACGATCCTTTTCCACATTTTTATATTGAGAATATTTTACCTCCAGACTTCTATACCTTGTTGATGAAACACAAACCGCAACGGCAACATTTAGTGGATCTGGTTTCGACGAAAAGAGCGAGAGGTGAAAGGTATTGCAATCGGCTTTGTCTCGAATTTGATGATGAAGGATTTAGTCGGCTGCCACCAGAGAGTCTCCCGGTTTGGAATGTCATGAAGCAATGGCTGACAAGTAAAGAAATCATCCATGGGCTGGTGAATATTTTTGGTTCTCTGTTTAAGTGCCAGCTCGCGGAGTCGGGTAAAAAGCTAACGATAAAAGCGGATGTGCAATTCACTAAGGACATCAAAGGTTATGGTCTAGGTCCGCATACGGATAGTCCGGAACGGTTGATGAGTTTACTTTTTTATCTGCCGGAAGATGAAAGTCTATTAAGTCACGGAACCTCAGTTTATCAACCGCTAGAAAAGGGGGTTGTCTGTTCGGGTGGTCCTCACTACGATTTCGACGGCTTTGAGACAGTGAAGACCATGCCCTTCAAACCCAATAGCGTGTTTGGTTTTATTAAGACGACTAATTCATTTCACGGCGTCGATATAATCAACGCCGATATTGAAAGGGATGCCATTGCATTGGTATTGAAATGCATTGTTAGTGAATAGTGGCTTTAAGTTGCAGGGATTTAAGTCGCTGCAATTGAGCCTTCAGGGGCGTCATCCACTTTTTCTTTCGTTACCTTGATCGGTAAGTACTTGTCAATCCGTATTAATAGCGCCGGTAAAAAGAAAAGATCGAGCGCTAGGGCAACAACGATAATCGAAGACAGCATAATCCCCACGGTATCGTTGGGACGGAAGTGGGACAACACTAATAAGATGAGACCTGATGACAAGGTTAACGTGGTGACTACCAGAGCTGTACCCGCCGTACGGTAAGTATAACGAATAGCATCTTCAGCAGTATCTCCCGCTTTTCGCCTTCCTAAGTATTTTGTTAAGAAATGCACGGTGTCATCTACTACCATTCCTAAACTGATACTAAAGGTCATCGCTGCAGATTGATCTACCTCTCCTACCGTGATTGCCCAGCATCCATAGACAATCGCCGCAGGAAATAGATTGGGAATAATACTTAAACAACCAAAGCGAAATGAACCGATACCGACCATGAGAACAGCGGTAATGAGGAGCAATGAAAAGACAGAGCCGCCCACCATGCTTTTGATTAAGTACATGCCTAAGTGAGCAAACATCAGTGCTTGAGATCCACCCTCCGTTTTGATGCTAGGTTCTTCTTGATCAAACCAGTTTGCAATGCGCTCTTCCAACTCGATTAAGTTGACGGCGGTAATCTCTTTTAGAGAGACCATGACCCGTATTGCAGATCGATCTAAATTGATATCCTGGGTGAGATCCTGTCCTGCTCCCAGGGACATTTCATATAGCAACATATATTGGGAAGCCAGTTGTCGAGTTTCAGGAACTTTGTGCCATTGAGGGTCTTCACCGTGCATACTTTGATTGATACTTTTGACGATGTTGAGGTAGCTGGTGACATTGGTGATTTCAGGCTGTTGTTTCAGCCAAGCATTGAAACGTTCTACCTTCGCCAGAAATTCGGGATCATTGGCGTAGCCTTCCTTTCCTGAATCCAGGGAATATAAAATAAACTGAAAGCTAGACATGTTGTCATTGGCAAATTTAAGTGCTTTGGCAAACTCCAAGGAATCATCAAAATAGTTGTTGATGGAATCATTCATTTCAATTTTTGGAATCCAAATGACGGTGGAAGAAATGAATAACAGCGTCACCCAGAAGATAGGTTTATGTCTTTTGATGGTGAACTCTGAGAGTGACACCATATAAGGTGTTAACGCCAAAGGTTTTGTTCTTGGGCTGGTCGGCAGCATGAGTACGATTGCTGGTAGCATGGTATTGGTGAGTACAAATGCCACCATGACACCAAAGGCGGCAATGGTACCCATGTCCCTAAAGGCAGGCGAATCAGAAAAGTGCATCCCCAGAAAACCGATCGCAGTGGTGATGCTGGTCAGAAATATCGGCAGCATATTTTTCTTCATGCTTTCTTCCATCGCTCGAATTTTCGATTGTCCATTTTGGAGTTGAATGATGAATTGGGTCATTAGATGGATGCTGTCGGCCACTGCAAGGACGAGTATCATCATCGGTGCTGACATGGATACGGGGTTTAACTCACCTCCAATAGCGACAAAGGTGCCGATAGCAATGGTGTTAGTACAGGCGATTAGAATCATTGACGCGAGCATTGCCGCTAGAGATCTCAGCAAAATTGCCAAAATAATAAAGATGACCCCGAAGACAACGGGCAGTAATCTTTTCAAGTCATCGAGAGCGACATTCTGCATATTGTTTAGTAGTGTGAGTTCACCGCTAAAGTGGACCTCTAATCCTGGATTCTTGGATACCATATCTTCACGCATTTTTTCAGCAAATGCGGTGATTTCTCTCACCGGCTCAACGTTATCATCGGGCATTGCTAAGGTGACGATAATAGACGCCACATCGCCTTTTTTAGAGACGAATACCTGTGACAATATGTCGTCTTGTAATGCAAAAGATCGGATTTCAGAAAGTCGTTCAGCCGTTAATATTTCATCTTGTGGAACGAGATAGTCAACAATGAAGGTATCTTCTTGACCAAATGTTCTTTGGTAATTGGATAATGAATCAACTCGAATGCTGTAAGGCATTCGCCATGATTCTTCCGTAAATTCTTGCAGCATTGAGAGGACATCAGTCGTAAATACATTCCCATCTGGTACTTTTATAAAAATCATCAATTTTTCAGATTGAATGTATTCGTCTTGCAAGGCATTGCTCTTGAGGAATTGTGGGTTGTCGTCATCGAACATTGCTTCAGGGTTACCGTCTACGGCCAGTTCAGGTAGTTTGATGCCGGCCATCACGACTAAGAAAAGGCTACAGAACAGGAGGGGGGTTCGAAAGCGAAGTAATCCTTGAACTAGTCGATCAACAAACATAGGAAATCCTTTTAGAGATAAAAAGCGAGTTAAGACATCACCGAAAAATTGGTGATGTCTTAACTATTACCATTTAATTGCTAGCGCTACGATTTTTGGAGGGTATTAATATAGATGGTTTAGTTTACATCTGATTAACTTTCTGTCGTCTTGAAACGAAATAAGAGCTTTACGATTAAGCGTAATTCACATTTGGATTTTCTGATTTCCATTCATCAATATAGTGTGAATTATCAATATTCCAGGGGTGAAAATTGGGTTTGAAATATTGCATGAAATACCAACTCCCAAATTTTGCCATCCGCATATTGATACCGGGGTACTTTCTTGCAATGCGAGATAGAGGGATGGGAACTTCAGAGGACTGGTGATTCTTAAAACCTTTAAGCTCTCGCAGCACTAAACGGGGGAAGAATACGCTGGATATGGCACCAAAGCCCACGATAGCACCGACTCGGGTAAAGTAGCTCCCGCCTACTTCCTTAAATACGTCGAAGGCAACTGACTTATGTTCCATTTCTTCCGCAGCATGCCAATGCCAAAACTCCACGGCTTTGGGGTCACTGTCTTCGGTAAATTCAGGAAAACGAAATTCCATTGCGGCGCCCATAGCTGTTATGTGCTCCGCGAAAGCAGTAATCGCTAGTGCTGCTTTTTTAGTAAATATTTTTTCGGAAAATGTAAATAATTGATTGGCGTCGCGGGTGATTGCATCAGCGTCGAACCCGTACTTGACCAAATGTGCATTGAAGTCATCGTGATATTTTGCATGTACGCCTTCCTGTTTTGCAAAGGCTTTTACATCTTCAAGCAATTCGGGATCTGTTATTTGATCACGAACTGCGTTAACCGTTCTGATAAAAAATTTTTCCCCTTCAGGGATAACCAAGGAAAAAAAACTCTGTCCAAAGCTAACGGCAGGATTTCCCATTGCCCAGTATTTATTAATTTTATCAAAGGGTCCAAATTTGGGTTTACGAGGAAGTATTTCAACGCCAGGCCGAGTTCGATTTGTGGCTTTTAGCTGGGCTGATTTATTGATTGGAACAACAACAGGATTTGGAGAGGATGAGAGGTTTATGTTATCGATAGTGGACATGGCAACTTCCTTTTATAATGTATCTCGAGGGCTGGCAAGCTAGTGACTAAATCTACGTAAACGAATGAACTGCAATCTGAAAATTAAGAGTGATAAAAAATAGATTGGCTTTAACTTACCTGTCACAAATCAATACGGCTGCGATCTATTTAAAGGGTCCTATCACGTCGAGCACCCCTTGTCATAATAGTATATTAGTCGACATTAGAGCAGATAAACTGCTGTAATGATAAGCGAATTGCAATTTTTGGCCCGTATTGAATTTAGTTTGTTTGTTCCGCGTAAGGTGAAGGTAATGACAATTAATAATTGAGCACATCGAATAAACTACTGTATTTGTCCGACCATACCGGCATTACTTCGAATCGCTTACGCCCTGATAATGAAGCTGCTACTACCGCTTTATGATTGAGGAAACCCTCATTCCGGGTGACTAGCATCCAAGTGGATGTGGTATCGAGTCGCTTGCCCGTGTCGGGTAAATAAACTTCTATCGCGCTTAGCTTGCTGCGTTTGCTGAGTCCTGCGACAACGGGTGATAAATCCAAATGACGATTGCTTACGTGTACCGCGATGACACCTCCCTCACGCAGGTGAGTTAAATAGAGTTCAAATGCTTCTACCGTTAATAAATGTATGGGTACTGAATCTCCGCTAAAGGCATCAAGAACGAGAATGTCGAATTTTTGCGGGGGTTCGCTTTCTAGGGAAAGTCTTCCGTCTCCTAACACGATTTCAATTTCAGCAGGGGTAGACTGTAGGAATGAAAAATATTTTTTACTGAATGTCACCATTTGCGGGTTGATCTCATAAAACCGGAAAGTATCTTGTGATCGTCCGTAAACAGCGAGGCTGCCTGTACCTAAACCGATAACGCCTACACGTCGCGGTGCCAAAGTTGTGGAACCTACAGCGCTATAATGCTGCATGGTGATGCCAATCCCACTGTTGTTGGCATAATATTGGGTCGGTGTTTGTTCGCGGCCGGGCACTTTCACTTGCATGCCGTGTAGTATTCGTCCGTGGTAGAGGGCGCGCCGATAGTGATGCGGGCTACCCTTACTAAGATCATGAACGCTTAGCACGCCATAAAAATTACGGGTTTTGGCGATAGACTCCGTTTTTTTAATTAAATCTCTTTTGGCTATCATTGATGTGCCTAATGCCGTGATCATGATTAGGCCGACCACGGTGACAGATCGGATAGAGGTGCTCGAGGGAGGCAGTATTTTATAGGCTTGCTGCACCAGTACCGTTGTCGCAATGATTACCGAGCTGGCAATTCCTATTTTTAATTCAACATAAGACGAAAATATAATGGGGCAAATTAGACAAACCCATGCAGCGCCAGCGGCACTTCCCGCTGACATCAGTAAATAGAAATAAGAGAGTCTTGAAGTTGATGGTTTTTGTCGCGTCAATTCACCGTGGCAGAGCATGCAAATCAAAAACAACAGCGAGGTGTAAATTCCAACCTCTAATCGAATGTCCCAAGCAAGATTAGGCATGTAATAATAAAATGAGGGCTTAAATAAAAGACTTTCCTCCAACGAACTGATACCGAGAAAAACAGACAATACAATGGTTGCCGAGGCGAAGACATTTCGGTTGTACCAACGAGGATGGTCAAAGCAAAGTATAAACGAGAGTAAATATAAACTCAGAGTGAAGATCCATAAGAATGGAATGACCGCTACATCTTGTGACAAGTGATTGGTGATGGCTAAGAGTGTGACGGAAGCACAAGCAGGAAGTATAAACCAGAGAAATTGTCGGCCTAGATTATGTCGTCTGAGCTCAGGAGATGATGTCGTTGATTGTATCGGCGTTGATTGTATCGTCGTAGAAAAGACGTGGTTCTTATCCCTTTGGGGCTTTGGAGTGGAAAGTGCATGACTCGACTTCAATATTAGAATGGTTAAATAAGCCACGAGTGCAGAAAAAATAACGAAGGCCACGGACCAATAATGTCCCTGGGTTATTGTATCCAGCGAAGGCTCCACAATAAAGGGATAGCTTAAGAGTGCCAGCATTGACCCTAAGTTAGACAGGGCATACAGGCGATAGGGAGATCGGCTTTCATAAATTTGTCCATACCATACTTGGACTAAGGGAGAGGTGGCGGATAATAAAAAGTAAGGTAATCCAACATGCGTTGCTAGGAGGCTAAGGATATGCCAAGTGGGCGAAAACTCTCCTTGGGGCTTCCACATTGGATCCGGTGTGATAGGAAGTAGGGTGCATGCTACGACTATCAGACAGACATGAATGCTGGCTTGTCGGTGTGGTGTTAATTTAGTGAGTAAGTGAGCATAGGTATAGCCCAGCAATAACACCACTTGAAAAAACAGCAGACAGGTACTCCAAACCATGGAGCTGCCGCCGTACCAAGGTAAGATGGTTTTGCTGATAATCGGCTGGATTTGGAATAATAAAAATGCACTCGTGAATAGGGTGAGAATGAACGTCAACACAAGAACATCCAGCCGCGAATGATATCCTGCTTGGGCCGTTGCCTTGTGCATTTTAACCTTTCCCTTTTCCTAACCCTAGCGCCAAACCTTTCCCCTTGCCCTTGCCTTTGCCCTTACCTTTTCCTTTCCCCTTACCCTTTCCACCTGTCTCTTATACACATCTGACGCTGCCGACGAAGCTAGAAGTGTAGATCT
>JAHRWA010000048.1 GCA_019090455.1 Pseudomonadales bacterium | reverse complement strand
TAAAACGGCACAAAGACAAAGTAAAAACACTGACCTTCGACAATGGCTCGGAATTTGTGCTCCATGAAAAAGTGGCGCGAGCCCTAGATGCAGAAACCTATTTTGCACACCCGTACTCATCATGGGAAAGAGGCATCAATGAGAATACAAATGGGTTGATTCGGCAATTTTTCCCAAAGAAAACAGATTATAGTAAGGTCTCTTGGAAGGAGATTAAAGATGCAGTAGATAACCTAAATAACCGGCCAAGAAAAACAAGAGGCTACTTAACTCCGAATCAAATATTTAACAATACGTTTGAACCTTTAATATAAATAATTGCGCTTAAGAGTTGAATTCGCGTAACTAGAACACCTTGGCCGTCTTTAAAGCTTTCCAACACAAAAGGTAGATCGATCATCGTTTATTCTCTGTATATCCACCAGCCCCGCATTTACTACCGTAGTATATCTCTTGCCTCTTGAATAGCGCTTTCAAAATCTCCAAACCTTCCGGCGGGATCAGGATATTCTCGTATTTCGTATAGCTTCTCTTCTTCAGCATCATATTTACGAACAAATTTACGAAGCAGATAAGAGCCATCACCATCTCGCGTAATTTCAATTATTCGCATGCCGCAAACAGAAGAAACTCTTTCAATTTTTTCCATAGTTACTATCAGCCCATCAATCACCAATTATTGTTTTAGGTTCAATTAATACATTTGTGGAAGCGTCCCTAAATGAGTGGGTCTGAATTTGCTGACCATCTCCTGCTACCCGGGCATCAGAGCTAACCTTCTGGATATTTGCAGGGTTACCGCCTGTCTGGGATGCTATTCGATTCGCTTGTTTTGCTGGCTGACTAATAACAGTCCCACCACCACTAGAGAGTTGGCTCAACTGCTCTTGAGAAGCCAGCTGTTTTTCAAGTTTAACTTTATTGGCATTATTAACAGCTCCGCTACTACTCTTTGCAGCCCATTTACCAACCTTACCCAGTAAATTAAACGCCTTCCCTGCACCTGGAAAAACTCCAGCTTCTCCCAACGCTACATCAAGGGTAGTCGCATTCGGGTTGGTGATAGCGACTGCCAAATCATAGCCTGGGATAAAACCCAGCGCAAATTCAAGAGCAGCCCCTAACCCCCAGCCTCAGGCCCTAACCCGGAAGGGTCAATAAAGTATATGGGATTTCCACCTGCATAGGCATATAGATTTAGGCCCCCAGCGAACCCTGATGGGTCTTCATTGATAAAACGCTGGATCTTCGCGTCATAGTAACGAGCACGCATGTAGTAGAGGTCAGCGCCTTTGCAATATTACTCAACCAACTTTTGAACTAGTTCCGGCTCACCCAGCCCTACAAACCCACTTTCTGGATCATCAAACTCACCTATAGCCTTAAAAAGAAGCCCACCGTTTTCTACTGAAAATCGCAGAAGCCCTTTATCAAAACCATCGTGAACATCCCAACCCAAATGAAGTGCAACCTTAATGTCAGTATCTTGAGGCAAAGCAAGAAAATAAGAACAGCGCTCCTCAGAAAGAGCTTTCACAACAGATTCAATGGATAACTCTGAAATACTTTTTGCGCCAAAAAAACGCAGCATACCATCGCTCACGATCAACTCTTCAAAAGTCTCATTTGAATGTCCGACCTCAATGCCCCTAGAGCTAAGCGCTTTCCAAAGCCTTTTATGACGAACAACTCGGGTATCATCTTGCCAAGTAGAATCACCTATAAAATACCAAAATCTAAACTTTGGTATTTTCGAAATAATCAAACTAAAAATTAGCCTCAACACAGAAAGCCTAGCTTGATAGTGAGAGCCCGATGATGACAACCAACTACCGGCTGCTATCTTGGTATTTTCTGGAAGCTTTTCTTCGCTAATATTGTACGCTTCATTTTCTTTCGAAACATCCATCGTACTTACAAGTTCAATATCAGTAGTCAAAATGATTACCTGCATCGTCGTTAAAATGAGAACCTCGATTTTGCGAATTTCCGTTTCCGTAATTATGGCCGCCAGCATCATCTCTAACATTTACAGTACGGCGTTTTCCTCCCTCACCTGTAACGTCAAACTCATAAGTTTTTCCAGGTTGAGTATTTCCACGTTTATCGATATTTTGAGTCACACGACTCGGTTGCTGGCTAACAGGAATACCTGATTGTCTTTTAGCTTCCCTAAATGCGCCACTACGACCAGCCCCAGGTGGACTTAAGTTTGCCGGTTTTGTTGCCTTTGCAAACCATCTAGCAGCCTTCCCAAGCGTACTAATTCCCTTTCCAACACCAGGAACAACAGCAACGGCTCCTAATGCGACATCAAGAATAGTCGCTTTGGGATCAACAATCGCGACCATTAAATCAACACCGGGGAAAACACCGAGAACTGACAAAACGGTACTCCCTAACCCCCCAGCCTCAGGCCCTAACCCAGAAGGATCAATAAAGTATATGGGATTTCCACCTGCATAGGCATATAGATTTAAGCCCCCTGCGAACCCCGATGGGTCTTCATTGATAAAACGCTGGATCTTGGCGTCATAGTAACGAGCACGCATGTAGTAGAGGTCATCGGCTTCAGTATAAATACCCGCTTGCCCTGCATAGGTGAAGGGCTGCTTAATCTGCTCGTCTTTCGCAAGTACTCGACCATAGGGGCTGTAGGAATAGCGGTTAACAATAGCTTGAGTGTCATCTGTCATCGCAACGGTATGACCCGTTGCATCATGGTGGTAGGTATAAAGCTGATTAGTTGCCACATCAAAAAAGGCCATCAACCCTAGGCCATAAATATAATAACGAGTGATGGTGTTGGACCCATCCGCTTCCGCAATTAATTGACCATTCGCATTGTAAATATAGCGTGTGGTAACACCATTTCGAGTCGCTGCTAGCCGGTTACCTGCGCCATCATATTGGTAGGAGGCACTATCACTAGCCGAGTTATACGCCACTAAGCGATGGGCACCATCGAACTCATAATGCGTATTGGTCGTATCCCCAACCACCCGCTGGGTTTGGCCTTCATCATCATAAATAAAGGACACTAGTTCATGAGTATCTGCCGTTAGCAGTCGATTCTTTTCGTCGTTATAAGACAGGTTTCGTACCTGATCAATCAACCCCGATGGCCGAATCGTTTCATTGGTGATTTTCGCTTGAATACGATTACCATTAGCATCTAAGGTAAATTCATACTGCCCTATGATTTTATCATCACTCTTAAAATGCGAGAGTCGGGTCAACCGATCGGCGTCATCGTATATAAAAGTGGAGTAGGTATCGTTGAAATTATCCAACCGAGTTAAACGACTGGCTTGGTCATAGCTAGGTGTAACGGTCTTGTCTAACCAGTCTATGGTGATCCCCGCAATACGATCCAACGTATCATAGGTATAGGAGAGAGTTTTACCGTCAGGATACGTCAATTGGGTTAAATTATTCCCTTGGTCATAGCGGTACTGCACTTGAAAACCATGAGGATCGGTATGGCTGATCAGGCGATCTAATAGGTCGTAACTGTTGGTAGTAACGCCCATTGGATCTGTCATGGAGACCACGCGATCGCGATCTGCATCGTAATCAAAATCAACAGAAAACCCCGGTACAAAAGGATGATTGGCGGTTGAAGCACGAGAAGGGAAGGTAACCACATCAAGCTTTTGACTAGGCGTGTAAGTCGCCGTATAAGCTTCAGCGTTACGGTCAACTTGCGTGACCAATTGGCCCAATGCGTTGTAACTCATGGTCGCTGTTTTATTCAAAGGGTCAGTTCGGGTTAATACCAAACCGCGATCATCATGGGTATAAGTCGTCAATGCCCCGGCCTGATCCGTTAAGCTCAGCAACCTACCAACGCTATCGTATTGAGTAGTGACCGTCGGCTGTGAACCGGTTTGGGCTTCAGCCGGGAATCCATAGCTGTCGTAACTATAGGTCGTGAGCACATTACGTGGATCTGTCACGGTCTCAAGTAATCCATCGAAACGATAGGTCATATTTGACTGATGACCTAATGCATCGCGAGATGCAATCGTGTGATGCTCTAAGTCAAAATCCGTCTCTGTGGTATGACTCAGAGCATCCGTTGCTGCAATCATTCGATTCTGCGAATCATAGGTGAATGTGGACACCTGACCTAAAGGGTTTTCACTCGCCAATAAATTATGACTGTCGTCGTAAGTCATGGAGACTTCACGACCGAGAGTATCGATAAAAGAAACACCGTGATTTTGGCCATCATAGGCTGTATGGGTACGATGGCCTAACGCGTTTTCAACACCGACAGTTCGCTTATTAAAATCATAATAATATGTCGTACGTGCCCCATCAGGTGTTTCTTCGCTGGAAGACAAACCCGTGTAGTGCATTTTATACAAAGCAGTTGCGTTTTCTCTGGGGGCAACTTGATGGGTGACGCGATCAAAGTCATCATAGGTATTGGAGACCATCACCGTATTTAACGGATCAATGATTGAGATCATTCGGTTCAAGCTGTCATAGTTATACTGCCATTGCGCAGATTCCAGTCCTGTACTGCTAATCAAATTACCATTGGTATAGTCAAAGGTAACAGAGCGCCCGGTAGAATCGATTACACTCGACAAATCATCACCGCTGTAACTCAAAGTGAGGGTACGCCCTAGCGCATCTGTCACTTGTGTTAGGTAGTCACCACTGTAGGAAAAGGATATCGCATTGCCATCCACGTCAGTAATAGACGACACTCGGTCATCCCCATTAAACGTGAATACACGCCCAAAACGTTCTCGTAGTTCAAATGTACTACCCGACTTTACAAAATCTGCCGTGCTGCCTGCGGGTCGTGTGAAAGTGCCGTCCGGCAATTCCCGATAGGTAACAGCTTGGCCACCCATATGTATCGTCCGGGACTTATTCAACAATTGATTGGTGGCCCAATCGGCAACCATCGCGCCAACACCCCAATGTTCAATGGAGGGGTGTTCAGGATCCATCAACTGTAGTAACACCTGATTTGCCACTAGGTGAGGCAGTGCTTCGAATATTGTTTTTTCGCCCAAAGCTCCCGATACATCACTGTGCTCAGCGATATAGATGTTATAGGAGTGATTCCAACCGTTACCCATGTGGGATGTATTTTGGGAAACTTGCTGGCTATTGTAGCTACGAGAAAAACTCAAACCCCTTGATCCCGAGCCGCCCAAAGACAAGTCTCCAAGGTTTGATA
Organism: Pseudomonadales bacterium; assembly: GCA_019090455.1. Classification (GTDB taxonomy): domain Bacteria; phylum Pseudomonadota; class Gammaproteobacteria; order Pseudomonadales; family DC-out160; genus DC-out160. Next base: position 2,359 of record JAHRWA010000048.1, on the reverse strand, counting down.
AAAATGCTCCAGACCCTAAATCCACAGGATCAGCAGCCATCGGTGTTGGCGTATTGGCCGGAGGCAATGACTCAACAAACGCTTCATCCTCTGTGTAAGAGGGATCGATTTGCTCCGGCATGCTTGAGAAGCCACCGTGTAAACCACCGCCAATTATCATACCTAGGCCTCGACGAGTAGGGCTAGACACGAGGTAATCAACATAACCTACTCCTTGCCAATCGTTCAAGGTCACCAAGCCACTTTCGGGCAAGATCAAGGTATGGCCGGTGTCAATCAACCCTTGAAATAAATTCAAATGGAAACTGGAATAACCATTAAGTTGGCTTTGAATACTGGAATAATTAGCACTGTCCGCACGGAATAACTTATCTCCATACTGGTTATTGAGTGCAATAATTTTAATGGTTGAAATACCGGGGTTATCTTCACCCTGGAGTTGCTCCAGCACACTATGCTCCATCGCACTTGTGATAAACGAGCTTGCTTGGAAGGCTCCGCGCTGGGTTATCAATGATCGAGAAGGAGATGTTGTGAGCTGCGCTTTTATATCGACAAAATAACCCTCTTCTTGTGCTGCAATACCAAAGCGATGATGATAGATGGTCCGAACGTTCGACAGCGAAGACACTATGTCGTCATTGAGTTGGGTTTGCTGCATCCATGTTTGGCCAATCACATTTAGCGTTTCTGAGAGCATTTCTGGTGAGTCTGGTGCGACACCTTCAACGCTCATACGACTCAATAGACGCTGGCGTTCAGGCAATAATGTACTGTTATGATCACCACCAAAAGCCGAGACCAAAACATAATTCCCATTCCGATTTAAGGTAAACTCCACTGACTGATCTGCGAAAGTGCCATTGGTTGAAGCATAAGGGTGATCCACTGAGACCACCAAACTAGAGAGATTTCCAGTCGGTACACCCTCACTCACACTCAGTACATCATCGATATAAATTTCTGCGACACGACCAGGCTCCACAGCACCCGTTAATACAACATCACTGGAACCAATGATCGAACCCTCGTAGCTATACTCAAAATTGAGTACAGCATTCTTACGACCAGATGATTGACCCACTCCCGAGAACTGAACTTGTACGGTAGCATTCCCACCAGCAGGTATAGTTTGGATTCCTGCCCCGTCTTGAAAATGAAAAGCACTGGATCCTGAACCACTAATGGTTGAAGTAAGTTGTATGGCAACGCTGTTTGGATTTGTCGGTTGCCAAGTAAAAGACCCACCTTCCTGACCGATAGCAACAGAGCCAAAATTAGCGGCATCGTCGGGTGCCGGATCAACAGCGCCCTCCCCAACATACTGGATACTGATTTTTCTACCCGCCACATCAGGGATATCATAAGTTGTATCAATACCACCGTGCTCTAGCCTAACTGTGTGAATATAGTTGCTAGGTATTTCGGACCATGCACTAAACAACGCACTTGCAGTCAATGGTAAACTTGTAGGTAACGAATCACTATTATCCGGTATGATAGTGAACCCCCCAACAATCTCTTTAACACTGGCATTCGGGTAGTTTTGTTCAAAATGCGCCTTTAACTGAGAGGTTAACGATGTAAGATATGCATCAAGACCAGGCTCATCCATTGCCTGAATAAAATCAGCAGTTACCGTGCCGCCAGCCGCATTCAACAAATTAGTTAAACTCAATCCCATTCCAGCAGCGATATCTATACTGTGATCCCGTTGCGACAATTTGTATGATGGATCTAGAGCAACAATTTCTGAATCGATTACAGCCTCAACCCAAACATGATCGAACTCAATCAGGTTATTAGAAAAAGTTCTGGGTATACCTCCATCTGCGAAAGTTTGAATAATTAACTGATCTTCTGCATCAGTCCCCAACCAATCTGAAAGTGCCTGAATAGCACCCGGGTCACTTAACAATACGGAGACTGAGCCATATCGAAAATTAGCAACATATCCAGCAGCACGTAACAGTTTTACCAACAGGGCGGCCTGGTCAAAGTCATTTCCTGATCGCTCATGTAGGGTTAGATAAGGTCCTTTCAAGGCTCCGTAATAAGGCACGTACTCGAAATTATTTCGAATAAACTGATAAATTCTACGAGGATCATTTTCAAGTGCTTCTGCCAGCTGCGTGTAATCTGATGGAGTCGCATAGGCTGATGCCAGTTCAAAAGATGTAGCCAAAGAGCTGCTCTCATTAAAAACAAGCTCTCCCAGTAGGGTTCTAGCCTCTTCAGAAGAAACAGGCTCTGCGACAACGTTATGCCAACCGGGGTTATAAGTAGGGTTAGTCTGCTGAATGGGTGCAAGTGGCGTGATCAGCTCAGTAACGTCCGCCGCTTCAGCACTAAGTGAAAC
>JAHRWA010000047.1 GCA_019090455.1 Pseudomonadales bacterium | reverse complement strand
CGATAGGGAATTCGGCTTGGCTAATTTGATAGCCTTTGGGAAGATCAGGGTAGAAGTAGTTTTTGCGTTCAAAAATAGATCGGCGAGTTATTTCGGCTTCTAGCGCTAGACCGAACATGACAGCCATGCGTACCACTTCTTCGTTAATGACGGGTAAAACACCGGGCATGCCTAAATCGATTGCACAGGCTTGGGTGTTGGGTGCTGACCCAAATTGAGTTGAGGCGGCGGAAAAAATTTTCGATTGAGTGGCCAGCTGGGTATGGATCTCTAATCCGATAACAACTTCCCAATTACCGCTTGGCTGCTCATTCATTTGCCGTTCCATCTTCAATACCTCGTCATTCACTAAAAAGGGGTTAATCCAACTATTACTCGTCAGCTTGTTGTAGGACAAATCGGTTTGGATAAGTGCATTGGTGTATTTTTTTAGAGCAAGTTATACGTATTGCTCTGGTATTTGTTGGTGCCAATCCGTGTTCTTTTGGTATTGATGGGCAGCATTCAATAAACGCGATTCGCAAAAGTAATTGCCTATGAGTTGCAGGCCGACCGGCAAATTCTGTGAAAACCCCACGGGAATAGAGATCGCTGGTAAGCCAGCAAGGCTGATGGCAATGGTATAAATGTCAGACAAATACATTTCAATGGGATCTTTTGTTTTTTCTCCCACTTTAAAAGCAGTGCTGGGTGCAGTGGGGCTCAGCATAAGATCGACTTCTTTGAATGCTTCGGTGAAATCATTTTTGATTAAACGGCGTACGCGTTGGGCTTTTCGATAGTAGGCCTCGTAGTAGCCAGCAGATAAAGCGTATGTTCCCACTAAAATCCGACGCTGTACTTCTTCCCCTAGTCCTTCGCTTCTTGATCGCACATAGAGGTCATTCAGATCGACGGGATCATCGCAGCGATAACCATACCGAACTCCGTCGAATCGGGATAGATTGGATGAACACTCTGCGGGTGCAATAATGTAATAAGCGGGAACAGAGAGGTCAGAATTGGGTAAGCTGACTTCTTTTATCGTAGCGCCCAATTTTTCATATTGCTTGATGGCTGAGTCGATAAGAGTTTCAACGGATGCTTCAAGCTTGTGAGCAAAAAGCTCTTTGGGTAATCCAATTGTCAGCCCCGATAAATCATTGTTCAGCTGTGCGGTGTAATCTTCGACGGGTTGATCCATAGAGGTGGAATCGCGGTTATCCAAGCCCGCCATTTCATTTAAGAGCAATGCAGCATCTTCTGCTGTTTGGGTCAGAGATCCTGCCTGATCAAGGCTTGAAGCAAATGCAATCATACCCCAGCGAGAGATGCGACCGTAAGTGGGTTTGAAACCCGTTACGCCGCAAAAGGAAGCGGGTTGTCGTACCGATCCACCGGTGTCTGTGCCGGTAGCCGCAGGGACCAATCGGGCTGCTACGGCAGATGCGGAGCCGCCGGAGGAGCCGCCGGGAACGCGACTCGTATCCCAGGGGTTTTTACAGGGACCAAAGAAGCTGTTTTCGTTGGAGGACCCCATGGCGAATTCGTCCATGTTTGTTTTCCCTAGGGAAACGGTGCCAGCGGTATTAAGCTTTTCAATAATGCAGGCATCATAGGGTGCTATAAAGTTCTCAAGCATTTTCGAGCCACAGGTGGTTTTAATATCTTTTGTGCAGAAAATATCTTTATGGCCCAGCGGTATACCGGTAAGCGCAGTGGCATTTCCCATTTGTCTTTGATTGTCAGCTAGGTTCGCTTGTGCCATTGCTTGGCTTTGGGTGACAGTAATAAAACTATTGAGTTGTGTATCGTTGCGTTGAATTCGGTCAAGGAAGTGTTGCGTCAGCTCAACGCTAGAATAGGATCCGTTTTTTAATCCTTGTGAGAGTTCAGCCAATGTTTTCTTGTGCATTTTAAAAGCCTGTGGAATGGACGATATACTGTGTTCGAAGGGTTTGATCTAAGCGTCTATGTTAATTAACAAACCAGTGTAGCCAATTATCTCTTTATTCAATGACCGTGTTAATCAATAGCCGTGTTAATCAATAGCAATGTTAACCAATGACAATGTTAACCAATGACAATGTTAATCAATAACTTTAGGTACGAGGTAAAGTCCGTCTTCTGTTTGAGGTGCAATGGCTTGAAAACGATCTCTCTGGTCGGACTCGGTGACTTGATCCGCTCGGAAACGTTGAATGGGATCAAGAGGGTGGGCCAAAGGTTCTACCTCGTCGGTATTGACTTGCTGCATCTGCTCAACAAACTCTAGAATTTTGGATAGGTTTTCTGCATATTGATCGGTTTTTGCCTCATCAATATTAAGACGAGCTAAGATAGCCATCTGGTCTATGTCGCTACTCTTTAGCGCCATGGTGATCTCCTGAAACTAAAATATGAATTCATATGCTTGATGTGTTAATTGGGCTTTTTTTCTACAGATTTTTGCAAAGTCTGGTCAGCAACGCTGGGATGGTTGCGTTCGATTAATAGCATCGCCATGACCTAAAATCTGAGTTGGAGATTGTACCAGAGATCAACATAGTTGGCAGAGTACAAATTATCGTTACACAACTCGCCATTATTTCTTGTATAGCGGCTATACTCTCTGCCATAGGTTTTCGAGTAGGAGAGTGATCAGGCAGTTTGTCATCGCATTTTTGCCCTCAGTATGGCGTGTAGGTGTGAAGTTTGTTCGCAAGTAACGATAAACCCTTAATTTTCACGATGATGAGCTTGCTCAAAACCTTGGCCATTGATACATTTGCCGCAGTGAGCTGGGACGGCTCATTCGCTAATACGACAGTTATCTTTTTAGGTTGATATCACAAGTATGTTTAAACGTTTAAGAGGCATGTTCTCAACGGATCTTTCCATTGATTTAGGCACTGCAAATACCCTGATTTATGTGAGCGAACGGGGCATCGTACTTGATGAGCCTTCGGTCGTGGCTATTCGGCAACAGAACGGACAAAAAAGTGTTGCTGCCGTGGGTACTGATGCGAAACGAATGTTAGGCCGTACGCCGGGTAACATTACTGCCATCAGACCATTAAAGGATGGCGTGATAGCAGACTTTCACGTAACTGAAAAAATGCTGCAGCATTTTATTCATAAGGTACATGAAAATAACTTTATTACCCCTAGCCCTAGAGTTCTAGTTTGTGTGCCTTGCAAATCGACTCAAGTTGAACGCAAGGCGATCAAAGAATCGGCGCTAGGAGCCGGAGCTAGGGAAGTTTATCTGATAGAAGAACCCATGGCGGCGGCGATTGGTGCCGGTATGCCGGTGGAAGAAGCTAGCGGTTCGATGGTGGTTGATATCGGTGGAGGTACGACCGAGATAGCGATTATTTCCTTAAATGGAGTTGTGTATTCCGAGTCGGTACGGGTAGGTGGTGATAAATTTGATGAGGCCATAGTGACCTATGTTCGACGCAGCTATGGCAGTTTAATCGGTGAAGCAACTGCCGAGAGAATTAAACAAGAAATTGGTTCCGGTTATCCTTTAGAGCAAGTATTGGAAATTGATGTGCGGGGTCGTAATTTGGCCGAAGGCGTACCCCGTAGTTTCACTCTCAATAGCAATGAAATTCTAGAAGCGTTACAAGAGACCTTGTCCACTATCGTCGGCGCGGTCAAAAGTGCGCTAGAACAATCGCCACCTGAATTGGCGTCAGATATTGCAGAAAAGGGGTTAGTACTGACGGGAGGAGGAGCGTTATTACGTGGTTTGGATCGTCTTGTGAGTGAAGAAACAGGTCTTCCGGTAATCGTGGCGGAAGACCCATTGACTTGTGTTGCCAGGGGTGGTGGCATGGCGATGGAGCTGATGGATAAGCGTGGCTTCGATATATTTTCCTCAGAGTAACTGGCTTGGTCGATCGTAATGTAATCAGTGTGGCTGAAATCGCTGGAGCTGATTGTCGTTGAAGCTGTTTGTCGCTGAAGCTGAATCTAGTCACCAACAATGAATGCATGAGGACGAAACAAGGGGTCCGTAATAAAAACCATTTTTGCGCAGGGACCGGCAATCGGCTATCGCTTGCTTGTTGTGTCCACTATCTCAATCGCGCTTATTTTTGCCGATCACCGTTACGAGGCGCTGGATAAAGCGCGTTATGGGTTGGGCGCAATCGTTAGCCCTATTCAATATATTTCCCATTGGCCCGCCGCTCTTTCCGCTTGGGCGAGCGGGCAACTGACCACTAGAGAAACCCTTGAGGAAGACAATGAACGCCTGAGAAATCAGTTGTTACTTTTGCAGCGTAGAACTCAGAAATTAGCGGCTTTAGCGGCGGAAAACATCCGGTTAAAAGAGCTGCTCAACTCCTCGTCGTTAGTTGATGACAATGTCATTGTTGCTGAAATCATTGGTGTGGATTCTGACCCCTATCGTCATCAAATTATTTTAAATAAAGGTAAGGGTGATGGTTTGGTGGAAGGTCAAGCTGTGCTCGATGCGCAAGGATTAATGGGGCAGATAATGGAGGTGGGACCCTTTTCCAGCACTGCTCTACTGATCTCGGATGCGACTCACGCTATTCCGGTACAAGTTAATCGTAACGGTGTGCGTGCCATCGCGGTGGGTAGTGGTTCGTTGAATAAACTGCATTTGGTCTATGTCCCCGATACTGCGGATATTGTGGAAGGGGATTTACTGATTAGTTCAGGCTTGGGGGGGCGGTTTCCTTTCGGATATCCTGTGGCGCAAGTGAGTTATGTTAATCATGATCCTGGGCAACCCTTTGCAATAGTTGATGCTACCCCTAAATCAAAACTGGACCGAAGTCGTCACGTGTTAGTCGTTATCAAAGGAGCTGCTAGTTTCTCCATAGAGGAAGACAGTGGGGAAACAGGTGAAGAATGAACGAGCTTAGGTCCAGTGGTACGTGGGTAATCATTCTCAGCCTCTTCATCGCCATGATATTTAATTCCTTGCCATTGCCTGGAGTAATTGAGTGGGGTAAGCCGCATTGGGTTGTTCTTGTGGTGGTCTATTGGGTTATTGCATTGCCTCATCGTGTCGGTGTAACGACAGCTTGGTTTGTCGGTCTGTTCTTGGATATTTTAAACGGTACCGTGATAGGTCAGCACGCGCTAGCGTTACCGATCATTGCTTATTTTACTTTTATTATTCATCTAAGGGTGCGTGTTTTCCCCATATGGCAACAATGTCTCACTGTTTTTGTATTGGTCGGCATTTATCAAGTCATCGTTCGAGTTGTCCAAGGGATGTTAGGCTCTGTACCGGAAACGATGTTGTACTGGCTCCCTTCCATTGTTAGTGCACTATTGTGGCCTTGGTTAATGTTGCTGTTACGCTATTGGCAGCATGAGTTTAGAGTGTCTTAATCGCAATTAAGTGACGGGTTGAGGTGCTAAATTTGGGCGAGGATATCATCTAATGTTTCGTAGTCATGTAGATCAGCTGGTCTTGGCGTCGGCATCCCCTCGTCGATTGGAATTGCTTCAGCAGATTGGCGTCAATTGCCTCGTTTTACCTGTTAATATCCCCGAAGTACCCGAACCCAACGAAACTCCAGAACACTATGTGGAGCGACTTGCCTTAGAAAAGGCTCGTGCTGGCCATTCAGCTATGGTTAATAAAGGCATGGTTAATAAAGGCATAATTAATACAGCGATGCTTAATAAGGATGTGCTGTATAAAAATGAACGCCAGGTTCTACCGGTTCTCGGTGCTGATACGGTGGTCGTATTGGATCATCAGGCCGCCGATACGTGCAATGATTCCAAGAGTGCTGCTGAAATTCTAGAGAAACCGCGAGATAAAGACGATGCTAACCGTATGTTGGGCCTATTATCGGGTCGAGTACATACAGTGATGTCTGCTGTTGCTATGGTGGATGGCGAGCAAGAGCGCTACCTGATAAATCAAACGCGGGTTCATTTTCGACGGATTGATGACTTTGAGAAAACAGCCTATTGGGAAACCGGAGAGCCTGCTGATAAGGCGGGAGGATATGGGATTCAAGGTTTAGGAAGCGTTTTTGTTGAAAAAATTGAAGGTAGCTACTCAGGCGTGATGGGGCTGCCGATAGTGGAAACCTGTCAACTATTAACCCAATTTAAAGTGTCCTATTGGAATGCTACCAATAGGTATAAGAGTTAAAGCTGTGATGACTGAAGAGATTTTAATTAACTACACTCCCATGGAAACTCGAGTTGCTGTCGTGGAAAATGGTGTGGTGCAGGAAGTCTACTTGGAGCGAGAGGCGAACCGCGGAAGAGTGGGGGGTATTTTTAAAGGTAAAGTTGTGCGTGTATTGCCGGGAATGCAAGCGGCTTTTGTGGATATTGGTTTTGAAAGGGCGGCCTTCATCCATGTCAATGATATATATCGGACTCCGGCTGATGTGGATGGCGACTCGAAAGCCGTACCGAACATTATGTCGCTAGTAAGGGAGGGGCAAAGCCTAGTTGTCCAAGTGATAAAAGATCAGATTGGCACGAAAGGCGCTCGCTTGACCACTCACTTGTCCATCCCTTCTCGGTTTCTTGTTTTCATGCCTTTTGCAAATCATATTGGTATATCACAACGTATCGATGGTGAAGAAGAAAGAGACCGTCTAAAAGGCATAATCAAAAGTTACATGCAGCAGAGTGATTCCAAGCACGGAGGTATTATTGTTCGTACTGTCGCTGAAGGAGTCGATGAAGCGGCCTTAGTGAAAGATTTAGCTTTTTTGGAGAAGCTGTGGGAAGGAGTGTCGGAGAAGATCAAATCGGTTTCTGCTGTGAGCATCATTCACCAAGACCTACCGCTCTATTTGAGAACTATTCGAGATAGCGTTAGAGATGACGTGGAGAAAGTGAAAATAGATTCCAGCGAGACTTATAAAAATGTGATTGATTTTGTCCGTAAATTTATACCAGAGGCGGAATCTAAGATTGAATTATATTCTGGCGAACGTCCTGTTTTTGAATTGTATGGTGTGGAAGAAGAAATTCAAAAAGCATTGGATCGTCAGGTGCAGTTGAAGTCGGGTGGCTATTTGGTGATTGATCAAACGGAAGCAATGACCACCGTAGACGTCAATACGGGGGCTTATGTTGGTCATCGAAACCTAGAAGAAACCATCTATAAAACAAATTTGGAAGCCGCTCACTCCATTGCGCGACAAGTGCGCTTACGTAACCTCGGTGGAATCATCATTGTTGATTTCATCGATATGGAGGAAGAGGAACATCGTCGCCAAGTTTTGCGAGCATTTGAAAAGATGCTGGCGCGCGATCACGTGAAAAATAAAATCACTCAGGTTTCAGAGCTGGGCCTTGTGGAAATGACCCGTAAGCGGACGCGAGAAAGCTTAGAGAGGATGATGTGTGAACCCTGTGAAGTGTGCGGTGGTAAAGGGTTTTATAAAACGGCGCAAACGGTGTGTTATGAGTTGTTTCGGGAAGTGATGCGAGAAGCGCGAGTTTATGATGCAGATGAATATTTAGTGATTGCGTCGCAAGAGGTCGTGGATCGTTTGTTGGATGAAGAGTCTGCTAACGTTGCTGATTTGGAGTCTTATATTGGCAAGACAATTAAGTTTCAAGTTGAAAGTCTCTACAATCAGGAGCAGTTTGATATTGTATTGCTGTGATTGGTGTGATGTTTAAACTATGAAAATTCGATTTGCAGTGGATTGGCTCGTAACTCGATTATGGGTTGTTATTATCGTCACCGTGCTCCTGCTTGCGGTTTATGTTGAGCTTGGACGGCAAGCACTACTTTTGATTCCCGATTACCGGGAAGAAGTTGAGAGCTTTCTTTCTCAAAAACTGGAAACCCCCGTCTCTATTGGTGAAATCTCTGGAAATTGGGATCTGTTTTCGCCAACTCTTATTGTTAAGCGCATGAGTGTTAAGGAGGGTGTAGGTAAGGGCCTTGTGGGTAAAGGCATTACCGTTGAGGGGGACGATGATTCCTTTGCTCCCGTTCTACCGGAATTGGATGCTGTGTTGATTGAAGTGGATGTCTTGGGCACGCTTGCAAACCTCGAGCCTCGATTTGGACGTATTCATATTGATGGCTTGCGTGTCGGTATCGATAGAAATGAAGAGGGGAAGCTTTCCGTTTCGGGGCTGACCGTATTCAATAAAACCAAAAAGAAAGCCCAGTTTATTGCGAAAAAGACGGACACGAGTGTGGGCCATCGAATTGATATGCTCTTGGAGCAACGCAATATCGTTTTTACTAATCTGTATCTCCAATATCGTGAAAAAGGACGAAACGTGACTGTATTGGCTGAGGAATTGCGAATAGGTAAGCGAGCTGAAAGTTATGAGTTGAAAGCGTTGGTCAATGTACAGCGGGAGAGTAATGTGCGATTGGAGATGACCGCAGTATTCGAAGGTAAACCCAATCATTTAGAAACCTTACGGGGTAAAGCCTACCTCAATATTTTGGAAGGAAATTTCGCATCTTGGTTACCTCAGGAGTCTTATCTGGGGGCGCGGGTGGGTAATGTCGATTTATCTACAGAATTGTGGGCGGATTTCTCCGAGGGTAAATTGACCGGTCTGCTTGGAACGGTAGAGGCAAAAAATGTGACGGGTATGAGTGCGGCTAATCAGCCACTGAAACCCGTGGATAGGGTGTCGGCCCAGTTTACTTGGAATCGAAGCATTCAACATAGTGAAACGGCGGAAGGGGCTAACGAAGGCTATATCGCCAGTAAGGCAAATAAATGGCGTCTGCTGGTTCACCGCTTAGACCTAGATTACGGGGAAGAGCATTGGCGAAACAGAAAGGTTGTGATCGCCACTCACCGTAGAGTATCCCAGGACAAAATAACGCAAAACATTGTGGATGTGCAGGCAAGTGAAATCTCCATTGCACCCATAATTGAAATGTTAATGTCGACAACATTGTTATCGGAAGAGCAGCGCGAATTGGTCGCAGCTTTAGCGCCTAAAGGCATATTGAAAAATACGACTATTCAATTTTCTCTATTAGAAAAAGAGATGACTCGGTTTAATATCAAAAGTGAATTTGATCATTTGCAGTTAACCGCGCGTGGCAAAATTCCGGGTTTTGACAATATTTCGGGATATGTTGATACGGATTTAGACGGTGGCGTACTCGAACTCAAAAGTACGGATCCTGTTGTCAATTTGGCTGATATTATTCGTGCTCCTGTTGCTGGGCTGTATTTAAATGGACCTGTGCGTTGGCGTAAGAATGCAGAGGGAATTTATATCGATACCGGGTTTATTCGAGCTCAAACTGAGGATGTTAGAGCGGAAGCGATGGCCAGCCTTCAGCTTTATAAAGATAAATCGCCTCCCTTTCTGCAATTGCATGCGGGATTGTTTGAAGGTGATGGCGCACAGGTTTCCAAATATTTACCCGCCAAGAAGTTAAATGCAAACTTAATAAAATGGTTGGATGAAGGGATTGAAAGTGGAGATATTGTTCAGGGTGATATTTTATATAATGGTCCAGTAAAAATAGACCCTCATTTTCAAACACGTCGTACGATTCAGTTGCGCTTTCAAGTTGAACAGACGATGGTAGATTATGTGCCTGGCTGGCCAAAAATTACTGACGGTATTGCCGACATTATGCAGAGAGGAAAGGAGACTGAGGTTGAAGTCTTTGATGGCCGCGTATCAGGGGCTCATGTGGGTCCGTTGTCTATTCGTATTCCTTTTTTCACAGCTGAAGAAGTGCCCCGCCTACTCATTACCGGCGATGCCAATGGTGATTTGGTTCACGGATTGCAGTTTTTGAAAGAGAGTCCTCTTGAGGATAGTTTGAGTGGGTTTATCAATGATGCCTTTGCAAAGGGGGATATGAAGCTCAAGCTGGATCTCGGCTTTTCTCTGGGAACTCCAGAAGACGGGATCGAAATCCCGATGCAAACTGATGTTGAAATCAATGTGTTAAACGGCGACTTACAGATAGTTTCCGCAGACCTTGCGGTATCGGATATAGAAGGTCAATTAAAATACAGTGCGGACAAAGGGTTAAACGCCACTCGAATGAAAGGCCGGCTATTTAATCGTAACGTGATCGCATCGATTGATTCCAATGTGACTCAGGGCGAATTCAAAAAAATGCAGGTCACTGTCGATGGAAAGGTGAGCTTGTCTGATCTCAATGCGTGGGCAAAACAACCTATTTTAAATACGATGAATGGCGTGACTCGCTATCAATCGGTGTTGCATTTTTGGGGTGAGGGGCAAGGCAAGCGCAATACGATTGATGTGAGATCCAGTTTAAAAGGGGTGACTGTTGATATGCCGCCGCCTTTTTATAAAAACGCGAACTTTCCAACATGGACTACCTATTCCATGACTCTTGATGGATCTGCGGCTGAATCCAGTGAGATTAAAATTCAGTATGGTGAAGACGTGAATATGGTATTAGGTCTAGATGCTCATGGAGTGGAGCGAGGTAAAATGTCTTTTTCACAAAATAAAGCGAAAATGCCAAATCAACCGGGTATCTGGGTAGATGGGCATGTTGAGTATTTAAATCTTGATGAATGGAATGACTTTTTTAGTCGCCTAACGAAAGACTATTTCGATATAAACGCGCTTGATACTGAAGAAGAGCTAGGGAACATCATAGGACAAGATCTGCGAGACAGGCCTGCTCCAGACTCTGACCTCGGTAAGGGGAGAACGATTCTTAGCAGCTTTAAAATGGCAGATTTGCAGGTGGATGTGCTGGAAGGGTTTGGTCAAACCTTGGATGATGTCAACGGGCAAGTGATGAACTTGGGGGATACGTGGTTGGTTGCGTTGCAAAACAAAACCCTATCATCGGTATTTCGAGTGCCGAGTGTTTATCTTGAGTTAGAGGATTATGATCAGTTGGCACAAGCTAGGGCATTGCCTGAAGAGAAAATCGATGTGGATTTTATTTATTTACGCTTACCCGCAGAGGATGAGCAGCAACAGCGGCAATGGGCAGGTCCATTGACGAATAATCACAATGAAGGTGGCATGGACCCCATGGATTTTCCTCCCCTCAAAATACGCGTTAGAGAATTAATGCAAGGTGATGATGATTGGGGGCGTTGGCGAGGACAGGCGACACTGACAGATCAAGGGTTGCTGTTCGAGAATGCAAGTGCGGATTTTAAGAACATTACGCTAAAGGGTGATGTCCTGTGGGAGAAAAAAGGATCGACATCGCAAACTGAATTTATCGGCGTGGCGACGACAAATGATGTGGCGAAGATGACGGCGAGCTTTGGTTATGAGCCGTTGATTGAGAGTCAGAAAGGTCAGCTGAATATCGCTATACATTGGCAGGGCGCGCCCACTGACTTTGATTTATCCAATTGCACAGGAGACATGGCGCTAATGATAAAGGATGGCCAATTGTTGTCAGTCGATAATGCGGCTTCATCTGTTAGGGTTATCGGATTGCTGAATTTTCAAACATTGGGGCGACGGTTAAAGCTGGATTTTGGTGACCTCTATAAAAAAGGATTAGCATTTGATACTTTTGGCGGTGACCTTGCGATTGATGGTGGGGTGGTGAAAACGGAGAACTTCAGCTTGGGAGGGCCCTCTACTCAAATGAAGATGAAGGGTTCCATCGATATCAATAAGGAGCAGGTTTATCAGGAGGTGGAAGTGACCTTGCCTGTTGGCCGTAATCTTGTCTTGCCTGCCGCTGTAGTGGGCGGATTGCCATTGGCCGCCACTCTTTATGTGGTGGATAAAGCTCTGGGTGATCAATTGGATAAATTGACGACTCTTCAATTTCAGATAGAAGGGGATTGGAACGATCCGAAAGTGACTGAAGTTAAATTTTTTAAATAACTAACTTGCCCCTCAGTTTCGCCTATCGCTTGATAGTTTCTATTAGCGTACCCATAAAGAGGATAATTCAATGCGTGTAGCCGCTATACAAATGGTGAGTAGCAATCGTTTGTCTGATAATTTAGAGCAAGCAGAAAGGTTACTTGAGCAAGCAAAAGAGCAAGGCGCCGATTTAGCCTTATTGCCTGAAAACTTTGCCATGTTTTCCAGCTCATTGTTGTTACAGATAGCCAGAGAAGAACAAACTCTAGGAACCATACAACATTTTTTAGCAACACAATCAAAGTTGCTCAATATGGCCATTGTCGGCGGCACGATTCCATTGTTAGCGAAACAGATCTCTGTAGAGGGTGATGATAAAAAGAGTGCGGTTGAGCGAGTTCGGGCGGCTTCATTGTTCTACGATGCCACAGGGCAGTGTCTTGCTCGGTATGACAAAATTCATCTTTTCGATGTTTCCGTGGATGATGCACAAGGCAGTTATCGGGAGTCGACCCACATTGAGCCAGGAGAAAATCTAACCGTAGTGGCTTGGAATGGAATCAATATTGGCATGTCCGTTTGTTATGACCTTCGATTTCCCGAGATGTATAAATTATTGATGAATCAAGGGGCGGATATTTTATTGGTACCCTCTGCATTTACTGATGCGACTGGCGAGGCGCATTGGCTATCTTTGTTACGTTCTAGAGCGATTGAAACACAATGTGTGGTGATCGGAGCAAATCAAGGTGGTGAGCATTCAGCGAGCCGACATACCTATGGTCACAGTGTTATATATGATGCCTGGGGACGACAACTTGGGCTGTTTGAGAAAGGCACCGGTGTAGTGACGGTCGATGTCG
>JAHRWA010000046.1 GCA_019090455.1 Pseudomonadales bacterium | reverse complement strand
TCAAAGGGGACCTTTGAATCACTAAATGAGCCTCCGGTCGTGATAAATGCATCTGTCCGAATGCTATCGTTGGCGGATGCCTGTGAGGTAAACATTAAGCAGGTTGAAATTAAAAACAGTGCTTTTAATCTGCTATCCATAGCGTTAAATCTCCCAATGGTTTTATTTGACTATCTATTTCAACCTAGTACAGAGGTGGGTAGCTTTCCACTCCAGATGTTGATATTGATTGAGTTTTCTTAGAGGTCAATGCAGTTTGTTTAATGTCTATCCGTTTTGTCGCTTTGGAAATAAATAGAGACTTAATTCACCCCTGTATTTTGGAGTTGGAACTGAGCAGGTTATTGGTCTTATATATAAACTAAGCGTTGAAAAATGTAAGGGAGTAGATTGATGACAAAATTATGCTTAAAGGTAGGGATTGCGGTTGCAACTGTAGGTTTGGTCGCCTGTGTTTCTTTCAAGCCAGAGGGCGCTGTGATGCCTCAGGTGGATGGCTCGTATAATCTCTTGTCCATGGGGCGTTCCGAGAGTGAGGCGCTAAGAGTGGCGCAGAATGATGCGAAAGGGACTTGCCGAGACGATGGGAAAAGTAAGTTTTTTGTCCTCAATCAACAAACACATTACGTTGGGCCGAATCTGGAAGCGAGCACTAACCGGGGAGCGGCGTTGCGACTATTGCAAATAGCCGCATCGAACGAAAATAAAGAAAACTATAAAGTAGAAATGCACATTCAATGTCAGTAGGGTTTTGATTTTACAATAAAGCCAAAGTCGTTTCTGACATGAAAAAGGGCTCTAATCGTCGGCGATATAAATCACGAATATAGCCGGTCTTACTTAAGTTCTCTATAACATCGGGTGCAAACAGTAGGGCATCCTCCAACATCATTTCTTTTTCAATCCCCATGTTGGTTAGCAGTTCCTTTAAAGTCATCGTGCCATATTGTTTGAAAGCGAAGTCGATACCTTCATCCAGCAACGAAGAATAATATTCAGTCTTTCGAAACCCTTTCCAGTGGTCATATCCCATGGCCAGTACTTCTGAAATATCCTCTTCTGAAATATATTTGTTGAAAGTCGATAGAGGTTTGTCTTTGGCGGATCGCCAAATTTTCATCGAAATGTCAGTGATTTCATCTCCGTCCAAGGCATTAATCAAAAATGCTTTACTTTGTTTCAGCGTGGCTTTGAGATTGGAGTGAATATATTTCTTAATCGTTTCTTCTGCTGCTCTTTCCAATTTGGGTGCGGTTTTGTTGACGACATTTTTACTGAGTTTCATCATCATGGAGGCACCGGGAATGTTCTTTACCAAGATGTTGTTATCCAGTGCAAATCCTTTTATGGCGGAATAGAGAAGATCGGAAATCATGCCGGTGAAAACGGGGTTTTCTACAAACTCATCAATGGCCCTGGTTCTCAGCGTTTCCATGGCTAAGCCCTTTTGCAATAGATTGCTAAACTCATCATCGGAGAGGATGTCGCCTAATTTATTTGTTTCAAGGCCGTTGTGGGTCAACATAAACTCGGCAATCGCGTCCAACCGCTCAGGTATCGCATCGGGGATATCCAGGTTGACGAGATATTTTTTGACGGTTTGCTTTAATTTCTCTGCTGAGACCGCTTCGTTTAGTGTTTGAGTTTCCATGAGGGTGAAGAGGCTGTCCATCTCTTCTTTAATCACCGCTTCTAGTCGGTCGCCCTGCATCTCAGCAATATGAAAATCGATTTGCGCATTGAGTAAGGCTTCTGCCTTTTGTTTTTTTTCTGATGACATCTTTGAAATACTCCTTCTTAGGGGCGGGTAGCGCTGATCCAGCACGAGGTAGACATTTTATTTTTCAGTTATAGGTTGTACGTCATTGTCTCTAGGGAAAACCAATGAGGCAAGAAACCCAACAAGGAACATCACAAAGTGACCGATGATCCCCGTGTAGTAGAGGTCAAAGGGGAAGGTAAAAGCCTCCGGTAGCATGCTCTTTTTGGAGAGTAGCGTCCACGCTGTGAATATCATGGTAAAGCTGATCCCCACCCAGACTGCGCGTGCGTCTCCCAGTTTGGTGAAGAAACCCAATAGATAGAGTCCCAATAGCCCTCCACCTAATAATGACGCCAAGATAGTCGCGGTGTCTTGTAATGTTTTGGTTTCGGCGTGTTGTAGATAAATAGCGCCTAGTATCATGGATAAAGAGCAGATGCCGGCAATCACCCAGGCTATCTTCAAGTAATGTTTATCGTCCTGAGCCGGTTTTAAATGCCGACGATAGATGTCTACAATGCTGACCGTGGAAATGGCGTTGATACTGGAATCGAGAGAGGACATGGCGGCGGCCAATGCGGCTGCGATGACTATGCCGACTAATCCGGCGGGCAGCTCAGATAAAATAAAGAACGGTAATATTTGTTCGGCTTTACGCTCACCGTTCAGCATCTGTGTCGCTTCTGGTGTTGGAAATTGCTGAAAGAAGACAAAGAGAGCGGTGCCCAAAAACATATAGAAAGCCCAGATGGGAACAGCTGAGAATGCGGCGATATACATACCCTGTTTGGCATCGCGATCGCTTTTTGCAGCACAAAATCGTTGCACTGTATTTTGATTGCTACTGTATTCCGTGAGCCAGCTCACCAACCCTAATACCAGCATCATGGAGCCGGTTTTTTCCATCAGGGAAAAATTCCAAGAAATGGGATGCAAAGTGTCGTCCCTTAGTTCAGCAAACGCCAGCTTGCCGTGTTCATTGGCGACATCGAAAACTTGCTGCAATCCACCGGGCAGTTGATCCGTGATATACCAAAGGCAGATCGCACCTCCCAGTACCAAGACTATCGTCTGTATGACATCGGTCCAGATCACCGCATCTATGCCTCCCATAATGGTGTATGCGGCAACAAAGACGCCCCCTAAAATGATACTCAATGTCGGGTCGAGTCCGGTGAGTTCATGTATTAATAATGACAGTAAATATAAAATGATGCTGAGCCTTACCAACTGAGCCACGATAAACGCAACGGCCCCATAGACTCGAATGGAAGGGCCAAATCGTTCTTCCAAAAACTCGTATGCTGTGGTGGTATTGTTGCGCCTAAAAAATCCCAGGAACAAAGTCGCGGCAATCATTACCGCAATAGGTAACATTAAGTTGGGTAAAAAACGAATCCAAGAGGTTTTAAACGCATCGCCAGGATAGGCGAGAAAGGTAATAGAACTGATCGAGGTGCCCACTAAACTTAAGCCAATAGCCCAGCCGGGAAAGGAGCGACCGCCGACAAAGTATTCCTCTGTACTGGTATTCTTTTTTGAAAAATAAAACCCCATGGCAATCATGCCGCTTAGGTAAAGCAATAATGTAATGACGTCGAGGGTTTGTAGTTTCATAGCG
>JAHRWA010000045.1 GCA_019090455.1 Pseudomonadales bacterium | reverse complement strand
GGTAAAGATTCAAAAAAGGCAGATAAAAAGAAACCTGAAAAAACGATGAAAGAAAAACGCAATGCAAAAAAGGAAAAAAAGGCTAATAAAACCTAGGTTAATAAAACACAGAGGTCAGTCCATTGTGAAAGGGTTTTGAATTCAACTGAATTCGTATTTAGAAGCCTGTCAACAATCGCCCACATTGGAAATGTAGGCTGAACCTCCCTGAGGTTCGATCTGTAACAGAGGAGTTGATTGCAGCGGTATTCTATAGGTGAGTGAAGAAGACTTTAAGCTTGTGGAAAGCAAAGTCGCCATCGGTCAAGTTAAGAGATCTTGCTCCATTTTAATGTCACTCTGGAATTATTATGTGATCCATGGTGTCGATAATTTTATTTGCGCCAGCTCTTAATGATTCTTTATCTCCAGAAAACCCTTATGTAATATAATGTATTATAAAAACATTATCCTTTTCTAAGCCATAGATGGGGTGTCTACTTTGGAACATACCAAAATATCGTTCGCCCCTTCCCTTAATAAATTTTAAAAACATCGTTTGTAATACTTGTCTCCTGACCATATTAATATGCTTTTCATTGAGATCTGGATGTCGTGCGTCTGTTATCTGAAGGATGTTTGTTGAAGAAGGCAAGCTTAAACCTCCTGGCGTAAAAAAGTGATTTACCACCTTCATTACCTTGGAAGTTTCAACATGAGAGTATGTTGTTCCATTAAACATAATTGGATCTACTTGGTTTTTGAAAAATATAAAGACTACTGATACGACTATTACGCCGATAATAATTATTTGAGAACCTTCATTAAACGTCCCTTTTACGTTGATCGTTAACGACTAAACATTCATGCTGGCTGAATTCAAATTCAATAATTTAAACAAGACAGGCATCTTAAAGGTGAGGTTGACGAATTCAGATCCTCCCAATTGTGGGTAAATGATGAAGTACAAAATAGCCGATTTATCCGATATTGAAGGTGTCTTAAATCTACATATATAGATATCAAGTTGATTCGATCTCCAAAGAAGACAAAAAAGATGGGTTTGTCACTGCCGCTTTTACTAAAGAGCAGTTAACTATTCTTGTCAATAAAGAAAAGGGGCTGTTCATTGGTGTAAAAGATAATGAGATCGTAGCATACGCTATGGCGGCGTCATGGCATCCTTGACGAGAATTCAAAAAAGCTGAGTAATCGGAGCCAAATAAAAAAGCAAGCACCACCCCCTCTAAGGCTGTTATCGCCGTGACTGAGGATCGCCTCTCGATACAAGCGGACTCTTTGCAACGTGACATCGCCAGATGGCTTGTCATCTAATTGTCATAAATAGTTCATCATTCTGAAACATATCTCATTTATATTTCTTGGCAACCTGGTTTGTAGGGTTCCATATTTACCTACAGATGACGGGTCAAACTACTTTATTTGACAGAATAGTGGAGAACACTGTGATTTCATCTTTCAAAGAAAAACCTGTAAATAACCCGATTAACGCTGTTTTACTAGGCTCTGCCCTATTGCTAGGTGGATGCGGTAGTGATGGCGACAATGGTACAAATGGCACCGACGGTACGAACGGCGCAAATGGTGTTACTAACTATACACCGGTAGGTTTGAAACGGCTCGCCACTGCTCCCGTTGGCGCTGAATTCACGGGGCTTTTTCTGAATACAGACGGCGCTCTATTCCTCAATGTCCAACATCCAAGTGATAGCAATGCGACTGCAGATAGCGATGGGAAAATATTCGACAAAGGAACCGTCGGTGTCATCACCGGTAGAAATTTCAATACACTCGGTGATATTGCAGCGATGGATATGCCCATTGCCACCGCCGATAAAGAAGTGGTAAAGACAGCGGTTGGTCAATACAAAGTGTTGGTTCAACAGGCCGATGCTTTGGCTGACGGCAATGAGATGGGCGACGTTCTTTCTGCCGACGGCACTACGCTTATCAAAAATTCAAACGACCCGGATTTTAATGCGGCTGTTCCCAATGGCGGTGGCGGTTACTATCTCTATAGCAACTGGGAAGATCGACCCGGTAGCATGAGTCGCATTAATCTTTCCCCAGATTACAGTGCCGTCATCGCCGAAGGCATGCTGGACTTCTCTTCAGTCGACGGCACCTGGGTCAATTGTTTCGGGACACTTAGCCCCTGGGGAACTCCTCTATCCTCGGAAGAGTTGTACTTTGATAATACGGCAGATTGGTTCGACTCAAGCTACGCCTATTTCAGTAATGCTGAAGCGATTGCAGAATACAAAGGGTATCCACTGGATCGCAGCGGTAACTGGGGTAACCCTTATGATTACGGCTACATCATCGAAATCGGCGTCAACGGCACTGTCGATGCAGCGGATGAATCGAATGTAGTGGTCAATAAATTGGAAACCATGGGTCGGTTTTCCCATGAAAACTCAGTTGTCATGCCGGATCGGCGTACTGTCTATCTGAGTGATGATGGTACCGGGGTGGTCTTTTTTAAATTTGTGGCAGATGTCGCTGAGGATATGAGTGCAGGCACGTTATACGCTGCAAAAATCAGTCAAGCCAATGGGGTTACTGATCCAGCTGAAGCGACTCTCGGTATTGAGTGGGTTGAACTGGCATATGGAACAGAAGCCAGTATTGAAGCTGCTATTGCAGAGTATGACGGCACCTTCGCCGATTCCAAGCAGATCACAGATCAGCAAATTAACGATTGGGCAGAAGCAAAATCCGGCACCGATATTGATGGTGACGGTAACGTAGGGACAACAACCTTTACGGATAATCGTCCTGCTTTCCTCGAGTCACGCAAAGCGGCAGTGGCTTTGGGCGCGACCGGCGAATTCCGAAAAATGGAAGGGGTTAACATCAACTTCGGATTAGCCGAAACCTGGTGGAATGAAGGTGCTGCGGATGGCGCACAAGCGTACATGTATATGGCCATGTCGAGCTTTGATAAAACCATGTCTGATGACGAAGGTGACATCCAGTTAGACGGAACTCATGGGAAATGTGGTGTTGTTTACCGTATGAAGCTAGCCAAAAATGCAAATGGGCTAGTGGATGTGACTGCCATGGTTCCAGCAATTGTGGGTGGACCATACTACGGCGACAGAAGCGTTAACCAATGCAATATCAACAATATCTCCAATCCCGATAATATTGTGATCCTTGATGATGGCCGAGTATTGATTGGCGAAGATACTGGCAAGCACGAAAACAACGTTGTTTGGTTGTTCGAAGACCCTGCTCTGTAATAGTTCCCACAATCGGGAGTCTCTCGATAAAACGGCAAGGCATGAACCTTACCGTTTTATCATTTTAAAGTCAGATACAAAACCCTAGCGAAATTCAAATGAACAAAAACGTAGTCGCAATACTGGTTGTCAGTGTTTTTTCCCTTCTTGGTTGTAAGGGCGATGGTGAAGCTGAGAGTGATAACAGTGACGGGAATCACTCTGAACTCGGTATCCTCCAGGGGTTGGTTTTTCCTGAAAATAACGAAGAAGGTTTGCAGGGAAACCTAAGGCCAGAAGAACTCGGAACAACCTACAATCCGGAGGCGGTCATTCCTCCTCAATGCTACACAAAACATGAAGGGCAATACAATCCCTGCATGACCTGTCACCAAACCTATCCCTACAAAAGTCGCCCAAACCAGATGAACGATGGCGGGTTGCAACGTGAATACGCCTTCTCGGATCTTGGGACCGACAACCACTGGCTAAACCTGTTTGAAGACCGCACTGAGGCAATGGCCCAGATCACGGATCAACAGGTTATCGATTACATTTATACCGATAACTACACCCCATTAATCGCGCAGCTTAAAGCCGCCGATGACTGGGAAGGTCCTGTGCCGAACATTGAGAACTTGCAACGTGGTGAAGCCGCTTTTGACGAACAAGGTTTCGCGCTGGATGGTAGTGGTTGGGTCGCTTTTAATTATAAACCGCTGCCCAGCACCTTTTGGCCAACCAACGGATCAACAGACGATGTCATGATTCGGCTGCCAGCGCTATTTCAAACCTCAAGCTGTGATACCGAAACACGCTCCAGGGATACCTATCTCGCCAACCTATCCATACTGGAAACCACGATCAAAAAACTCGACAGTATTAGCACGCCACCCATTGATGAAAATAAGGTTTGTGCCGATCTAAACGGCGATGGAGTTATGAGTGTTGTAGAGGCAATTAATCAACAGGAAATTTATGTGGGCGATGCGAATGTAATTGAAACCACAGAGATGCTATACCCACTCGGCACAGAGTTTCTTCATACGGTACGTTACGTGGGAATCAATTCAGATGGCGGAATAACTATTCCTGCACGGATGAAAGAGGTTCGCTATATGGAAAAGGTTAAGTTCCTGGCACCGACTGAATTAATCTCCCGGTACGGTAAAGAGCGACAGGAGAAAATTGATGAGCTGCTGCCAAAATATATTCACCGAGGTGATAAAGGAACTGATAATACTTTCGGCTGGATGGTTCAGGGTTTTATCGAGGCAGAGGATGGTCACCTACGAAAACAGAGTGAAGAGGAACACCTATTTTGCATGGGCTGTCACTCAACTATTGGTACCACCATTGACGACACCTTCGCGTTTCCACGCAAGATCACAGGTGCCAAAGGATGGAAATACATTAGCCTAAAAGGCATGGAAGATGCGCCAACGATGAACGGCTCCGCAGAGGGTGAAATTGAACACTACCTGAGAACAGTCGGTGGAGGAAATGAGTTCAGAGAAAACACGGAAATTGCCGCACGGTTTTATAATGATGATGGCACATTAAATGAAGACGCGCTTGCCCAGGCAACGGATGTCTATGACCTGATCACACCTGGAATTCGCCGTGCATTGGATTTGAATAAGGCTTATATGACCATTGTTAAGGAACAGGATTTTATCCATGGAAGAGACGCCAACCTTGGGGTTGCAAAAAACGTTTATGAGAGCGTGGATAATAATACTCCGGTTTTGCCCGAAGAGAATGCTGTGCCTTGGGATATTCGCCTTAATTGGGAGGGTGATAGTGTTCTTGGGGATTGAGGTGATGCTACGTTTCAGTTTATCGGTTGGGAGCTGATCAAGATCGGCTTGTATGACAGCGTCATACAAGCTAGTATGGAGATAGTTTAACTTCATAAGGAAAGCAGTTATGCGGATCAATGCGAGACTAGACTCATCAAGCGAAAAGGCGTTCGAGTATTTAAAAGAGAATACTGGGCAGAGCGTCACACAAATTATCAAGCATTCGCTTGAACTCTATGTTAACGAGCTGCAAAGCGAGGCGGGACGATGCAATCAGCAGCTATTGGCTGATTTAGCAGGCATTGGCCAAGGGCCTGTGGACCTGTCGGAGAATTACAAAAACTACCTGGACGAGTCTTTAGATGAAAAATACCCTGCTCGTTGATACCGGTTTCTGGGTTGCGCTGATCAATCAGCCTGACCGACATCATCAGCAAGCGGTTAATTTCTTGACCGACTGCACAATGACTCTGATTACTACCTGGCCGGTGCTCACTGAAACTTGCCATCTATTACTGAAGAGAGTGGGGGGAGGACCACAATTACAATTTATTGACTCGCTGCGTAAGGCGGGGGTTGAGCTGTATTCCTTGAATCCCTCTGACCTGAGCCGGTTGCATGAGCTGATGAACAAATATGCCGACCTACCTATGGACTTGGCTGATGCATCATTGGTTGTCCTCGCTGAATCCCTCGGCCACGGCCGTATTCTATCCACCGATCAACGAGATTTTCGTACTTATCGATGGAAAAACCATCATCCTTTTGAGAATCTATTATTGCCTGACTGAATAACGGGAGTTGAATTGAGTGGTTACGCGATTCCATAAGCATTTTTTCGATGTAGTTGGCACAGTGACTTCGCTCATATATGTCCTCAACGCACCAGTGACTGTCCCCAATGTTGTGCCCAATGCTGTGATAACAGCCTCAGTGTATCGCGTGTGTCGAGCCATATCTTTCACTCGCTCTACAAGTGGTTAAATCGGCGAAGCCAGAGACGAAGTTTTAGCTGGTAGGGAATGATAGAGATGTTAAAGTATTTTCAAATACAGGATATGGAAGTGACGAAACATCATGTTTTTGTTGATTGGTATTGGTGCGGTAATTCCGCATGCTCGGATTTGTATGGCGTCGTCTGGGTAACTGAGTGCTCTACCATGACTGTGCCCTAAGCGTCTGATGAAATGAGATTCAAATTATATGAAACCACTGGAATTGGCTTCAAAATACCTAGAAATATTTTTCGGTGATGGCAGTGTTGAACCTATGATAGATTTGTTTCAACCAAACATGGTATTTGAGGGGCCATTTTTTCAAGGGCTATCCGCTAGGGAGTATGTTGACTCTTTGAAAGCTGATCCACCCAGCAATTCACGGTACAAAATCCTTAGCAGTTATGAAACTGAATCGAGCGCATGCGTTATTTATAAATTCAGTAAGTATGATGTTTCAACAACTATGGTTCAACAGTTTGAAGTCAGTGAAAGTAAAATATCCAAAATATTATTGGTTTTTGACACGGGGGTTTTCACATAAACAGGCTCGGCTGGCGGAGGTCATAACCTTCGCTGTGCAACAGTCTTGCGATAACGTTATATCGATTAATCTTCAGGCTTGTTGTGCCTTAGACTACAGGAGAAAAGAATATGAATGATGAACAAAAGATACGAGATTTATTTAACAATTGGATTAAATCGACTACAGAAGGAAATCTGGAATTGGCACGAAACTGCATTGCCGATGACGCTGTGTTTCTTGTGCCTGGTGTTGGTGAGATGGACAAGGAAACTTTTGCTCAGGGTGCTGCGGGAGATTCTCCTGAAGATTCCCCGATAGATTTTGATCTCGATAGCAAACTTCGAGAACTAAAGGTGTTTGGTGACCAAGCATATCTCTGGATTGATTCGACTCTTGTATGCTCTCCGAAAAACGGGGATCCGACCACAAAAATGGCAGGGCATACTCTTTCGATTCTAGAAAAGCGAAATGGTCGCTGGCAGATAATTCGAGATGCCAATACGATGGCAGTAGTTCCGAAATAGATGTTTCCGAATGTACAGCATAACCACTGCATCAAATACGCACGTAAAAGTTTGCCGGATAAAGCCTGACCTCAATGTTATTTAAGTTTTCCAGTTTTTGAATAAATTCTGACAATTTCATATCTCGACTCGGCTCTATTGAGTAGTGAGTATTGCCTTCATTGTCAGGGGACTGATTCTAAGCACCACTGAATGAGACGCACATATTAGAAATGAAGGAGGCACTAATATTATTCCTTAGTTGGTTGTCCTGTTTGTTTCTCCTAGGACTAAATAAGATACCTAATTTAGAGTTCATGTTTAGTCATGATATTTGTCGTAGCCTTCAGACCATTCTTTCTCATATCCTTGTTTCTTAAAGTACCCAGTAAAGATATAAAGCGCCTTTTTCAGCCAAGATTGCAGATCGGAAATACCTTCAATCACTTTGTTGTCATTTTCATCATCGACTGCCTGATCTGTCATTTCCCAGAAAAAATAGGCCAATGATTTCGCCTCTTCCTTGCTACTCAAGTTTGAGTCACCGGAAGCAATAGCGTTGGCAAGATTAAAATTTAGTTTCTTGGCGTAATGAAGGACCAGTGTTTTTGCGGGTTGGTTGTATTCGTTAAAGTGCATCATGTTTTAAATGTCTCTGGTGATCTGGTTTAGCATTACAATCATCTGACATTTTATCAGCCATTGTCCTAATGGACTTAGACATTTTTCCTTCGATCCATTTTAGGTTTGATACCAAAGTTGATATTTTCATTCTTTCAGTAACGGTTCGGTTGCGACATACACGGCCCCCACTTCCCTTATCAATACCGCCCCAAAAACTCAACAACCGCCAAATTAAACTCCTCATAACACTCCGCGTTTATCGCATGCCCCCCTTCAAGATCCGCTACCTCTATACCAGGTATTTCCCTAACCAAATTATCACGTAAAGGAATAAATCGTTTCTCACGTGTTCCACAAATTAACAATGCAGGAGGAGTTATCTCTCGCAAGTGATGTTGTAGAGAAACGATGGGGTGGGTATAACCTATCGTTCTCGCAATGCCACCTGGATTCAAAAGAGCAGAGTCTTCCTCAAGTTCCTTTTTGACAACTTCAGGTATCCACTTCCCGTATTTCGGATGCACGGGAATTTGTTCGATGAGATCGAGCCCGCCAGTTTCGTAATGTTTGATCAATGCTTCAGGAGGTCTTGTTTCTTCTAAGGGTGTCCCGAATGCGGATGATGAGTTTGTGAAAATGTGGGCTAATGTATTTTGAGGATATTTCCAGGCGTAACGCACAGATAACCCGGCTCCTAATGAGTGTCCGCACAAGAACCATTGGGGTACACCGATGGCTTGGCGAATGGCTTCGAATTCTGCGATGTAATTATCTGGAGTATAAAGAGCAGAATCTGTGGGGGAGGGCGAGCGGCCGTGGCCGTAGAGTTCGACGGTGACGGGTGTGCACACGGTTCCTAAGGCTTCAAGATTGAGTTTCCATAATGCGCGACTGCAGAGTAGGCCGTGGACGATGAGCATCGCGGGTCCATTTCCGGGGTGTACATCGTAATGTAATGGGGGAGTGCTAATAGGGATCTCTCTTTTTTTAACAAATAAGGGCAACGGATTCGGATGAGTTGAATCTTCATTAAACAGAATGATGAAGGCAATTGAATATTGAGTTTAACAGGATCACTGCTTTCGGTCTTTTGAATGGCCGCTTATTTGGCGGATTTTGATAGGGCTACATCTAGGTTTCTTTTAAAGAGACGTTTATGCTAATGCCTAGATTTAGATTTCGAATTGGAGTTAGGTTTAGAGTGGAGTTTGTGATAGGGAAATGACGAGAACAATATAACAATAACGGAGAATAATTATGAGTATTTCATTTGAAGATCGAGTGGCGATAGTGACGGGAGCGGGGGCGGGTCTGGGTCGCAGTCACGCTAAGTTTCTTGCGAATCTTGGCGCGAAAGTGGTGGTTAATGATCTCGGCGGTAATGTTGCCGGTGAAGGGGGTTCTTCCAAGGCTGCTGATGAGGTGGTGAAGGAGATAGCTGACGCGGGGGGAGTGGCGGTTGCGAATTACGATAGCGTTACTAGTGAGGAAGGTGGACAAAGCATCGTCAAAACGGCGTTAGATAATTTCGGCAAAGTGGATATCTTGGTTAATAACGCGGGGACGATCAGGGATAAGAGTTTTACCAAATTGGATCTGAAGGATTTTACTGCGCTGATGGATGTGCATTTAATGGGTTCTGTGTTCTGCACCAAGGCGGCTTGGCCTTTGATGATGGAGAGTCAGTATGGTCGTGTGGTGATGACGACGTCTTCTGCGGGTTTGTTCGGCTCTCACGGGCATACCAATTATTCCAGTGCGAAGCTTTCTTTAGTGGGTTTGATGAATGCATTAAAACAAGAAGGCACGAAGAAAAATGTATTGGTGAATGCGGTTGCGCCAATGGCGTTAACACGGATGACTGAAGAATTTATGTCACCCAAATTGGCACCGAAAATGAAACCTGAATACGTTAGCGCAATGATCGCGCTCTTTTGTGCCGAGGAATGCAAGCTGGCTGGCGAAATCGTTGAGTGTGGTATGGGCTATTACAGTAAGGTGGAAATAGTCGAAGCGGAGGGAGCCTTTCTTGGAAACGGCGATGTACCGACACCCGATGAAATCGGGGCTAACTGGAAGGCGATTTCTGATATGACCGGAGCGAGACCTTATAAAAATGCGAATGCGATTATTAAAGGCGTGTTCGATAAGATGAAAGCGAGGGGGTTGGTACCGGAGAAATAAAACTCACATCTCAAGGTTTGTATTCTTAGAATATTTTTGTTAAAAATTATGCCCTAACTATAAGGAGAGGCTTTAAGTCGTGTGTCGATTGAAGTGTCTAGTGACTTATAGGTTTGTTCAATTGGAAGTTATCAAGGTGCGACTAAGGCGGCTAATATGACCAGATTATCAAAACTCAGCAGATCAGTAGAAGGGCGTTGTGTACTGATCACCGGAGCGGGTAGTGGCATGGGGCGCGCGACTGCGCATCTTTTTGCGGATGAGAATGCTTTGGTTGCAGTCACTGATAGAGATGAAAGTGCTGTTGACGCAGTGGTGAAAGAAATTACGGAAGCGGGTGGCACGGCTAAGGGTTGGCTTTTGGATGTGGCGGACAAAGAGTCGATAGAGGCTGTCGTTGATGAAATTGCAGTGCATTTTGGTCGTCTCGATTGTGTTGTTAATAATGCGGGTGTTGTTGCGGGAGGGTCTTTGGATTCCGAGAATTTTGAGCGGCAATGGGAAAAAGCAATGGACATTATGCTCACCGGGCCAGCGCGTATTGTTCGGGCCGCTTTGCCTTATTTAAGACAATCTGATGCAGGTCGAGTGGTGAACATCGCATCCACCGAAGCCTTGGGTGCAACACCTAAGGGATCTCCGTATGCCGCTTCGAAGACAGGGCTTGTTGGACTGACTCGTTCCTTCGCTGTGGAATTTGGTAAGGAGGGAATCACGGTTAATTGTATTTGTCCGGGCGCGGTTCATACGGGGTTAACCAAAGTTATTCCTGAAGAAAGCAAAGCGATTTATTCACGGCGTCGAGTTCCCGTTGGCCGTTATGCTGATCCTGAAGAAATTGCCCATATGACATTAAGTCTCTGCCTACCTGCTGCATCTTATGTGAATGGGGTGGTTTTTCCCGTCGATGGTGGGTTAACCATTAAGAATGCTTGAGGCCTGAACTTAAGGAATGAAGCTAAGGAATGAACCTAAGGGAAAAAAGATGACAAGGACTGCTGCATTTGAGGGGCTAACTGTTCTGGATTTGGGGCAAATATACAATGCGCCCTATGCGGGTTTTTTGATGGCGAATGCGGGTGCGAGGGTCATTAAGGTCGAATCATTGATCGGTGAGACGCTGCGTTCCCGAGGTAAGTCAGGGTCAGCGGCTTATGCTTTTACGATGTTAAATCAGAATAAGCAATCGATAACGATTGATCTCAAGACTGACAAGGGCAAAGCACTATTTATTGATTTAGTGAAACAGTCGGATGTGGTGCTAGAAAACTTTTCACCCGGTACCATGGAAAAACTGGGTTTGTCGGCTGAGACTTTGCGGGACGTCAATCCTCGTTTAATTTATGCAGCGGGTTCGGGCTACGGGCAAAGTGGTCCCCAGCGAGATTATCTGGCGATGGATATAACCGTGCAAGCCATGTCCGGTATTATGAGTGCGACGGGAATTGAAGGCGATCCTCCGTTAAAGTCCGGGGTCGCGTTGTGTGACTTTCTCGGAGGTGTCCATTTGTATGGTGCCATCACTACGGCACTATTTCGTAGAGAAAGAACCGGTGTCGGGGCCACGATTGATATTGCAATGCAAGATGCGGTATTCCCCGTGTTGGCGACGGTTCTGGGGGCTTATTATTCGGGTGGTAAAAAAGTGCCGCCGAGAACGGGCAACAAACATTCTGCACTGTCGGTGACGCCTTATGATGTTTATCCCACTCAGGATGGATACGTGTCCATTATTTGTATTCGTAACGGGCACTGGAATTCTCTGCTTAAGGCGATGGATCGGGAAGACCTGTTAGAGGATGAACGTTTTAATACGATGAAGGCTCGCGCAGAAGAGATGGATGCGGTTGAGGACTTGGTGGGTACGTGGACGGGTGCGAGGAAAAAGCAAAAGGTATTGGAGTTGTTGCAAGCACATGCGGTACCTTGCGCCATCGTACGAAATGTAGAAGAAGTGTTAGACGATGAACAAATGCATTACCGTGGCATGTTACGACGTATTGAGCACCCTGAGCTGGGAGAGATTGTATTGCCAGCATCGCCGATTTGTTTTTCGGGAGAGGAAAGAATTGAGTCAGAGCTTCCACCTGACCTAGGGCAACATAATGATCTTGTCTTTGGCGAGATGTTAGGGTTGGGGGAAGATGAGCTTGAGAAATTGAGAGGCGAGGGTGTCATTAGTTAGTGGATTTGATATGACCTAGCACCATCCAAAGAAGAGATAAGAATATTAGTCGTTATGAACTCGAACGGATTAGAAGCAATGAATCAGAATAAGCGTGATGGAAGAAATGCGGTAGAAGAAATTGATGTATTAGTGGTAGGTGCGGGCTTTGGCGGTTTATACCAGTTACACCAGCTTCGTAAAGAGGGTTTTTCCGTTAAGGTTTACGAGGCGGGTGCAGGTCTAGGGGGTATTTGGCATTGGAATTGTTATCCCGGCGCACGCGTTGATTCTCATATTCCCATCTATGAATACTCCATGGAGAATCTCTGGGAGGGTTGGAATTGGTCTGAACGCTTCCCGGATTGGCAGGAGTTGCGTCGTTATTTTGAGTATGTCGATAAGAAATTGGATTTGAGTAAGGATATTTGTTTTAACACGCGAGTCACTGGAGCCGAGTTTGATGAAGATAGCAATAGCTGGCTAGTGCAAGCAGGAGATGGCTTACAAATTCGAGCCCATCGAGTGGTTTTCTGTACGGGATTTGCTGCTAAGCATTATGTACCCGACTTCGAAGGGCTAGACGATTTTAAAGGTGTTTGGCACCATACCGCGTTATGGCCACAAGACGGACTCGACTTTAAGGGTAAGCGGGTGGGCATCATTGGTACCGGTGCTAGCGGTGTGCAAGTGTTGCAGGAGGCAGCAAAAGACGCGGCACAAGTGACAGTGTTTCAGCGCACGCCGATACTCGCGTTAGCCATGCAGCAAAAGAAACTGGACAAAGAAACCCAGTTGGAAATGAAAAAACATTACCTTGATACCTATAAGTTGCGGCGAGAAAATTTTGGCGGGTTCGATATTATCAGCAGTGACAAATCTGCAATGGAAGTCAGTGAAGAGGAACGTCAGGAAGTCTTTGAGGCGAGTTGGCAAAAAGGCGGTTTTAATTTTTGGAGCGGCACCTTCTGGGATGTACTGTTGAATGAAGAGTCGAACCTCAAGGCTTATGAATTTTGGCGTAAGAAAGTCCATGCACGGGTTAACGATCCCATCGTTGCAGAACAGCTGGCCCCTCTGACACCACCTCATCCCTTTGGCGTAAAGCGACCTTCCTTGGAACAAAACTATTACGACCTCTTTAACGAAGAGCACGTCAGCTTAGTGAATTTAAAGGAAACACCACTTAAGAAAATCACTGCCAACGGTGTGAAAACCTCAGCTGGAGAACAAGAGTTTGATATTTTGGTTATGGCCACGGGCTTCGATGCGGTGACCGGAGGCTTAATGCAAATTGATATTAAAGGTACGCGGGGCAAGACGTTAAAAGAAAAATGGGAGTTTGGTGCACGTACTCATCTCGGTGTTGCCACCGCTGGTTTTCCAAATATGCTATTCGTCTATGGTCCTCAAAGTCCAACGGGTTTCTGCAATGGTCCAACCTGCGCTGAAGAACAGGGAGATTGGATGGTAAAGTGCTTAACGGATATGCGTGAAAATAAGGTTCAGCGATTCGAAGCGACTGAAGATGCAGAAGAATCCTGGAATCGTCATATGGATTCGCTATTGTCGAAAACATTATTTGGTAAAGCGGATTCTTGGTATATGGGCGCTAATATTCCAGGGAAACCACGTCAGCTACTCATGTACCCTGGTGGACTGCAACTCTACCTTATGCAATGTTATGAAAGCACATCAGCGGGTTATTCTGGCTTTATGCTTAATAAATAAAAAGTATTCTAAATAAATAAAAAATGTTTTGAATAAATAAAATGGGTTGTGAATAAATAGCTCGTATTTGATTTTATAAACTATTTTTGAATTTACAAACTAAGAGAAGAGTGGAAGTGTTTATGAGGGTAGTTAAATGAAAGAAGATTCTACATCCTTTGCCAAAGAGTACTGGCAAGCCAATCTAAGATTGATAATGGGCTGTCTTGTGGTCTGGTTTACTGTGTCATTTGGGTTCGGTATTTTGCTGGTAGAACCGTTAAATCAATTTCAGATAGGCGGGTATAAACTGGGTTTTTGGTTTGCTCAGCAAGGGGCGATTTATACCTTCGTGGGACTGATCTTTTTCTATGCCCATCGTATGAATAAGCTCGATAAGAAGTATGGTGTTGCTGAAGAGGATGACAGTTAAATGGATTTACAAACGTTAACTTACTCTGTCGTTGGCGCCAGTTTTGTTCTGTATATTGGCATTGCCATCTGGTCGAAAGCAAACAGCACCAGCGAATTTTATGTAGCAGGAAAGCACGTCCACCCTATCGCGAATGGGATGGCGACGGCAGCGGACTGGATGTCAGCGGCATCATTTATTTCTATGGCGGGTCTTATTGCCTTTTTAGGCTATGAGGGCAGCATGTATTTAATGGGCTGGACAGGTGGTTATGTTCTGTTAGCTATGCTGCTGGCTCCTTACCTCAGAAAGTTTGGCAAGTTCACGGTTCCTGAGTTTATTGGCGATCGCTATTATTCTCAAACTGCCCGTATCGTCGCCGTGATTTGTCTTATCTTTATTTCCTTTACTTATGTCGCGGGGCAGATGCGTGGAGTTGGCATTGTCTTTTCTCGTTTTCTGGAAGTACCCGTTAATGTGGGCCTTTTCATAGGAATGGGTATTGTCTTTATTTATGCGGTGCTAGGGGGGATGCGCGGAATTACGTATACCCAAGTGGCGCAGTTCTGTGTGTTGATTTTTGCTTATACTGTACCTGCGGTATTTATTGCTTTTCAACTCACGGGTAATCCCTTTCCGCAATTGGCGTTGGGTTCGGAGATGTCGGATGGTTCTGGCTTGTTGCTAGACAAAATGGATACTGTGCTGGTTGATCTTGGATTTACCTCTTATACAGAACCTTTTAATGATAAATCCATGATCGATGTCTTTGCTATTACTACTGCATTAATGGTGGGTACGGCTGGGTTGCCTCATGTGTTAGTGCGGTTTTTTACGGTGCCTAAAGTGAGGGATGCACGTCGTTCAGCTGGATGGGCGTTGGTTTTTATCGCCATTCTCTATACCACTGCACCCGCCGTTGGTGTGTTGGCTCGCATGAATTTAGTGAATACGGTTAACGGACCTGAAGGTGTAGGTACTGCTTATAGCGAGATTCCAGGCTGGTTTCAAACCTGGGAAAATTCGGGGCTACTGGGTTGGTTCGATCACAACGGTGATGGCAAAATACAATATGCCGCCGGTAATGCGTTCAGTAGTGATAACAAGGGGAAGCCTTTGTTTGTTGGCGATGAACGCGGTCAGTTTGGTGAAAGGTTGATTAGTAATCCCAGTAAAGGCGAGATCGCTACCGGAGCCCCATTTGCGAATGAAATTTATGTAGACCGGGATATGATGGTGTTAGCGAATCCTGAAATTGCGGGGTTACCGAATTGGGTAATTGCGTTAATAGCAGCCGGTGGTGTAGCGGCTGCTTTGTCTACTGCAGCCGGTTTGTTATTAGTGATATCGGCGAGTATTTCTCATGATTTATTGAAGAGTACTTTTGCTCCGAATATTTCTGAGAAATCTGAATTAATGGCGGGCCGTATTGCTGCGGCAGTGGCTATCGGTATCGCGGGTTATTTGGGCATGCATCCGCCTGCTTTTGTGGCGCAAGTAGTGGCATTTGCATTTGGGTTGGCCGCCTCCTCTTTGTTTCCGGTGATATTGTTAGGAATCTTTAGCAAACGGATTAATAAGTGGGGAGCGATTTCAGGAATGTGTGTCGGTTTGGTATTCACTAGCGCCTATATCATTTACTTCAAAGGTGTTTTCATCGAACCTATGGCGGTTAATACTGCGGACAATTGGTTGTTTGGAATATCGCCTGAAGGTATCGGTGCTATCGGAATGCTACTGAATTTTGCAGTCGCCTTTGTTGTCTCTTATCTAACACCGGAACCACCGAAAGAGATACAAGATATGGTTGAGAGTATTCGTGTACCGCAGGGTTAGTTTTTTCTAATGACGATATAAAGTAAAAAAATGAACCGAGTAGAGCGGTTCTAAAAAAACATTGATACCAAAGTGTTTTCGCTCAATAATCGATGGTGAATTTATGTGGTCGTTAGTTCAATGAAAAGTTAAAACAAAAAGAAGTTAAAAAGAAAGCAGTTAAAACAAAAAGCAGTTAAAACTCAATTTCGATCGTATGTACCGGAGAGTTGTCCGGTCATTTTCAAGAGTAAGGGAATATAGGGGATTTAAATATGAAAGCAGCAATTTTTCATGGGCCAAAAATGGACATGACCATCGAAGACGTGAAACTAGATAATCCTAGACCTAAAGAGGTTCGAATCCGGACCTCTTTTGCTGGAATATGCCATAGTGATTTACACTTTGTCGATGGCTTGTTTCCATTTCGAGCCCCTGCAATATTAGGGCATGAGTCGGCTGGAGTTGTAGAGGAAGTGGGTTCAGACGTGACTTACGTTAAGCCTGGTGATCATGTCATTACCTGCTTGTCTATTTTCTGTGGGCATTGCAATCATTGCTTGTCGGGATTCCCAAATCGCTGTGGTGGTCGTGCCACGGCTCGTAAAAAAGGCGATGCGCCTCGTCTATCCTTGGATGGTGAGCCGGTTGCTCAATTCGCTCAGCTTTCTTCTTATGCGGAAGAATTGCTTGTTCATGAAAATGCCATCGTTAAAATTCGCGAAGATATGCCGCTAGATCGCGCTGCCTTAATCGGGTGCGGTGTGACGACTGGAGCAGGCGCAGCGCTACGGACTGCCAATGTAGAAGCAGGATCAACTGTCGCTGTCATCGGTTGTGGTGGTGTTGGTCTCAGTGCAATCAATGGTGCTGCGATCGCGGGTGCGGGTCGAATTATTGCGGTAGATCGATTGGATTCAAAGCTAGAGTTGGCGAAAGACTTTGGTGCTACTGATGTGGTTAACGCTTCAAATGGTGATTCTGTTGAGCAAGTTATCGAGCTAACGAAAGGCGGCGTTGATTATTCGTTCGAAGCTATTGGATTGAAAACCACCTGCGAAGATGCGTGGAAGATGTTGGGTGTGGGGGGCGTTGCGACGATCATAGGAATGGTACCTGCTGGCGAATCTATAGAGATTAATGGCATGGATTTGCTACAAGAGAAAAAGCTGCAAGGTTCTATGATGGGATCAAACCGGTTTCGAATCGATATGCCTCGATACGTAGACTTTTATTTGTCAGGCAAGTTGAAGCTTGATCCTCTCATCTCTCACCGAATTCCATTGTCAGAGATTAATGCTGGCATGGCAGCGTTGAAAACGGGTGAAGTGGCTCGACAAGTTATTACGTTTGCATAATGTGAAATAGAGAGACAGGGCTATTCAATGGTCATCGTTTTTATGATCATTGGTTACCTGGTTTTTCAATGTTAGTCTTCTGGTACAGTGAATAAAAAATAAAAGGATGCAAAGAGATGGAAACTGCCGTCAAGAAAAAATATCGACACATGGTGGGAAAGGGACCTTACGATTTGCCACTAGAAGACTACGATGTATCCCAAAGAGAATTGTATCAGTCAGATTCTCTCTGGGGTTTTTTTGATCGTATGCGGGAAGAAGATCCCGTTCACTATTGTAAGGAATCTCGCTTTGGTCCTTACTGGTCGGTTACGAAGTTTGATGACATTATGACTGTCGAAGGAAACCCTGAGATTTATTCCTCAGAACCCTCCATTTCCTTAATGGACCCTGTCGAAGGTGACTTTGAGATGAAGGCGTTCATCACAATGGATGAGCCTAAGCATGGTAAACAGCGTCGAACAGTTCAAGGGGCTGTGGCACCACGAAATCTCGCCAATATGGAAGACCTTATCCGAGAGCGGGTCTGTAAAATTTTAGATGAGGCACCGGTAGGGGAAACCTTCGACTGGGTAGATAAAGTGTCCATCGAGTTAACCGGGCAGATGTTAGCAACGCTGTTTGATTTTCCTTTTGAGGATCGGCGTAAATTAACTTATTGGTCTGATGTGGCCACAGCGGTTCCAGGTCCAGACTCCATTATCTCGTCCTATAAAGAAAGCCAACGAATTTTGATGGAAGAGTGTGTGCCCACTTTTTTTGAAATGTGGCAAGATCGCGTTAACAAGCCGCCGCAATTTGATTTGATTTCCATGATGGCCCACGGCGAAGATACAAAAGATATCGCGACTCAGAGACCCATGGAGTTTTTGGGTAACCTCATGCTATTGATCATTGGCGGGAACGATACCACTCGAAATTCCATTACGGGCAGTGTTTTATTTTTAAATGAGAATCCCGATCAATACCAGAAACTACGGGAAAACCCCGAATTGGTCACCAACATGGTGCCTGAGATTATTCGTTATCAAACACCTCTTACTCATATGCGCCGAACAGCCACGCAAGACACGGTTTTAGGCGGTAAGAATATCAAGAAAGGCGACAAGGTATTGATGTGGTATGTGTCTGGAAATCGCGATGAAAGTGCGATTGAAAAACCCTATGAATTTATTATCGATAGGCCGAGACCTCGACATCACTTGTCTTTTGGATTTGGTATTCATCGTTGCATGGGCAATCGATTGGCGGAAATGCAGTTAAGAATAGTGTGGGAAGAAATTCTAAGGCGTTTTGAAAAAGTGGAAGTCATGGGTAAACCAGAAAGAACGTATAATAATTTTATACGCGGTTATACCGAGCTACCTGTACGTTTGATTCCTGTAAGCAAATAGTCATTGGTTGGTGATTAAAAAAAGTTCGTGAGGGGTTCATCTGAATCCCTACGTCACTCTTATCCAAAGCATCTTCGTAACTTATATCTGATAATTTCTTTTTCATGGCAATGAGTCTTGTCAGCGATTTTAATGATAAGGCAGTAGTTAAAGTGAATTCATCCTCAGAAACAGAAACTAATTATAAACCCATCTCTACCTCTAATTCCAAATCCAATTCTACTAATAATGACAGTCACACTTATAGCAAGTGGTCTGGTCCCATGGCTGTATTAATAGCGTTTATTACGCTGGGTGTGGTTTATGGCGTTTGGTTTGCTTATTCTGTTTTTCTCGTCGCATTAGTGGATGACATGGGATGGAGTCGCTCCCTGACGGCGGGAGCGATTTCTGTTATGAGTGTGGTTCACGGTTTGTCGGGGCCGATGAATGGTCGCTTAGTGGAAAAATACGGCGCTCAACGCGTTATTGCTTGCGGGGGTTTATTGTTTACGGTGGGTATGTTGCTTTCTTCTCAAGTAGAAACGTGGTGGCAGCTGTATCTCACTTTCGGTGTCGTGTCTGGGGTTGGGATTGCGCAGGCGGGTTGGGTTCCATTCATCGTGACAATCGAGCGTTGTTATCCTAATCAGTTGGGTACTGCATTGGGCTTTGCCATGGCAGGTATTGGTTTTGGAATACTGGCTTTTGTTCCCGCGATTAATGCCTTGATCGAGGCTTACGGTTGGCGCGAGGCTTTTATGGTGTTGGCGGTATTTGGTCCGTTGTGGGTAATACCGTCGGCTCTGTTTTTATTGAAAGTCCCCAGCAGTGCTCCAATAGAAGAGGGGGCTGTCGTTAATACAGATTCGGATAAGCCGCTTTATAGTCACTGGGTATTGAAGACTGCTTTACGTTCCCCTCGATTTTGGTGGGCCAGCGCGTCGTTTTTTACCGGCGCTTGTGTTGCCCAGATCCTATTGATGCACCAGTTTGCTTTTATGGTGGATCAGGGCATCGCGAAATCCCAAAGTTCATTTATCTCTGGAGTGATTGGTATCTCCAGTATTATTGGTCAATTGTTTTGGGGGAATTTGTCTGATCGAATTGGCAGAGAGAAAGCTTATACCTTAGCTGCCGTATGCAACTTGATTGCGATTGCGGCATTGGTTTATCTCAGCTCTATGTTGGCGTTATGGGTCGCGGTGAGTTTCGCTATTTTTGCAGGGGTTGGCTATGGCGGTAATACTCCTATTTTTCCAGCCACTGCGCGTGATTTATTTACCAGTCCTCACTTCCCTTCGATTTTTGGAACGTTGGCGATATCGGGTTCCCTTGGGGCTGCGATTGGTGCTTGGTTGGGTGGTTGGCTCTATGATGTGACAGGAGGGTATTATGCGATGTTTGTGGTTAGCACAGTGCTCGCGCTAGTTTCTCCTCTGTTGCTGTGGTTGGCCGCACCGCGACGGCCAAACCCGGCTCCCTAATCAGGTCTATATTGTTGTGTGAACTACATCCTATTTTTTCGCGGTTACTACAAACTGAGGTAAAACAAACAGGTAGTCACCACTCGCAATGTCTTCGTTTAACTCAGCCATCATTGAATCCACAATGATTTTATCGAGGGTTTGAAAAGTATCAATATAAGAAACCATGTTGGTTAATACACTCATAGCGTGGCCCTTTTTATCAATCCACGGAGAGATTTTAATATCGATTTCTTTGAATCCTGCTTGGTTTAATAATCCTGATAATTTGCGGCCGATATAAGGCTCCTTAAAAGCGGCGGATGCAGCGTCAAAGAATTCATCGACTCTCTTTTTTCCCCACGGCTCGACGATAACGAAGCCCCAATCACTATCCAAAATTTGAATTAATCCGCCAGGCGCAAGTATTTCATGATGGGCTTTTAACGTTTCCAGGGCATCAGGTACGTATTCAAGCACATTCTTGCAGAGAATACGGTCTACCGAATTGGCTTCGACTGGCAGGTTATTATCCTTTACTAAAACGAAATCAATTTGAGCTAAATTATCCGCTTTCGCTTTGTCAATGGCAGCGTTAATAAAACTCGCATTAAGGTCAAGTCCAAAGACCTTCCCCTTTTCGCCAACTCGCCGCGCGATTTCCATGGCTAGGTATCCGGGGCCACAGCCATAATCAACAACCGTCAGTCCTTCTTTTAAATCCAAAGGTGCTAATAACGCGTCTTGCTCTGGCCGCCATTGAAACATCGTGTCATATCGCTTGAGACGATCGTCTTCAATATCACGCCAATGATCTTGATAAAAACTATCTAAATTCATATTGTCCTCGATAAAACTATTTGAATTGGCAAGTTGATCTTATTGAGTGTTGTAAAGTGGCCATAGATGTAGGCTAGGAGGTGGCCTTTCTTTCGCTCATATCCCTGACATAAAGACCCAGCTGTTCAATATCGTAGGGTTCACGCTCAAGTGTTTTGGGGTTCCACATGCTGCGATTGGGTTGATTAACAATATCGCCGCCATAGACATGGATTGCATAGCATTTTCGATCAAGAGGGTTTGATATTGCGTGTATTGCTTTGCCATTTAATGCCGTGACATCGCCTTCACCGATGACTTTTTCACTCTTCTTCTTTAACTCATCCTCGCCATCTAAGAAAAAATCGTTGGGTTCTTCTCCATCGTAAACGCCAATGACTGCCCACATCTGGTGATCGTGAGCAGGGGTTCGCATACCGGGTGGGGTCACTACAGCGAGTATAGTTAGAGACTGGGATCGGAAGATGATTGAATCTTTCAAGGACAGTGTTTTTCCCGTGGGAGAAATTGCTGCTCGAAGTGCCGAAGGATCGGAAATGGCTTTTTGTACTATCGTTTTTATAAGGAGGTGTGGCTCAGGTTGATCAATAGTATTTTTACAATCCGCAATAAATTGTTTTAGATTAAACATATTATTATTTCCCTATTAATAATGATGATAGGAGTCAGTGTAAATCTCCCGAGTTAATAAGTAAATCGAAGGCTAGCGACTATAGCTTAGCCGTTGATGTGATAAACCCACGCTGTATCACTGGAGGACAATTGTTTGATTACAGGA
This sequence comes from Pseudomonadales bacterium, assembly GCA_019090455.1. Taxonomy (GTDB): domain Bacteria; phylum Pseudomonadota; class Gammaproteobacteria; order Pseudomonadales; family DC-out160; genus DC-out160. The sequence goes on along the minus strand of JAHRWA010000045.1, from coordinate 19,808 downwards.
GAAAGAAAGGGGTGTTAAGATGCTTTTATTCCTATCAAGAAAAACACCTTCTTTAAAGAAAAAAAACAATGACAAAATTCTCAATTTTGGATTTATCCCCCATAGCTCAGGGTAGTTCAGCAGCTGATGCATTACACCATTCGCTGGATCTTGCGCAGGCAGCGGAAGGGTGGGGCTACGAACGATTTTGGGTAGCTGAGCATCACAATATGATTGGGATCGCTAGTGCAGCCACTTCCGTTCTCATTGGTTATATCGCAGGAGGGACGAGCACGATACGGGTTGGAGCAGGCGGGATTATGTTGCCTAACCATTCTCCGCTGGTGATAGCAGAACAGTTTGGAACGCTGGCTTCTTTGTATCCCAATCGAATTGATTTAGGCCTGGGAAGAGCGCCCGGTACGGATCAGGAAACCTCGCACGCGTTGAGACGGAGTTTGAGAGGAAACGTGGATGATTTCCCCAAAGATGTTGTCGAATTGCATCACTATTTTCAGGAGCCAAAACCAGGGCAAAGAGTGAGAGCGGTACCGGGTGCGGGTACCAACGTGCCTTTATGGATATTGGGTTCTAGCCTATATGGCGCACAGCTTGCGGCCATGTTAGGGCTGCCGTTTGCATTTGCGTCGCACTTTGCCCCTGCAGACATGATGGCAGCGATACAAATATACCGTGACAGCTTTGAGCCATCGAATCAGTTAGCGGAGCCTTACGTGATGCTGGGTTATAATGTTTGTCTGGCGAATACTGTTGAGGAAGCGCAGTACTTGCGCTCGTCATCCTTGCAATCATTTCTCAATTTACGAAGAGGAAATCCAGGCCAGCTTCCACCACCAGAAAAGAGTTTTGGCAAAAATCTCAATCCCCAGGAACAAGCGATGCTGGCACAATTGAGCACTTGCTCTGGTGTGGGTACTGTTGAAACCGTTGGAAAATCGATGACCGATTTCATTAAGCGGACAGGCGCAGATGAATTGATGTTGGTGAGTTCTTTATTCCACCATGAGAAACGTTTGCGCTCCTATGAGTTGGCCGCGAATGTAAGGGAAATGTTGAGCTGTTAACCTAACCTTTTAGTCTTGCATTTAGTGGGTTTTACCTTTCCTTCTATTTAACAGAAAATGTTTATCTAATATGAAACCAGTTATCAGTTTAATCGTATCGATTTATAATAATGTAAAAGCCTTAGAGTTAGTGCTTTCTTCGTTGAGTCAGCAGTCCTTCAGCAATTTCGAAGTCAGATTGTCGGATGATGGGTCTAACCCTGCCTCAGTATCTGAGATTAATAAATTGATGTCCACTTTCGCATTTCCGATCAAACACATTTGGCATCCCGATAGGGGTTGGAATAAAAATACGATACTGAATAAGTCGATAATGGCTACCACCACTCCCTATATCGTTTTTATAGACGGAGATTGCCTTCTGCATCAACACTTCATGATGGAGCATTATTCCAGTCAAGAATTACAAACGGTTTTGACGGGAAGGCGGGTCCATCTTTCAAGCAAAATTTCTGGCCAATTAACCACGGACCTTATAGCCAGTGGATATCTAGAAAACAAGATATTGCTGAATTCCTATTTGACCTCGATCGGGTCAAATTCTCGAAGCCTTGAACAAGGCTGGTATATAAAATCAAAAGCCATTCGGCAATACCTAAACAGAAAAGACAAAGGCGTATTAGGCAGTAATTTTTCTGTTTCTAAACAAAACCTGCTTGATATAAATGGTTTCGACGAAAGATTTGTACATCCCGCAGCGGGAGAGGATACCGATATCGAAGCCAGGTTTCGAAGAAATGGCTTATCAGTTAAAACCATTCGGAACCAAGCGATTCAATATCACTTATTTCATAAACAGTTAGGAAGAGACCCTGAGAGACTTAAATATCTCGATGAGAACAATGCAAATAAAATAACGTATACACCTTTTGGCATTGATCGAAACCGTTGAACTTTAAGTCCACTGGTCACTCTCTATTACTTATTGATAGACGGAATCGCCGTTTTCTGGCATAAGCGTTGGTAAATTGAATTTACTTTATCAACGCTTAGGTAGAAAAATACAATGGAAATTATTAAGCCTGAAGAGGTCGGCATAAATGGAGAACGGCTTAAGAGGATAAGCCGCCACTTAAAAACGCGTTATATTGAACCGGGTAAAATTGCTGGGTGTACGACTCTCGTGGCTCGCAAAGGGAAGGTTTGCTATCTGGAATCACTGGGTGATGCAGACCGTGAGCGTCAGACACCGATGGATACGGATACGATATTTCGGATCTATTCTATGACAAAACCCATTACCTCTGTTGCCGTTATGATGCTGTATGAGCAAGGTCTGCTGGCACTAAAAGACCCGGTTCATCGTTTTCTTCCTGAATTTAAGAAATTACGTGTGTATCAAACCGGCGCCTATCCCGCATTCATGAGTACGCCTACTAATCGGCCGATGACCATCAAGGATTTGTTGACTCATACTTCAGGTCTGACCTATGACTTTATTCGATCTACTAACGTGGACTACGCCTATCGAAAAATGAAGATTGGTACATGGGCTGAGGGTGATACTACAGAAACCTTAATCGAAAAGCTGGCTCAAGTTCCTTTGGAATTTAACCCTGGCGAGAAATGGAATTATTCTTTGTCCGTGGATGTGCTTGGTAGAATCGTGGAAGTGATTTCGGGTATGAGTCTTCGAGACTATTTTAAAGAGTTTATTCTTGATCCCTTGGGTATGAATGATACTGATTTTGAAATCTCAAGTGATAAAACTTCTCGTTTTGCAGCTTGTTATGAGAGGACCATGAAAAAAGAATTGAGATTGCAAGACGACCCTCTGGATAGTGCTTTCGCCAATAGAACTTTCTATTCTGGAGGCGGTGGTTTGGTATCAACCATTTCAGATTATTATCAGTTTTGTAGCATGTTATTAAACGGAGGCGCGTTAAATGGTGTGAGAATATTGGGCCCTCGTACCGTTGAGTACATGACTCAGAATCATTTGCCGGGTAATGTGGATCTTGCAGAATTTGCAACCGGTCAATTTAGTGAAACCAGTTATGAGGGAATTGGATTCGGCTTGGGTTTTGCTACCAAAATCAATGCGGCTAAAAATGCCAGCCTGGGATCGGAAGGAGAGTTTTATTGGGGTGGTGCTGCGAGCACTATTTTTTGGATTGATCCAAAAGATGAATTGATTGTGATTTTTCTCACGCAATTAATGCCCTCAGCTCTCTATGACTTTCGTGGTCAAATTCAATCTATAGTTTGTTCGTCTATAGAGACATAAGTTAGGTTACTGTGTGTCGGTGGCGTTGGGATCATTGACTTAGACCGCCCACCGCCCGTATTCTGGATCGTGTGTCGTTGAATGCAAAAATTAGATAATAGCTACTAGTTAAAGATAATAAAGTTCGTCAATACATCACTATTTAAGTGAATAGAGGGAGTTTAAATATTGTGAGTCAAAAACGAGAAGCCGCCATTGTCGGGATTTACGAATACCCGTCGCGGGACGTAGAGGGGAAGGTGAGTGCCTTACAGATCAAAGCACATTCTGCTGCTAAAGCGTTAGAGGATGCGGGTTTGTCATGGAAGGATGTTGACGCTATTTATGATGCCGGTGACGGCGGTGGTATGAGTGGACTCACCATTGCAGAATATTTCGGCATTAAACCCAATGTCATCGATACCACCGCGACTGGTGGTAGTGCCTATGAGTTTCAGGCGGCTCATGCTCGACGTGATATTGCGGCGGGGCGCGCTAAGGTAGCATTGCTAACTTATGGGTCGACTGCCCATAGTAATTTTGCTGCCATTGGGGTCGGAGGTCAGGGTCTACATGGTGCGTCGGTACAACCTTCCGACAATATGGAATCTTTCTCGGGTTCTACCTTAGTGGCTAACTACGCAATGGTGGCTCAGCGACATAGTCATATGTACGGTACAACACCCACTCAGCTTGCTGAAATTTCAGTAGCAACTCGTATGCATGCGATGCGAAACCCAGAAGCTGTACAGGCAATGAAGGATTTAGAGTTTTTGGATATCCGAGAAACAACTATTGAAGATGTTGTGACCTCTCGTATTATTGCTGATCCATTACGATTGTTAGAGTGCTGCATGATTTCGGATGGTGGCGGTGCAGTCGTTATTGCGTCGCCGGAAGTCGCTAGAAATTGTAAGAAAAAACCTGTGTGGATAATTGGTAGTGGCGAAGCCACTAAGTATCCTGAAAACGGAGGTGATATTACAACGAGTGCGGGTGCTCAATCAGCGCCAGTTGCTTTTGCCGATGCGGGAGTGTCGCCGTCTGAACTTGATGTCGCCATGATTTATGATTCCTTTAGCATTACAGTATTAACGATTTTAGAGGACTTGGGCTTTTGTAAGAAAGGGGAAGGTGGCTCTTATGTCGAGGGCGGACGCCTGCGGTTTGATCGACCAAATGATGGGCCTGCTTTAAATACTGACGGTGGTGGTCTTTCATCAAATCATCCTGGTATGAGAGGGATCTTTTTGCTACTTGAGGCCACGAGACAATTACGCGGGGAGTCTACGTCTCAAGTTGAAAATGCAAAGCTAGCTGTAGCACACGGTAACGGTGGTATGTTGGGGAGTCGTCATACGGCAGGTACTATTATTTTGGGGGGAGATTAATCATGGCTGAACAAAAAGCAAAAACGCCTAGACGCACAACGCCAAAGCTCACTGAGTTGGATACAAAACAATTTTGGGAAGCCACGAAGGACAAGGTTCTTTCCTATCAGCAATGCGATGATTGTAAGACAGTTGTTTTTTATCCTAGAGCCCATTGCACAGGTTGTACTAGTGGAACTTTAAGTTGGAAAACGGCCTCAGGTAAAGGAACGGTCTACAGCTATAGTGTCGTTCGACAAAGTTATCATCCTTTCTACAAGCAGATGGTGCCTTATGCTGTCGCGTGGATAGATTTAGATGAAGGGCCTCGTTTAATGTCTAATGTGGTGGGTATCGACGACCCTAGTAAAGATATTAAAATCGGGCAGAAAGTGGAGCTGGAGTGGGAAGATGGTGAAACAGTAAATTTTCCAATCTTCAAAGTCGTTTCTTAAGAGAAAGGTTTCCACAAAAAAAAGCCCTATGTTTAACGTAGGGCTTTTTTTGTTTGAGAAGTCGTTTAAGGAATATAAACTGTAGCGGTTCCGAAAACTCGAGTTTCATTCTTCGAGTTAGTCACAGTGAGATCCACTTCTACTAAGGAGGATTCCTCATCAATGTCTGTGACTACGCCCGTGATGGAGTGGCCTTCATCGGCTAATACCGGAGCACGAAAAATTGTATCCACTTTTTTGATTTCAGCGGAGGGTGCCCAATTATGTATCATCGCGATGAGATAACCTTGGCTCATAATCCCTGGGATAATCGCAGAAGGAAAACCTTCCTTCTTAGCTAATTCATGACTCGAAAATCGGCCGCCAGTCCAACCCACTAAGTCGGCAAATTCCGAGCCTGCTGATAAAGATGTGTCCGGTTCAAAAGCCGGTAAGTCTGCACCGAACTCAATTTCACTGATGCTATTGATACTCATGAATCACCTCTTTCGCGAAAGACTATTCGGGAATCAGAATTGGCTAGGTGGGTCCCTTTATCATCGAAAAACTCTATGCGTGTGACTAAAAATATCATACGACCAGAGCGACCCGTCTTAGTGTAAATCTCATGTAAGTGGGTTTTTCCTACCAGAGGTGTGCCTGGCTTTATCGGGGTTAAAACTTCGACGGCTTGTCCTGCGTCCATGCCTACTCCAATTTTTGGAAACCCTTCGGGTATGCCGCGTCCTTTCAGACATGTTACATAGTTATTGGGTGCTTGAAAATTGGGATCGTTTGCATCGAGAAAGCGGTCTCCTGTTTCCCCACAGAGCCTTGCAAATTTGATAGCGTCTTCAGGTTTAATTTCAAATTCAGTTCTGTCAAATTCGTAGTTCAGGTATTTTTCTTTTAATGCTTCTACATCTAACATATTTTCCTCACTTATTTATTTAAGGCTTAAAGCTTCAAATTCTCCTGCTTGCAATGCTTCTACTAGTGCTGCTTCTGTATTGAATGCACTAGGGAACCGAGTTGCACACCGACCTACATGGCTGACAATGTGTGAGTCACTGCCTCCTATGCCTAAATAATTAAGCTCATCAGCCATTCCTTGGGCAACTTGATCCTCTTCGCCGCGACTACCACCATTTTTAACCTCAACTATCTTAACGCCATCTGGCACTCCAAACTCTTCAAGATGGGCCCACATGCCCACTCTTTTTCGACCGGGATGACAAGGTGCTGCCACGGCATTGTGAGTTTCACATGCGCTTAAGACATCGGCTAGTGCTAAATGGGTGGAGCTAAAATCAAAGCACTTCATGAGAGGTTCGGTCACGCCGAAGATGAGAACGTGGCCATATTCTGTTTCGACCTCCGCCCCTTTTAGAATGCACAAATCAAACTTCTTGGCTAAAGGGGAATAGTCTGACTCGAGATCAAATTGTCTGTGTTCCGTTAATACGAAGCCGTCAATGTTGATGTCTTTAGATCGTATCCATTGACAGTAATTGTTAACCTTAGCTCGCCCATCATCGGATTTGATTGAATGCGTGTGTAAATCAAGTATCACATCGTGTCCTTTTTTTTATCACTGAGTAAGCATATCACTGGGTAGAATGACTTCTCATCAAACGAAACTATTACTCACCCGAAGATATGTTCGCACTGAACAAATATTTCATGGGTCAGGGTATAAATATGCTAGAAGCCATTAGTACAAGAGTTTGGTCAAGCTCAGCGTAACTCGTTGTCTTGATTACGGCGAGGTACGTGCCGACAAGGGATTAGAAGGTGCCACAAGAGTAGCGAATGTGCAAGTCTCTACAACTATACGCATGCCAATTGTCGCGGATTGCGTTACTTGCAAACCGTTGTAAATTAAAAGCTTTGCATTGTTTAGTATTTGCCTCTGACCACCATGCACGTTACGCTTGTTGTCTCTTTTTAGGTTAGTTTTGCTTATGTTCCTAGTCTCGTTTATTCATCCAGATGGTCGTTCCGAAACTCACAGTGCACAAAGCGGTGATACAGTCTTCGATTGCGCTTTAGATAACAATGTTGAAGGGATAGTGGGGCAGTGCGGTGGAGCCTGCAATTGCTGTACCTGTCATTGTTATGTGGATAAGCCATGGTTGGATTTACTCACGGAAAAAATACAAGACGAAGTGGATTTGTTAGAGTACGCATTTGAGCCGAAACCGAATAGTCGATTAGCATGTCAGATAGTGATGACAGACGAAATCAATGGCATCACAGTATATTTGCCCAATAAACAGTAATGCCTTATTAGATGAAAAGAGTTGGCTGATCAGGTAGTCTTGAAGGTAAGGCTATAGTGAAAACAGACCTGCTTTTTATCGACGGTCATTCCCCTCTAGATAACTATGATGCTTATTTTCTTCGTGTAATAACGGCGCCTAATTAATGCCATCTAAACGACGGCACCTGAAAAAGTGGATTACTTTATACAATGAAAAACCTCTTTTATTTGACCCCTCTGGTTCTGGTTTCAACAACGGCCAACGCGGGGTTTATACAGTACTTTAAGGACGAGCAAGGTGAAACAATCTGGCAGTATGTCGCTAACTTTTCTAGTGGTGTGCTCATTATTCTACTGTCGGTGGCCTTGGTGTTTCTGTTTTTCATCTATCGTAGAGCGACTCAAGCTAACTTTGAGCTAATTGCCATAAAAGAAGTATTAGAGGTTCGTGTCCGTGAGCGAACCGCAAGTTTAGAAAAGACCAGTGACATGCTGCGTAATTCCGAGTCATATATAAGAGATGTTTTAGAATCCATGCCTATCGCATTGATTGGGCTAGATAAAGATCTCAATATAAACCAGTGGAATCGATTGTCAGAGGAGATTACAGGTGCGAGCAACGAGCGAGTTCTAGGCAGGAATCTATGGGAAGCCTACCCAACGATTACGCTATCACCTAGTCAAGTCAACCAAGCATTGAAAGCCAATCAGGCTATCACAATCAAACATTGCCAGCATGGGCAATATTATTACGATCTTACGATTTATCCTTTGCGTGAACACAGAGAGAAGGGTGTTGTTATCCTGCTGGATGATGTCACCCAGAAAACCTTAGCTGCTAATATTCTTGTCCAAAGAGATAAAATGGCTTCAATGGGAGAGCTTGCTGCCAATATGGCTCACGACATTGATGGTCCCTTACAAGCAATATTAGGAGATCTTCAATCGGCTCAAAATGAACTAGAGGTGAAGGGCTCTGATCATCAATCGGTAACCGCGTTTTTAGGGGATGCGGTAGAGCGAGGGGTTCAGGTCACTGGGATCATCGATAATCTTCTAGAGTTTTCTCGCGCCCAGGGGGATGAAATGGAAGAAGCTGATATTCCTGCTTTGATGAGCCATAGTATCGATTTGGCTAGCGTAATTTTGTCTGAATCTTCGGGCTTGAAATTCAGCGATATAAATGTGGTACAAAAAATTGAAGATAACCTTCCTAAGTTTCCAATCCACGTCTCAGAATTGCAGCAAGTATTTCTCAGTCTTTTTCGTTCGGCTTGTCACTCATTGGGGGAGAGAAACGAAGAGGGGTTTGAGCCGAAAATACGAGTTGAAATTAGTGATAATTACGGTGCTATTTGGATAAAAGTACAACACAACGGGATAGGGTTGACGGGTGAGGAGCAGCAATATATTTTTGAGCCTTTTTTTAATAGTGCACCGGGAGAAGAAATGGCAGACGCCGGTAAGCGATTGTCATTTTCCTATTTCATAATTAAGGAGCATCACCAGGGGGATATTGCTGTGACTTCTAATGTGGATGTCGGCACGACCTTTCATATACAGTTAAGGCGCTCATCGGCGGGCTAAATTATCGATTATTAAAGTGTGGGCTGTATCATTCTTGAATATGAGGAAAGTATAACGAGAATTTGCAGCCATGACCTAGGTCGGATTCGACTGTTATCGCGCCTTCATTATTTTGTGTAAAAGCATAAACCTGGCTTAATCCCAGGCCTGAGCCCTTGTCTTTCATTGTTGAAAAGAAGGGTTCGAATACTTTATTCCGAATTTCTTCATTCATACCGCGCCCAGTATCGGAGACTAACAATAATGCATAATCTCCTGGAGCGAGTTGTAATGATCTGGCGGTCTCTTCTGTAAGTTGTATATTGTGCGTGGAAAGACTGAATTGGCCTCTTTCTTCTATTGCTTGATTTGCGTTCAAACTGAGGTTGCTTATTGCGTCGAGAAAACCCCGGAGATCTAGCATTACAGAACCAATATCGTCAGTTAAATTAAGTACTAGTTCAATACGAGATGTTAGAGTCTCTTCCATCAATGAACGCTGTTTTTGCAGTAAATCATTGATATTCACTACAGTTCTATCTTTTGGGTTAAAGCGAGAAAAAGAAAGTAGTTGCTGTGCTAATTTTGTACCTCGGTCTGCAGAGAGCTGAATCATCTGGGCGAATCTTTGCAGCTTTGGATCATGTTCTAGTTGGCTATGCATCAATTCGGCGTAGCCTATGATAACGCCCAGCATATTGTTGTAGTCATGGGCTAAACCCCCCGTAATATCCCGTAACGTATCCATTTTGAGGCTTCGTCGATATTGAGTTTCTTGGATTTTACGTTGTGATATGTCGTTGAATAAAAGTAGTACGCCCTGTATAGCATTATTGGCATCAAGAATAGGGGATGCGGAGGCTTTGATTTGAGTTTGTTTATTATTGCTAGAAACCAAGATCGCATGATCCACACGAATGATTTGTTCTCTATTGGCAATGAGTTTATTGACAGGGCTTTCTATTGGGTTTTGAGTCGCGATATCAAGAATTGAGAAAATGGAGTTGATGTGCTCGCCTTTCGCTTCTCGAAGGGTGCAGCTGGTTAGCTTCTCCGCGATAATATTCATATCAGTAATATTGCCAGATATATCAGTAATTATTATAGCGTTAGCCATGCCCCGTAATGTTGAGGCAATAACCCGTTCGTGGCCCACCATATCTCGAGTCGCTATTTCTAGACTGTCTAACGCTGAGGAAAGTGAGGGTTTCAATTTGTTGACACTATTTTGTCTGTTTTCTGAGTTGTGGCCATCGTGTTCTAACGTATGGTCCAATGCGTTGATATTGAGTTGTTGAACCAATGTGGTGAGTCCAAGAATAGGGTGAGTCAGTAATCGAGAACAAATAAAGAGCATGAGAGTAATGGTTAACGCTATCGTGATTGCGTTTAGACAAAGCATGAAAACAACTCTATCAAAAAGATCTATATCAGTGTTAGTTGAGCCAAAATCTAGTTGAAATTCGAAGTAGAGTTGAATAAACGTGAGTGCAATAGTGATGATTACGCCTGTTAGGATGGCGTACGTCCCTAAGCGTTTGGCCAAGTGATTGTCTGATGTGTTTTTCAAAGCATAATTGCCTGTGAGATATTGCTTGTAAACTATAGCTAATATAAGGGGTATCAGTGAGTAAACCGCTTTGAGTGATAACTTATCGTTTTGTTTGTTTCGGCAATACCGTTAATAGCAGTGCTCCACAAAAACGTAGAGGAGCCTGACCACAAAGTCAAATGCTCCGGCTCAATGTAAGCTGAGTGGGTTACAAAAATACCCAACGTAAAAAATTGGAAAGACAATTTGTAATGAGCCACTTGTAGTCTTTGTAACGGCAGAACTTTTGGCTTGCTCAGTAGATTGTGATCTAAGCAATTGTTAAGATTCTAGATCGTGAAAAATGAATGATGTTTTGTGTTTTAGGGTGAGGCTGTGGTGCTTCAAAGTGAAAATAGTTAGGTGGGAACTCAATGACAGATACTAACTCCAGTGATGCTTATGGCGTAGGAGACGCTTCCTATCAGGCAGCAGGTCAAGAGGCCGGTATTCGAAAACTGGTTAATGCTTTTTATTCCGTGATGGGGGATCTACCCGAAGCGCAAAAAATTCGAGAAATGCATCCAGACGATTTAGAGGAGTCTCGTGATAAGCTTGCGCGATTTTTATGTGGGTGGCTAGGTGGGCCAAAGCTCTATCAAGGAAAATACGGTACTATCAAAATCCCTAAAGCACACCGTCATCTTGAAATTGGGCCAGCGGAAAGGGATGCCTGGTTGAAGTGCATGGAGGAGGCATTAAGTCAGCAGCCCTATGCAACAGCATTTAAGCAATATCTGCTAGAGCAGTTATATGTTCCGGCAGAGGGCAGTCGAAATCGAGAAGGCTGATTCCTGTGATTAATAGTTCGGCCGATCACATCCTAAATTGAGCTTTTTGTTTCGTACTAACATACTGTGTGAATAAGTAAAAAATACAGTATGTTAGTCTATAGAGTTAATGTGAATAGTCGTACTAAAAGAAGCTTGTCTTAGGTTGCAACAAAATTACGCCACGCACCCATGTAGTCAATAAAAGCGGGACCCAAGCCTTCCTTTGCTAGATATTCACGGCTGACGGGTAAGCTGGTGGGCTTGAAGTTTTTGTCCGTGTTCAGTTGATTGGGGAAATCGTGATGAAGAATAGCGGCGCGACCTAACATTATCCAGTCGACATTTTCTTCCAAGGTTTTTAAAGCATCGTCCCCAGTTCTTATTTTTCCTGCCACACCCAGCCGAACATTACCTCGATCTAATTCAGTGAAATAGGAGATCAGACTACGACCTTGGTACGCTTTTTCTACAGGTTCCTTAAAGACATCCCACAATGATATGTCGAGAAAATCGATATTGTCTTCGGACATAAGTTGCTGAGAGTATTTGATGATCTCACCAAGTTGCATTCCGAAACGCTCTGGAGATAAGCGTAACCCGATAACAAATTCTGGATGGCAACGTGTGCGAATGCCCTCGATAATTTTATTAATAGGTTTGGAGCGATTGGCGAATGAACCGCCATAGCTGTCTTCTCTTAAGTTGATTTCCGAGCTGAGAAATTGTCCTAGTATATATCCGTGTGCGCCGTGTAATTCTACGCCGTCAAACCCCGCCTTCTCTGCTCGTACCGCGGCTTCGATAAACTCATTGATTAATTCGTCCACTTCTTTTAATGACATAGCGCGAGCATCGAATTCCTCATTATCAGAAGGACAAACTGAAGTTTCTCCAATAAGTTCATTAGGGGAGCGCATCCCCGCGTGGTGTAGCTGTACGATTGCGATGCTGTCGTTATTTTTAATGCCAGTAGCCAGCTTGGTCAGCCCAGGAAGGTGTTTGTCATCAAATATACCTAATTGCCCCGGAAATCCTTGGCCATTCGCTTGTACATGAGCGGCGCAAGTCATGGTTAATCCGAAGCCTCCTTCAGCGCGCTTAACTAAGCATCGGTATTCGTCATCCGACATGGTGCCATCTTCGTGGCTTTGCGTATTTGTCAGAGGGGCTAGCATGAACCTGTTTTTCATTTCAGGGCCACGAGTAAATGTGAGTTTTTTAAAGAGACGATCCATAGTTTCTCGCTTAGTTGGACGGTGTTGAAGGGATTTTTATATTAAAAGAAAAAGCTCACGAATGAGCTTTTATTGATTTGATGGTAAGCAATAACCGCTAGCTAGATTTAACAGCGGCTAACTAGCGAATTTTCTATTACTACTTGCCGTACATGGTGATCACTACGGCCCCACCAATACCTATATTGTGTTGCAGTGCTAATTTTGCTCCGTCTACCTGGCGCTTATCGGCAGTACCGCGAAGTTGATTCACTAGTTCGTAACATTGAGCTAAACCAGTGGCACCTAGAGGGTGCCCTTTTGATAATAGGCCGCCAGAAGGATTGACTACGAATTTACCGCCGTAAGTATTATCCCCGTCAGCAATGAATTTTTCAGCTGTTCCTTCGGGTGTTAAGCCTAAAGATTCATAGGTGATTAATTCATTAGAAGTAAAGCAATCATGTAACTCAACTACGTTCATGTCTTCGGCGCCATAGCCGGTGGTTTCATAGACTTTTTTCGCGGCCCTTTGTGACATGCCGTAGCCGACAACACCGTACATGCTACCTGAAAAACTATCGGGACTATCAGTTTCCATGTGTTGGGCTAGTATTTTGATAGAATCGCCTAAGCCATGTTTCTTCGCGTATTCTTCAGAGCACAAAACGGCAGCCGCAGCTCCACATGTTGGTGGGCAGCATTGTAAACGAGTTAATGGGCCAAACTGTTTAGGGGATGCGAGGATTTCTTCTACAGTGAGAGCTGTGGAGAACAGAGCCTTGGGGTTGTGCTTCGCATGTTGTCTCGCCTTGACTTGAATTTGGGCAAAGACTTCATCTTTTGTACCGTATTTCTCTTGGTATTCGGCGCCGGCGCCACCAAACATTTGCGCTGCTCCTGGTATTTTTGGGTCAAAGCCTTGCGCTTTAACCATAGCCATACCGTGTAGTGATCCAGGGTTCATCCGGTCGTTGAAATAAACGCCCAGCGCTCCTTTTTCCATTTTTTCAAATCCAACAACTAATGCAACGTCAACAGCTCCCGACATAATGGCTTGTCTGGCGCCATAAATGGCAGAAGATCCGGTAGAGCAATTGGAATTGTAATTAAAAATAGGGATTCCTGTTTGTCCTACTTCATAAGCGGCACGCATACCGCAACAAGAATCACCGTAAACATAGCCAGCGTGGACTTGCTGCATGTCTTCGTAAGCAAGTCCAGAGTCCGCCAATGCTGCTCTCATCGCTTCCGCTGCGGCTAAGTGATAGTCAGGTGCCTTGGGGTCGCCGGGTTTAGTGAAATTTATCATTCCTACACCCGCTACACATATATTACTCATATCATATCCTTATTGTGTTCAATTGAGGTTTGTCGCTATGTCGAGCGGCATTATAAGCAGCTCCGAGAAATATCTGCTACTAATCAAAAGGACAAAAGTAAACAATTACTGGGATCTAGATCGTTGATCTGGAGAGAATTTACAGTCAGTGCGAGTTCCAACCTTTACTTTAGAGGTGGGTATATATAGGGACTAGAAGGAAGTCCCAGGAGGCAGTAGAGAGTAGTGGGAAGGCTAGTATAGTGATAGCGCTAGTAATTTTCATGTCGCTATACTATAGTGCAGTGGATTGTTTTGGCTGATAATTGTTCTTCAGTGCAAGTGCGAATAGAATAACTAGAATGAAGCAACCAGGAGCTTTAAATATGAATAAAAAAGTAACCATTAATCCAGAGGATGCGACAGAGGCTAGTTTGAACTGTTACTCCGAAACGCCGGCGGAACATGATTTAGTGCCGCGTCCAGCCGATTTCGATTTTAGCGGTGATATTCCTAAGTATTGGCAAGGTGAAGCCTTCGCTACTCGTATGCTCGATGCTTTACAGCTGGGTTTTCCAGATGGCGAGCGTATGTTTATACATTCGGTTCGAAATTACTCTAGTGAAATTACAGATCCTGTTTTGAAAGAACAAGTTAAGCAGTTTATTTATCAGGAAGCTCAGCATGGTATAGGGCATACTGATTTTACTAAAACTCTAGTTGATCAAGGGTTGCCAGTAGAGGGTGTTGTCAAAGTTATTAAAAGCGCAATGATGGCTTTTAAGAAAACACCTCGCAAGTATCAATTAGCAGCCACCGTTGCTGCCGAGCATATGACGGCTTCATTAGGAGAGTTTCTGTTAGAGGATGACAATAATATTTTGTCGAATGCGCATCCTGCGATGAAAGCTTTTTATATGTGGCATGCGGTGGAAGAGGTTGAGCATAAGGCAGTTGCTTGGGATCTTTACGAAAGCGTTGCCGGGGGAGGGTACTTTACTCGTGCACTGGCTATGGCGCTAACTTATCCTGTCATGATTGGGCCTTTGACGCTGGGTACGATGGCAATGTTAAAAGCTGATGGCGAGCTCAATGTTAAGGAGTTACGTAAAGGCGCTAAAACCATGTTCGGTAAAAATGGAATCTGGCGTAAAACTTTCCCAGCAGTGATGTCATTTTATAAGCCCGGATTTCATCCATGGAAAACAGGTTACCCTGAGAGTTTTCATGTATGGAAGGATGCCTATAAAGAGTCAGGCGATATGGTGGCTGCGATGGAAGCAGTGGAAAATGCAAGTTAACTAGCTCAATTCGGGTGAGTCACCAGTGTGCTCACCCGCTCAATATTTTGTACCTACCATTTCCCCGCTTTTTTTATTAACTATCTAGTGACTGTGTTCCTCGAAATTCGCTAGTAGCCCCACCTCCTTTTATCCAAAAATATTTCCTGTTTCGAGTGTCGTCTCGTAGTATGTTAGTCTCATTTAATCAAATGAGTCGCTTTATCATTATTTAGCTTAATCAGGTTTTATTTATATCTAGGATTATCTATGTCGCAAAAAAAAACACGTGCCACCTCTTTAGAGGAAATGCAAAAACGGCTAGATCTCATGTTTCGCAAAGAAGAAATTGTTAAGGGCTTTGGTCTGCAATTAAAAAGTTCTGATATCGTTATTACCCCTTTTGCTAAGTGTGGAACTACTTGGCTGCAACAAATTGTCCATACATTGCGAACTGGTGGGGATATGGACTTTGATGACATTTCCCGAGTTGTTCCTTGGATAGAAACCAGTGCAGGGTTGGGTTTAGATATTAATGCTGAGCAGCGATCGAACCCGCGTGCATTTAAAAGTCATTTACCTTATCAAGCGATTCCGAAAGGGGGTAAGTATATTAATTCGATTCGCAACCCCGGTGATGCGCTGTGTTCTTTTTATAATTTTATGGAAGGTTGGTTTTTAGAGCCGGGAGCAGTGGGTCTTGACGAGTTTGCGAGACAACGATTTATCCAATCTCGAGATTATTGGCGACATTTGAAATCCTGGTGGCAGCACAAAGATGATCCTAATGTTTTGTTTTTAGTTTACGAAAATATGTTGCGTGATCCAACTAAGACGATTAGCCGGATTGCTGAATTTATTGAAGTTCCTCTTGATGATGAGCTGTTGGAGTTGACGCTAAAAAACTCATCAATTGAATTTATGTTGGAGAATGTCAATCGATTCGATGACGCAATGATTCGAAAAGTTAGCGAAAAAAGATGCAATTTGCCCTCTGGCAGCAGCACCGCAAAAGTACATCAAGGTAAATCTGGGGCGCACAAGCAAGTATTAAGTGTTGATATCATCAATGAATTGGATGAAGTCTGGCAGAAAGAGATATTTGAATCGTTGGGTTATAGAAACTATGAAACACTCAGTGCGGCAGTCAGCTGATAGTTTGGCTTAGTGAAACCCTGTTTTAAAGATTCGCAGATTATAACTACGACATTGCTAAATATTTTATATAAGGAAGGATTATGTCAGAAGAGAATGGACTAACAGAAGATAATGAACTCTACGTGGAGCAGTTACTGTTGGGGCCAATGGAAAATTTCGCTTATATCATTGGTTCGCGAAAGACCCGTGAGGTGGTTCTAATCGATCCGGCATGGGAAATTGATACTTTACTCAATCACCTGGAAGAAAAAGATCTTAAATTAAATTCCGTACTACTGACTCATTACCATCCTGATCACTGTGGTGGTTCAATGGGCGGGCATACTATCCCAGGGGTTGCCGAGTTAATGGAAAAAAATCCGGTTAAAATCTATGTTAATAAACACGAAGCACAGGGCGTTAAAAAGGTGACAGGGGTTGAAACTAGCGATCTTGTTCAGGTGGATTCTGGTGACAAGTTAAGCTTGGGGAATGTGGACATAGAATTTTTGCATACACCTGGTCACACTCCTGGGTCGCAATGTTTTAAAGTTCGTGATCAGCTTGTGTCGGGGGATACCTTATTTATACAAGGGTGTGGACGCGTGGATTTACCGGGTTCCAATGTCGACGATATGTATCACAGCATGAAACGTCTAGCAGACTTACCAAATGATACTGTTCTGTTGCCTGGCCATCGATATAGCCCAGAGAGTCATGATACGATGGAAAATATAAAGGCTAATAATTTTTACTTGAGTGTAAAGTCACTTGAGATATGGAGAAACATGATGGGTTAACTATTTCCAGTAAATTGGCTAGGTTGGAGTCGGGTCTTAATACTGCCAAATAGAATTATAAAAAACGTGAAATAGCTAAAAACGTTAAAGATCTAAATAGTTTTATTTTGTTATCGTTTCATAAGTTTAAAGTGAAGTTGTCCGTATATTTACACAATATAGGAGTTACTATACATAAAATGGGTGTTACTCTACATTAATCGAATACTGCTCTACATGTGGCGGGTTATTCGTCTATAGTTATCGTTAGGACTTTCACTAGCGCGAAGAAAAAATGCGAGACCTAACCAGAAGTTAATTTAACCATGAGTATGTGTTTCAAGGAGAGATATAATGGCACTGGTAAATAGAAAAATAGGTTACGACGAAGTAGAAACCCGCGATCTGAAGTTTTACATGGACACCACCAAGGTGAGCCGCCACTGGTTTAACGAAGATCCGTGGATGACTCACTTTATGAATTCCATTCTTTCAGTAGTCCCCGATGGGGAGCGCTGGGTCATGCAGTCTGTACGTAAGCAATTAGATAAGCTAACAGACCCCGCAGTAAGAAAAGCCGGAATTGAATTTATTCACCAAGAGAGAATACATGCCCGCGAGCATGACTTAATGAACAAGGCAGGTGTGGAGCACGGGGTACCGTTGGATAAGATTGAAAATGTGTTTACTGTTGGCCGTAAATTTTTGCAAAAGCACATGAGCGTATCTATGCAAGGTGCTTTTGCTGCTGCCGGTGAACATTTTACTGCGACTTTATCCTCAGTCATGTTAGAGCATCCGGAAACTTTTGATGAAACTAATCATGAGCTCAAGTCCATGCTTTTCTGGCATTTCGTTGAAGAGACAGAGCATAAATCGGTAAGTTATGATGTTTTTACTGATGCTGCAGGAAATGGAAAAGCGGCCTATTTTAAACGAGTTCTGGCCATGAGCTATATGGGGACGCTTGGGTTACCCATGATGGCAGTGCCTTTCTTTTATCTTCTTTGGAAAGATAAAGAGCTTACTAATATCTCTTCAGCTAAACGAATGGTTAAGACGTTGTTTGTTGATCCGGGTGTTATGAGTAAGTTTGGAAGAATGTTCCTCCCTTATTTTCATCCCGATTTCCACCCATGGGATGATGATAACCGCGCAGTGATACATGCGTGGAAGAGAGAGTTCGATAGAACTGGAGGCGATACTGCTAAAGCATTTGATGCGCTAGTAGCTTGGCTTGAAGAAAATCCAGAAGCTATCACTGCTAACGCATATGCCGTAGCATAAAAAAAGCTTAGAAAAAAAGCCTTGTGTAACGTATGTTCACAAGGCTTTTTTTTGTGTTAGTTTATTGGCGCTTACTGATAATTTCTGTTTTTCAAAATAGAAATCTCTTCTACTAAGAACGGTTGTCAGAACATAAGTTAGCGACCACACAAACACTTAAAAATCAAAGGTGCTTATTTTGGAAAAACGAGCGTATTTTATTGTGGGCGATATATTGTCGGTTATTGTAGCCGGCGTTGTTGTCGCCTTTCTCTGTTTAGCGTTGATACCGTCTGACTGGAATATGTTTTTTGCGATGTTTGTGGGCATGGCTTTAGGTATGGCTGTTTCATTACTTACCTGCGCTTCTGTGTTTGTTCGGTACTTTGGGGCGATGGAAGTGATGGTCCCGACTATGCTCACCGGTATGCTTGTTGGAATGGTCATAAGTATGGCTTTGACCATGACGGAGGTCAGCTATTCCTGTGCTGTGACTTGGGGAATAGTCATAGGGCTATTCACGTTGGTGGGTACGTATATATTGAATGTTTATTTGTCGGGTACTCGATAAATATCGAGTTGATTTTCTAATTTCAGGACAATAAATTATGGATAATGCGACTAAAAACAAATGGGATAGAGCCGCTTTATTTTTTGACGTGATGGCTGGTTACGGTGCTGAAAAACGTTGGGAAGCGGCGAAAACGGAATTGTTTTCCCATATGAACGGTAAGGTGCTTTTTCTTGCGGTAGGTACTGGTTTAGATATACCTTGTTTTCCTGAAAATAAGGACATTTATGGCATTGATATCAGTCCGAAAATGCTGGAGAAAGCGGAAAACCGAGTTCAAAATTATGTAGGAAATATGACGACTGAAGTGATGGATGTTCATGATCTTGATATGGAAGATAATTGCTTTGATCAAGTGTTTACCTCCTGTACGTTTTGTTCAGTCCCTAATCCGGTAAAAGGCTTAAAGTCTTTGTATAGAGTCTTAAAGCCGGGTGGTGAGCTGCTTATGTTTGAGCATACAGGTAGTCGCTATTTCCCTATTAGTCTAATGATGAATGTCATGACTCCTCTTACGCGGCAGATTGGCCCGGAGATGAATCGTAAGACTGTTGATAATGTGCAGCAGGCTGGCTTTGATGATATAAAAGTGACGAATGTTTATCTTGATGTGGTTAAGATTATACGGGCAACAAAAAGAGCGCCCTAGAGTCTTTAGGGTTCTCAGTGAATCTCAACTGAGAATTCTATTGTATGTTGATTTCATCCCAAAATCGATGAAGCGATTTTCCTTTTGAGTTTGGAAAATCCTATTAGATTGATTCCACCGAGTGCAATTTTTGTAGTATTCCCTAGTTATATTGAGCTGCCGGCCATTCTGAATGATATTGCTGTGGTGTAGCTCAGGTTAAGATGGTGTAAGCGATCATTATAAACCGTCTCCCTATCCACCCTAAAGTAGCTAGTCTAACTCCGCGTATAAACTGTAACGAAATAACCTAGCGGAGAAGATCATGGAAAAGCAGTACACAGC
>JAHRWA010000044.1 GCA_019090455.1 Pseudomonadales bacterium | reverse complement strand
TTGGCTTAGTTTCTCTTCGATGGAGTTTGTATGTACAGAATTGGTTTGATTATAAATCCAATAGCAGGAGTGGGTGGAAGTGTCGGGCTGAAAGGTAGCGATGGTGATGCCATTGTGGCTGAGGCAAAAAAAAGAGGTGCTGTACCGCAGTCGGGAGTTCGGGCATTGCGCTGTTTACAGATGCTTGAGTCAGAAAAAAATCAGCTGCATTTCATTGTTTGTCCTCGCGCGATGGGAGAGGAGGTGTTGGCGAATTTGGACTACGGTTATTCGGTCTTGCCGATGAGTCCAGTTCAATCTACTGGTAGTTCAGGGCCTTTGGTAGAGAACAATAACGAGTGGTCGGCGCTGGATACTGAAAAAGCCGTGATTCTTATGTTGGAAGAAAAGGTAGATTTAATTGTTTTTGTGGGGGGAGATGGCACGGCGAGAAACGTTTTTAATGCACTCAGTGAGAAGGGAGAAGTGCAAAATCAATTAGTGCTCGGTGTTCCCGCCGGAGTGAAAATTCACTCCGGTGTGTACAGCGTTACACCTGATGCTGCGGCAGAGATTATTGGAAAGCTTGTTCGCGGTGAGATTGTGAGCTTAGTTGAGGCGGAGGTTCGTGATATTGACGAAGAGGCATTCCGACAGGGGCAAGTGAAGGCGCGATTCTACGGTGAATTAAGTGTGCCAGCCGAATCGGTGTGCATGCAGCAGGTAAAGAATAGCGGACAGCAAGGAAGTTCCAGAGAGCAGGATGAGCTGGCTCTACAAGATATCGCGGCCTATATCATTGAGCTAATGCACAAGGAAACGCTCTATGTCATTGGTCCTGGTTCCACTACAAAATCGATTACGGATTCACTAGGATTAGACGGGACGCTGCTAGGTGTGGATGTGATTCTCAATGAAGTTCTTATTGCTAAGGATGTGATGGAGTCTGAACTGTATGAACTTATTCAGGGGCGATCTACTGCTTTAATCATCACGGCAATTGGTGGACAGGGTCATATTCTGGGGAGAGGGAATCAACAATTAAGTCCGAGAGTTTTGCGGATAATTGAAAAGAAGCATATTTGGGTGGCGGCAACGCCCTCGAAATTGCAGGCATTGGATCAAAGGCCTTTTCTTGTTGATAGTGGAGATCCCGATTTAGATGACTGCCTTTCAGGGTTTATTCCCGTTATTGTGGGTTATGAGGATAAGGTTATTTATCGAGTAGGGCGGGGACAAGGATAATGAGTACGGATTTTCCTGTTATTGATAATAATCTGCAGTTGTTTCAGCTGTTGGAAAATCGCCTGGATGAAGGTGGTTTGGTGGAAGCTAGGCGCTTATTCCATGGTCGTGGTTTATGTTATCCCGTATTTGAATTCTTGACTGTTGATTGGTTTGCACCTGCAATGTTGTTCTCCTTCTATAAACAGCCGGATGAATCTGTGCTGGAACTGTTGATTGAGGATGTTGAAAAGTGGTTTGAAGGGGGGGTAACGGGAGTGTCCACTGTAGTTCTTCAATTTAGATGGGCTCAGCCAGTGGAAACTATTGTCTTGGGTGAGGATCTCGCGTCGCCGCATCATGTTCAGGAAAATGGACTTACTTATGAAGTTAATTTAACGGCAAATCAAAATGTCGGTTTGTTCTTGGATGCGCGAGAAGTGAGGCATTGGGTCAGGAAAAATGCAGAAGAGAAGAATGTTTTGAATCTGTTCGCGTACACCTGTTCGTTTTCGGTGGCAGCTATCGCAGGTGGGGCAAACGCGGTGGTCAATATTGATATGAGCCGGGGGGCGTTAGCGATTGGCAAAATTAATCATGATCTGAATGTGCAGCAGAATAACAAAGAGAACAACGATACCAGCAATAAGACTCAAGTGAGTTCCTGCCATGGTCGGAATAGTCAACAGAGTAGGAGTAGAAAGAGGGCCAGTTTCTTAAGTCACAATATTTTCAAGTCTTGGGGGAAATTACGTAAGTTGGGGCCCTATTCTTTGATTATTGTAGATCCACCCAGTTATCAGCCTGGGAGCTTTGTGGCGAGTAAAGATTATGCCAAGATCGTCACACGATTGAGTGATCTATTGCAGCCGGGAGGGTTAGTGGTCTCGGTGCTAAATTCCCCTCAAGTGGGGTTTGAGTTTTTACGAGATATGTTCCGAAGCTATGCTCCAGACTTAGAAGAAGTCGAGGTGCTTACAACACCTCGAAATTTTGAAGAGCTAGAGGATTCCAGAGGATTAAAGGTTATCGTTTTTCGCCGTCAATCGTGAGCTCATGCGCTCTAAAAGCTCCTGTACTACCGACCCTATACTGGCGGAAGAGCCTGACTTCAGCCCACTTCTGAGTTGATTTATGATTAAGCTTTTCATTTGACTAATAGAGGAGGGTGCATCGGGCTCAATACTGCCTTCTATTATATTGTGACAAGCAGTGTTGAGAAGAACAAAGCATGAGTTGGTGATAACGGCTTGATCAATGGCCTCTTGTTTGACAACGCTGTCATGCCGAATAAAACCCTCCTCTGATAACCACAGCATGGCGCCCAGGCAGGATAGGTAACGATCACTATGGAGTCCAAACTCATCGGGCTCCTCATAGCCCGCAATGTCTTCTACATATAAGGTCGTTTTTCTTGGGAACTGGTTATACAGACGAATGAGTATTATTGCGATATCACGATTAAAATCGCTAATATGTATGTCTGACATCCTTTCAAACTCCGTAGCTATTTCTAGTTTTGAGCGATCTCTTGTTTTGAACGAACTAAAGTTTTGAGCAATCGAAAGTTATGAACAATCTAAAACTTCGAACGATAACGCTCTAAGTATTGGGCGATACGTTCAATTGAAACTTTTAGGTCTTCCTCTCTCGGTAGAAAAACAAGTCGCATATGATCGGTGTTTGGCCAGTTAAAAGCAGTACCTTGCACGATAAGTACTTTCTCTTCTAATAGAAGGTTTAAGATAAACTGCTCATCGTCTGCGATTGGGTAGACTTTAGGGTCAAGTTTGGGGAATAAGTACAGTGCAGCAGCGGGTTTAACGCAGCTAACTCCCGGAATATCCGTCAACATCTTATGAGCCGCTTCTCGCTGATCATAGAGCCGACCCCCCGGTTTGACCAAGTCATCGATGCTCTGATATCCACCTAATGCGGTTTGTATAGCATATTGCGCGGGTACGTTAGAGCAAAGACGCATAGATGTGAGCATGTCGAGGCCTGCGATGTACTCTTTGGCTAGCCGCTTGGGGCCACTCACTGCCATCCATCCTGAGCGAAAACCCGCGACACGGTAGCTTTTTGACAGACCATTAAAGGTAAGGCAGAGAATGTCATCTGCTAGCGCCGCAGTAGAATGGTGTACCATGCCGTCGTAGATAATCTTGTCGTAGATCTCATCAGAAAATAAAATAAGGTCATAGCGACGGGCTAATTCAATGATTTGTTCGAGAATTTCCTTTGGATAAACGGATCCGGTGGGGTTATTTGGATTTATGATGACGATTCCGCGAGTTTTATCCGTTATTTTTGATTCCATATCCTTAATGTCAGGATACCAATCGGATTGTTCGTCGCAAAGGTAGTGTACGGGATTTCCGCCAGCAAGGCTTACCGATGCTGTCCAGAGAGGGTAGTCCGGTGCGGGTATGAGCATTTCATCATTATTATTGAGTAGCGCCTGCATCGACATGACGATGAGTTCGCTAACGCCATTGCCCAAATAGATGTCTTCAATAGAGACATTGGCGACTTGTTTCTGCTGGTAATACTGCATGATGGCCTTACGTGCAGAAAAGAGTCCCTTTGAATCACTGTACCCGGTGGTTTCTGAAATGTTGTATATCAGATCCTGTAGAATCTCCTCCGGTGCTTCAAAACCAAAGGGGGCAGGATTGCCAATATTGAGTTTAATGATTCGGTGGCCTTCTTCTTCTAGGCGTTTGGCTTCGTTAAGCACAGCACCGCGTATGTCGTAGCACACGCCATGTAGCTTGTCTGATTTAGAGATAGTTTTCATAACAGCAATATTTTAGTCATCGGATAGAGTGAGTTTAGCTACTTTTTGTCAAATTCGGTCTTTATGATTGTGGATTTTTGTGAATTCAGGCATGTGGGCCCAATGAAGGCGTGATGCAGTGACGAAAGATTCTACGTAGTCCCCTTGCGGAAGGGAATGCCTAGGCCGCTAAAACCTGAGCAAAGTATTAAGTTTTTCCCTGTAGCATAGGGGTTGAACTGTTTGTGTTGTACTGAAGGGAGTTGTTTTGGCCGTTGAAATTGACTTACATACAGTAACATACCGAGTGATCTGACGAAGAGCGCGTACCCTTCTGCAATTGAATTAAAAATGTCAGGTGAAGTGATTTATGTTGATCTGTAACCGCCAAAAAAAGATAATGCGGGTTCCAAAATCATATCTTTAAAGGTGACCTACGGTGAGTTCAGAAAAACGAGATCTCCATTTTAATAACTGGAAACATAGAGAAGCATTAGCCGAATCCATGATTCCTATGATCGGCGCTCTATATCGCGAGCGTAACGTTGTAACTTCAGTCTTTGGGCGACCGTTGGTGAATCGCTCGGTGATAGCCATTCTTAAAGCACACCGATTTGTTAAGCAGGTGGATGAAGCAGGGCTTTCAGCCGTTGATACCTACCCTATTTTGAAAGTGTTAGAAAGTTTAGAGCTTGGACCCTCTCGAATTGATATTGGTAAGTTGGCCGTCAATTATAGGAATTCAGGCTCGGAATTAAACATTGAGGATTATGTCAAGAGCGAGCTGGCAGGCGCGATACAAAGCGAATCGAATTTCAAGCAACAAGATGTGGTTCTATACGGTTTTGGTCGTATAGGTCGGTTACTAGCGCGAATATTGATAGAGAAAGCTGGCGGCGGGGATGGTCTTAGATTGAGGGCTATTGTTGTTCGTAAAGGTCGTGCTAAGAATGACATTGCAAAGCGGGCGAGTTTACTTCGTCGAGATTCAGTACACGGATCCTTCCAGGGTACTATTGCCATCGATGAAGAAGGTTCAGCTATTATCGCCAATGGTAATTATATCAAAGTCATCTATTCCGATTCTCCAGACAGTATTGATTATACGGAGCATGGCATTAACGATGCACTGATAGTTGATAATACGGGAGTGTGGCGAGATGAAGAAAGCTTGAGCATGCATCTCAAGAGTAAGGGCGCAGCGCGAGTTGTGTTGACTGCACCGGGCAAAGGTGAGATCAAGAATATTGTTTTCGGTGTAAATGATCATCTCATTACACCAGAGGATCGCGTTCTTTCTGCTGCTTCATGTACTACCAATGCGATTACACCTGTATTGAAGGCGCTAAATGATGAGTATGGCGTTGATTCTGGGCATGTAGAGACAGTACATGCGTATACAAATGATCAAAATTTGATAGACAATTACCATCCGGGAGATCGACGCGGACGAGGCGCGGCGCTTAATATGGTGATCACGGAGACGGGAGCGGCTAAGGCTGTTGCGAAAGCGCTTCCAGAGCTGGAGGGGAAGCTAACAGGTAATGCGATTCGAGTACCAACACCGAATGTTTCCATGGCTATTCTCAATCTGACGCTAAATAAAAATAGCACTAAGGAAGAGCTTAATAGTTTTCTTCGTGAAACGGCATTGCATTCTCCTTTACGCAAGCAGATTGATTATGTGAATTCACCAGAAGTTGTTTCCTCCGATTTCGTTGGTTCGCGTCATGCTGCTGTAGTGGATTCACTGGCTACGATAGTGAGCGACAATCGTTGCGTACTGTATATTTGGTACGACAATGAATTTGGTTACAGCTGTCAGGTAGTGCGAATGCTTGAGCATATCGCCAATATTACATATCCTGCGTTTCCTGATTAAGTCTATATTTAAAGTGGAATGATGATGAAAGGGCGCTTCTAATACGGGAGCGCCCTTTCTCGTTTTTGTGGTTTTTTATTGTGGGCAGTTACTGAAAGATGGCCAAGAAATTCCTTGGCAAACCTGTGGCAAACATAGCTTAGTATCATTATACTGCGGGCTGGAAAATTAGGGTGTGCTCAAATTTTTCTCAAGCATTTCAATATTTTCAACGTAATGTGAACGAAGGCGAAGGACTTACTATATTCGTCAGTTGTTTTTGTTGCGTATAGTCTGGTTTTTGTTACGTATAGTCTATAGTTATCGCGGGATATGAACGTTAAGTGGTACTCCGCAGGATGTCACCGAAAACCTTTAGGCTAAGAAGTAGTTGGATAACACCACTAAGATTACCTTTTATGAGATAGCATTCTTGTCGATGGTCTTCTTAACTTTTTAGCGTGTTTTTGTGACATCGTTTTCAGCTTAGAGGCTGTTGATAGAAAGACTATTTCTATGAAGGCAAGTTTCCGTCCTCGGCAAATTTCAGGTGTAGATTCAACTGGGCGCCATCGTCACGTATTAAGCGAGCGATGTAATCATGTCCACGTTCAACTTAGATCCACGTTCAACTTAGATAGGAAGATATGGTACGGACTATGAAGAAGATCAAACGTGGTCTTAATGTTCCCATATGTGGTGAGCCAAATCAGGTCATTAATGAGGGGCTGAAAATACGTTCAGTGGCAGTGTTGGGTGCTGATTTCGTGGGAATGAAACCTACCATGAGCGTAGCTGTTGGCGATAAAGTAAAGAAAGGCCAGCTATTATTTACTGATAAGAAAAATGAGGGGGTGCGGTTTACAGCCCCTGCTTCAGGCATTGTCTCGGCAATTAACCGTGGTCGAATGAGAGTGCTCGTCTCTGTCGTCATTGATGTTGACGGTGACGATAATGTTGAATTTGATGCGTATAGTGAGGCCGATCTTGCATCCTTGGAGCGAGAAAAAGTCCAACAGAATTTAGTGAAGTCTGGTATGTGGACCGCTTTTCGAACGCGTCCCTATAGTAAGGTGCCTAGCTTAGGGGCCGTCCCTTCTTCCATTTTTGTTACCGCTACGGATACTAACCCCCTTAGTGTCAATCCCTCCCTTGTTTTAAAAGAGAAGCAAACATCGTTTCAGCATGGTTTAACATTATTGACTCGTTTAACTGACGGTAATGTATATCTTTGCTCCGATACCGAGACTCCAGTTCCCAATGTCCAGGGAGTGAAGCATGAGGTGTTTGATGGGCCTCATCCAGCTGGATTAGCCGGCACCCATATTCATTTTCTTGATCCCGTTGGTGCAACGAAAACGGTATGGAGCATTAACTACCAAGATGTCATTGCTATCGGTGAATTGTTTGTTACTGGGAAGCTGTATACAGATCGCGTTATTTCCTTAGCTGGTCCGCAAGTGGCTGAGCCTGCGATTGTACGGAGTCGATTAGGCGCTTGTACTGACGAGTTGCTGGCTGGGAATTTGAAAGAGGGTGAAAACCGAATTGTTTCCGGTTCTGTCCTTTCTGGCAATGTGGCCTGCGGAACAGGTGCTTACCTTGGGCGTTATCACCTTCAAGTATCGGTATTGAAAGAAGGAAGAGATAGAGTCTTTTTGGAATATTTGTCCCCAGGTGTTCAGAAGCATTCGGTTGCTGGAATTTATCTTTCCTCAATTTTACCTAAGAAATTGCTCTCCTATACCACCAGTACCTTTGGTAGTGAGCGAGCAATGGTCCCTGTTGGTAGCTACGAGAAAGTGATGCCATTAGATATATTGCCCACGCAGCTACTACGTGCTTTGTTGACGCGTGATACGGACACCGCTATTGATCTGGGGTGTTTAGAACTGGATGAAGAAGACTTGGCGCTTTGCACTTATTGCTGTCCTGGAAAATACGAGTACGGCGCTATCCTTCGAGAGAATTTGGCCCAGATTGAGAAGGAAAGCTAATGCTGAATCTACGAAAAATACTGGACAAAGTCGAACCTCACTTTGAAAAAGGGGGGAAATACGAAAAGTATTTTGTATTTTACGAAATGTTCGACACTATGTTGTATAGCCCAAACAGTGTTACCCACTCCGCTTCACATATCCGTGATGGAATTGATTTAAAACGCATCATGATGACGGTTTGGATGTGCTTGTTGCCTGCGCTACTGTTCGGTCTATGGAATGTGGGGTATCAAGCTAATAGTGAAATTGAAGCGTTGGGTGGTGTGCGTGCGAATACAGATTGGCATGATGCTTTAATTGGATTGTTTGCTGGCAATAACCCAAGTTCCTGGTGGGATAATATAGTCTACGGTGCGGCATACTATGTTCCGATATTTATCGTCACTTATGTGGGTGGCTTTATTTGGGAAGGTCTTTTCGCTTGGAAAAGAGGGCATGAAGTTAATGAAGGTTTTTTTGTTACGGGAATACTATTTACTTTAATCGTGCCGCCAACCATTCCTTTGTGGCAGGTTTTCTTAGGTATTAGTTTTGGTGTTGTCTTGGGCAAAGAAGTCTTTGGTGGTACGGGTAAGAACTTTTTAAACCCCGCTCTAACGGGTAGAGCTTTTCTCTTTTTTGCCTATCCCGCACAGATGTCTGGTGATGCTGTTTGGACGGCTGTTGATGGTTTTACAGGTGCAACACCCTTAGGCTTGGCTGCTGTTGGCGGAGTTGATGCCATAAGTGAAGCTGGCGTCACATGGATGGATGCCTTTATCGGTACGATTCCAGGTTCCATAGGTGAAACATCAACATTAGCTATATTAATAGGCGGTGTCGTTCTCGTGCTAACTGGCTTAGCGTCCTGGCGTATCATTGCTGGCGTTATGCTGGGTATGGTTGGGTTGAGTACTTTGTTCAATGTGATCGGCAGTGATACGAACCCTATGTTCTCATTAACATGGGATTGGCATTTGGTCCTTGGCGGCTACGCTTTAGGGATGATCTTTATGGCGACTGATCCGGTCTCCGCTGCCATGACTGATACAGGGAAGTGGTTTTTTGGAGCCTTGATAGGCGTTATGTTGGTTCTGATTCGAGTGGTCAATCCAGCCTTCCCGGAAGGCATGATGCTGGCGATCTTATTTGCTAATTTGTTCGCTCCTTTAATTGATCACTTTGTTGTGCAGGCAAACGTTAAACGGAGGAAGTTACGTAATGTCTAATGATTCCACCAGCAAAACGCTAGGGGTTGCGTTGTTACTTTGTGTCGTCTGTTCGGTTGTTGTGTCCACTGCGGCTGTAGTATTGAAACCCATACAAGTACAAAACAAACTGTTGGATAAAAAGCAGAATATTCTTTCTGCAGCAGGCTTGCTTGGCAAAGGTGATGTGGATATTGACGCCTTGTTTGCCAAAATTGAGATCAAATATGTAGAGATTGCTTCGGGTAATTTCGTTGATGTGCCGGAAGGCTTTGATCAGCGTAAATTGGCTAAGGATCCTTCTGCTAATATTGTATTGGATAGTCAGACTGATATTGCGAGTATTAAGCGCCAATCAAAAATTGCTGAAATCTATTTGGCTAGGGACAGTAGTGGACAGTTAGAAAGAATTATTTTGCCCGTTCATGGCTATGGTCTTTGGTCAACGCTATATGGGTTCCTGGCATTGGAGGCTGATGCCAATACTGTCATTGGTTTAGGCTTTTATGACCACGGAGAAACTCCTGGTTTGGGCGGTGAAGTGGACAATCCTAAATGGAAAGGAATTTGGCCTGGCAAGAAAGTCTTTGGTGATGATGGCGGGGTTTCTGTTCAATTGGTGAAAGGTGGAGTCAATAAAGAGCGTCCTGAAGCCGTACATCAAGTAGATTCCTTGTCTGGTGCAACGATTACAAGTCGTGGTGTCGAGAATTTATTAAAGTTCTGGCTGGGAGAGAATGGCTTTGGTCCATTGTTGACGAAGTTTCAAGCGGGAGAGGTATAAGGTATGTCTGAGACAAAGAAAATCTTATTGGATCCAGTCATAGAAAATAACCCTATCGGTTTGCAAATATTGGGAGTTTGCTCAGCACTGGCTGTGACTTCAAATCTCAATACTACGATTATAATGTGTGTTGCATTGACTCTGGTGACGGCATTCTCAAGCTTATTCATTAGTATTGTGAGAAACCAGATCCCCTCTAGTATTCGCATCATTGTACAAATGACAATAATAGCTTCGTTGGTAATAGTGGTGGATCAAGTTCTAAAAGCTTATGCCTATAGTTCCAGCAAGCAGCTGTCGGTATTTGTTGGCTTGATTATTACTAACTGTATTGTAATGGGCCGGGCGGAGGCCTTTGCAATGAAGAATGGTCCGGTGCTGAGCTTTGTTGATGGGATCGGTAACGGCCTAGGTTATAGTGTCGTCTTATTGTTGCTTGGGTTTTGTCGGGAATTATTGGGTTCTGGTAAATTGTTTGGTATTGAGGTGCTTCCGCTTGTCGCCGATGGTGGCTGGTATTTACCCAATGGACTCATGCTACTTCCCCCTAGTGCATTTTTCTTAATTGGTCTTTTCATTTGGGCATTGCGTGCTTGGAAAACTGACCAGAAAGAAGTAAGTGAATATGTTATTGCACCGAATACTCGTCGACTTCCCCATTCTGAAGCGCATTAAGGAGGCTTGGTTATGTTGGAACACTATTTGAGTTTATTTATCAAAGCCGTCTTTGTTGAAAATATGGCACTGTCTTTCTTTTTGGGCATGTGTACTTTTATCGCTGTTTCGAAAAAAATCAAGACCGCAATGGGTTTGGGTATCGCTGTGATTGTGGTGCAGGTTATTACCGTTCCGGTGAATAACCTTATCTATACTTATCTTTTACGTGAGGGAGCATTGGCTTGGGCTGGTATGCCTGAAGTGGATTTGAGCTTTCTGGGCTTGCTCAGCTATATCGGTGTTATTGCCGCAATGGTGCAAATTTTAGAAATGATTTTAGATAAGTTTTTCCCTGCACTTTATAACGCGCTAGGTGTTTTCTTACCATTGATTACGGTCAATTGTGCGATCTTGGGGGCTTCTCTTTTTATGGTTGAGCGTGATTATACGTTTGATGAGAGTATCGTCTATGGAATAGGGGCTGGCGCTGGCTGGGCAATGGCAATTGTAATATTGGCGGGAATCCGAGAAAAGATGAAGTATAGCGATGTTCCAGATGGTCTTCAGGGCTTGGGTATTACGTTTATTACCGTAGGATTGATGTCTTTGGGTTTTATGTCCTTTTCTGGTATTTCTTTGTAGTTTGGATTAAATCTAGTTTGGTTAAATACGGAACATTAAGTTGATAACATTATTTGTTTAAGTTTCGGTTTTTACCGTTTTAATATCATGTTAGATAATCATTTGTGTGAAATGGATGTTAGGTAAGTAAATATGATAGATCCCACAATTCTTATTGGTGTTGCCATGTTCACCGCAATAGTCCTTGGACTTGTTGCTGTCATTCTTGTTGCTCGTTCTCAACTGGTGAGTACCGGTGATGTTCATATAGGCATTAATAATGATACGAGTAAGGCTGTTGACTCCGTCGCGGGTGGTAAGCTTCTTGGCGCGTTGGCAGACAAAAAAATATTTGTTTCATCTGCCTGTGGTGGAGGTGGAACTTGTGGGCAATGTCGAGTCCGTGTCTTGGATGGCGGCGGCGATATACTTCCCACAGAGGAAGGTCATTTTACAAAGGGTGAAATTAAAGATGGGTGGCGTTTAGCTTGCCAGGTAGCCGTTAAGCAGGATATGGGTATAGAGCTAGATGAGGCTTTCTTTGGTGTAAAACAATGGGAATGTGAAGTGGTCTCCAATAACAATGTGGCTACTTTTATTAAAGAATTAGTATTGAAACTACCCGAAGGGGAAAACGTGGACTTTAGAGCGGGTGGATACGTACAGCTAGAAATCCCGCCCTATCATGTTCAATATAAAGATTTTGATGTTGATGAAGAGTATCGAGGGGACTGGGAGCATTTCGGTTTTTTCAAAATCGAATCAAAAGTGGATGAGTCCGTTATACGCGCATACTCCATGGCAAATTACCCCGAAGAAAAAGGCATTGTTAAATTTAATATTCGGATTGCAACACCACCTCCTGGATCTCAAGGCATTCCTGCCGGACAGATGTCTTCCTATGTATTCAATTTGAAGCCCGGCGATAAAATGACGGTGCTGGGGCCATTTGGTGATTTTTTCGCAAAAGAGACTAGCAACGAAATGATATTTATTGGGGGCGGTGCTGGAATGGCTCCCATGCGATCCCATATATTTGACCAACTAAAACGGTTGAATAGTTCCCGCAAGATATCCTTTTGGTATGGTGCTCGCAGTCTGCGTGAAATGTTTTACGACGATGAGTTTGATCAGCTGGCAAAGGAGAACGAGAATTTCTCCTGGCACGTAGCCCTTTCTGATCCTCAGCCGGAAGATAACTGGACCGGTATGACTGGGTTTATTCACAATGTGTTGCTAGAAGAATACCTTAACGAGCACCCGGCACCAGAGGATTGTGAATTCTATATGTGTGGACCGCCCATGATGAATTCAGCTGTAATCAAGATGCTAGAAGACCTGGGTGTGGAGCGAGACAATATCATGCTAGATGACTTCGGCGGGTGATAAATTAGTCTCGGTTGTTAACTTAGGCTTAGCTGTTAACTTAGTATTAGTTGTTTGATCTAGTGGTTGTTCTAGATTTTTGATTTGATTTTTTGTATTGGCTCTTCTTTTTATATCTCTTTATCAAGGTGCTGTAACAAGTGATATCAATATTCTACATCGCCCTCAAGGTTAGTAGAGTATTGGAACCCAAACTGAAATTCTGCACGAGAATGTCAGCTTTTTTGTCTATCGTGTCACTGGGTTTAGGTTGCTCTCAAACCTCAACACCAACGCAATGGGTGCTAAGTGGGCATACCATGGGGACCCGCTATACCGTTAAGATTATTGACCCTCCTACTGTGTTGGATAAAACGGTTGTTGAAAACGGCGTATCTGAAGTGTTGTCGCAAACCGATGAGTTGATGTCTACCTATAAAATCACTTCTGAGGTCTCTCAATTTAATAAGATCTCTGAAGGGGAGTGGTTTCCAATCTCGCCAGAAACATTCTTCGTCGTTAATTTAGCCCAAGAGATCAGTCATTTATCTCAAGGTAGTTTTGATGTGACGGTCTCCCCCCTTATCGAGTTGTGGGGGTTTGGTAAGGGCGATTCCGCTAACACGATTCCATCGGAAGAGAAATTACAGGCTGCATTACGACAGGTTGGCTATGGGAGCTTGCTATTAGATGATGATGTAAAAGCAATGAGAAAGGATAAGCCATTAACTGTTAATTTATCCGCTGTTGCTAAGGGTTACGCTGTGGATAGAATTGCGCAGCGATTAATGAGCTTTAACCTAGATAGCTTTTTGATTGAAGTGGGCGGGGAGATTTGGGCAAAAGGGCTTAAGCCAGGAAAACGACCTTGGCGCATTGCCGTAGAATCTCCGGCGACTGACTTAAAGAGCGTGAATGGGAGCGGTAGCGGTGATGGTGTTGTAAGTTTAAATGAGGTTAGAGTTGTGCAACGTATTATCGATGTATCTGAAGTCGGTGTGGCAACCTCCGGAGATTACCGCAATTATTTTGAAAATCATGGGCAGCGGTATTCCCATATTATAGATCCTGTTGTGGGAGCGCCAGTGCAACATAATCTTGTTTCCGTGACGGTAGTCGATGCGAGTACAGCGAGAGCGGATGCTTGGGCAACGGCTTTACTTGTTATGGGACTAGAAAGAGGCTTGGAAGCGGCGGAAAAAAATAGGCTAGCGGTATTTTTTATTTCGAAAACGAATTCAGGCTTCAAAGAGACAATGAGTCAGCGGTTCAATCAGTATTTGGTGGATGATGTTAGCAACTAAAAAAGAATGAAACGTTGAACTTTTAACAGGTTGGAGAAAAGAATATGGGTATGTTACTAGTCACTTTTTTGGTGATGGGATTAGTTGTCTGCGGTATGGCAGTGGGTGTCATTTTTGCGAACAAGCCACTGAAAGGTTCTTGTGGTGGATTAAATCGCATTGGAATCGACGGCGACTGTGAAATTTGCGGTGGTGATATGAATAAGTGCGAGGACGAAAACCCGCTTAATGATAAAGAGGATTCGTTGCGGCCGAATTTAATTACGAATGCTGCAAAAAAGCCCGGCAAGTCATAAATATACACTATCGGATCTTATTCTAGTGTCGTTAAGGTCTCCTTGAAATGTCTATGCGCTTGTTCTGGGCTGATAAGGTTTGATGTGTTGGATACGCTGCTGATAAATGTAAACAGATCCTGGTTGTCAGTGAAATCATCATCATTGATTTTAATTGGGAAGTTTATTTCAGTGGCTTTGAGGCGAACATTTTCATTGATCGTAATTCCGTTGTTTGCATCACCATCACTATCAAGAGTCTGTAATAACTGTAAAATATTGGTAAGTTCCGTCTCGTCTATATTGAGAACTAAATCTAAAGGCGTAATCACGGTTTTACCAATGGCGGCACCGATTTTAAGGTTACCGATATGAAAGTGAATCATCTCCCCTTCAGTGTAATAGAATGAACCATCCTCTCCGGTAATACCTTTTTGTGACGGTGAATAATATTGAAGACCACCTACTGCACTATCAACAAAATAGCCTTTTCTTTGAAACCCCAAGTTTGAAAAAACAAAAGAATTCATAGTGGGATTGTTTTCCATATCACTAGGTTCATTGAGGCCGGGAGTTTCCACAATGCGTGTGTTATCTGTGTTTAATGGATAGTCCGGGTCGGGATGATTGCAACCGAATAATAGAGAGCAGGCTAGAAGGCTTAGCAATATTGAAGCGAATATTCTTTTGTGGCCAGCGGGATTATTGTTAATCATTGTCTGTGATGTTCATCCTCTTCGTTCAAATTAACCCGTTTACATGGCCGAATAGTATAAATAACTTGAATTGAGGGTCAACACACATTGTATTGCTGAGTTGTTACTGAGGTGTTACGCATTGTAAGTTGTTGAATTATATAATGGTATTGACTGCTGTTACTTGTGAATCCTATAAAGCTTCTACTTGTGGTTTAAGGGAGAGTAAGTAGTTGCGACGCTGTTGAATACTCCAATTTTTCATAGCGATACAAGCGTCATAAAAAGCCGGTAAGTTATTGTGATGAAGCAGGAGTAAAATTTGCAGGGGTTTCACTAAGTCGTTGTAAGTGGCTAAAGTATTCAGCTTTGCATTATTTAAATGGCTGTTAAGCCAATGCCAATACAGATCCGGGTTAGGCCAATCTTGGCTAATACTGCGATAGCTTGCCTTTAATTCGGCGAAAAGCTGAGTTTTCATGTTCGACTTTAGTGAGTCACTTTTAGTTTGACGGTATAACTTATCCAATTTTTCGCGATAAGCGATGGCCAGCTCAATAAATTGCTGACGATACTGTTGATGCACGAGGTATTTCTTATATCTTTCCCCATCGTCGGTGCTCTCTAGAAAACGTTTTAAACTTTCCAGTTCCACTGTAGTGGCAAAGCTTTCATTAAAGGTGGTATCTCCATCAAAATAGAGTAACTGATGAGATAACTCGTGAAACAGTAAACCTGCGATGTACTCCTTTTCTTGTTTGAAAAAGCTACTTAAGATCGGATCGTTGAACCAGCCCAATGTAGAATAAGCGGCTACACCACCGACATAAACGTCATATCCTTTTTTCTTCAACGACGCTGCATAGCGGATTGCATTCTCTTCCAAGAAATACCCTCGGTAACTTAAACAGCCAACTAAGGGGAAGCACCACTTTTTTGGGGCGATAGAAAACTCGGGCGTGGCGAAAACATTCCACAAGACATAAGGCCGATCTAATTGGACGTAGGTTGAGTACAGGTTTTGAGTGTCTAAGCCCAGTTCCTTTTCAGCAAAAGCCTTGGCCTTTATGACGACTTTTAGATCCTGCTTAATTTTATCGATGACGCTGTCATCGTCTAATACTTCTTGAATGGGTTGGCGAGCACGAAGTATTGAAATTTGTCCGTGTATGGCCTGAGTGTAATATTGCACTGTTCCACAGCCTTGTAGAATTAGGAGGCTGCTAAGGATGAAGAGTAAGAGCAAGTGTCTTTTCATGTTGATATAACCCTTGCAAGAGAGTTTGAAATGAGAAGTTCTAATTTGTGTTTTCGTAGTCCCACAGGGCGACTAAATCCAATTTGACGTTCAGATCCAATTTGTGACCGCCCACTATTTTGTACTCGGCTAAACTACAGTCTCTTTTTTTGGGCGAAGTATACTCTTTTCCAGCAGGGGAAATAATGGCCTTTGATATAGGGGCAATGACTTTTTCTTGTCTGCGAGTGATTATGGCAATTTCTTTATTCGCTAATTTTACAATACTGCCTGGTGGAAATGCACCGAGCTCCTTTATAAACTGCATATATAAATAAGGTTCCTGCGTATTCGCTATGACATATATCTCCCTGAGAGCTTCTTGAGATTGCTTTATGGGTTTGTAGCGTCTTGTCGCAGTAACGGCGACATAATATTCACACAATGCGAGGATTTTCCCATCCATATGACGGTTTTGTTCGGTGATCCCTCTAGGGTAGCCGCTGCCATCACTTCTCTCGTGATGCTGAAGCACCGCTTGGAGCACGTTGGGCGTGTTGATATTGGCTTGCAGTAGCGTTTTGAATCCTTCTTCCGGGTGTTTGGATAATTGATCTTTTTGGCTCTCCGTAAGGGGAGTAGTTTGTAAGTCTAGTTCAGCTTGGTAGCTCATCGAAGCAATGTTACATAAGAGCATTGCAGTAACGAGATCTTCTGTTCTGGATTGAGGGTAGCGAATTCGTCTGGCAATGATATTGGCTAGAATGCCAGAAAAAATAGGTTTTAAGAGGGTGTTAGTATGATCGCGAAAAAGATGAACGGCACCGAGAGCGCCGTCTGCATCTTTTTCGCATATGTCATTAATTATTTTGACGCACTGCAGGATTCTACGGTGCCCTTCGGATTGTTTTTTGTTGATGGCATCAAATGATAACGCGACTAGTGTAACGAGTTGCGTTATCCGGTCGAAAATATGCTGATTCAGTATTTCTTCTTGCTGTAGGTCTACCAGAAAATGGGCATTCCGACTTGATAGAAGTTCGAGTTGCTCCGGGGTATGAATCTTAGATCCGGTTTTAAAGAGAAGGATGCCGTCACAATCGTAAATTGGCCATTCCAGTGGTGCTCCTAAGGTTAACTGGTCAGGCTGAATTTTTTTCTTTCGAACTTGTGAGGGCATTGTCTGCCTTTGTCATAGAGTGTTTTTAATTTAGTATAAGAATGACTTTAACGGAACCATCAACTGATTCAAGGTTCACATATCCAATGCTATCAGTGTCTTCGCTTACGGCAAGCACCACTTCAGCGCTATTGGTGAGTACAATGGGAGGCGCTGCTTTTCCTGTAAAAATGAGTTTAGTCCAGTAGGCTTCCATTTGGTAGGGTGTCTTTTTCGTCACAACTTTGTAGAACTTATCTCGTAATTCTTGCCCCTTCTCTAAATCAAAAGCTTGTATTTCCGGACCATGGCTAAAGGCCTTGGATTTTGCAAGATAAATTCGGGACAGATCTGATTTCGATATGTCATTAATCGGATTGCTAGGGTGAACTACGACTGCAATCTCTGCAAAAGCTAAATTATGGAGAAAAAGAGTCGCTAAACAACAGATGATAGAAATGTATCTCATGTAGCTTTCTCCTAAAAAACTGCGTCAATTGAAATGCTATATAAATTGGGGTTTTTGCTGGGTGACGATTCGAAAAGCCCCCTGGTTCCTTGGAAGCCGTACATATGCTCGATTTGAAATTTGGCGGCTAAACCTCTGTGGATATCCCAGCGAGTGCCCGCAGTGATGGTTTGCTGAGTACGATGAGTATATCCAATTGCTTTAGCAATGGCGGGCATGAGTTGGCCGACAGAAGCGGCGATGATACCTGCACCCGTCGTGTAGGTGTGAGAATATTGGAAGAAAGGTAATATTTTTTTAATGCGATGGGCAACTGTAATATAGTTCGCATGTACATCAACAAACTCACCTGGCATGAGAAATTTAATCGCTTCCAATCGGGCTATTCTTTTGCCGTCATCATATATCATTCCCACACTCTGGAGATCTATTATCTTCCCATCAGTACTCGTTTGACCAAGAAAGCTAGCGGCGGCTAATGTTCCTGCTGCCTCAACAGTACCGAATTGATCTTGATTTGCTTCCCAAAGTTGATTTCCTAAAAATGCACCGAATACGTCAGCATCATCAAGTCCGTTGATGATAAGTGCAAAATCTGTGGTGAATGTGGTGTATGCGCTGGATGCAGCGACTTCGGCTGAAGGCAAGAGTATGGGTGAACCTTCTGACCGTAGCTCTACTCCTGCAGCTGCTATTTGGAAACTAAAGTATCCTCGTTCAATATTAAAATTGACGCCGAGCATGTTTTTCATGGGCACGTTGACTCCCACATTTTCAAACTTTAAAACATCCGTACCGGTAAATAATTGAAAAGTTCCGTCCCAGCCTAAAGCTGAAAACTCTGTGGTTAAATCGAGACCATAGTAAGCCGTGATAGGTATTAATGAATAGACATCCACGGGAGGTCGGACCCAAGGATAGGCGTACCCCACTTCAATATACTCAGATGCAGAATAAAAGGGGACTCGTAATCTACCTGCTTTGATAGAAGTTTTAGGTGTAATGGCATAACTAAGATAGGCCCATTCTGCGACTATCTCATTTTGTTCTGAACCTCGCCCCACCAGCTGCAATACAGCCTCGGTTTTGTCATTGACCCTTGCGTTGACCTGAAAACCGATGATTGAATCGAGAGGGTAGTTATTGATGTTGGAGACTCCAATAACATGATTGGTTTCTTCGTTTGAACGGCTTAGGCCGGCTGAGATAAAGCCGTAAAATTTCATTCGCTCGCGTGATTTCTTGAATTTTTTGTTTATGCTTT
This sequence comes from Pseudomonadales bacterium, assembly GCA_019090455.1. Classification (GTDB taxonomy): domain Bacteria; phylum Pseudomonadota; class Gammaproteobacteria; order Pseudomonadales; family DC-out160; genus DC-out160. Next base: position 189,837 of record JAHRWA010000044.1, on the reverse strand, counting down.
TGCTGTTACGAGACGATTTTTTTGAAAGTCTTTTTATTTCTCGTTCCAGGCTTTCGATTCTATCTTCATAATTTTGATTGGATGCCGACCAACTATATTGGCTACACGTTAAAGAGGTGAACAATATAGCCATGCACCCCCATGGGATCAGTTTTAATGTCATGCTTTTCATCCTTGTCTGGCAGTGTGAAACGTTGATTTATCTAGCTTGTAGCTATGGGTTATGTATAGCACTTCTGATTTGTGCTGCAATTTTGAGGGGGAGAGTTTACAAAAAATAACAAGAGAAGTAAGGGGCGTGTATGATATTGAATCTATTTGGCCTGATATGAACAAAATAGAGAAGGGATATCCGTAATGAGGCTGTCAATATTCATTGTGGTGAGATTGCTTGCCTCTTCTTTTGAGTTAACAGTCCAAGCTGAAATCAGTATATCGAATTGATGAGCTTGTTTGACTAGACGAGGGGTTATCAATTTATGATATGCACAGAGATACTGACACCGTAATTGACGAGCAGTTTGAATTGGAGTTCGACAAAACCGTTTAGCGACAAAGCCGTGAGCGATTTCGCGAGTATTGATTTGTGATAAATTTCGGGAAAGCTGTAGGAATCCTTTGTGTGATGATGTGATGATGGCACGTTCTTCCATCTCGAAATCCGCAATCAGGTGACGCAGTTTTTTTGCGATAATGTGTAATTCTGAGGTTTTTGTTGCCTTCACTTCCAGTTGAATAGATTCAAGGTTTGGCCAGTCGGCAAGAACTTGTGTTAATCGAGGGACTCCCGTAATTCCCGGCCATTGTGGGTAGGACTTTCGAGCATCTAGTGTGGCTAAGTGCTGTGATAAATGGCTTTTAATGCTACCTGTACCGTTGGTGGTTCTGTCTAGAGTATCGTCGTGTAAAACTATCAACTCATCGTCTAACGATAATCGTATATCCAATTCGACTCGGTTAATGCCGAGCCCACGTAGATATTCAAATCCCGCTAAGGTGTTTTCAGGTGCTTCCCCTTTCGCACCCCGGTGTCCATACAGATGTATTTGAGATTTAAGCGGTTGCATAGACACCCTTTATTCGTTTCCACTCGAGGGGCTTTATTTAATAGCTGGTCATAATATTTATAGACAGCGTTTTAGTATATTTCCATAGGCGTCAATACGTCGGTCGCGAAAGAAGGGCCAAACTCGCTTCAGCGTATCGGATCGCGATAACTCGATTTTCGCTATTAAGGTCCCCTCCTGTTTCTCTGATGCCTGGATTAATATTTCTCCTTGTGGGCCGCAGATGAAGCTGTTACCCCAGAATTGAATTCCTAGAGTTGTGCCCGTTTCATCGGGCTCATGTCCGCATCGGTTTACGCTCACTATGGGCAGGTGATTGGCGATGCCGTGACTACGCTGAATTGTGATCCACGCATCGAGTTGTCTTTGTTGTTCATCATGATTATCTTTGGGGTCCCAGCCGATAGCGGTGGGGTAGAGGAGGATGTCGGCACCAGCTAACGCCATTAACCGAGCCGCTTCGGGGTACCATTGATCCCAACAAATCAAAACGCCTAATTTTCCGATACTGGTTTCTATGGGAGAGAATGGGTTTTTATTGTGATCGCCAGGAGTGAAATAGAATTTTTCATGATAACCGGGATCTTCAGGAATGTGCATTTTACGATACAAGCCTTTGAGCGAGCCATCTGTATCAAACACCACGGCGGTATTATGGAATATGCCGCTACTCCTCTTTTCGAACAGAGAACCCACCAAGACAATTTGGAATTCCTTGGCACATGCGCTAAGAAAATCGCTGGTGGGTCCAGGTATCGTTTCGGCTAAATCAAACAAGGCACTATCTTCGTGTTGGCAGAAATAATGCGTACTGTGCAGCTCCTGTAACACCACGAGATTCACGCCTTTGGTAGCAGCATCTCGTATTTCCTCCCGACTACGATGGAGATTGATCTGTTTGGCGCTTTGGAATATAGCTAGTCTCGTGGGCGTGCTCGTCGTTGCGGTTGTGGGTGTAGATGACGTTGTTGACGAATTTTTGGATATAGTTGTTGATGCAGCTGTTGAGTGGTATTTTTGTTGTATGGCTGCGACGGTGATGAGGGATTTGTCTTTCATGAGTTACGATTCTTTAATGGTCGAATTAGGCTTCATGATATTCATCGTTATGCAATGTAAGCTACCAAACTGTTCAATGAGTGGCCGACAGTTGATTCCTATCACCGTCCTTTGTTGATGTGCTGGTGAGGTACCTTCTGGGGTGAGAGAGAATAACTCACTAAATATTTCCAAGGCTAGCTCATCTTCAGGCACATCATAAAGGGGTATTAGTACTGCGTCATTTATCATGAGAAAGTTGACATAAGTTGCTGGGAGTCGATCTCCCTTTTTATTAAAGCAGGCGCTTGGTAATGGCAATGGGGTTAGCTGGTACGCAGAGCCATCTTCGCATTGCAATTCTTTGAGTTCGTTTGCCATCAGTGATAGTTCAATATAGTGCGTGTCATTGGGGTTATCGCAAGCTTGATAAACAATATGAGAGGGAGAAATAAAACGGGCCAAGGTGTCAATATGACTATCGGTATCGTCCCCCTCTAGAGTGCCATGATTGAGCCATAATATTCTTTCTACGCCTAATGTTTGTTTCAGAAAATGTTCGTTTTCAATGAGACTGAAATTAGGGTTGCGTGCCTCTGACAAAAGGCATCGGCGCGTCGCGAGCATCGTGCCACTGCCGTTGGTATCGATAGCCCCTCCTTCTAAGACATAGTCAAGAGACTGAACCTGAAATGATGCATCCTTAAGAGCCGGCAATGATTGAATGCTATTGGGTTGGAGCCGTTGCTGAAATAGTTGCTGATTAATCTTGGTGTCCAAGGTCGCATCGAACTTTCCGCCCCAGCCATTGAATTTAAAATCGAGCAACATCAACATTTGGTCATGGAATACGGAAATCGGACCATAGTCTCGTGCCCAAGTATCATTGCTCGGGCAGCAGCAATAGTAGACCGGATAAAGCCCCTGCGCGATGGGGTCGGATTCTAATAGCGAGCCTAATAACGAGTGTATGTGTCGTTGATGCGATTTCGAATTAGCAATGATGAGTACGGTTTCAAATCGTCGAATAGTGTTAGTTAATGCGATATAGACACTTTCAGTGATTTCGATATTCTCGGCCCAATCGGTATTGTGATGGGGCCAAGTGAGTAAGATGGCAGCCTGTGGCTCCCATTCTGCCGGTATACGGATGTTCTGCAACAGCCTATTCCTTTTTTCCCCCGAGCGTGTAGGGCGTTGCGAATTGTTGATGGATTAGAATAGCAAGGCTAGAGGTTTACGAATAGGGATAGAGCCCGTTCATCTTATGGGTTTGGAATTAGAATCATGTAATACCGTGTGTACCACATGCTCATATTCGAAATAAACCGTAAACTTGTCAAAAACCCAACTTGATATGGGTGGCTTTCCCACAGAGTTTGTTTGTTTTATCGGGTCACCGAAGTGGGAATAAACTTCCTGCTTATCCATGCCTTTATTAGGCCGACTTAATGCGTGTTTGTCCTTGGCTTGATGACCGACACCAACGGTGACGACATCGGCTAACACAGAGCTGGATAACATCACCGTAATGGCGAATACGATGGGTAGCTGGCGAATTGTCATGGTCGGGTGTTCCTGTTTTGGCGTTTGTTCTGAGGAATAGGCTGTCAGTATTAATAAAGTGTAGATGAGTATTAAAAGCGCGTATATTAAAGCTATTTATCCTAAAAATGATCGATTCAAGTGCATGCAGCCCGCTGATTGTCATTCGCTATTATCATATCAATCAATTAAAAAGAATTAGCAATTTATTTTGAGGAAAGCGTTTGCTGTTTTCTTCGCATGCGAGATTGCTCCTGCATAATGTGTTTCGCAATCTGCCCTCTGTCAGGGTCGGTGATATGCTCAAATTCAATGCCGATTCGAAATGTGGCAATGCCGGCTACCGAACTGTGTTGTTTGCTATAACTGACTTTACCTATTGCCGCAATATGCGTGAGAGAGGGAAACAATACCAACTTCAGGTGTATTAATTGTCCTAGGCTGAGGTTTTCTTCAGCGTCAAAAGCCACACCTCCTTCAGATAAGCTAATATCATGTGTCGGGTGGGGTGGTGTTCCATTGCTGGCAGTGGTAATAAAATTAGAGATATAGCTAATTCTTTTGCTCATTGATTTGAGATATTGTCCCACTTGCCTGTTTTGTTCCATGATGGGATGGAGTAGATGGCGACTATCAGATTCTAATTTATGGAGTTCGTTCAACAGCTTTAACTGGGGCGATACACTAAATTCATTGGAGTAGGGGTCAATTTCGTTGCACCCTTCTGCAAATTTTTCATAGTCCAACGTGACCCGGTCTTGCAATCGAAAATAACCGCGTCTATCTGTCATCTCTGCTGTGTTTTTTGGTTTTTCTGAATCGCTATCGAATGCTTCCACGCTTAATTTAGCCTATGTTGCCTGTATGTTGAGCTTGTTGAGAGGGATAAGCTTTTAGTAATGATAGTCACCCAGCACAAAAATGGTTTGTGATTGTCTAATTTATTAGACTTTTGACTTTAGCAGATCAGTAATGGTGATGAATCGAAAATGGCAAGACGACATCCAGCAGGGAAGAGTTTGCTAGGCATGGTGCCTGATAGATCTTTATGGTTTAATCCGCCGCATGTTTAAACCTGTCCCCCTATACGTCGGTTTGCGCTATACCGCTGCCAAAAGACGCAATCATTTTATCTCCTTTATCTCATTCATTTCGATTATCGGATTGACCCTGGGTGTTGCGGTTTTGATTGTGGTTTTATCGGTGATGAACGGTTTCGATCGTGAGTTGCAGAATCGAATTCTAGGCATGATCCCCCACGCCAGTATTCATGCCTATCAGCCAGTGGAAGGTTGGAAATCACTGGTGACGGAAATAGAAAAAAATCCGAACATAGAGGCAGCCGCCCCATTCACTCAGTTGCAAGGCATGGTGACTTATATGGGAGGAGTCAGTGGTGCGTTTATAACAGGAGTGGTTCCGGAATATGAAAAGAAGGTGTCCATTGTTGATGATTTTATGGTGGAAGGTCATTTAGACGATTTGATTCCAGGTGATTTTAATATCGTTTTGGGGCAAGGCTTAGCGAATCAATTAGGCGCTTTGATAGGCGATAAAGTGACGTTGGTGTTGCCAGAAGCTTCAGTGACCGCTGCCGGTGTGTTGCCGCGATTCAAGCGGTTTACCCTGGTGGGCACATTTGAGGTGGGGGCTGAGATGGATGGTCTCATGGGAGTGGTGCACCTACAGGATGCGGGCAAGCTTCTACGCCATCCTAATAAAGCCCAAGCGGTGAGGTTAAAAACCAGCGACATCTTTGAGGCTCCTCAATTAGCCAGGGATATTATTGAAGGGTTAGAAGGGGATTATTATCAATCGAATTGGACCCGCACTCACGGCAGTTTATTCGATGCCATTCAAATGGAAAAGGCAATGATGTTTCTATTGTTGTTCCTCATCGTAGCGGTAGCTGCTTTTAATATTGTCTCCAGTCTGGTGATGTTGGTGACAGACAAAAAAACGGACATCGCGATCTTACGTACTCTGGGTATGTCGCCGAGTGAAGTCAGGAGCGTTTTCATGGTTCAGGGCATTGTTATTGGAGTCTTCGGTACCATTGTTGGGACCGGGTTAGGCTTAGCCATTGTTTTAAATCTGACAGATTCTGTCGCTTGGATTGAGGAGGCCTTCGGCTTGCAGTTGTTCGGCGCTTATTTTGTTAATTACCTACCCACGGAAGTCAGGATCAATGACATTATTGTTATTGTTCTTTCCGCATTTTCATTAAGCTTTTTTGCCACTTTATACCCCTCTTCGCGCGCAGCGAAAACGGATCCGGCTGAGGCTCTACGTTATGAGTAATGAGAGTCCAGTACTAGAATCCTCTAATTGTGTATTGGAATGCGAAGGCTTGGTTCGACGCTTTGATGAAGGGCCACGGGTAATCACCGTGGTGAATGATGTGGATTTACAGCTCATGAGAGGTGAATTTACAGCCATTATTGGTAATTCAGGCTCGGGTAAAACGACATTGTTACAGTTGTTGGGTGGGTTGGAATCGCCAACAGAAGGGACTGTTAAGGTTATGGGGCAGAGCTTTAGTACGCTCTCTGATACCGAGCGTGGCCACTTGCGAAATAGGCACATTGGTTTTATTTACCAATTTCATCACCTACTACCTGAATTCACGGCACTTGAAAACGTGGCGATGCCGTTGCTTATTGGGAAAAAAGGGGTGAAACAGTCGAAGCAAGAGGCACATGAAATGTTGGAGCGCGTTGGGCTTGGTGAGCGTATCTCTCATAAGCCTGGCGAGTTGTCGGGTGGAGAAAGGCAGCGTGTAGCAATCGCCAGAGCCTTGGTAACTAAGCCTTCTTGTATTTTGGCTGATGAGCCAACCGGTAATTTAGATGTGAATACGGCACTTCAGATACAAGATATGATGGTGGAATTAAATCAATCTCTTAATACCAGTTTTCTCATTGTTACCCATGATGTCGGGTTCTCAAAGAGAGTTGATAAGGTGTTCAATATGGAGAATGGGAAATTAATTCAGCTAAAAGATTGACCCTCGAATAAATTGACCACCCAATTGAGCGCTGAAAATCTGAAATCAGCGCGAGGCTTTTTGTCGTTTTTTTCTTTCTTTGCGTTTTTCCCATATTCTTAATACGCGTTTGCGCCAATAAATACGAATCGTAAAATAGGCGGTTGTTGCGACTGTCAGTCCGCAGAGGAGGGAGCCTAGTAGCAATGGTTTCCATATGGCATTAATATTGGTGGCAATGGCTTCCCAGGATAATTCAAAATTAATGACTTCGGCTTCATTGTTTAGTAAAAATGCACCGACTTTGTAGGTAAAATAAAAAATGGGTGCATAGGTGATTGGATTGCTGATCCAAGTAGTACAGACAGCTAATGCGAAATTTCCTCTCAAGAAAATAGCGATTACCGCAGCCAGCGGCATTTGACCTGGTATCGGTAAAAGGGCACAAAATAAACCAATGCCAATACCGCTCGCTACCGAACGCCGGTTGAGGTGCCATAGATTCGGGTCAGTCATTAGGTGACTCATAAATTGCAGGGATTTATGTTCGGCAATAGTAGACTGCTGAGGGAGGATTTTTTGTATGAGGCGTTTTGGCATCATTGGGTTAAAGCACCAAAAGCTCTAGGGCAATGCTATCTATTTTTTTGCTATCTATTTTCTGGCAGTCCGGGTTTCGGGAATCCGAGTTTATGCGCTCTATCGGTTTTATTAACCGATACCTTATATACGTTATTACCTCATGTTTTTTATTCATTAAATGGCTTCTCGTTCAATGGTGAGCTGATCAATTATTGCCTTAGATACACCTGTTACGATTGCTTGTCTGTCCTTAAGTCTGTTCCGCAGCCGAGTGCACCATGCTGAGAGAAAAAAGAGGCATATTATGCCCTGAATTCGGCGGAGGCTCTACATGCGTTTAGCCATTATCGGTTTTTGCATAGGTGTTATCAGTTTAGTTCAATTCCCTGTCGTTCCCTCTGTTCTCCTGGTTTTTGGTTGCGGATTAGGGTTCTTGTTGATGGTGGTAAAATGGCCAAATTGTCTTCTGGCTGTGGGTTTTTGTTTTGGACTGTTGTGGGCAAGTTTGGATGCCTTAGATACGCTACAAGCAGATTCTATTTTGTTACTGGATAGTGGTGATGTCAGCATTAAAGCCAAAATCCTGGGAATACCGGAATCGAGCACTTGGGATCACGGACAGCGTGTCACTCGTTTTTTTGCGAAGGTTTTATGTATTGGTAGTGATGATCAGGCCAAGGAGTTTAACTGTGATGAAATGTTGGACTCTTACCGAGTTCGATTATCTTGGTATGGTGAAATACCGGGTGACTTGGGTCCAGAGCAAGTTTGGCATTTGAAAGTACGATTAAAACGTCCCCATGGCTTTGCAAATGAAGGGGGGTTTGATTACGAGAAGTGGTTATTTAGTCACAGAATTGAGTCTGTCGGCAAAGTGGTTGGCTTTCAGGGCAATCGACGGGTTTCCATGCCGATATTTTCTGTGGATCAAACTCGAAAGAATATCAGTGACAGTATTCAATCTCAGTTCGATCAGTTTTCCACGGTGGGTCTATTTTCAGCGTTGATTGTGGGAGATCGGTCGTTTATTGCTAGTGACCAATGGGGGGTATTGCGGGCAACGGGGACATCCCATTTATTTGCTATATCGGGCTTACATATTGGCTTGTTTGCCGGTTTATTCTATGGGCTCACTAGCTGGCTATGGCGGTTTTTGGTGAGGGGGTCTTCACTGGTAGCAGCTCCTTACATCGCATCCGTATCTGGATTGATTGCAGCGATCATGTATTCCGCCGCGGCTGGTTTTTCGATTCCCACGCTTCGCGCATTAGTGATGCTGAGTGTCTGGGTTATTTTCAGTTTGGTGGGCCGACAATCAAGAATGTCGGATGGATTGTTGGGGGCAGCTTTTGCTGTGTTGCTGGTATTTCCTCGTTCACCCTTAGATCCTGGCTTTTGGCTCTCTTTTTCTGCGGTGCTTATTATTTTTTGGGCGTTAAATGGCCGTTTATTCTGGGTTCAGCGGAATAGAAAGAAAGCCAAGGTGTTTCGACAAATTGTCTTAGTCCAATGGGTCGTCTTTGTTGGGCTTGCTCCATTACTCATTGTCTTATTTGGCCAGGTCAGTCTAATTTCTCCTTTGGTAAACATGCTAGCGGTCCCTTTTGTCAGTCTATTTCTATTGCCTTTTTCCTTAATTGGTATTGTACTTTTGTGGTTATGGCCAGTGGTGGGCATGTGGTGGATTCAGCAGACGTTGAGAGTCTTTGATGTTGCCTGGCAGGGGCTGGAATATCTGGAGCAGAACCTGTCCTCTGCCTTTCCCTTTGCTGATGAAGGTCTGTTGTGTAGCGTGCTGCTGGTGTTGGCCGCTATTCTTGTCTTGGCGCCCAGGGCTATGCCCTATAAATGGTTAGGCCTCTTTGCCTTTCTCCCTTTTGTTTTCCCGCTGAAAGAGAGTATTGGCCCGGGTCAGCTCAAACTCATTATTTTTGATGTGGGCCATGGATTGAGTGTCTTGGCGCGAACTCAAAACCATTCTTTGTTGTTTGATGCCGGCAATCGTTATTCCGCTACCAGAAACGCAGGTGAGAGTATCGTTCTACCTTATCTTCGGCATAAGGGTATAAAGCAATTAGATAAGCTTATCCTAAGTCACAGTGATCTGGATCACATCGGTGGTGCAAAATCGATATTGGAGGGTATTCCTGTTCTGGGAGTTATAGGGTCGACGAATTTTCTTTCTCATCCTTTGCGCGTTCACAATTCAAATCCAACCTCTTACGCACTAATCGAGCCTTGCAGAAAGGGGCAGCGATGGTCGTGGGAAGGCGTGAATTTTGAATTTTTATATCCGGATGCTCAAAGTGAAACATTATTTGAAAGTTCCAATGATCAATCTTGTATGTTGAAAATTGTAGGGCAAGGTTATTCAGTTTTGATTCCCGGCGATATAGAGCGACCTGTGGAAGAGTATCTGTTGCAAGGTGAGAAGGGAATGTTGAAAGCTGATTTGTTGATTGCACCGCATCATGGCAGTAATACGTCTTCGACGTCTGGGTTTATTAATGCGGTGCAACCTGATCAAGTCGTTTTTACGGCGGGGTATCAGGACCGGTTTGGGCACCCCACCGAGGCCGTCATTAAACGGTATCAGGTGCGACAGGTAGAAATGCTGAATTCATCACTGACAGGTTCGATTGAATATGATTTTATCGCGACGGACAAAATGCCAAATCCCCGAACCTATCGAAATGAATATAAAGCTTATTGGCGCTTGAGTGATGGAGGTTAGAGACTATTATATGTTTGGCATCAGTTAGTCTCAATTGGATGGTTTCGAGTTCGTTATCATTGTTGTGATTGTGATAAAGTAGCGCCATAAATTAGCAGTCTTGATTAAGAGGATTTTTAGAGTGGCAGAAACGAGTTTGTTAGATGTGTTGAAAGAAGGTGGTTTGTTGATGTGGCCAATCATCCTCTGCTCTGTGGTGTCACTTGCCATCATTGTCGAACGATTTTGGGCTTTGCGCTCCTCCCATATAATTCCGAAACAATTGGTGTCTCAGGTCTGGGGGTGGGTTAAAAATAGCCAGCTAGATGCTAGGAAACTGAAAGAACTGAAGACCGGTTCGCCTCTGGGCAAGGTGTTAGCTGCGGGTCTGGTGAATACCAAACATGGCCGCGAAATTATGAAGGAAAGTATCCAAGAAGTGGCTTCCCATGAGGTTCATGAAATGGAGCGCTATATGACGGTGCTCGGTAGCATTGCGGCTATTGCGCCTTTGTTGGGGTTGTTGGGTACGGTTTTTGGGATGATTAGAGTGTTCACTGCCATTGTTTTACAGGGTACAGGTAATGCTGCTGTGCTGGCTGGGGGCATATCTGAGGCGTTACTGACGACAGCTGCTGGTTTATGTGTGGCTATTCCAAGTCTGTTTTTTCATCGGTTTCTGACTCGACGTATTGAGGAGATTTCCGTTTTTATGGAACAGGAGGCGATCAAATTGGTAGATGTTATTCACGGTGATAGAGAGGCTGATGTTGGGGAGACTTCGAGCAAGTGAAATTTCTCAAACAAAAGAGAGAAACGGTGGATGTGAATCTGACACCGTTAATCGACGTCGTTTTTTTGTTACTGATATTCTTTATGGTATCCACCACATTCACCAAAGAAACACGGTTAACGTTGGAGTTACCGGAGGCGGACGGAGAAGCACCCGCAAACATAGTGGATATGATAGAGATTACGATCAGTGCGGATGGTAATTATGCGGTGAACGGTAACACGGTCATCAATAAGAAAATTGAGACGCTGAAATTTGCTATTAGTAAGATTGCTCCAGCGGACGGATCCCTAGCTAGTGATCCGGGTTCAGGTGCAAATCAATCTCGGCCTATGATGATTACTGCGGATGCAATGGCACCTCATCAAGCGGTGGTTACCGCGATGGATGCGGCGGGTCAAATGGGATTTGTTAATCTCAGTATTACTACCAAGCGGCCAGTTGAATCGAAATAGTTGGCTTTTATTCGAAAAATCTATCAATAGTATTTGTTTTCTTGTCTTAAAGAGGGTTTGGCTTTGGTGGTAGAGGACTCTTCATCTACAGTAGTCGAGGCGTCAGGGTGGGATGTCTATAAACGTTTGATGGGTTATAGCCGTCGCTACTGGGTAGCCTTTGTTGTAGGTGTTATCGGATTCGGGATATACGCTGTCACGCAGTGGGCCTGGGCAGAAATGATGAACCTTATTGTTTCTACTCTAGAGGATAAAGCGCTGGATAAGGGCGGCTTTCTTGCGGCTGGTATCATTGTTATTTTTTTGTGTCGTGGTGTGGGGACTTTTTTCGGTAGTTACGGGATTGCTTATGTGGCTCGGCAGGTGGTCCATGATTTACGTACAGAGCTTTTCGAACATATGCTGCGGCTAAAGAGTTCGTTCTACAGCAAGAATACCGCTGGGCATATCCTTTCTAAATTTACCTATGATATTGAACAGGTGGCCGCTGCCTCTGCTGATGCCTTTAAAATTATTATTCAAGAGGGTCTCACGGTCATCATCCTGTTGGGCTATCTCCTGTATTCAAACTGGAAGCTATCCATGCTGTTTTTTATGGCGGCCCCGATTGTCGGATTAGTCGTGCGTATCGCCAGTAAACGGTTAGGGCTTATTAGTCGTCGTATTCAATCCTCTATGGGAGACGTGAATCATGTGGCATCTGAAACCGTTAATGGTTATCAAACTGTTAAGGCTTTTGGAGGGGAAGGATATGAGAAATCACGATTCATCGAAGCTAGTCGGGATAATTTACGGCAAAGTTTGAAATTAGTAGTGACAACTTCTCTAACTACACCGGTGGTGCAATTACTGGTGGGGGCTCAACTTTCTATTCTTATTTGGGTCGCTTTGTTGCCAGAAGTTTTTGGAGAAACCACGACGGGTGAGTTCCTAGCTTATTTGACGGCGGCAGCATTGCTAACAAAACCTGCGCGGCAGTTAACCCAAGTGAATGCAGTGATACAGCGTGGGATTGCAGGCGCGCGTAGTGCATTTCAATTGTTAGATGTGGAACCTGAGATAGATACCGGGAATTATGCCGTCGATCGAGTAAAAGGTTTACTGGAATTTGAAAGTGTTAAATTTCACTATGAAAATAATAAGCCTGTTTTGAAAGGGATTAGTTTTAACGTTGAACCGGGTCAAACTGTCGCATTGGTGGGGAAAACAGGTAGCGGTAAATCCACTTTGATCGATTTGATTCCCCGTTTCTATGAGCCAGTAGAGGGTGGCATTCGATTGGATGGTATTTCACTGACGCACTACAGCTTGAAGAGTTTGAGAGAGCAGATTGCGGTGGTGAGTCAAAAAGTGGTGTTATTTAACGATACCATTGAAGCCAATATTGCTTATGGTGCGTTGGCGGGAACGACTCGGGAGCAAGTTATTCAAGCAGCAAAATTAGCGAATGCGTGGGAGTTTATTGAGGAGCAACCAATGGGTCTAGCGCAAGAGGTTGGACAGGACGGGGTGCAATTATCTGGCGGCCAGCGGCAACGTATTGCGATCGCGCGTGCTTTGTTAAAGGATGCCCCTATATTGATATTGGATGAGGCAACCTCTGCTCTGGATAACGAGTCCGAAAGAGTGATACAAAATGCGTTGAATAGGTTAATGGCGGGTCGAACAACGCTGGTAGTGGCTCATCGTTTATCTACTATTGAATCCGCAGACGTTATCCTCGTACTGGATCAGGGCCAAATTGTTGAAAAGGGTTCTCATCAAGAACTACTGACAAAAAATGGATACTATGCTCAGTTGCAGCAGGCGCAAAACCCGGCTTGAGCGCATATTATGATTAAAGATTGGATCGTTAAAGCATGGTATCAGGGTCATCCATTATCCTATTTGTTTTTACCGCTGAGTTTGCTGTTTTTCGTGATCACGGAAAAGCGTAAATGGTCTTTTCAGAGGGGGATTAAAGTATCTTGGCGAGCGCCAGTCCCCGTGATAATAGTGGGCAACATTACTGTGGGTGGTACAGGAAAGACACCCGTGGTTATTCACCTTGTTGAGGAGTTAATAAAACGGGGGTACCGCCCGGGTGTTATCAGCCGTGGTTTTGGCGGGAACAGTGAAAGCTATCCTATTGCAGTGAACCGGGGAAGCGACCCCCACGTGGTAGGTGATGAGCCTCACCTCATTGCCAATCGGACGGGTGTACCGTTGGTGGTGGATCCCAATAGAGTTAGAGCTGTGCAATATTTGTTGAAGAATAATGACTGTAATTTAATAGTCAGTGATGACGGCTTGCAGCACTACGCATTACAGCGCGATATTGAGTTGGTGGTGGTGGATGGCGAAAGAGGTTTAGGTAATGGTTTTTTACTGCCAAGTGGGCCTCTGAGGGAACCGAAAAGCCGTTTAAAAAAAGCCGATTTTGTTGTGGTGAATGGGACTAAGCCGATTAAGTTGCCCGTTGCATATTCGCGTATGTCTTATCAAACAATGGGGTTTTTTGAAGTGTTGAGCTTCGACGAAACATCGATGGCTAGGATGAACTCCATCACACAGGTTCAGGGTACCGTTCATGCCGTTGCGGGAATTGGTAATCCAAAACGTTTTTTTGATAGTTTGGGATTGTTGGGGTTTAACGTGGTGCCTCATGTATTCGAGGATCATCATGATTACCAAGAGGCCGACTTTTCCTTTGATGATGGCAGTCAATTGTTATTGATGACAGAGAAAGACGCAGTAAAGTGTCGTGGGTTTGCCAAACAAAACTGGTATTATTTGAAAATTTCTACCCAGTTAGAATCCAATGTATTAAATGATTTGGAAGAGCGGTTGGGGGAAATTCTTTAATGAAAGGAGTGAGAAATGTTAGATAAAAAATTGCTGGATATTCTGGCTTGCCCTTTATGTAAAGGCCCATTGGAATACGATAAGGAAGCGAGTGAAGTTGTCTGTAAAGCTGACGCATTGGCTTACCCGATTAGAGATGGTATTCCTGTGATGCTTGAAAATGAAGCTCGTGATATCAATGCTAATGCGGAAGGCAAGTAGAGCCATATGACTTTTTCAGTCATCATTCCTGCCCGTTATGCATCGTCTCGTTTACCCGGTAAACCGCTGTTAGATCTTGCCGGTAAATCAATGGTGCAGAGGGTTTATGAGCAGGCTCAGAAAAGCCAAGCCAATACTGTCGTGGTAGCAACTGACGATTCGCGTATTGAGATGGCAGTGAAAGCGTTTGGTGGTGAGGTGGTCATGACCTCACCGGAGCACGCTTCTGGCACGGATCGTTTGCAAGAGGTGGTCACTAAGCTTGGATTGGGTAATGAAGAGATAGTGGTTAACGTTCAAGGTGACGAACCGTTAATGCCACCCGAGTTAATTGATCAGGTGGCTGTGAACCTTGCACAGAATGCGCGAGCGGATATTTCCACTTTATGCGAGTTGATTGAATCCGCGGATCAGCTATTCGATCCCAATGCGGTGAAAGTGGCATTCGATTGTGATGGCATGGCTATGTATTTTAGTCGAGCGCCGATACCTTGGAATCGTGATGCTTTTGCTTCAGGTGTAGATAAGGTGTTAGCAAAGGATCTTACAAAAAACTATCACCGACATGTTGGAATTTATGCGTATCGTGTGCGGTTTTTACATCAGTTCGTGGAATGGGATCAGGCTCCAATTGAAATCTTAGAGAGTCTAGAGCAATTGCGAGCGTTGCATCATGGTGTGGGTATTCATGTAGAGCTAGCTTGTACGGATTCCGGATCGGGTGTAGATACGCCCGAAGATCTGAAACGACTTCGGGAACTGTTGACTTAAGTGTTTATTAATTTAGGGTGCTTACTTAACTTTGAGTGTCTACTGGCAGCGAATGAGCGAGGCCGGCAGCGATGAATATTTTATTTGTTTGTCTTGGGAATATCTGCCGATCCTCCACTGCAGAATGTGTTTTTCGATCTACGATTGAAAAAGCCGGGTTAGCGAATAGGATAACCATGGATTCGGCTGGTACCGCTGGCTACCATGTGGGTGAACCATCAGATAGTCGATCTATCCAAGTTGCCGCCAAGCGGGGCTATGATATGAATTCTATTCGCGCTCGACAGGTGGTGTTGGAGGATTATAGTCGTTTTGATTTGTTGTTGGCGATGGATAATAGCAATCTGAAAACATTGCAGGAACAATGTCCTGAAAAGTATCAGGAAAAAATTAAATTATTTTTAGACTACGGCAAAACCTGTGAAGAGAGGGAAGTACCTGATCCCTATTATGGTGGTCCTTCTGGTTTTGATCATGTATTGAATCTTATCGAAGATGCTTCTGCGGGTTTGCTAGCAGAGCTACAATCACCAGCCTAATATAGAGAGACACGGGATATTCAGATTCTTTGTTTACCAAAGGAATAAGTATCACCGAAATTCTATTCATTCGATAAAATATTGCTGAAATCACTCAATGCTAGCCATTAAAACTTATGTGTCCTTAAAAAAAATGAATACCTTTGGCGTGGAGTCCATTGCCAAAGAACTTCTTTGTGTCAAAGATAGAGGCATGGTTGTTGAGTGGGCAACACAGTGTAAAAAGGAATCGAAGTCAGTGGTGGTTCTGGGGCAGGGAAGTAATATCTTGTTCGTTGGCGACTTTGATGGGCTCATTCTCGTTAATCAGATTGAAGGTTGTCAGGTTGTCAGGGAAGAGAATGATTGGGTATGGGTGAAAGTAGGTGGCGGTGAAAGCTGGGATGATTTTGTAGAGCGGTGTGTGGTTTCTGGGTGGCATGGTCTTGAAAATTTGTCGGCTATACCCGGTACCGTCGGTGCGGCGCCTGTTCAGAATATTGGAGCCTATGGTGTTGAGTTGGAATCTGCTTTTCAAAAGTTGAACGCTATTGATTTATCTACTGGTGAAGAACTTGAATTCGACAAGGAAGCTTGTCAATTTGGTTATAGAGATAGTATTTTTAAAATAAAATATAATAATCGATTATTCATCACGGATGTGACTTTTCGATTGGCAAAAAAATTCGTGCCTAATTTTATCTATGCAGATTTAAAAAAGCATTTTTCTGCTGCGGAGCCAGTGACTGCTGATCAAATGCGAAATGCAATTGTCGGCATTCGAGAGGTGAAATTACCTAACCCAAAAGTACTAGGCAATGCAGGTAGCTTTTTTAAAAACCCCATATTAAGCAGAAAGCAATTTGATAAGCTGAATGTTGACTTCCCTGGTGTGGCCCACTATTTTCAAACAGAGGGTACCGTCAAGGTTGCAGCAGGATGGTTAATTGATCAGTGTGGTTTGAAAGGTTATCGAAGCGGTAGTGTTGGAATTCACGATAAGCAAGCGCTTGTGCTGGTTAATTATGGAGGAGCCAGCGGCGCGGAATTGCTGGGTTTGGCGAAGTACATCATTCAGACGATCAGGGAACGATACGGGATTACGTTGGAAATAGAGCCTAAAATCCTGTCGGTTTAGGGTTTTAGATTTAAGGTTTATAAACTTTTCGGATTAAGATAGTAGTGGGAAAACGTTCTAGCGGTCTTAATTTTTATCATATTAGCAGATAAAAGGGAGTGAAATTCCCCTCTCTTTTATCTGCTCGTTTTCGTTATCTAGCTATCTTCTTTGGGAGAAGATGCCTCCGGCGTTTTTTCTTCAACTTTAGGGGCCTCCTTTGGCTCCTTAGTTATGGGCGGAGCTGATGCTTCGTTAGGTTGATTGTTGCTGGGCTCTTCTTTCTGTTTTGCTTCTGCGGCCAGCCGGCGCTTTTTGATCTCTCTAGGGTCGTTATATGCACGACCATTCGAGGTGGTTGGTGTCGGCTTAGATTCAGTCTTCTGAGCTGCAGCCTTTTCAGTAGAAGCCTTCTCAGTTGAAACCTTCTGTACTGGAGACTTCTCTATTGGAGCAGGGGTCTCAGGTTGAGGTTTCTTTTCCGCTTGTTTAACGGGAGCTGAATCTACCTGTGGTTTTGCCTCTGACTCCGTATTTGACGCAACCTCTTGTCCTCGCTGGGGGATATACGATTCTTTCGGTTGTTCTGCCGCATTGGTCTTAGCAGCGACATCCTTAGTATTGCTATCCTTCTCAGCATTAGCATTAGCAGGAGCCGGCGTTTTTACCGTTGGACTTTTTGCTGCAGCCTCTGTTTTTTGTGTCGGAGATTTGGCGGCTTTTTCCGCTGCTTTTACGGGTTCTACTGCTTTTATGGGTTCTACTACGCTGTTGTTTTCCGGTACGACCTGCTTTGGTTTATCCTGCTTCTTGTTCTGATGCTGTTTATTGTCAGGAGTCTGCCGGCTGTCATTTGCTGTTTCTTTCTTCGGGTTGGGTCGCTTATTATCTGGCTGATTAGTTTCTGTTGTTTCATTACGGGGCAAATTTCGCGGCTTTTTCTGAGACGGTTCTTTGCCTTGTGGGCGCCGTTCTGAACCTTTTCGATCTTGTTTCTGTTTGTTCTCGTTACGTTCATTGGATTTGTTTTGCTGGCGATTTCGATCCGAACGGTTTTGATCCTTGTCATCTCCCGATTTACGGTTTCTGTTGTCGTTATTACGATCGTTGTTGCGCTCATTATTCCGCTTGTTGTTTTGCTGATTGTTCTTGTTGCGTTGTTGCTGTTTTCCTCGATTGTTTTGATTGCGCTGCTGTGGCTGTGTAGTCGCAGGTTTCGGAGCCGGTTTGACGGGCTCTGGCTCAATTTCAGTCTTAAATAACGAGCCAAACCAGGTTGAAAATTTGTTGACTGCGTTATCTTCCCTTTTAGCTTCAGGAGTTGGTGCAGGGGCTGTTTGCTGAATCATTTTTACCGCTGCTTCCTGACGCGGCGCAACGGGTGTGGGTGTGGCTACAGCACCATTACTACCATCTTCTTTTTCAGATGCCATTTCATAGCTGGCTTTTTCGACAGTCGAATCTTGGTCGCCTCTGACTCGGTCCATTTCATAATGGGGAGTGTCAAAGTTGAGGTTAGGGATGATCAATATTCGAATGTTGTTGCGCTTTTCTATATCAGTGATCGCGTCACGTTTCTCATTGAGTAGGTAAGTTGCTACCTCGACGGGAACTTGTGCATTGATGCCTGTAGTACCGCCTTTTAATGCCTCTTCCTCGATTAAGCGAATAATGGAAAGAGCAGTTGAATTAACGTCTCTCACCGAACCGGTGCCGTTGCAACGAGGACAAAGGGCGCCGCTTGTCTCGACTAGAGATGGGCGTAGTCGTTGCCGTGAGAGTTCAAGTAGGCCGAATCGAGATATTCGACTGGTTTGTATTCGAGCCCGATCCATTTCAAGAGCGTCTTTAATACGTTGTTCTACTTGCCGTTGATTACGGCTAGGCGTCATGTCGATAAAATCGATTACGATAAGGCCGCCAATATCACGCAGGCGTAATTGTCGTGCAATTTCGTCAGCGGCTTCTACGTTAGTATTTAAAGCGGTTTCTTCAATATCTGCGCCTTTTGTTGCTCTCGCGGAGTTGATGTCAATGGAGACCAACGCTTCTGTCGGATCAATAACAATGGATCCCCCCGAGGGTAGTTTGACCTCGCGCTGAAAAGCGGTCTCGATTTGTCCCTCTATTTGATATCGATTAAATAAAGGGATGCTTTCCGTATAATGTTTTAATCGATTTGCATACTGGGGCATGACTTGCTTTATAAAGTTGCCCGCGTCTTCAAATAGTTCAGCGCTATCAATAATGACTTCGCTAATATCGTCCCTTAAATAATCTCGAATGGCTCTGAAAACAACATTGCTTTCTTGATAGATAAGAAAGGGAGGAGGGCGGCCTTCGCTAGCTGATCTAATTGATGTCCATATCTGTAGAAGATAATCTAAATCCCACTGTAGCTCTTCCGTGGATCTGCCGACTCCAGCAGTACGAACAATAACACCCATTTCCGCAGGGATAGTCATGGAATTCATGACTTCACGAAGCTCGCTACGTTCATCGCCTTCAATCCGTCGGGAAATTCCTCCAGCACGGGGGTTGTTGGGCATTAAAACTAAATATCGGCCTGCAAGGCTTATAAAAGTGCTTAGGGCTGCGCCTTTATTGCTACGTTCTTCTTTGTCCACCTGGACAATTACTTCCTGACCTTCTTTGACCACTTCTCTAATGCTGATGCGGCCTTGTATCGATCGAGGATCTTTTACAAAGTACTCACGAGAGATTTCTTTAAGGGGTAGGAATCCGTGGCGTTCGGCACCAAAATCCACAAATGCCGCCTCTAGGCTTGGTTCTACGCGGGTAATTCTTCCTTTATATATGTTGGCTTTTTTTTGTACTCGAGATCGGTGTTCGATGTCTAAATCATATAAGTATTGGCCGTCGACTAGCGCCACTCGCAACTCTTCAGTGTGAGTTGCGTTAATTAGCATTCTTTTCATGTACTTCCGTAATTTCGTTGGGGCGGAATTGGTTGGCTAGAACCCGCGTT
This sequence comes from Pseudomonadales bacterium, assembly GCA_019090455.1. Classification (GTDB taxonomy): domain Bacteria; phylum Pseudomonadota; class Gammaproteobacteria; order Pseudomonadales; family DC-out160; genus DC-out160. The sequence continues at coordinate 170,218 of JAHRWA010000044.1, read as the reverse complement.
TTATCACTAAATTCAAGGCAGCTAAATAAACAAGGTAGGTCATTAGAAATAGAAATAACGCTTTGAACGGTGAAAAGGAATCAACATGATGCGACGTGTGATCAGCGATTTTGCTTTAGCCCTGTTGTTATGACCTTTTAGAAAGGTAGGGGTTGCAAATGTTTTTTCTTTGCTGTTTTTATGATAACCACCCTGAGCGTTTTCGATATTTCATCTCTGGTCGAGGTGATTTTCTATTTGATCGTTGCACTTAACCGAGGCTGTGATGCAGCCTCAAAGTCAAAGTACCCATAGTCATATATTCAGTTACGTTATTCCTTGTACTTGTACAAGGTGCAACCCTATGCCCATGATGAATTTCGCAAAGTTAAACAGCTATGATCTTAATGCCGTTTAGTTAATCCACTTATTTTCTATGTCGTATTCGTTATTCGTTTTTTTGCTATTTCTTTAAACCGGCAGTTTTTTCTGCTCCTGCACATCGTCAGCTCTTGGGCTGAAAATATACAGGGGTTTCGGTTTGACCTTGATTAACACCGATTACAATAACTGATCGATTATTGATTGCTTTGTATAAACTGATCAGCTTAAAGTGTGTCAATCTCATTTATGTGTGTTTGAATTTAAGACCGATAATGAGCTTTTTCGACATTTTGCCGATTGGAGTCATTTGTACTGGGTCTGTTTTCTTTTGCCAATCGCTTATTCCGCGATTTTATTTTGAGCAAATCATTCCTTATACTTCTATCTCTAGGGGTATGGAGAAAGATTGCTCCCAAATTGTTTTTGCTTGCAAGTCTGTTTACTTTTTTACTTTAAGGTTGATTTACCGGCAAGCTTTAGTAGGTTGCCCGTACTTCAAAATACAGTTATTAGTCTTTTGCATGTTGGTCTTAATTATTCGTGCTTGTAATCGACTGAAGAGTCGGTGGCTCGCACGAGCTAGACCAGTGCAGTTAGACTTACGTACGGCGTAAGGATAGCAGTAAAATATAAGCGCATCAAATACATAGCACTGAAACATATGATTGATTAATTGATAAGGTAGCAGTACGAATGCAATTAGATTCAAATGATTTTACGGGTGTCACCTATCACGAGATCTCAGAAAATTTTGTAGGTCAAAGGTTAGATAATTTTTTGCAGCGATTACTGAAAGGTGTTCCTAAGTCACGGATTTATAAATTAATTCGTAAGGGGGAAATAAGAGTAAATAAAAAACGTGCGAAGCCCGATTTGCGATTAGAAAAAGCCGATGTGGTCAGGATTGCGCCAATACGAGTTTCAGAAAAAAAAGAGATGGTCGTCTCTGTTAGCAGGGCAGAGAGTTTGAGATCCCAAATTATTTATGAGGATGCGGGTTTAATTGTGCTTAACAAGCCTTCAGGTCTAGCGGTACACGGTGGTAGCGGAATTAGTAGTGGGGTTATAGAGGTGATGAGAACCTGTTACGACCCTAATCAATACTTAGAGCTTGTGCATCGGTTGGATAGGGATACGTCGGGTTTACTGCTTCTTGCTAAAAAGCGGATTGTCTTGAAAAGTTTACATGAACAATTGCGAGAAGGGACCATGAAAAAGCAATACTGGGCATTAGTCGCCGGACGTTGGCACGGTAAGCATGTGGTCGTGGATGCACCGCTGAAGAAGAATGCGGCAATGGCGGGAGAGAGGATTGTGCAAGTTTCTAGTGAAGGCAAAGAATCGAAAACGCATTTTACTGTATTGCAGCGTTACTCAAATAATACGTTGTTGCAAGCTTCTCCTTTGACGGGTAGAACTCACCAAATTCGAGTTCATGCGCAATATGAGGGCCACCCCATAATTGGAGATGATAAATACGGTGATAAAGATATGAATAAAAAAGGTAAGGAGGTGGGCATTAAAAGGCTTTTTTTGCATGCTAAGACGTTGGAGTTTGAGTTGCCAGAAATAGGTCATCAGCGGTTCGAGGCTCCGCTGGACCCTGCTTTAGCGGATGGCCTTGGTCGGTTAGAAAATCTAAATGTGAAATAATTATCTAGAAATAGAAAAGGTGTTAAATGAGTAAGCGGTCGGTAGTGATTTTTGATTGGGATGGCACGTTGATGGATTCTACTGCAAAAATAGTCGCCTCAATGCAGGCGGCGGGAGTCGAGTGTGGGTTGGGCGCGTTGGGATTTCAAGAAATCGAAAATATTATTGGTCTTGGGCTACCGGAAGCTATTTTAGTACTCTATCCTGATGCATTATCATCAGAGCGAGAATCCTTGCGTCTCAGTTATAGTCATCATTACGTTAACGTGTGTACTGTATCCACGCCATTGTTCCATGGAGTAACGGCGCTATTAGACGGCTTAGTAGAGGCAGATTTTCAGCTTGCTATTGCGACGGGGAAAAGTAGACAAGGTTTGAATCGAGTGCTGAAGCAAAGTGGATTGTCGTCTTATTTTGTGACAAGCCGGTGTGCAGATGAGACGGAATCGAAGCCGCATCCCAAAATGCTGTTTGAAATACTGGATGAATTAGCGCTATGCCCAGAGTCGGCTTTGATGATTGGGGATACTGAATATGATTTAGAAATGGCATCATTGGCCAGTATTTCTAGTATAGGGGTAACTTATGGGGCTCATTCTTTGGAGCGATTGGAGAGGCATGGCCCAATATTCTGCGTTGATGAGCCTATCCGTCTGTTAGATCAAATTAAGCTGCTAGCATGATAGTAGATGAATCGATTAGTTAGATATTAAATTAAGTATTTAAGGTTGAGGTATGAGTGAAGTGAAAGAGGCTGGTCCTAAAGAGTGGGCACTGATTGAATCCTTGTTAAACCAGTCGATGGTTGATCAACGTAAGTCACGTCGGTGGGGTATCTTTTTTAAGTTATTAACTTTCACTTATATTTTCTTCGCTTTGTGGATGTTTTCTCCTAATAATTGGATGCCGGAAAAACCCACTGATAAGCATACTGCCGTTGTAGACGTGGAAGGCATGATAGCTGCATCGCAGGACGCAAGTGCTGATATCATCGTTTCTGGGCTTAGGGATGCTTTTGAGAGTAAGCAAGTTGCGGGTATTATTTTACGTATTAATAGTCCCGGTGGGAGTCCTGTTCAATCTGGGTTTGTTTTTAACGAAATATTACGACTTCGGGAAAAACACCCTGAAATAAATGTTTATGCCGCAATTACGGATATGGGTGCATCTGGCGCATATTATATCGCGGCAGCCGCTGAGGAGATTTATGCGGATCCTGCGAGTATTGTTGGATCTATCGGTGTGATTAGCTCAGGGTTTGGTTTCTCTGACGTGATGGATAAGATAGGTATTGATCGCCGTGTCATGTCATCCGGTAATAACAAAGCAATGCTAGATCCGTTTTCGCCAGTAAAGAAGGAGGAAGTGGAGAAGTTTCAAATACTTCTAGGTGTAGTTCATCAGCAATTTATCGATAGTGTGCGAAAGGGGCGAGGTGATCGCCTAAAAGAGACGGAAGAAACGTTTAGTGGGATGTTTTGGACTGGCCAGCAGGCATTGGAAATTGGATTGATCGATGCGTTAGGTAGTCCAGGTTATATCGCCAGGGAAGTGATTGGCGTAGAAGAAATTGTAGATTATACGGTTAAGCCTAATCCTTTCGATAGTTTTGCAGATAAATTGGGAGTGAGTCTGGGCAAGGGTTTTGCCATGGCGTTGGGTATCGTCCCTTTTGGTCTAAAGTAGCCGTATTTAAGGCACGTTTTTGGTTTTTTCGGCTCTTTGAGTCAATTGGGCAGAATAAATCCCCAATGATTGTTGATAGAAAGCCTCTAGCGGCAGCATAAATTTTATTTAATTCATGCTGTTAGAGTAGTTTTAATTTCTTTTGACAGTTGTGTTGCAGAACCCTATCATTGCGCGCTTATGTTAAACAGGCAATTACCACATACCATAAACGTTAAAAAGCTAGCAGAACAGGGAATACGGCTTGATGGAGAGCTTCCTGTTGGTCGGCTTCAGCGTGTTTTAGATTCTGTCGAGAGTGCAGAGGGCCAAGTTTATTTGGAGTTGGCGTTTCATAAAGATGAACAAGGTGTGAGAGTTGCGAAAGGAAATGCTAAGTGCTCTGTGAATTTGTTGTGTCAGCGTTGCTTGAAGCCTCTTGCGCATTCGCTGGAAGCGAACTTTAGTTTAGCTTTTATATACACTGAAGCTCAGGAAGAGCAATTGCCGGACCAATATGATCCAGTGATGATGTTGGATGATAATGTACAGCTTGTTGATTTAATTGAAGATGATCTTATCTTGGCTTTGCCTATTGTGGCAAATCATACTGATTCAGGATGTGACATATCCCAGTACCAAAAAAAAGACATTCCTGAATTGAATCAGCCAGCGCGCGAAAATCCGTTCAAGGTGTTGGAAGCTTTAAAGAATACAAATTTAAAAAGTAGTAAGACGGATTCTAGCAAATAGCCTTGATCATATCGGGGTGTAATTGTAGTACGTAGTGATTTTAGATAAGTAGTAAAATGGGTAACGGCTAAGTCACTCCCTTGAGTACTTGGCCAGTTTTTTTATAAATCTATGCTTTAAAGGAGCATTGATCGTGGCCGTTCAAAAAAGTAAAAAATCTCGTTCAAGACGTGGTATGAGACGCTCTCATGATTCACTCAGCGCAAGCACTCTTTCTTCAGAGCCGACTACAGGCGAAACTCATCGTCGTCATCATATTTCAGAGGACGGTTTTTACCGTGGTCGCCAAGTGATAATCACTCCTGAAGACGATGAATAGTATTGGCTGATATCGTCACTATTGCGATTGATGCAATGGGTGGGGATTTTGGCCCTCAGGTGACTGTACCTGCGGCATTGTCGTGTATTGATGCGATTCCAGAGTTGCGGGTACTTCTTGTAGGTAGGGGTAATGCCATTCGTGATGAGCTAAAAAAATTGCGAAGGCACGAAACCGAAAGTTTCAGGATTGTTGAAGCGTTAGAAATCGTCGAGATGGACGATAAGCCATCAGCTGCTTTACGCCTTAAAAAAAAATCTTCTATGCGAGTTTCTGCGGACTTAGTCAAGGAAGGTCGAGCACATGCGCTAGTGAGTGCGGGCAATACCGGCGCATTAATGGCGATTAGCCGGTTCGTGTTTAAGACTCACCCCAATATTGATAGGCCTGCTATCATCGCCTCCATTCCAACAGTAAACGGGCACTGCAAGATGCTAGATCTTGGCGCCAACGTTGATTGTAGTGCAAAACAGCTTTTCCAATTTGCCGTTATGGGGTCCATCATAGCTCAAGAGCTTGATGGTATCGCTGAGCCACGTGTGGGGTTGTTAAATATTGGAGAGGAAGAAATAAAAGGTAACGATCAGGTAAAGCGAGCCAACGAGTTGTTGAGAGCGAGCCCATCAATAAACTATATAGGTTATGTGGAGGGCGATGCTATCTATACGGGCGACGCAAATGTTGTCGTATGTGATGGTTTTGTCGGTAACATTGCTCTTAAAACAAGTGAAGGTTTGGCGAAAATGCTGAGCAGTAATCTTAAGAAAGAGATAACGAGAAGTTGGTACACGAAATTACTGGCTTTCATATCTATGCCTGTACTGAAACGTTTGCGCAAACGAATGGATCCTGCTGAATATAATGGTGCTAGCATGGTTGGACTAAAGCACATTGCAATTAAAAGTCATGGTAATGCCGATGCTATGAGTTTTGCTACCGCAATTCGGTTAGCCATTGAGGAGGTCCGCACTAATATACCCGCATTAGTCGGCCAAGGTATGGCGGAATCCAGAATTCAGGCTGCGATGAGAGAAAATTAACTTCATCCTATTCCCCGCTTGATCTAGGGGTAACTGTCACCGTTGTTTAAGCAGCAATTGGTTGAGTTCTATCATACTTTGTTACTAATACAGTATTGGTTGGGTGGGCGATTGGCGTTATCATCTTCTCTGTTAGCCATGTCTGATGCGGTGGCGTAGCCTCTATTTTCATTTCCCATAATACCCTCTATTTTATAAAAGGACTCAAATATGGCTCACAAGTTTGCAATCCTATTCCCAGGGCAAGGCTCACAATCTGTTGGGATGTTGGCCGATTATGCAGAGCAAAATGCTTGCGTTATCGAGACTTTTGAAGAGGCATCGGACGCCCTTGGTTATGATATGTGGGGCTTAATACAGAATGGTCCCATGGAGGAGTTAAATAGAACTGAAGTTACTCAGCCCATCATGCTTGTGGCAGGCGTCGCCATTTGGCGAGTCTGGCTTGCAAAGCAAGGTAGAAAGCCTGACGTGATGGCGGGGCATAGTTTAGGAGAATACACTGCGTTGGTTTGCTCGGAAGCGATAGGTTTAGGGGAGGCTGCTAAGCTTGTACGATTGAGGGGCCGGTTTATGCAAGATTCAGTACCTGAAGGCCATGGTTCAATGGCGGCCATCATCGGATTGGATGATCGATTGGTTGAACAAATTTGTAAGGAAGCATCGGGTGATGAGGTAGTGTCTTGCGCAAACTATAATTCACCGGGCCAAATCGTGATTGGTGGAAATAAAGCGGCAGTTGATCGGGCATCAGCCCTCGCAAAGTCGGCTAAGGCTAGAGTGATGCCGGTAGCCATGAGCGTGCCTTCGCATTGTTGGTTAATGAAGCCTGCCGCTGAAAAGCTCGAAGAAGAGTTAGGTGGTATCACTTTACGCCGACCAAATATACCCATAATTAACAATGTCGATGCAAAACCTGAAGTCGATAGTGATTTGATTAAGTCGGCTTTGATTAGGCAAGTGTATAATCCGGTTGGATGGGTTTCTGTCATTCGAACTATTACATCCTCCGGTGTGACGCATATGTTGGAGTGTGGGCCAGGAAAAGTACTATCTGGCTTAAGCAAGAGAATTGATAAAAGCTTAATTGCCTATCCTATGTCTGACATTGGTAAATTTGAAAAAGCGCATGCTGCGGTTCTTGAGTTAGCATCGACCGATACAGCAGCGCGGTCAATTGATAGTTCGGTAGCGAGCAATATCATTGAAAAATGTGGACAGTAATAGAAATTGAAAGGATCAAAAAAAATGACAGAACTGAATACATCGTCTTTGGACGGGAAGGTGGCTTTAGTAACTGGTGCAAGTCGCGGTATAGGTTTGGCGATTGCGCAAGGATTGGCTGAAGCCGGTGCAACGGTGGTAGGGACGGCGACCACAGACGCTGGGGCGGATCATATAACTGCTTATCTAAATAAAATGGGTGCAAAAGGCGCCGGAATTGTTATGAATGTGGCGGATGGAGAGTCTGTAAAAATGGCTTTTGATGGCCTCAAGTCCAAATTTGAATTGCCCTCAATTGTGATAAATAACGCAGGTATAACACGCGATAATATTCTGTTGCGCATGAAAGATGATGAGTGGGATTCAGTAATGAATACCAATTTGAGTTCAGTCTTTAGGGTGACAAAGCTGTGCTTGCGAGGTATGTCAAAAGCGAGATGGGGCCGAATTATTAACATTGGATCTGTTGTGGGGTCGACTGGTAATGCAGGGCAGGCTAACTATGCAGCAGCTAAGGCTGGGCTAGAAGGGTTTACACGTTCAGTAGCTCGTGAATTTGGTAGTCGTAACATTACTGCTAATGTTGTAGCACCAGGCTTTATTGATACGGATATGACCAAAGATCTACCTGACGCTCAACGCGATGTATTATTGGCCCAAATACCACTCGCCCGTCTAGGAGAACCTAGTGATATTGCTCAAACTGTAGTTTTTTTGTGTGGAAAATCAGGTTCTTATATCTCCGGAGCATGTATCCCAGTGAATGGTGGAATGAACATGTCGTAATTTCGATAGAATTACTGTAGTTTTAGCGTTTTTTAAGAGCACGAATGCGCAAAACTGCTATAAAGAGAACTTATGCAGTGTGATGTTGGGTGTTTACTAAGCCTATTTATATATGAGCAGTGAGTTGAAGATTTTATTTTGATTAATGGGGCGAAATTAAAAGGGTGATAAGTTGATGTTATAGCTTGAAACCAGTTGTGCCATTCGAATAAACTACGCCCCGCAATCTGTAGGGGTTATTAAATAGGAGTTAAGAAATATTATGAGTACAGTAGAAGAACGTGTGAAGAAAATTGTTGCTGAACAGCTTGGTGTAAAACTTGAGGAAGTGAATAACGATTCATCTTTTGTGGAAGATTTAGGAGCTGATTCTCTTGATACTGTGGAGCTAGTTATGGCTTTGGAGGAGGAATTCGAAACTGAGATTCCAGACGAGGAAGCTGAAAAAATCACTAAAGTTCAAGAAGCTATCGATTACGTTAATTCTCACTCCTAAGGGCGAGTTTAAAAGTGATAGAACGAAGCCGCAGTTGTCATTGGTGATTGCGGCTTTTTGTTGGGCTAATGTTTTTGTAGAGGCCCCATGTTGTAAGGGCAAGAATCTAGGCTAGATTTTTTTTGCGCACTTTATATAGTTAACTATGCAAGATAGGGAATGAATGACTTATCTGGGTGATAGGTTCTTATCTCTAAATTAAAAAGCTAATGGAGGGTTTTGCTTTGTCTCGGCGACGTGTAGTGGTTACTGGATTAGGAATGATCACCGCCTTTGGGGATAATGTTGAGGATACTTGGCAGAGGCTTCTCAATGGCGAAAGTGCAATCAGTAGAATTGATAAGTTTGATGTTTCCAAATGTGCGGTTAAGTTTGGGGGAACAATTAAAAACTTTGATGTAGAAGCGTACATGTCAAAACGAGATGCACGTAGAATGGATGGGTTTGTACAGTATGGAATTGCTGCTGCGCAACAAGCGGTGAACGATTCTGGAGTTGTTGCGACAGAATTAGATGCGCATCGAATGGGAGTTGTTATCGGTTCTGGTATTGGTGGGATTACTACCATTGAAGAGCAGCACGACGTAATGCTAAAAGGGGGGGCTAGAAGAGTCTCTCCTTTTTTTGTGCCGGGCACCATTACCAATATTATTGCCGGCCATGTTTCTATTCGGCATGGTTTTAAAGGTCCAAATTATTGTATAACCACTGCGTGTACGACAGGCACACATAACATAGGTCATGCGGCACGCGCCATCGCTTATGATGAAGCAGATGTTATGTTAGCGGGTGGAGCAGAAATGGGTTCCTCTCCATTAGGCATGGCTGGGTTTGCAGCGGCAAGAGCTTTATCGACACGTAATGATGATCCAGCTGCGGCAAGTAGGCCGTGGGATAAAGATCGAGATGGATTTGTATTGGCTGACGGTGCGGGTGTCGTGGTATTGGAAGAATACGAACATGCAAAAAATCGTGGTGCAAAAATTTACGGCGAATGGGTTGGCTTGGGTATGAGTGGCGATGCGCATCATATAACCTTGCCACCTGAAAATGGCGAAGGGGCTGCGCTGGCGATGAAAAATGCCCTTAATGATGCGAAGCTGAATCCAGAATCTATTCAATATATCAATGCTCACGGCACATCTACCTTAGCAGGGGATGTGGCAGAGACAAGAGCCATTAGAAGTGTGTTTGGTGTGTTCGCTGATACCTTAACGGTGAGTTCCACTAAGTCTATGACTGGCCATTTGTTGGGAGCTGCTGGCGCCATAGAAACCGTATTTAGTCTCTTGGCTATAAGGGATCAAGTGGCACCGCCCACTATCAATTTGGATGAGGCGGGAGAAGGTTGCGACTTAAATTACGTTCCACACCAAGCTCAAGAAATGAAAATTGACGCTGTGTTATCAAATTCATTTGGCTTCGGTGGTACTAACGCTTCTTTAATATTCAAAAAGGTTTGAATCAATCGACGTTTATGATTGCAAACAGGTTTGTCTGAGAGTTCTATTTCAACATTGACCGGTTCTAAATATACTTGGATTAATGGCAAAGCTGCTGAGCAGCTTGCCGTGGAGGATCGTGCTATAGCGTACGGTCATGGTGTTTTTGAAACAGTTTGTGTCTTATCGGCAAAGCCTCAATTGTGGTCCCTTCATCTTAACCGCTTGGCGTCAGGCTGCCGGCGTCTTTATATTCCTTTGGATTTGAATCAGATCCAAATTCAATTAAATCAGTTTTTAGATTTCTTTGCGATTGAAGGGGATGGTGTTTTAAAAATTGTTGTGACGGCCGGTTGTGGAGGGCGCGGTTACGCTATTCCTTCTGTAATAGAGCCAAATGTTGTCCTACTGTGGTTCGCTCACTCCCCTGCTAAGAATAACGAGCATCAAAAGGGTATCACTGCCACCGTGTGTGACGCTAGGCTTGCGCGACAACCCTTGCTAGCTGGCCTCAAACATCTCAATCGTTTGGAGCAGGTGATCGCCAAGCAGGAACTTAACACCTGTAATGAAGACCTTGCTGAAGGAATAATGCTGGATACAGAAGGTTTCATAATTGAGGGTGTCACCAGTAATTTATTCATGGTAAGTAACGGCGTATTAGCGACACCGCAACTGGATCATGCGGGCATCGCTGGCGTTATGCGAGAATTAATCTTATCTAAGGCAGAGAGTGTTGCCGTTACGGTAGAAATTGGAAATTTTTCTGTTGACAGTTTAATAGCAGCTGAGGAAGTATTTTTTTGTAATAGTTTGATAGGTGTTTGGCCACTGACTAAACTGGTTGGATGTGGCGAGCCGGTGCGTTGGATGTACGGAGAAACGACAAGGCTTATTCAAAAAACCATTGGACCGTATTGTTTCCCCATATGATAAAAAAAATAATTGCCGCTGTTATTCTATTCTCAATTCTTCTTGTGGGAATTGGCTATGCCTACATAGAGGATAATATGTCAGGCCCAGTGGAATTGACTAATCCAGTTTTATTGAATATCCCCAAGGGCGCTTCGCTTTCTATTGTGGCTAGTCAATTGAAGAAACAAAACTTGATTTCATCGCGGATGGTCTTCATAGCCTATACGCGATTTAATCAGCAGTCGCAAAAAATAAAGGCGGGTGAATATGAATTCAAAGGGGATGTGTCTCCCTTATTGATACTGAACCGCTTGATTGAGGGAGAGGTTGTACATCGCACTATTACTTTGGTGGAAGGGCATCGATATACTGTGTTATTGCAGCATCTTTGGTCTGAACCCTATTTGAAGGAGACCCTTAAAGACAAAGCAGAGCAAGAAATTTTAACATTGTTAGGTGAAGATAGGGGTCAATTAGAAGGCTTGCTGTTCCCCGATACGTATTCCTTTACCAAGGGCGAAACTGACCTCAGTATTATTCGGCGTGCCTATCAGAAAATGGAAATAGTACTAGCTGATGAATGGAAATCACGGCAAAAAAAACTACCTTACGAAAACGCTTATGAAGCATTAGTCATGGCCTCCATTATCGAAAAGGAAACGGGTCTCGGTTCAGAGCGAGACGATATTGCCGGCGTTTTTGTGCGAAGGCTGAGGAAAAATATGCGTTTACAAACGGACCCTACCGTAATATATGGTTTAGGTGATACGTATGCTGGGAACCTAACCCGCCGGCATTTGAAAACGAAAACACCTTACAACACTTACATGATTGACGGGCTGCCCCCATCACCTATTGCGGCGCCGGGTAGAGAGGCGATTCACGCTGCATTAAATCCTGCTTCAGGGACAAGCCTCTATTTTGTGGCGAGAGGAGATGGCTCCCATGAATTCACCAGTAATTTTTCTGATCATAAAAAAGCAGTGGTAAAGTACCAAAAAAAACGAGTGAAGAATTATCGATCATCACCGCCGCCAGTAACTGTCAATTAGGCACAAAACAAGAATTAAATTATTAGCTAACGTCAAATTAGGGTTATTTAAATGGCGACTCCGCCCAAAGTGAATCAAAGTACATTTGATCAAAGTACTATTAATCAAAGTAAAAGTGATCGCAGCCAGATTAATTCAAGCAAGGCCGGTCAGTTTATTGTGCTGGAAGGTACTGAGGGTGTCGGTAAAACAACCAATCTGAAGTTTATCGAAGATATCATTCGAGACCAAAATCTGGATCTGATAGTCACGAGAGAGCCAGGAGGAACGCCACTTGCTGAAGAGTTGCGAGAAATGTTACTCGCTCCAAGAAATGAAAAAGTGGTAGAGAATGCGGAACTACTGCTGATGTTCGCAGCAAGAGCTCAGCACTTTGACAGTAAAATAATACCAGCATTGAACTCCGGTAAGTGGGTTTTGTGCGATAGATTTACCGATGCGACTTATGCTTACCAAGGGGGAGGCCGAGGTGTTGATAAAAGCAAAATCGAACTGTTGGAAAATTTAGTTCAAGGTAGGGTCAGGCCGGATCATATTATTATTTTGGATGTAGATGTTGAAATTGGTTTGAAGCGAGCAGGGCAAAGAGGAGACCTTGATCGGTTTGAACAGGAAAATAGAAGCTTCTTTGAGAATGTTCGCGAAGCCTATTTGGAAAGAGCGACAAAAGAGCCTCATCGATATCATCTGATTAATGCGGCACAACCGTTGAAACAGGTTCAAGCGGAACTGTTAGAAACAATAAAAAGTATAATCGGATAACAAGCTATGGGTGACATCGCAGTCCCTTATCCTTGGCAGCAGGATTATTGGGGGAAATTAATTGGAGCGGAGGCGGAAAAACATTTACCTCATGCGTTGATGTTTGTCGGCCAGCAAGGGGTGGGGAAAAACCGAATTGCCCAAGCATTTGCTCACTATCTCTTGTGTGATGATGATGGAAAGAATTCACAGGCGAGAGCCTGTGGCTTTTGCAAAAGCTGCCAATTAAATACGGCAGGTACGCATCCTGATTTAAAAATGATAGAGCCTGAAGAATTAGGAAAAGCGATAAAAATAGATCAAGTGCGAGCACTAGTCACAAGCATTCAAAAGACGGCGCAATTTGATGGCTACCGGGTTGTTATTATAAGGCCTGCTGAAGCTTTAAATATTGCTGCGGCGAATGCCTTATTAAAAACCTTAGAAGAACCTGGTGAAGGGACCGTTTTATTACTGGTGACGAATTCGGTATCCGCTTTATTACCGACTATCAAAAGTCGCTGCCAAACAGTAAGCTTTAATGTTCCTGCGAAAGAAAAGGTCTTGCCGTGGTTAACTCCGATAGTGGGGGATGCGGATCAGGCATTGCATTTGCTACGAGCTGCAAGTGATTGTCCACTAAAGGCGTTAGAGTTTCTTGACTCTGAATGGTTTGGAAAGAGAGCTGAAACATTGCAGGATTTATTAGCTATTCAAGCGGGAACGATGGACCCTCTTAGATTGGCAAAAAAATGGCTTGATTATCCTATTCTTGAATTAATGGATTGGCTACTTATCTGGAGCGTTGATCTACTGAAGCTACAGACTGGGGTCAATGAACGTGTTAATAACCCAGATTTATTACCTTTCTTGACGACTCTTGCAGGGCAATTAAATAGCGATTCAGCGATAAGCTTTGGTGATAAAGTGGGAAATGTAAAAAGAGAGTCCATGAGTTCAGCTAATCCCAATAAGCAGTTGTTATTAGAAGATTTGTTGCTTCAATGGCAAGATGCATAATCAAAATTTAGCTAAGATTTAGAACCTATTTAGTGTGAATGCCGTTTGAATGTTATTTGGGTATAGTTTGAATGTTGTCTGGATAGTGTTTGGATATAGTTCTGCTTGCCTCCTATACTAGACTTAACTCAATAAATGATAGAAAAAGAGAAAGTGAATGAGTGGACCCAATATTTCTGGTGCGGGTAGAAGTGGCATATTGTCTCTGACCATTAAAGATAAAGCCGTGCTATATGCAGCCTTCATGCCTTTTGTTACCAATGGTGGACTGTTTATACCCACGAATAAACAGTACCAGCTCGGAGAGGAAGTGTTCTTATTACTTAATCTCATGGATGAAACAGAAAAAATACCCGTTGCAGGAAAAATTATTTGGTTGACTCCCAAGGGTGCGCAGGGCAATCGAGCTGCGGGAATAGGGGTGCAATTTAACGATCAGGATGATACTGCTCGCAATAAGATCGAGACTTATCTTGCAGGTGCATTAGGCTCTGATCGGCCGACCCATACTATGTAGGTTTCTTTTCTTTACCCTTCGTTTATCAGGATAACTCATGTTTGCTGATTCCCACTGTCATTTGGATCGCTTAGATCTATCTCTTTATCATGAAAAATTGGATGGGGCAGTGGATGCAGCTACCGCCGAAAAAGTAACGCGGATGTTGTGTGTCAGCACTGCGCTAGAATCATTTGATGATATATACCGGCTGACGCAGGTTTACCCGCAAGTGGTTGCTTCGGTTGGAGTCCATCCTCTGTCCCAAGATAGCCGTGAACCTACATTGGAAGAGTTAGTTGAGCATGCGACACTTCCAAAAGTGGTGGCGATAGGGGAGACGGGGCTGGATTACTATTATTGTAAAGGGGATCTGGATTGGCAAAGAGAACGTTTTAAGACGCATATTCAAGCGGCAGTGAAAAGTCATAAGCCCCTTATTATTCATACCCGTGATGCGAAAGAAGACACACTTAAACTCTTGATTGAGGGGAATGCTCAAGAGGCTGGAGGTGTTTTGCATTGTTTTACGGAAGATCTGGATATGGCAAATAGAGCAATTGAAATGGGATTCTATATTTCATTTTCTGGCATCCTTACTTTTCGTAACGCCGATGATTTGCGAGCTGTCGCTAAACAGATGCCAATGGATCGAATTTTAATTGAAACCGACTCCCCCTATTTAGCACCGATTCCCTACAGAGGTAAGCCGAATGAGCCGAAATACGTAGGTAAGGTTGCCGAATGTTTGGCGGAGTTGAAAAATCTCAGCGTTGAATCTATTGCCGCCCAGACCATGGATAACTATTGCCAACTTTTTTCAATTGAGAGTTAAATTTTTTCTTCGGTAAAATCACGCGTTTTCTGTTACAAATCTCTATATTGAAATAGCCAGTCGGTATTGACGTTTTTGTTCACCACAAACCTAATTTTTTGGGCCGGATACCTGCCGTCGTCATCTGTACAGATCAGAGGAGCTAAAAATGGATAGCATCAATCAATATTCAGGTTTGTTAGTGGCTTGCTTTGCCTTAGGGGCCGTACTGGGGCTAGGGCTGTGTTGGATAGGGCTGCGTCATCAATTTGCCAAGCAAGTGGCGAGCGTTAATGAGCGGTTGCATTCCAACATGAGAGAGTCTGAAGTTTTACGAGAGAAAAATAATATATTGTCAAAAGCTAATGAAAAATTGGAACTCCGAAATAACGAGTGGCAGTTGAGTTTTAGTGATGAATCGAATCGTAGGGCGAGGGCTGAGGAGAAAAATACTCGACTGCCTGATTTAGAGCGAAAGCTCGAGGAGCGAGAGCGATTAATTGGGCAGCTTCAAACCCAACTATCGCAAGGGCAATCCTCGATAGCGGAAATGACAACTCAGCTTACTAATGAACGTCGCATGACCGAGGAAAAGCTTGCGTTAATTAAGGACTCTAAAAACCAACTAAAATCAGAGTTTAACGAATTAGCGAATAAAATATTTGATGATAAAGGGGCACAGTTTTCTGCTCAGAACAAACAAAGTCTTGATGCTTTGTTGTCGCCGTTTAAAGTGCAACTGTCAGATTTTAAACAACGAGTCGAAACCGTCTACGATAACGAGTCTAAAGATCGGGCGATGCTACAACAGGAAATTTATCTTCTAAAAGGTTTAAACCAGCGTATTAGTGAAGACGCTATTAATCTTACCCGAGCGCTTAAGGGGGATAATAAGGTACAGGGAAATTGGGGGGAGGTGATACTAGAGAGAGTGCTGGAGGAATCGGGCTTACAAAAAGGGCGGGAGTATCAGGTGCAGGGTAGTTTTTCCAGTGGAGAAGGGCGGCGATTAAGGCCTGATGTGGTGGTGCATTTGCCGGAGGGCAAGGATGTCATTGTGGATTCCAAGGTGTCTCTGAGTGCTTATGAATCGTATTCTTCGGCTGCTACTGAAGAGGTAGCAAAAACTGCACTAAAGAACCATGTTAATTCTATCCGTAATCATGTCATTAACTTAAGCGAAAAAGACTACGCAGGATTAGAAGGAGTTACATCGCTGGATTTTGTTTTGATGTTTGTACCCGTGGAAGCGGCTTTCTTAAAAGCGATGGAGGAAGATTCCAGTTTGTTTAGTCAAGCTTTCAAGAAAAATATAGTGATTGTTTGTCCTTCAACATTGCTGGTGACCTTACGTACTATTCAGAACGCATGGCGCACGGAATACCAAAATCAAAATGCATTGGATATAGCAAAAAAGGGCGGCGCTTTATACGATCAGTTTGTTTTGTTTACGGAGGCGCTAATGGATGTTGGTGATAAACTTGAAAAAGCGCAAGATGCTTACGGTGTAGCATTAAAACGAATCAGTACGGGCAGAGGTAACTTGGTACGACGAACCGAAGAGCTACAAGAGTTAGGGGCGAAAACAAAAAAGAAATTAGCGAATAGCCTTTTAGCTAATTCAGAATCAATGACGACTGAAGAGGTAGATTAGTCGATTATTGCACGCGAGCTCTTCGTTTGTTAGAGATTGAACAGAACAGCTCAAATGACAAGTTCTAACCCATCATCTATCGTTAATAATGTAATCAGTCGTATTAACCCAGAGGGATAGGGGAGCACTGAAGTGTCCGTGAAGTTTAAGTGTTGTTTGATGGCATATGCCATTCAGTTCGTAGTTGCTGTTTTCTTTTTTTCTGTAATGAGTAGCAGTGCTGCTCAGGCCACCACGGGCGAAGAGTTAGTGGATATGTGCCAAGGGATAAAAAGTAACAATGCAAAATCCGTTGAAACTTTTCATAGTGGTGCCTGTTTTGGGTACGTAAGATCTCTCCTCGAAACCACTCATATGATTCTTATGGCGATGGACCAGGTTTCTGAGAAAGCCGAAGACAGCACTTCAAGTGTTGTTAAATCGGGTATCGTAACATTGCGCCAGGCTTATTGTATTCCTGAGAATGGGACATTGTGGGATTACGTCTACGCTTATCTCGATTACATGGATTTGCATCCCAAGGAAATGAATGAGATGGTGATCTATAGTTTTCGTCGCTCTATGAGCGAACAGTATCCGTGTTGAGTTTGCGCTGCTTCTTATTAGAAGTAAGAAGCTAAATGTTTGCGAAACTACATTTTCCTGGCTCTAGGTTGGTGTTAGCTGCTAACATTTAAAAGAGCCATACTGATATCACCAACTCTTTTTGCCAAACATTTATCGTTGAGTTGTGACTTTTGTATTTAATTTCTGATAAATCTGTTTAAGTGGTTTTAATAGGTTATGGAACAGGACGTCATATCTTTCCATCAATTAAATCCCTTCTTAGAGTTCAACCAAACCAAATCAATATGGCTCGGTATTGAAAAGAATGCCGTTCATTCCTATTATCTGTCATGGGCGTGGATGGGGAACTGGCTTGAATGCTTGTCCGAGCAGGACAAGGTGGTTTTTGTTTTTGGTATATGTCGAAGTAAGCCTGTATTTTGTTATTTTTTGGGCCTCACCAAAGGATTCGATAGTAAATTTATTTATAGTAAACGGGCCTATCTCAATGGCACAGGAGATCCCAGCAAAGATGCTATTTCAATAGAGCATAATGGTATTCTGATAGATCAGGTATTCAAGGACGATAATCGGAGGAGCATATTTCAAAAAACGGATTGCTGGGATGAGATGGTTGCGCGATCTCTTTGCGCAACTCAGATTGAACACTTTACGGCTAAGTTGACGGATTTTCATTGCCGAATTGAAAATGAAAATAAAGCATTTTACGTCGATCTTGATCAAGTTCGCGATTCTAAAAATGATTTATTGCCTTTGCTTAGTAAGAATAAGCGATCCCAGATTCGAAGATCCCTAAAAGCCTATGAGCAAGATGGGCCCCTACGTATTGAAATTGCAAGAACTCCAGAAGATGCTGGAACTTCTTTTTTAAATCTACAATTACTCTTGCATAAAAGGCAAAAGCAAAAGTACGGTCCCGATTACCCTATCTCTGATTTTGCTACTCGCTTTCATCAACGACTCATATCGGATAATTGTTCAAATGGCAGCGTTGATTTAGTCACGGTTTATGCGGGGAATAACGTTATTGGTCATCTCTATAACTTTGTTGATGACGAGGGGGTTTATTTTAATCAATGCGGGTTTGTGTATCGGCCTGAAAACGTCTATCGCCCCGGCTTAGTCTGTCACCTTATGTTGATAAATCATTACGCGGCATTGGGATACAAGAAATATGATTTTATGATGGGTGAAATGGCCTATAAAAAAAGTTTATCGTCAGATAGCTACACTATGCCTACTTACCGCTTAAGACAAAATAAGATGCGTTTTAAAGTTGAGGACAGAGCTCGACAGATTAAACAGTTCATGATGAAATCGTTTGAAGATATGGGTTGAGCCTCCTTAGGCTTGGTTGGACTAAACTCTGTTGATGATTTTAGGATAGATTATCTAGGTGTTCTTGTTGCCCTCATTCTCGTTGAGAGTTCTCTATTTTTTAGGCCTGAGCTTGCGCCACCAGGGTTTATTTAAATCATTTTGATTGAATTGAGATGAGTTTAATCCCTGACTGTTTAAGTGGTAGTGAATGCTATCTGCCGATAAGCTTCTTGTGATTGAATATTCTGTTGTCGCAGCTAAATCTAACCGAAGTTGATCAAGCGTTGGTTCACCTAATGTATTAGAAATAATGATAATAGTGGGGGATAGTTTTTGTTTGGGTTTTTGTTCCTGCACGATAGCAATTTCATTTGTGTTCAATAAGACCAAGCTACCTGTTGGATATAGTCCCAATATATGAATAAACTGATCCACCACCTTGGCTGCAAACTTGGTGTCGCGTAAAGATTGCATAGAACGTATTGCTTTGGCAGGTGATAACGCTTTTTGAGTCAATTCAGGGCTGACTAAGCGTTCGTAGTATTCTGATATTCCAATAATTTGTGCAGAGACTGAAACCCTTTTTCCTTTTAGTTTTCCAGGGTAGCCGCTGCCATCGAGACGTTCCAGGTGATTAGTCAGGGATAGTGTAACGAGAGAATCCATGGCTTCCTGGCTTTTTAGTATGGCTAAACTTTTATTAATATTACGATTAAGTCCTTTTTGACTGTCTTGTGAGAAGGGGCGGTTCACGTCGTTGTTATTGATAAAATCATCGCTAATTTCAGCTTCAGGAGTGCTTTTTGCGTAACCGACTTTACAGAGTAGTCCGGCTAGTGCAAGCCCTTCCAATATGGTTCTATTCTTCCCCAAATTAATGCCAAATAGCACTGACCAAATGGCAACACGTATCGCTGAATTGTGAACACTAATGAATGGTGCGCCCATACGACTGATGAAATTAATCGCATCTGAGTTGTTATAGATTGATGTGACAAGTTGGCTGGATAATGTCTTTAATTCCGTTAAGTTTGTTGTAACGCCGCCGGTGGTGTCTGCTAATGCCTGGTCAAGGCTTAAGGTTAATTGATTATAAACTGCGAGAGCGTTTGTCATCTCACGTTCACGCGACATGGTGGGTTGGTATTTTTGGCGTGTAGAGGAGGGCTTAAGCTTTTGTTGGTTCTGTTGGTTCTGTTGGTTTTTTTGATATTGATCTGTTTTTGATAGGTGGAATTGCTCATCGTCAACGAGCTCTAAGTTTGGAATAACCGACTTTTTAAGCATAAATTTTGCTTGGCTACGTCCTACATCAACGAAGACACTGTGGCAGAGTTCTTGGAGATGTTGAATTTGTGTTTCATCCTCTATCCAAAACCCATGGTTAAACAATGCAGAGTCAGACCAGGGGCGATCTAATGCTGATATAAATAATCCGATTTTTAACTTATCTGTCTCAATTAGAACGTTTTTAGATTTCATGAGGTATTGCTGGTGATAAATAATATTAGTTTTTGATTATAAGGAAGACTCTAAAGGCGGTAATCTAGCATATTGTTGATACTATGAGGAATATATCTGTCAGAGTCAGAGGCCTCGGGGCAAGTCGTGATTTTTTTCAAATTCAACGTTGGTTCTTAGTCAATTTGGCTAATAATTCAGATGTTTAGAGTGAGTGTTATTAGAGAAATAAAAATATTTTTTACAGAATTTAAGGAAGCGTTACAGATGGGTAACATTATGCCTACAGGATGTTACTAGCGCGCTGTTAAGTTAGATACTTAATGGGTTTGAGGTTACGTGTGAGAATAAAAAACTGCCAGAGAATATATCTCAGTTTAATTTATGAGATCTAGGCATCTTAACGCTTGATTTCCCAATAGAATTGCGCGAGAATTCGACGCCTCAGATGAGAGCGACAATGGTGACTCTGTCGGTCCCTTCGCAACGATAGGCTGTGAACTCCGCCAGGCCCGGAAGGGAGCAACGGTAACAACTGATTCGTGTGCCGAGGTGTGGCTGATGGGGTCGCCTCCATTTTTTCCCAGTACTTTTCTACTCGTGCTTCCCCCTTAGAAATTTCTCTTAACATTTTGCTCTTAAACGTGTTATTGCCGGAGAGTTTCGCTACCATAGTAAGTCATTGATAAGCCCCCCTGTTTATCCCCTTATTTGTATGAATTAAGTTGGACGGTGCAATGGCATACCAAGTATTAGCGAGAAAATGGCGTCCAAAGACCTTCAGGGAAATGATTGGGCAAGAGCATGTCCTTCGAACATTAATCAATGCGCTTGATAATGACCGATTACACCACGCTTATTTATTTACTGGTACTCGTGGTGTCGGTAAAACGACTATCGCGAGAATCCTGTCTAAATGTCTCAATTGTGAGGCTGGTGTTAGCTCTGTGCCATGCGGACAATGCGGAACCTGTAAAGAAATGGATGAAGGTCGCTTCGTTGATCTTATCGAGGTTGATGCAGCGTCAAGAACAAAGGTTGAAGATACTCGAGAGCTGTTGGAAAACGTACAGTATGCACCCACCAGTGGGCGTTACAAAGTCTATCTTATTGATGAAGTGCACATGCTATCGACGCATAGTTTTAACGCTTTGCTTAAAACCCTCGAAGAGCCACCCCCCCATGTGAAATTCCTGTTGGCGACAACGGACCCTCAAAAATTACCCGCGACCATATTATCCCGATGTTTGCAATTTAGCCTTAAGAATATGCCGCCTCAACGTATCGTAGAGCATTTGAGTCATATTTTGTCGCAAGAGGAGATTGAATTCGAAAAGGCGTCTCTTTGGGAAATTGGCCGAGCAGCAGATGGTAGTGTTCGAGATGCAATGAGTCTAACCGATCAAGCTATTGCTTATGGTAATGGTAGGCTGACTACCGAAGATGTGAGGTTGATGCTTGGCAGCATCGATCGCACATACGTGTTGCAATTAATCACTGCTATTGCGAACGGTAATGTTAAAGCAGCGTTAGATGTTGTGGGCGAGGCTTCAAACTATGCACCTGATTACCCGGGACTATTAGCGGAATTATTGGCGCTGCTACACCGTGTAGCAATTAAACAAGCCCTGCCCCAACTCGTCGATGATAGTCTTGGTGATGATGAAGTCATTACGCAATTGGCAGGGGAGATGACTGCAGAAGATGTCCAACTCTATTATCAAATTGCATTGATTGGGCGTAAAGATTTACCTCTAAGTCCTGATGGAAGAGCAGGATTGGAAATGGTGTTGTTGAGAATGATGCTGTTTAAACCTGGTGGCACTCCTCCTGCTAAGGGGCTTGGTGATAAGTCTGAACAAGCGAGTTCACCCCCACAGGTACGACGACCTCCAGGTCAGTTAAAGGCAGGAGGAGAAGGGACCTTTCGTTCTCAATTCCCACCTGCTGCTAGCCCAGTGACTTTGGAACAAGCGGCAAATAGTGTCGCTAGTGAGAATAATCAACCTGCCAGAGCATTATTGTCTCGCGTCGTCGAAAATCGAGAATTAGCTGAACCTGCGAGAATAGTTGAACCTGCAAGAATAGTTGAACCTGCGAGAATAGAAAAAAATGCAGCAATAAATCTGGCTTCAGTCCCCCTCTCTTCAGTATCTTCCTCGGATGTTGCTGAGCCAGTATTGGCCAAGGTGAGCGAAGAGGAGGTCTTCAAGGAAGAAGTTTATGCAGAAAAAAAAGGTCGAGATACTGTTGTTGAATTAGTTCAGCCTCCAAAAAATACAGAGGCCCTCGCTACCAAATCAGTGTTAGCTGACGCCAAGCCCGAGGAGGGTTTGGTCATAGATGATGAATGGTTTCAGTTGGTCGGGCAGCTTGATATAGCAGGTAATACGTTAAATATGGCCCGAAATTGTGCTCTAGAGACACGAAGCGATTGGCACTTCGAATTTACATTAGATATTCGTCATGAAGCATTAGTTAACAATGAACGAATTCAAAAATTACAAAATGCGTTAGCTGCGCATTTTAATAAAGCGGTGACATTGGCTGTTCAAGTGAGCGCTCCAAAGCAGAAAACACCGGACCAATGGGCGGAAGAAATTCGATTGCAAAACTGTGAGAAAGCAACCGAAATATTGCACGCTGATCCGGTAGTGCAGTCGTTGCAGCAACGTTTTCAAGCAGTAATAGATCCAGAATCTATAACGCCTAAATTTTAGCGTTTAGGCGTTATAGGTTAAACTTGTTTAAAATAGCAGAATAAATAGTAGTACAGAGGTGACTCATGAAAGATTCCATAGGCGACATAATGTCGCAAGCTAAAAAAGTACAAGAACAAATGCAAAAAGTGCAAGAAGAGCTGGCACTCGCAGAAGTCACTGGTGAATCGGGAGCTGGTTTGGTCCGCGTCATTATGACTGGCCGTCATGACGTTAAGAAAGTCGATATTGATTCGACATTATTGAGTGAAAATAAAGAAGTTGTAGAGGATTTGTTAGCCGCAGCCGTTAACGATGCGGTGCGAAAAGTAGATGAATTTAATAAGGAGAAGGTCTCGTCCATCACTTCAGGGTTTCCGATTCCACCTGGTTTTAAGATGCCGTTCTAGTAGGTGTGAAACTAAATGTCCTTAAGTCCTCGAATATCCCAATTAATTGAAGCATTTCGTTGTTTGCCCGGTGTCGGCCCAAAGTCGGCTCAAAGAATGGCGCTACACCTCCTTGAAAGAAACCGAAGCGGAGGAATGTCATTGTCCAAGACCCTTGCCCTAGCAATGGAAGAGGTTAAACACTGCCGAATCTGTCGCAATTTTGCGGAACAAGAGAGCTGTGAGATATGTTTAAACACCTCAAGAGATAGCGGCCAATTATGCGTGGTCGAGAGCCCAATTGATGTTATTGCATTCGAGCAAACTGGCGGCTACCGAGGCCTTTATTTTGTGTTAATGGGCCACCTATCTCCGCTAGATGGCATTGGACCTGATGACTTGGGTATAGAGCGACTTGTTGAGCGGGTTAAGCAAGGTAATATCAAAGAAGTCATACTTGCAACTAATCCGACTGTGGAAGGTGATGCCACAGCGCATTACATTGTCGAGGCTATTAGTGGAGGATTTAAGTTTATGAACGCTGAACAAAATGTAACGCCAGTGGAGGTCACTCGTATCGCCCACGGTGTGCCGTTGGGGGGAGAGATCGAAACTGTGGATAGCGGTACTTTAGCCCATGCCTTATCTGGCCGAAAGAAGATCTCAGAATAATGAGCAAATTAGAAACCCAATATATCGATACCCATTCGTCAGCAGAGCAATTTTCTTCTACCTATAGTGGGAGTGAGATCATTGCGGTAGATACCGAGTTTGAAAGAAGTCGGACCTTTTATGCCAAGCCGGGGTTAATTCAGTTTGCGGTAAAAGGACAGGTCGCGCTCATTGATCCAATAGCGGTTCCCATAGAAAGTTATGGGGCTATGTTGCTGGATAAGACGTCGTTAAAATTAATACATGCTTGCGGCGAAGATCTTGAATTATTACACCGGCTGTGTGGTGAGGTACCTGAACCCTTGTTCGATACACAGCTTGCCGCTACGTATGCCGGATTTCGTCCTCAAATTGGATATCAGGCATTAGTGAAAGATATCTTGGATATTGATATTGCTAAGCACCAAACGCGATCGGATTGGTTGCGGCGGCCTCTTTCAGCGGACCAGCTAGAGTATGCGGCATTGGATGTACTCTATTTAGAGGAAATATATCAAGAACTAAAAAGTCGACTTGAAAAAACCGAAAGACTCGATTGGGTGAAGGAAGACTGCAATCGTTTAGCATTCAATGAACGAAAAACAATTGCTGCTGATATTTACTATCGCCAAGTGGGTAATGCCTGGAAACTAAACCCCCAAAAATTAGTGATATTAAAAGCGATAACGGAGTGGCGTGAGATGGAAATACGCCGTATCGATACGCCCCGCAGTTTTTTGGTTAGTGATACGCTGTTGTGGGAAGTGGCATGCCATCAACCTAGGACTACGGCGCAGTTGTCAAAGATTCAGGGTTTTAAACCGGGAATTATGCGCCAGTACGGTGATTTGATTTTGGATTTAGTCAATCAATCGGATGAGGTAGAGAAAGAATCCTGGCCTACTCTTGTGTCGCAACCGATATTAAGAGCAGTCCCTTCCTTGGCGAAAAAGCTGAAAGCCGAGATTAGAAGGTGTGCTGAAAAAATGGACTTGCCTCCTGAGATACTCTGTCGGAAGAAACTATTAGTGTCTTTGATGGATAGCTATGTGCAATCCAGTGGCAGTGGCGATGCGATTCAGCTTGCGCCGGAATTTTCGGGTTGGCGATCTCAATTTATTTTGAAGCCTCTTCTTGAAATACTGGATGCACACCAGGGCGAATTAAAATCATTGTCTATCAGTAATCAGTAATCAGTAATCAGTAAATGAGCAATGCGAAATGAAAAGTTATCTGAATTTGTGCTCGGTCTATAAAAGTACCAAAGAAGACGGTATGTATCTTTACGTGCCTAAGGATAAGGGGCTTAAAAGTGTTCCGGCTCCTTTGATTTCTATGTTTGGTAAACCGAAACATGTCATGGATTTAGTCTTAAAAGAGAGCAGAAACCTATCTCGGGCTGATATTTCGAAGGTGATATCGGAGTTAAGCAGTCATGGTTTCTATCTGCAAATGCCTCCTCCCAAAGAGGACTTGTTAAAGCTGCATCTAGAGAATCAAAAGAAAAAAAGTGAGTCCTAAAGACAATCCAGTCTTGAGTATATTAACGTTGAATAAAAATCAGTTTTGGAAAAATAAAGCTATGAATGAAATGACTCCAGCAGAATGCGAGTCAATTTGTGATGGCTGCGGGCGTTGTTGTCTTCATAAGTTAGAAGATGAGGAAACTGGGGATGTCCACTACACCGATGTGGTTTGTCAATATTTTGATGAGAAGAGTTGCCAATGCACCGAGTACCAGAATCGCTTAGTTTTGGTGCCACAGTGCGTTAAGTTAGAGGTGGAAGATATCGATCGCTTTCATTGGTTACCTCCTTCGTGCTCCTATAAAATATTACACGATACTGGCGATCTGCCCTCATGGCACCCCTTGTTGACTAACGATGTTAGCAGTGTTTTCAACGCTGGCATTTCAATTCGAGGCAGAGTGATATCAGAAAAGGATGTGAGTGAGGATGATTGGGAAGAACGAATAATATATTGGGTAGACGAATGAAGGTGTTAACTTCCCCGTGTGCAGTTGTTGCTGTGAAGTACTAATGTTGTAGAGTACTAATGTTATAGAGTATCGAGATGATTAATTTCTTATGAGTGTTTGTCTACAGCTTTTCCTAGAATTAGAGTGATATCTGAATATGTTGACCGGTTTTGAATATATGATTGTTTGGGTGATATATACAGTTGCGGGTGTTTTCGCAATGTTGATCGTTGCAAAAATATCTAGTTTTTTACCTAGCCAAGTCAGCTCATTAATGAAGGCTTTGGCGTTAGTGCTGTTGTTTACTCCTTGGTTTGTCAATGAAGGCCAAGGACTGATGGCACCTGCAGTGATAGTGCTTATCTTTGATATGTTGGTGAAAGAGCAGGGGGAGCCTCTGAGAGCTTTTCTGCCGCTAATGGTGACTAGCTTTATTGCTATTCTCAGTTTAATTATTCATTACGTAGTGACGGGCTTACTCAGGAAGAAAGCAGCGTAATTGGTGCCGTTGAGGCTTATTGGTGATGAACTTAGGTTTAGCTTTATAATTTCTGGTTAAAGATGTGCCTTGTTCTGAGGTTATATCTTATTGTTATTTGAGGGGGATGAGCTATATATACCCAAAGCGAATAAGATTCTGTGGTGAATGACATAATGCATCGTGCTACATCCCTAGTGTTCAAGTTTATTTTTATCCTTCCTCTTTTAGTGTCCACTACGGCAGTTTTTGCCAAGCTGCCTCCACCGGCGCCTACGGATATGCGAGTGTTGATCGATATATCCGGCAGCATGAAGCAAAATGATCCTAATAATTTACGCATACCCGCCTTAAAACTATTGCTGAATTTAATGCCGCAGGACTGCAATGCCGGCGTGTGGACGTTTGGGCGTTATGTGAATATGTTGGTGCCTTACCGAGCGGTGTCGCCGAAATGGAAAAAGATGGCCAAGCAAGAGGCCAATAAAATTAATTATGCGGGTCAATTTACTAATATTGGTTCTGCAATAGAAAAAGCCAGTTTTGGATGGAGGGACGTAAACCCCGAGAGTCAACGCAGTATGATTCTTCTCACTGATGGTATGGTGGATGTGTCTCGAAGCAAGGGAGTCAATGAAAACGAGCGAAACAAAATACTCAATGTGTTGTTACCCCAGCTAAAAAAAGCGGGTGTTAAGATACACACTATAGCTCTTTCAAAAAATGCAGATATTGAGTTGTTGCAAACCTTAGCATTAAGTACTGATGGCCAGTTCGCTATTGTTAATAATGCTGAAGAATTATTAAAGGTATTTGTCGCGGCATTTGATCAGTCGGTAGAACAGGAACAAGTTCCGATAGAAGGTAATCAATTTTCTATCGACGGTAGTGTCGATGAGTTTACGGTATTGATTTACCGTAAGCCAACCAGCATTGCGACACAATTAAAAATGCCAAATGGACAAGTCGTTAGCCAAAACGATAAGTTAACTGGTCTGAATTGGTTTAGTGATAGTCGGTACGATCTGATTACTATTGCTAGCCCCATTGGAGGGGAATGGACCTTGTTGGCTGATGTTGATCCGGATAATCGGGTGACAGTGGTGAGCGACTTAAAACTATTCATGGAGGGTGTGCCTACCAATATTGTTAAAAGTGAAGTCTTAGACATGTCGGTATTCTTGAGTGAAGGTGATTCAAGAATAGTAAAATCTGATTTTCTGTCTTTGCTGGATATTACGTTCCGTCAAGATTTTCTTGATGGAGATAAAACCTGGGAGGGTAAGTTAACTTCGCATAAAGAAGGGAAAGTAAAGACTCCAAGAAATGGGACCTATAGTGCGCGATTGAATAAAACACTGTTGCCTGGGCGCCATGAGTTGACGGTTCTCGTTGATGGAAAAACCTTTCAGCGTAAGAAAAAACAAAAACTGACGGTTCATAGTGAGGTGCTTGAAGTTCTTATTGTTGAAGAGGAAAGTGAAAATGGCATGTCGAATTTCTATCTCAATATTTTACCGAAAGGCGGTATTGTCCCTAAAGGTGAGCTTGAAGTATCGGCGGTAATTTCTAGTCCAACTAAAATTCTATCCGAGCCTGCAGTCACCTCCACAGCATTTGGTGGTTGGCGAGTCGATGTAAAGGGCGATGCCGGTGCTGGTGTTTACAGCGTGACATTAACAGTCAAGAGCTCTGCGGGATCAGCACGTCACATATCATTAGTGCAAGGGCCTTATAAAGTAGAATATCGAAAAACGAGTACACCGAGTTCAGAAGTGATAACTGAAATCGGTGCCGATTCTATGGTAGTCCAGCCGGTCATTGAGGAGCCTGTACCAGAAAAAATAGAGCCGGAAAAAGAGTCTCCTAAACCTGAAATGTTAAATCCGGAAGAGGAAGTCGCACTCGAAGAAGAGTTGAAAATTGATGAATCATTTGTCGACGATACAGAGGAAGAAGAGCCCATTGAAGAGGAGTATAGCGAGGATGAATCTGACGATTCGCTTGAAGAAGAATCTGGATTTGAAGAGGAGTCAGAATCCTTTATCGAGATGATTACCAATATGGATAAAAGGGTTCTGGGCGGCATTGTTGCGGGTATTAACTTGGTAGTTTTCGGTTTTGGTTATGTAGTTTATCGAAAAGTGATGTCGCGAAAAGACCTAGAAGACGAAGCAGACGATTTGGATATCAATTTATCTGGGCTAGGAGACGATAATTTCGATTTGTCCGAAGAATCGGAAGGCGAGGGGGGCTTGGCTAACGAAGAGACCGTCGTGGTACAACAGGATGAAGATAAAGCGGCTGGCGAAGAAGGGTTGTCGGTAGATGATTTTGATGAAGAGGCGGAAAAAGGCACAGATGAAGTAGCGGTAGTGGAAGACGCTGGATCAGATGAGTTTGACTTAGAGGCTGATTTGGCTGAGTTAGTGGAAGATGATACTGAAGTCGACATTACTCTTGATGATATTGAAGAAAAATTATCAGGAGCTGAAGAGGATACTGAGTCTGAAGATGATGATTTAAGTTTGTAAATGTGCCAACTGCTGGGCACGGGTGCAATGTACCTACTATTAGCCATATTCGGCTATTAGCTATATTCAAAAAGCCAATTTTGGTGGACTCTGCATAGAGAGTGCTCATCCGATTCTCGATAATTGTAGGCAGAGCTTCAATCTTCGCCGCCGCGGTCCGCTATCGAAAGCAACACTGGCAGACATTTAAAAACAGGCCCCCTACTTTTATCGAACGATCGGCATTTCGGATTGCGCACTTATTTTTTGCTGAATCTTAGATCATTTTTGAAGTACATTTTCTTAGCCTCCCGTCATTTCCAAGACTTCATCCCCGTGTTCAAAAGCAGGCATTTCCGTAATGCCATGTATAAAACGAGTTATATTGATCAATAGCGATGGTTTAGGGTATTCGCTCTTTTCAATATAGATTTCTTATATGATATTAGATGCGTAAGCTTAGCTTTAACAGATTGAGGATCAAGACAAGACATTAACTTTTCGTACCTGACAATAACTATCATTACCTGACAATAACTATCAAGACAGTCGATGGGTTCGCCATTAACGTTTAACTATAACGGCTCAAGATGGCTAAAATGCTGGAAGTTTATATATACAATTAATATACTGCTCGACCAGCTCAAACGAAGTGTTATATCAACAACCTCTTATCTAAACATTCGAATGAGAGAAATTAGGACTCATTTCCGGTTTAATCATTCGAGCAGCTAACGATTACAAGATTTTTTGGAGTTTACGTCTATGCAATTTACTGGAACTGATCAATACATTGCCACAGAAGATTTAAAAATGGCAGTGAATGCTGCTATCACATTACAGCGACCGTTGCTTATTAAAGGTGAGCCCGGTACAGGAAAAACCATGTTGGCAGAGCAAGTGGCCAGCTCGTTGGGTTTAGAACTTTATCAGTGGCATATAAAGTCTACGACTAAAGCTCAGCAAGGTCTTTATGAATATGATGCGGTCTCGCGTTTGCGTGATTCCCAGTTGGGTGATGGTCGAGTTCAGGATATTAGCAACTACATTGTTAAAGGAAAAATGTGGGAAGCGTTTGAATCTGGAGAACAAGTCGTTTTATTGATAGATGAAATTGATAAAGCCGACATCGAGTTTCCCAACGATTTATTATTAGAACTCGATAAGATGGAGTTCTATGTGTATGAAACAAAAGAGGTGGTAAAAGCGAAATATCGCCCTATTGTTATTATTACTAGTAACAATGAAAAAGAACTGCCGGATGCTTTTCTACGTCGTTGTTTTTTCCATTATATTAATTTCCCTGATACCGCAACTATGCAGAGTATCGTTGATGTGCATTACCCTGGGGTGAAAAAGTCGCTAGTGAGTAGCGCCATGGAAATTTTCTTTGATCTTCGCGAAGTCCCCAACATGAAGAAAAAGCCTTCAACTTCAGAGTTAATTGATTGGCTGAAGTTGTTGTTAGCTGATGATATTCCCGATGATATATTGAAAAGCCGCGATACAAGCAAAGCCATACCCCCTTTGTATGGTGCTTTGGTTAAAAACGAGCAAGACGTACAAATGCTAGAAAGATTAGCTTTTATGAATCGTCGAGAGAGCTGAGATATCTCTATCTTTAGCAGATGATAGCAACGAAGTCTTACAGTGTTATTTAATTCTAGCTATTTGAACCTCTAGGTTAAGGGCGGATTTTATTTTGAATTCACCTTTAACCTAAGTCTATAAATTGAATGTAGGGTACTAACATGTTACTTGGATTTTTTACCTCCTTAAGAGAGGGGAAAGTACCGGTCTCGATTAGAGAGTTATTAGATCTGATTAATGCACTCAATCAAAATTTGGTATATGCAAATATCGATGAATTTTATATGTTGAGTAGAGCTTGTTTAGTGAAAGATGAGAAATACTATGACAAGTTTGATACCGCATTTGATAAATATTTCAAAGGAATTGAAAGTCTGGCTGGCGATATGCTTGATGTTCTTATTCCAGACGAGTGGCTTCGAAAAGAAATAGAAAAGACTTTGAGCAAAGAAGAGTTTGAAAAGCTCAAGGCACTTGGCGATCTTGATCAGTTAATGCAAGCCTTTAAAGAGCGCTTGGCTGAACAAAAGAAGCGCCATCAAGGCGGAAATAAACAGATTGGCACGGGTGGTACATCGCCTTTTGGTGGTCACGGCGAAAATCCTGCTGGGTTTCGCTTAACGGGCGAAGCGCGTAAGGGGAAAGCACTTAAGACCTGGGAGAAACGCAGTTATAAGAATCTTGACGACGGTGTTGAGTTAGGCACACGAAATATTAAAGTGGCATTACGTCGATTACGTAAATTTGCCCGTACCGGAACTCCAGATCAATTTGATCTAGATGGGACCATTAGATCCACCGCTCGTAATGCAGGGCTGTTGGATATTCGGATGGAGGCGGAGCGAAAGAACAAGGTAAAGGTGCTAATCTTTTTTGATGTAGGTGGATCTATGCAGCCTTATGTCAAAACAACAGAAGAGTTATTTTCAGCCTGTCGTACTGAGTTTAAACATATGGAGTATTTTTACTTCCATAACTTTATCTATGAGTCAGTATGGAAAAACAACCATCGACGTTGGGATGAGCGTACCCAGCTAGATGATGTTATGCATAAGTACGGTTCTGATTACAGGGTCATTTTTGTAGGGGATGCGACCATGTCCCCCTATGAAATCAGCAGTGCAGGCGGTAGTGTCGAGCATTGGAATGAAGAGTCCGGTGAAACATGGATGCGCCGAGTGGTGGATTGCTGGGATAAGGTAGCGTGGCTAAATCCTGAGCCACAAAATGTCTGGGAACACACAACTTCGGTGCAGTGGACCAAGCGATTAATGCAAGATCACATGTATCCGTTGACTATAAAGGGTATAGAGGATGCGATGAGGTATTTGAGTCGCTAATTTCCCTCACATCTTTGCTGGTTATGGATAATCATAATTAAAAGGGAATGGTCATAATAAAAAAGGGATGGGAAAGAGCTTCATTACCCATACTAGCCTTATTGCTAATTTTGGGCTTTTGGTGGAGCTCTGACTTTATCGTTATTGCCGCTGGCGTCGCTATATTTCTATTGGGTATGCAGGCGTTGGAAGGCGGCTTTCGCACCTTCACCGGCGGTTTGTTAGATAAAGTGCTGCAATATAGCACTGACCGAATTTGGAAAAGTCTATTATTCGGTATCGTTTCTACTACTTTTGTTCAATCAAGCACGTTGGTATCTGTGCTTTCTATTTCATTTCTTTCTGCTGGGTTAATTAGTCTGGGTGGTGGTATTGGCGTTATTTTGGGAGCCAATTTGGGCACCACTACGGGCGCTTGGTTAATAGCCGTATTTGGATTGAAAACATCGGTGGCAACTTATGCTATGCCAGTACTGGCGATGGGAGCGCTGCTTGTTTTTCAGAGGGCTAAGGTGTGGAAAGGTGCGGGCTATATTTTAGTGGGTGTTGGTTTCTTTTTCCTTGGAATTGATTTTATTAAAGAGGGATTTGAGTCATTTAAGTCTGATATTGATCTTGTTCAGTTTGCCATGCCAGGATTGTTGGGCTTATTGGTGTATACCGTTGTTGGCATTGTAGCCACGGTAGTGATGCAATCTAGCCATGCAAGTATTGTTTTAATTTTGACGGCGTTATCTTTGGATCAAGTCACCTATCAAAATAGTTTGGCATTAGCAATTGGTTCAAATGTTGGGACTACCATTACGGCAATGCTCAGTAGTATTGGCGCTCAGGTGGAAGGTCGTCGATTGGCTGGTGCCCACGTTGTTTTTAACTTAGCCACGGGAATTGTCGCTCTTGTTCTTATTCAGCCTTTAATTCTGGCGGTGGATTGGCTTTGTGGTGTTGTGAATATAAATCAAAGTGACTACACATTGAAACTAGCCATGTTTCATACGATTTTCAATGTACTTGGAGTGGCTCTGGTTTTACCTTTTTTGAAACAGTTTGAGCTGTTTCTTCTTAACGTGTTTCCTGCGTCAACTCCTTCTCAATCTCAACCTGTTTTTTTAAACCGTTCAGTCGCTAAGTATCCCGATACCGCAATTGAAGCCATTCACAATGAAACTGAGCGTCTCTATGATATTTCAGCAGAAATTATTCTAACCGGCGTTGGGATTCAAGGTAGTGAAACTTTGAGTAGTTACTTATCTAATAAAGAAGTGTCTCGATCCAAATCAGATGCGCTAATTTCGAATTCAATTAGCGACGAATACACATTAGAGTTTAAACCCCTTTATGAGGGAATAGTTGAGTTTATTTGCAGGACGGGATCGGATACTACCCTACAAGAAATTGAACAGATGCATGAAATACGGATGGCTGGGATTTATTTGTCCGAAGCGATAATGTCCATCAATCAATTTCTGGAGAATTTGAAGCGTTACCTGGCTTCAAAAAATCAATACGCTAAGCATGAGTATAATGAGCTGAGATTGTTGGTTGGGAGGGTATTGTTCGAAATCGAAGCCGTAAGAAACGACAGTTTAAATGAAATGAACGTGCTGTCTTTAGATGAATTGAAGTTGATGTTGGAAAGTAATGATCTTGAAAAGTATAGCGCAATAGAGAGCTTGATTCGATCGGATGATATCGATGCTTCAATTGCGACATCACTGATCAGTGATAGTGGTGACGTGCATATGGCTTGTAAACAAATATTGAGAGCGGCACAAATATTGTTTGTTAGTCGCGAAAAGGATGTGGGTATTGGTGAGCAAAGCATGGTGCTTGATGAGTCTGAGATTCGGAATATATTGAAGGGTCGATAGAAATGAAACTCAAAAAAGCGCTAAAAAAAATGACTGAATATTTAAATTCCGATCGTCGATATCAGCTTGCGCAATACGATTCCATCAAAAAAGTGCTAAAAAAACTGAAATCTAAACGAAATCAATTGCGAGAAAAAATAGCGTTTATAGATAATAATCAAGACGAAATTCACAAGGCAAATAATAGTGACGAGAGACAAAAGTTGCAAAGTAAATTAGACATTGTCAATGCGCAACGAAAAAAGGGTGTTCGTTTGATGAAAGAGCTGAAATCGATAAGGGAAGATAAGTGAGGGCGTCTGATGTTTCTACATTATATTATTTGTTACGTGTATGAAGACTGACGCTTTAAATTGACTCGTGCTCAGGTTGGATGGGGGGTAAGTATTTTGTTAACATCTTTTTTAGTGTGTCTATTTTGATTGGTTTGGAAAGGTAATCATTTGCACCCGCACTAATGCAATCTTCTCTATCCGTTTTCTTAGCTCTTGCGGTAAGAGCAATTATGGGAAGAGCCTTAAAGGCTTCTTGTGATCTTAACTTTCGAATCGCTTCATACCCATCCATTTCCGGCATCATGATATCCATCAACACCAATTCGATAGTTTCGTCTTGAACTAGTTTATCGATTGCTGCTTGGGCTGTGCTCGCTATGCTCATTTTGAGGTGAAATTCTTCCAGAGCTGCGGTTAATGAGTAAAGGTTTTTGATGTCGTCATCGACCATAAGAATATGACGGTCCTTTAACGTCATTTCATGCTCGGGCTTCGAACTACTGGTTTGTAGTGCTTGCCTGTCTTGCGAATAAACTTTCGAATTGTATTGAGTGCTTTGGATGTTTTTATTTCTCGATTGAGTTGATTTTGTTTTCGAATACAGATTATTTACGTTAGTAGATTGATGCTCTTCTTCGGTTGATTCTCTAGCAAGATCATGTACCGAACCAATAGGTAAGAATACAGTAAATGTGCAGCCGGTATTTTCCCCTTGACTATAGATCTGAATTTCGCCATTCATAAGGCTGGCTAGTTGCTTAGAAATGGTTAAGCCAAGGCCGGTACCACCAAACTTCCTACTAGTCGTTCCATCTACTTGTTGGAAAGCTTCAAATACCATGGATTGTTTGTCCTTTGGTATGCCGATTCCTGAATCTGTGACCTTAAAAATTATGGATTGGTTAGTTTTAAGGTTATCTCTGAGTGGAACAAATTGGCCATAGGATTTTGAAATTTCAACGCTGATTTTTCCTTGTTGAGTGAACTTTATTGCGTTCGAAAGAAAATTCTTGAGAATTTGTCCTAGTCGATATTTGTCGACAAAGAATATGGGTGGAACATCCGCTGACAGAGTGACGGAAAAATCAATGTCTTTTTCGCTAGTTTGGTGCTCAAACTGAAGCTGTAGTTCATTGGCAAATTCCTGTGTGGTGATTTGTTCAATGACTAGTTCCAGTTTCCCTTCTTCTACTTTGGATAGATCTAGGATGTCATTAATGAGGAAGAGGAGATCGCTACCGGAAGAATTGATCACTTTAGCGTGACCTACCTGTTTGGAGTTTAGATTGTTTTCCTTATTGTTCATTAGGTTTTGCGATAGAATTAATATGCTGTTAAGGGGAGTCCTTAGCTCATGAGACATAGTTGACAGAAACTGTGATTTATAAGTACTGCTTTGTTCAAGTTGTTTTGATTTTTCTTGTACTTCATCTGCAGTTTGTTTGAGTTCTTTATTCTTTTTGAGGATTTCCGTTTTTTGTTGATCAAGTACCTGAGCACGCTGCTCCAATTCTTCGTTAAGAACGTGAAGCTCCTCTTGTTGTTCTTGTAGGCTTTCTTCAGAATGCAGTAGCTCCAGAGCTTGTTGTTCCAATTCTCTATTTGAAGTTTTCAGTTCGGCTTGCTGTGCTTGCAATGCCTCAGCCTGAGATTGAGTTTGAGTCAACATTCCTGCTACTTGCGTTCGAGATTGAGCGGACTCAATGGCGATGGCTATACTTTCTTGACCTTGTTCAAGAAATGAAAAATCCTCTTGGTCAAATGCAGTGAACGAACCCAATTCTAATATGCCCTTAAGTTCGTTGTTTAATAGTAAAGGTAGGAGCAATACGCATCCTGGCTTAGCCGTTCCCGTACCACTGGAAATTGGCATGAATCCGTCCGGTAATTTCTCGACGACAAACTGTTTTTTCTCTAGCCCGCACTGGCCTACCAATGACTCACCTAAGGTAAAGTGAGTTTTTACTCCTTTACGGTGGTCGAATGCATAAGTTGATACGACAGATATTATTTCACCATCGAATGTGTAAAATAGACCTACCACTATTTTGGTTTCACTCGACATACATTGCAGGACTTTATCACCGATTTCAGAGGTCGTCATTTCTCCGCGTATTGCATCATTGAGTGAGGCAAGACGGCGCTGTAGCTTGTCTCGTTGTTGGGTGTCAGAATGTTGTTGACTCAGTTTGTCCCTCATACTGGTGAGAGCGGTTAACAGTTGACTCATAACTTGATCGCCAGATGTGGGTATGTTGGTGTTCCATTGCCCCTCTGCAATGTTATTGGCCGCTTGCACTGCGTGTACGATTGAAGTTGTAATTAAACGGATAAACCAAAGTGAAATAAAGGCCATTAAGACTAAGAATATGCCTCCAATAATCAATTCTCTTTTAACCGCATTACTCCCCTGAAATTGAACATTTTCGAGCGTAATTGATAAATCGTTGTTGAGCTTTGCGGAAACATCTTGCAA
This sequence comes from Pseudomonadales bacterium, assembly GCA_019090455.1. Taxonomy (GTDB): domain Bacteria; phylum Pseudomonadota; class Gammaproteobacteria; order Pseudomonadales; family DC-out160; genus DC-out160. Next base: position 134,177 of record JAHRWA010000044.1, on the reverse strand, counting down.
GCTTTGTTCGTATTGCTCCTTATTTTGTTGAATGTTGACAAAGGAGTCAAAGATAAGGTCCTCGTCTAAGCTGCCTGTTATTATGGAGGCTGTGTAACGTTCAAGACCTGTGGAGTATTTTTCAAAATAGGAGCTCATATTTTTTATCTGAGCTTTCATTTCTAGTGAAATCCCGGAAATTTCTAAAATTTTATTTTTTGTTGATTGTGAAAATGCTTGAGCTTCACTGAAGGTGGTCTCATCCCCTTCTGCGGCTGCGGTTTGATGGAGTTTGTTCAGATGTCCGAGGTCTCTCATTAATTCAGAGGTGAGCTGAAGTACCGGTAGTTTATTGGCTCTTATAATGTCGAGTTTGTTACTGGTATCATTGAAGAAAGAAATTGTTTGCGCTAATACAGTGACGAATCCAAGTACGCCTAAAACAGCTATTAGAGTTATTTTGAGTCTAATGGAAAGATTATCAAGTAGGGCTAACATTGGCGCTGTGTTGCCTCCTATATTTACAACGTATTAATTTAAGTAAAGTTCATAATAGATCCTCAGCAAGCTCTCTTGATGAAATCACTTTGATTCTTTAGTTCTGTGTGATTGTAATTTGCCATATCGATCCCGGATAAAAATACACGGCGTTCTTGTTACGGTTACGCTAGAGTTAAATGGCAAGAGATCAGAATTAGCACCTGTATTTAAGAGAATAAACGTTTCATGGTAAGCCGGTACTTCAGCATAAGTTTGTATCTACTGATCCTCTCTGGGACAACAAACTTGTATGGCGTAGAGATTGATGAGATACAAATCAGTGGGTTTTTGAGTCAGGGCTATCTCGAATCTACTGAGAATGATTATTTTGAGGGTACCAAAAAAGGAAGCTGGAATTTCAGTGAAGTAGGGCTCAATTTTATCGTGCCTTTAGATGACAATTTGTATTTTGGAATGCAGTTTTTTAGCCATCGATTAGCCACTGAAGTAGAATCGACTCCCACCATCGATTGGGCTTTTTTTGATTATAGTCGTGAGAGTTGGTTAGGATTTCGAGTTGGAAAACTTAAATTGCCTTTTGGTTTGTACAATAAACAAAGAGAAGTCGATTCTTTGAGAACCTCAGTTTTACTACCTCAGACAGTTTATACGGAAGGTCTTCGTGATTTCATGGTCGCGATACAAGGCTTTGAGTTATACGGGAACTTGGATTTAGAAAAGGCAGGGTATGTGGACTACGAAGTCTTCATTGGTTCGCGTGTGGTCGATTCTAGTTCAGGTTATTTAGAAAATTCGATGGGGTTGATGAGGCTTGAATTTTTGGATCAAGGATTGAATCTTGATGTTTTTTTAGATTTAGCGGGAGTTACGCTTTCTGACGCAGTCATTAATATTCGACATTTAGAAGGGTTCGGATTTCAATGGTCTCCGATGCCTGACCTACGGCTTGGGTATACTCGTTTCCAAGCAACCATAGGGTTTGACTTAAAAGGGTTTACTGGCTCTAAAATAAAAATGCCCGAAATGTCGGTAGGTTCAGTGGAATATGATAAAAACAAGCTGACGCTCGTTTACGAGTATTTCATTCTTCGCTCCGGTGTGGCAGCGGAGTTTACGAGTTTGACTTCGTTTGAGACTGAAGGTTGGTACGCTGGGGCATCTTGGCAATTTAACAATTCGCTGTCTGCCTCATTTTCGTATGGTGAAAACTTCCCTCTCGGTGGTGAGAATCGAGCTGAATATTTTACATCAAAAGGATTGCCTGATTACCTCGCGTGGCAAAAGGAGGCTACCTATAGTGTTGCCTATCAGCTAACGGAAGTGAGTATGATAAAGGTGGAAGTTAAAAATATTAATGGAGCTGGCCTATCAAACCCTTTTGTAATTGATTTTGTTCCGGTACAAAATTGGAGGCTTTACTCCATTAAAGCCAGTATAGCATTCTAAGTAGCGTAATATTTTCTATATGAGTGATCATGATTTTCTATGGGATTGCAGAGATTATATGATGAAGTTTGACATCACAAGTCAGCGATTTTGGCGTTATGGCAAAGTACTTTTGCTGACGTGTATGCTCGTGTTGGCTGGGAACTGTCAGGCTGAGGGAAAGGGCATCATGATTATTGCTAATCCTTCAGTTTCGGAGGTAGTTGTTTCCGCTAGAGATATGCGTTTGATTTATTTTGGCAAAATGAAAAAGTGGCAAAATGGAACTAGAGTAAAGCCTGCTCAAATTAAGAGTGGCGCACTTCCTGAAATATTCTCCTTGGAATACATGAAAAAACCTTATCGGAAATATAAGTTGTATTGGAGGCGAGTGATTGCGGCGGGAACAGGGATTCCTCCCCGCTCGTTTGCAAGTCAAAAACTGATGCTCGAATATGTTCGGAACACAAAAGGGGCTATTGGTTATGTTGATAACCTCACAGATAAAAATGGTATCGTCGTTCTGCAAGTCATCGATTGATGATGAGATATCAGCTAATTCTGAATTGTAGGTTTACCTTATGGGGCTTCAAATGCTGAGGTTTCAATTGATGAGAGTTCTTCTCATTCTTTCTTTTTGCCTTTATTCACTAATCCGTACATCTAGTGCGGAAGCGAAGAATATTGACAGTATTTATATTAATGGTTTTTTGAGTCAAGGCTATCTTAGGTCTTCGGATAACGATTATTTCGAGGGTTCTACGCAGGGAGTTTGGAATTTTAGTGAAGTCGGATTGAGTTTTTTGGTGCCGTTAAGTGACAGTCTATATTTCGGTACGCAGGTGTTCAGTCATCGACTGGGTTCAGGTGCTGATAGTTCGCTGGTAGTGGATTGGGCTTTTTTGGATTATGGTTATGAGCGTTGGTTAGGCGTCAGAGTCGGAAAGATTAAAATGCCGTTTGGGTTGTACAATAAACAAAGAGACATCGATTATCTAAGAACGCCGGTCTTATTGCCTCAAACCGTTTATATGGAAGGGTTTAGAGAGTTCTTGGTGGCGATACAGGGAGTGGAACTCTACGGCAACCTCGATTTTTCTAAAGCCGGCTACTTAGATTATGAGGTCTTCTTGGGTACTGTCGATGTCAGTGGCAATGCAGGTTATATCGGCAATATGATGGGGTTGATGAGGCTTGAGTTACGGGATGAACCTTTGGATTTTGACGCTCGTTTAGGTTTGCGAGGTGTTAGCTTGTCAGACTTAGATGTCACTATTCACCATCTAGAAGGATTTAGTTTTATCTGGACGATTATTCCCGAATTAAGATTAGGGTATTCTCGATTTCAAGCGTCAGTGAATGTGGCGTTGGGAGGATTTATCAACTCTGATGTGAAGCTGTCAGAAAACTCCGTGGCCTCCATTGAGTATGACAAAGGTAAGCTAACCCTCATTTATGAAGTGTTGGCCGTTCGTATGGGAGTGCTGGATAATTTAAGCTTAGAGGGTTTTGAGACAGACGGATGGTATGCAGGATCCACATGGCATTTTAATGATGAGTTGTCAGCAGCTATTTCCTATGGTGAGTCCTTTGCTCTGGGTAGTGAAGCGAAAGAGAGTTACTTTACGTCTAAGGGGTTGCCCCGTTATTTAGGTTGGCAAAAGGAGACTACCTATAGTGTGTCTTACCAGCTGACCGAGAGTAGTTTAATTAAAGCAGAGGTGAAATGGATACACGGGGTGGGTTTGTCGAACCCCTTTGAAACCGGTTTTGTACCGAAAGAATCATGGCGAGTTTACGCGTTAAAAGCCAGTGTCGCGTTTTAGCGGTGAACCCTGAGTCATTAAATTACTCTCTTCTCTCATTGGTATTGTCTCTTGAAACTCGTCTTCGTTCCCCGTTACTATTTCTTTAAAGTGTTTCTATTTTAGTCCTGCTTTCACTTTAGTCCTGCTTTAAAACCACCCACCTTTATTTTGCTAAGAGTGCGATTAAGTCGTTTGTTGCCCTAGAGTGGCGTGATAGTATCAATTCAATTTGATTTTATTAGGAGTAATAGGGCAATGGAATTTTCTTGTAGGGCAGTAGATGAGAGTTTTTTGGCATCGGCACCGATGCGATTTGTTAATGAGGTGGTTTTGGATGCACCACCTGAAGCTGTTTTTAGAATGTTTGAAGATGGTGATAGCTGGTCTAAATGGATTAAAGGTATCAAAGGTGTGGAGTGGACGAGCCCTAAGCCCTTTGGAGTAGGCACCACTCGCACGGTGACTTTAGATGCGATGAAAGTGAAAGAGTATTTTTTTATCTGGGAGCAGAATAAGCGTTTTACCTTTTATTTCGTTTCCACAGGTGTTCCGTTTGTCAAAGCACTATGTGAAGACTATGTACTTGAACCGGTAGGTGAGGGGAAAACAAAATTCACCTATACAGTAGCGTGTGAACCCAGTTTACCGTTAAAACTGAGTGGGCCTGTTGGAAAGTTTGCGTTGGGTAAAATGTTTAAGGATGCAACTCGAGACCTGCAGCAGTTGTTAAAGAGGTAAATGGTCGAAGTGGTAAATGGGCAAATGGGCAAAGAGGTAGTAGGTGTAGTGATAACAGATAAAGAGAAGTCATTGGGGTAGTCGACGAAAGACAAAGAGCGATTGCCTTGTTTGGCAGACAGACGGATAAACCCAAAGAGGGAGTGAGTTTATGGATTTGCAACTAGAGGGAAAAAAAGCACTCGTTACGGGTAGTAATCGAGGTACAGGGGAAGTGATTGCTAGGACCTTGGCGGAAGAAGGGGTGCTCGTTGCGGTGCACTCGCTTGAAGAGGGAGCTTCTAGTCCGGTTTCCGCTAAAATAGATAATTCCGTTGCGGTATGGGGTGATATCACGGTAGAGGCGGGAGCGTCACAAACGGTGGCCCAGACCTTAGAAAAGTTGGGTAGCGTCGATATTCTTATCAATAATTACGGTACAGCAACACGTGGTTTTTGGGGGACTAGTCAGGAAGCGGATTGGATCGATGTATACAAAAAAAATGTGTTATCAGCGATGTATCTGATTCAAAAATTGACACCCCAGATGAAGGAGTCTCAATGGGGGAGAGTCGTTCAGTTAGGGACCATTGGCTCACAGCAACCGAATGCCATTATGCCGCATTATTATGCCTCTAAAGGTGCGCTTGCGAATACAACAGTGAGTCTTGCGCTTGAATTGAAAGTATCGGGTGTGACGGTTAATACCGTTTCTCCGGGGCTTATCCATACGGAAGAGTTGGAGCAGGGATATCGGAAAAAAGCCAAGAAGAAAGGCTGGGGTGATAGCTGGGAAAGCATTGTAGAAAAAATAGTGGAGCATGAGTTCCCCAATCCCGTTGGCCGTATTGCGACTAGGGAAGAAGTCGCAGATTTGGTGGTTTTTCTGTGTAGTCCTAGAGCGGGTTATATTAATGGCCAAAATATTAATGTGGATGGGGGTGCCGTTCGAGTCGTGTAATTCTATTCGTGTCAAAAGGCGGGTTTATAAAAATGGTCAGTAAGGACGTGATTCTGACAGAATCTAATAAGGAATTAGCCATACAATACCGACGGTCAATGACGAGAGCCCGACCACAGAAGCGCTTAGGTTAAGGTAGTATTCGTGCTTTTTACCAAACCAAAGTTGGATTTTTCCGAGACATAATCCGAATAAAACCATGCTGGTTAACAGGCCGATGGAGAAGAAGAGCATATAGCTGACGGCTGATAAGAGGCTAGGCTGAGATAAGGCGGGCAGCATAGCCAGTACGGGAGCATTCCCTGCCATGCCGTGAATAATGCCAACCGCAAAAGGGGTCCCCTGCTTTTTTTTTCTTAGACGTATTAAATTTTGAATCCCGTGGTGTTGTACTATTTGATAAATCAGAACCCCGCCAAATACTATCAATAGCAGGCCAATTAATTTTTCGGCAGCGAGTGAGACAGAAGTAGGAAGTGATATACCCATTGTATATGCGAGAATCCCCAAGCTCAGTAATACGATACCATGGCCTAAGGCCCATCTGCTGCTATAGCCCATGCAGCGCTGCCAGTTTTTTTCACCGCTAGACATAACAGATACGGCTACAATATGGTCAATATCGAACGCGTGAATGCAACCGAGGAAGAAGCCTAGGATGAGAGAGGATAATAAAGGCTGTGTTACCAGGTCCCACACGAGTAAGAAGTTCCTTCAAAGTTAAGGGTTACGCTACTGTTGGTATTTTCCAATGACAGTGTGTGTCTAACGGGATTTGGTCTGTTGTTGAAGGTCGTGTGTTGCAGAGGGTGGCAAGATTATCAGATATTTTTGTTTTGGGCGAGACGTTTTCGATCTTCTGATTCTTTTAGGATATGAAGTTTAGTTTCCTCGTCGGCGGCGCTCCATTGCATTATTTCTTTCATACTGCGAAAACAGCCGAGACATATGTCGTCTTCGTTAAGGCAGCAATTTCGTATGCAGGGACTTTTCAATGTTCGGGCCAATTTTTTCTTCCATTGACATTGATTTTGGCAGGTACAGTATACGCCACCGTTTCAGTTAATGAGGTTTTTGTTACCGGTTTTTCTGGTCAAAAACTTTGATATACAGAATGTTTGCTTTTTCCTGAGCTAGTCTTAAGTGTATCTTAAATCTGTGTTTGCGTATTGAAGGAGATTTGTTTGTTAAGTGACGGTGTGAACGAAATTATTGAGGATTTAGACGATGATCTGCTTGAGACATTAGTTGAAGATCTACTGGTCCAAATATCTCATATTGAAAGATATATGATGGGCCAGCACTTAGTGTTTGGTCAGTCCAGTAATACAAACCGGATATCTCAAGATATCATGTCTCGTATTAAAGCCATTAATATGATTTGCCAGCAAACCTTCCTTGATCCACTGCTCGCGTTTATGCAGGTGATCGAGGATTTTTTTTATCATGTGTGTTCTGGAAAATGTGGGCAGTCACGTTGGATATCAGAGTTAATGTTATTGCTGATTGATGGGGTCAGAGGGGCATTCGATGAGCTTAAATTATATCGTACTTTAGATGTCCAGTTACTCGATGGTTTTAGAGGCGAAATGAAAGTGCTGATGGGGCTGGAGAAAGAAGTATGTGATGACAGCATTAAAAATGTGATTTCTACTTTCTCAAACCTGGTACATCCTGATCTGGTTTTTTCCGTGTTTGAAATAGATCAGGAGTTGGCTTCAGGTGAGGCTGATCTTAAAGTTGATCTTAAAGTTGATCTTAAGGCTGAGGGCAAGGTTGAAGTTGAAAGTGGATCGTTACCTGTCCGTGAAAAAGTGACGAAGTTGATGCCAGGTGGAATTAAGCTGTTTGAAGATTTAGCGCAAACATTAGATGCTCGTTCCATTTTTTGGACTGATAGGGCCGCCTTTATATTGCATGCTGGCCTGTTAATTAATAGTTACTTGCCTTCGAAGGTGAATGAAACCCAGCTCACTGCTGCTATTTACATGCATGATGTAGGAATGGGATTGCTCCCGGATTCTTTTCTCTTTAAAGATTCAAAGTACACGTCAGAAGATATTATGCTGTTGCAGCAGCATCCTTTGCATATATACGAACTGATGCTTTTGATGCCAGAGTGGCAGGAGGCAGCTGAAATGGTTCATCAGCACCATGAGCGCTTTGACGGTGAAGGTTATCCTAATGCAATTGCTGGGGCAGACATTGATTTGGGGGCCAGTGTGATTGCCGTTGCGGATGCATTTTACTCTCTGACTCATGATCGCAGTGATCGAGGGTTTAAGAAATCCTTGCGACGTTCCATTACCGAAATTAATAAGTGTAATGGTACGCAGTTTTCTCCAGTCGTTGTCGAGGCCTTTAACCAGTTTCTTATGAATAAGTGTTCCGTGCCAATTCAATAGTGTTTGGTATTTATTTAATGAAAGTCGCGGGATGATATTGATAGGTCTCCGAGTAAATCACTGCAATCTTTCAATTGTCCTGCAATAACATGAATGACTTTTTTTTCTCGTTCAATGACCCCTTTGACATGTAGCAGCTGTGCTTTTAGGATTTCTTTGCGTTGTCGTTTCATGAGGTCTTTCCAAACGATAATGTTGATATTGCCGGTTTCATCTTCCAGCGTGAGAAAGAGCACGCCAGAGGCAGACCCTGGTCGTTGGCGGCCCGTAACGATCCCCGCCACTCTGACAAATTGTTTGTGTCTTAAATGAGGTAAGTCAGATTGTCGTGTGCAACCTTTGAATGCGGGATGGTTGCGTAATAGCAGCATTGGATGTTGTCCCAGGGTTAGGCCGGTACTGGCGTAATCTTCTAAGACGGCTTCGCCCGTTTTAGGAGAGGCCAATATGATGTTTTCTTCTTGAATGATATTGTTGCCAAAGAGAGGGCGATGTTCTTCGATTCTCTGGACCTGCCAACGAGCTTGAAAACGATGGCCACATAAACTGACCAGAGCGTTGGCATGGGCTAAACAATCTAAGTCTTGGCGATTGAGTTTGGCTTGTTGTGTGAGTTGATCTAAGGAAATTATCCCATTTTTTGTTCGAGCGTTAATGATGCGTTCTGCGGTTTGTTGTTTTAGACCTTTGATTAAGCGGAGCCCTAAACGTACTGCTGGCTGTGTTGTTTTGGATCGTTTTTCGTTGGGCTGTGTTTTGTGGAAGGTCATTTCTTCGGAGGCTGTTTCCCCTGTCAAGATTTCCAAGCTGTGGTCCCATTGGCTTGTAAGAATATCGATAGGATGTACTTTGACGCCATGTCGCTTTGCATCTTGCACTAATTGCGAAGGGGAATAAAAGCCCATGGGATAGCTGTTCAGTAGTGAACAAAGAAAGACGGCAGGTTCATAGTGTTTTAACCAAGCGGAGACATACACGAGTAAGGCGAAGCTAGCGGCATGGGATTCAGGAAAACCGTATTCACCAAAGCCATTGATTTGTTCAATAATACGTTGGGCAAATTCAAGGCTGTAGCCTCGCTCCAGTAGGCCCGCGGATAATTTGTTTTGGTGCTGTTGTAGTTCGCCTTTTTTTCGCCAGCTGGCCATTGAGCGGCGTAGTTGATCCGCTTCTCCAGGAGTAAAGCCGGCAGCAACAGTCGCGAGTTCTATTACTTGTTCTTGAAAAATAGGGATGCCCAAGGTCCGTTCTAATACTTTTTGGATTTCGGGGCTGGGGTAGCGTACTTTCTCGGTTCCGTATTGTTTAATGTAAGCGCGTCGTTTTAAAAACGGGTGAACCATATTGCCTTGTATTGGGCCGGGTCGTACGATGGCAACCTCAATCACCAAATCATAAAAGCAGGCAGGTCGCAATCGCGGTAGCATCGCCATTTGTGCTCGAGACTCTACTTGAAAAACACCGATACTGTCGCCTTGCTGTAGCATGTCATAGACTTTTGGATCTTCATTGGTGATGCCTGCCATGCTGAGTTGTTCTCCGCGGTAGGCCTTAATTAAGTCAAAGCTTTTATGGATAGCCGATAGCATGCCGAGAGCGAGTACATCGATTTTTAATAGTCCGAGCGCTTCAATGTCATTTTTATCCCACTGTATGATCGTGCGGTCAGGCATGCTGGCATTTTCAATGGGAACAAGTTGGTCTAACGGTCCACGAGAAATAATAAAACCGCCCACATGCTGCGATAAGTGACGTGGAAAGCCTAGGATTTCCTCCATTAGATGACGGAAGATTTGTATCATGGGGTTGTCAATGTCAATGCTGGCTTCTTGTAAGCGTGCTTTTAATTCTTCTCGTTTATCCCACCAAGCCAAGGATTTGGCGAGGTGATCAATAAGGGATGGGTCAAAGCCCATGGCTTTGCCTACGTCTCGGATTGCGCTGCGAGGGCGATAGGTGATAACGGTGGCGGCAATAGCGGCTCTTTCTCTGCCGTATTGTTTGTAGATATATTGGATAACCTCTTCACGACGGCTGTGTTCAAAATCAACGTCAATATCGGGAGGCTCATTGCGCTCCTCTGAAATAAAACGTTCAAAGAGTAAGTGGATTTTCTCAGGGTCGACTTCGGTGATGCCCAGACAAAAACAAACAACAGAGTTGGCTGCAGAACCTCGTCCTTGGCAGAGGATGTTCTGATTTCTGGCAAACTGAACAATATCGTGAACCGTTAAGAAGTAGTATTCATAGGATAGCTTTTGAATCAGTCCAAGTTCTTTTTGTATTTGTTGGCGTGTTTCTTTTTTTGGGCCTAGCGGCCAGCGAGTTTGTATCCCTTGTTCTACGAGTTGTTTTAAATATTCTGTTGCTGTGATGTGGGGAGGTACCAGTTCTTCTGGGTACTCATAACGTAATTCATCTAGGGAAAAATGGCATTGCTGGCAGAGTTGCTGCGTCGCTTCGATTAGGGCGGGGGGGTAAAGGGCGATGATCTCATGGATTGGTCGCAGATAACGTTCTCGATTAGCGTGTAATGCCACACCCGCAGATTGTACCGTTAAGCCTAGGCGAATAGCGGTAATGATATCTTGCAATGGTTTACGCTCAGCGATGTGCATGTGGACATTACCACAGGCAATGAGCGGCAGTTGATACCGCTGTTGTAAATCATTTACGGTTTGGGTGAGTTGGGTATCCTTGTCACTATAAAAATACTCAACACCAATCCAGAGGCGATTCTGAGTTGTCTTGACGAATTGATCGAGATCATTCAAAAACGGGAGTGAATGTCGTTGTGATAAATAGTCCGCATTGGGGAACCAGATAAGCAGGCAATCACGAATTTGTTGTCGCAGATCGTTGAGTTTGAATCGGTATTGTCCTTTTTTTTCACGGCGACGACAGAGGGTTACGAGTTTTGATAATTGTCCGTAGGCTTGACGGTTGGGAGCCAGAGCCGCAAAGTGAATGTTGCTATCTTCTGTTTTAAAGGTACTGCCAATAATGAGTTGAATGTTGCATTGTTTGGCAACTACGTGAGCACGAACAACACCAGCCAAAGAGCATTCGTCAGTGATAGCGATACCTTTATAACCAAGCTGTGCGGCTTGTTGCAATAACTCTTCGGGATGAGACGCACCGGTTAAAAAGCTGAAATTGCTAATACAATGTAGTTCGCTGTAGTTCATGTTTAGGGGTAGTTCATATGTAGAGATAGTTCATATTTTATCAGGCTATATCTGCAGGGTGACGGGGTTAATTTGTCAGTGTCATAAACGGAGAGTTATGAAAAGATACCGTGTAAAAACCACTGTGATTTTTCTTGGCTCTGTACTTGTGTCGTCGCTAATGTACGTGTTCTTTTTTTAAATATCCATAAGAGCTCACCTCGATGATGTCGGGCAATATAGTAGTCTCGATTGACGGGTTTGTTATCCCACCAGGCAGTATCAATTCTTTCTGGACCGCTTAACAACGCCAGAGGTCCATGCCAAAATAGTTGGCCTTTTCGGTAGGGGAGTTGTTGTGGTTGTGGCAGTAGCCAAAGTGGTCTGGGTTGTTGTGCCTGCTCACTCTTTCTGTTTTTTTGTGTTTTGTTTTTATCCTCCTTGTTTCTATGTGTTTTTTTTCTATGTATGTTGTTTGAGGCAATTTGGGTTGCCGGTGATGTGTAGGACCAGCAACTTTCGGGTCTGTGATCTTCGGCAAGCATCAGGCTTTTAACTTGTTCATTGCCAAGGCGCGCTGTTAGTCGACTAATTAAATTTGCTCTATCACTGTTGGTTTCCTCGTTAGAAAAAACAGATGAGTCCTGAGAAAAGAGGGAGTTGGTTTTGATTTGTTGTTCCATCAATTGATTGGCCTTAAGTCCTACAGTAATAATGGGCTCTGACAGTGTTAGTGTTTCAAACCTGAGGTAAATAAGCGGTAGTATTTTATCCTTGCGACACTGTGGTTCAGCAAACTCAATATCGATGGATATAATTTGGTTGAGTCTATTTTCCAAAAGAATAACGATGGATGCAGTGGCTTGCTGGCGTTGTTGTAAATAATGTTCCATGTTAGTCAATAACCGTTTTAATGGAAAAAGTAAGGAGTTTAATGCGGTGAGCTCCTCCACGAAATGAATGTGATCTTCAAAGTAAGTGGGTAGCTCGAAGGTTTCACGCGTATCCAATGTGACGCCAGTGAGTTTGTCTAGATAAATTAAAAAAGGCTTGCCAAAGCGCCGACCTAATTCGGGTTTGGGTAAAGCTAATAATTCGCCCAAACGACGAAATCCCATGCCTTGTAGGCGCTGTAGTGTTTTCATGTCGCGCTGTATCGATTGTCCTGCTCTTTGTTTGTTGCTATTGGGAAGCCTGTAATTTAACGCGCTAATGGGAATCTGTTTAAGATAGGCTTCGTTGATCAGGTATTTGTTTTTTTCTTCAATCAGTTCTGCCGCTAGCTCTGCTGCTAAGGGTGTTTTGGCCACGGTGAGTTTAAAGCTGTAATTTATTTTTTGAATTTGAGTTTGTATTTTTTCGTGGAGATTTTTCAGGCCGCCAAATAATGTTAAGCAACTGCTTATTTCTAACAAAATAGTATTGGGGGCTTGGAGAGTAATGGTGGGAGAGAATGGGCTGATATGCGATGCGATTTGCTGTAACGTTTTTCTTTCTAGGTTGTCGTTTCTTTCTTTTACGATAAGCTGCTCACATAAGCCGTGAGCGGTTGGCAGAGTGATACCTGCTTGGATTCCTTCTGCTGCAGCTTGTTTATTGCAGAGTAATACAAGACGTTTATTGTTTTGTGTTTCCTCAATAGCAAAAGGGGTTTCAATGTCCTGATTGCGAGTGTAGATTTCTAGTGCGAGCTTAGGAAAGTGAAGACACATCCACAACATAACTGCCTCCTTTTGATAGAGGTATGTCGTTTTTTAGTTGAGTTTGTGCCTGTGCCTGTGCCTGTTTCTGGGGTTGATTGGTGGCGATACCGTTTTCTAAATTAAGGGTCTTCGATTCATCAGGCTGTAAGCTTGGTGTTTGTAATGTTGCGGTTTGGGTAAGAGCCTCTTCATCTATTAGGGGAATACGAATGCTCTGACTCGCCCAGCCACCGGGACGCTTGATTATTTTTAATCTAAATGTGGTATTACGTGCGATACAAATGCGTAATGGTGCGGGAGAGGCTTCTTTAGCCGCTTGCGCTGAACGGAAAAAAATCCCTCTACTCTTGCCGGCTTTCGCTGCTATCTGTAATCGTCTTAGCTGTTGATAGTTAGCTCCTTGCGGCCATGCCAATACGGCGGAGCAGGCGCCGGATTGAAGGCATTGTTCTGTGGCCCATAAGGAGTCTTTCAATGTCTTACTGTGAATGATAAGTAATTTGTTTAAATCAATGCCGTGTGCATGCAGTGCTGGTGCATAGGGAATGAAAGGTGGAGCAACCCATGTGATCCAGCGATTTTCATTGCTGGCTCGTACTAAGCTGGGCATCAAAAAGCGCAGCTCTCCTATGCCGGTTTGATCGGATAGTAATTCACAGGAAGAGGAGTGGGGCCAGCCACCTTGGGTGTTATTGTGATAGAGCAATTCGTCAAATAAAGCATAACCGCTACTCGTGGTGCCATTATTCGAGTGAGTACTGCAATGATGATCTTGTATGGCGGGGGTGTCAGATGCGCGCCATAGATGAGGGTGCTGAAGAAGCGTGTGTAAGTTTATTTTATTCATTGCTCTGTATGTCGGGTAGCTGAGTTTATTGATTGCTCGATAGGCTGTAATTATATACAGTAGTAGGGTGGAGTAAAGAGAGAAAGAAAAACAATGTGGTGTGTGGGATCTTGCAGGCTTGACTGGTATTATGAATAAAGTGACAGCGGTATGGCTGTGTTGGTCTACGAATCAATAATAGAATTAAGAGGTTATCAATGAAATCGGTATTACCTGATATGGGTGTATGGCTAAATGAAGTTGTGGATCCGGGTACTGAAAAGGACCAGTTTAGTTTCGCTCGTCTTGATGCTGATGAGAGGGTGATGATTGAAAATGATCTTCGTCACCAGCCACAGGGTATTCGAACGTACGGAGGCCATATTGGTATTTGTGCTAATGGATCGTCCGATTTCACTGTAGTGAAATTAGATAAAATGGGTTTGGGTAAGGCTGTGTATACCCGTAGTTTAAGTTGTGGTGATGCTATTCGGTTTGATCGAGAGAATACTCGCCATGGCGATATTCAGTTGCTTTGCGTTGTGAGTAAAAACGCCAATGTGTTTACGCCTACGAGTCGACAAGATATTGATGCTATGGCAGCGAAACTGGAGAATGAGCTAGACGTACCGGTGGCGAGTCAGTTGATCTCCTGCACAGGCGTTATTGGTGTTCCGTTACCAATGGATATTGTGAGCAATGCTATTGGTGGTGTTGCAGCAAAACTACAGCCGTGTGCTTTGGAACTTGCGGCAGAGGCCATTTTGACTACGGATAAACAAGCGAAGATGGCGTCGGTTGAATTTGATGGGGTTACGTTGTGCGGCTTTGCTAAAGGAGCGGGCATGATAGAGCCTAATATGGCGACTATGCTGAGTTACTTTTTTACCGATGTGCAAATCGACAAGGCCGATTTGGATCGTATTCTGAAGCGGGCAGTGGATAAGACTTTTAATTCTATCTCAGTGGATAGTGATACCAGTACGAGCGATACGGTTGCGATTTTTTCTACCAATGAAAAAGCCATCGATGAAGTTGGCTTGCAGCATTTTGAGCGTGCATTGACGGCGCTATGTTTGAAACTGGCACGTGATATTCTGGGGCAGGCTGAAGGGGCTAATCAAGTGATTGAGGCGACAGTGAGTTTACCGACCTCTTATGAGGATGCTCGTTTATTCACGAAAAAAATTATTAACTCTCCATTAATTAAAACGGCAGTGTATGGCCGTGATCCTAATTGGGGGCGTATTGTAATGGCGATAGGTAAGCCCTCTGGTCGAGAGACGTTACCTGAAATTCAACCTGCCGATTTGCTGATAAAGATTTTAGGACAAACCGTGTTTGAATACGGTAATCCAATACCAATAGATCTAGAGGCATTAACGGATCGTATGGGAGAGGTCAAGACAGTTGATATTGAAGTGGAGATTGGTAGCCCTGTTTATACTGCAAAAGCTTGGGGATGCGACTTAAGTGAGGGGTATATTAAAATAAATGCGGAGTACACGACTTGAGGTGAGTTTTACTACTTTATTTGGGGGTGAATGTAGGAGGCGCTATCACCGCGTCGCCTAAAATAATTCAATATCGTCGTCAGTATCGTCGTCAGAATCTTTGATCTTATCTTCCTCCGTAAACTGGTGATGATATAGTTGCAAAGCTTCTTCAATGGTATCGCCTTGCATAATACGATCAAACATAAGACGTTCACATTCCATCGTGTAGCAAGAGCGAATTTCATTTTGTAATCCAGACCACCTTTCGGGATTGTAAAGGTCGGCTGGATTATCAATAAGCTCTCCCAAATCATTGAGAGTGCCACGAACATGATGTAGGCGTTGTGTTAGGCGGTCATAAAACTGAAAAGCGATGATGGCTGCATGAATACGAGTTAGCATCGAAGCAGCGATCTTATGTGTTTCTTGGAGTGCAGGAGTAACGGAGTCTTCCGCGTCCTTTTCATGGATTTCACAAAGTTTCATGGCATCTTTAGCTAAAAAGGTAAATGACTCTGTGAGATCATCTACCGATCGAGAGCTGTCAGTCAAAGTGGTATCTATCTGTGCCATAGCTAAACACATTAAAGAAATGGTTTCTTTGACTTGGCTCCAACTGAGGTCAGGATTGTGTGCACCGGAACCGGGATTCGTTAATTTATTGGTGCCTGATATCATTATCTTTTCGTCTTCAGTGAATGATAAGTGTAAGTCTGGTAACGAGTGAATGAAGGCCAGAGGAATGCTTCAATAAAAGGATAGTTCAATCCCTTCGTAGTGCTAGCTTGGCTTATTCAGAAGAGGCTTAATTTATGAAAAAAACCGAGATCAATAGGTTTTAGCTAAAGCATTAAATAGTATGGGGCATTCATTTTAATAATTCTAAATCTGGCTAAACTGAGGAGAGGGCGATGTGGTGAAGTCGAATCGAAACGAGATATAGTAAGGTAGCAAAAAATGCTGTTATTGGTATCTCGAGTTAGACAGTAAGGACTAGGAATATCATGGATATTGAATATACCTTTATTATGGATGATGTTGAGCTTCATTATGCTATTGATGTAGATCGACAATATGATATTAGTGTTGACCGTAGTGAAGCATCAAGCTGGACGAAGTTAGAACGGTCGCAATGTAGTAACTGTCCTCTTAGTAAATTACAATATAAAAATTGCCCCGCTGCAATTGATTTGCAGCATGTAGTGGAAGACTTTCAGAAGTTACCCGCCATCAAAAACGCGAAGGTACGCGTTATGACTCCCCAGAGGGAATATTTTAAAGAAGCACCTTTAGAGGAAGGTTTGCGTTCATTGATGGGCTTGATTATGGCAACCAGCGATTGTCCTATATTAGCTAAGCTTAAGCCCAATGCACAGAATCATCTCCCTTTTGCTTCCCAAGAAGATTTTATAACGCGTTCGGCATCTTTGTTTTTGCTGCGCCAGTATTTCCTTTATAGAGAAGGTCATAGGCCGGATTGGGACTTTCAAGGGCTTATTCGAATTAATCAACAACTACAGCTATTAAATCAGGCTTTTTTGCAGCGTATTCAGTCTGCGTGTGAAAGTGACTCGAATCTGAAGGCATTACTCAGTTTCTTTAATCTGTCATCGAGTGTTTCTTTTTCTTTGGAGAGTCAGCTGCAAAAGGTGAGACCAAAGATTATGGGTGAAGATGATGGTTGGGCGATGAAAGATGACCGTAATGTTCGTTCGTTTTAGTTTCAAAGTGGCAGGCCAGATTTTATAGTAATAAATTTAATCTCATCGTCGATCAGTTTGATCCGACCTCAATTGTTTTCTAAATCAGTATTCCCTCATTCAAAAATCAAGCGCACCACCCCGTTGTCGGGTGGTTGCCTACAAGGAACCTGCGTCTTGTTGATGTTGAGGCTAGGCAGTATCATTGTCTCTGGAATCAATTGATCTAATGCTGAATTAAAAGGTGGTCGTATAGTCATGAATAAATTGGAGAGAACCCTGATCTGGGGCGGTCACCTAGGAATGCTAATTGCCGCAAGTACTTTGTTTTATCAAGATGAGCTAGGGAGTCCTTACGTTGGTTCGAGCCTATTTTCTGTCGCGGTATTGAGCTATACCCTAGGTTTAGCGCTTTCTCTTTATTTAGACGGAAAGGATTCCAGTCGAAAGGCTAATAACCCTGATGATCAATCAATTGGCTCAGTCCTAAAGCCCGCTTTATTAGGTTGTCTGTGTGTTGTTATCGCCATCTCTATGGTAGTCGTCATTATTTCAGAATACGCAAAAACCATTGGTGTCTTCTGATCTGAAAAAAAGCAAGAAAGAGGTTGAGATTTATAAAATATTAGGTTGGAATTTCATTGAAATTAGCTGCTGATAATAGGCTGCGTTAATCTCTCAGAAGTGATCATAATATCCAGATAGTGCTCTAGTTTTTGAAAAAACCTTCAGGTATAATCCCCCCGAAATATTGTGCACATGCTATTTTTTGATCAGCTATGATTGAAGGTGACCAAACTTGTTTGTAGTGCGGGTAAGTATGGACCATGCTTAATCTGCACTTGAGGTTTTGGTGATCAAGACTATGGTGTTCGCATGTCCATTTGTTTTTATATCGCAATAGTAGATTGATAAGCATCCAAATGCTGGCGCCACATAATTTCCCGTGATTCGCGGACCCTATGTAGGCAGTATTTTATATCGTTAATTCAAATAAATTAAATTACGGAGACGAGTAAGCTATGTACTTGAGGATTAATTGGCTAATGAAACAAACGTTTCGCCTAGCGGGTTTTCTGCTGGTTTATCTCAGTCCCAGTGCGTGGGCAAAACCGGGTGACCGGTGGGAAATGAACTTATCACCGGGTGTCACCGAGTTAGGTCAAGAAGTTTACGACCTACATATGATTATCTTATGGATTTGCGTTGCTATAGCGGTAGTGGTTTTTGGCATAATGGGTTATGTCTTGGTTGCCCATCGGAAGTCTAGCGGAAGAACGCCTGCTACCTTTGATGAAAGCACAAAAGTAGAAATCGCCTGGACTATTGTTCCCACTTTGATTTTGATCGCCATGGTCGTACCGGCCACTCAAACTATGATTAAGATTTATGATACGAGTGAAGCTGATCTAGATATTATGATCACCGGTTACCAATGGAAATGGAAATACGAGTATATTGATAAAGAGGGAGGCGAAAACTTTTCATATATGAGTATTATGTCTACTCCGCAAGCTCAGATTGATAACCTAGAACCCAAAGGTGAAAATTACCTGTTAGAGGTTGATGAGCCTTTAGTTATTCCTGTCAATAAAAAAGCGCGCTTCCTATTAACTGCTGCTGATGTTATTCACGCATGGTGGGTACCTGCATTATCTGTGAAGAAAGATGCCATCCCTGGATTTGTAAATGAAGCATGGACTTTGCCTACAGAAATTGGAACCTACCGAGGTCAGTGCGCTGAGCTATGCGGTAAGGATCACGGATTTATGCCTATCGTTGTCAATGTCGTCAGTGAAGAGGATTATGCAGTTTGGTTAGCGAGTAAAAAGAATGCTTCCAAAGTCGATCTCAGTGTTAAGTCTAAAGATGAGTTGATGGCAAGTGGCCAATCACTATACGAGAAAAACTGCGCAGCTTGTCATATGGCAAACGGTGCGGGTATTCCAGGTGTTTTCCCCGCGTTAAAAGACAGCCCGATTGCTTTGGGTGATGTAAATGAGCATATCAACATCGTCGTGAACGGAACGCCAGGAACGGCCATGGCTGCATACGGTGCACAACTCAAGCCAGATGTACTGGCTGCCATCATTACGTACGAGCGAAATGCTTGGGGTAATGCTACTGGTGATTCCGTACAAGCTTCAGATATTACTAATTTTAATCAATAGTCAAAGAAGGATTGAATAATGAGTGAGCATCACGGTCCTGCCAAGGGCATCAAACGTTGGCTATTTGCGACAAACCATAAAGATATAGGAACTATGTATCTTTGGTTTAGCTTTGCTATGTTTTTCGTGGGTGGTTTTTTTGCGATGGTGATCCGAGCTGAGTTATTTCAGCCAGGTTTACAATTAGTCGACCCGCAGTTTTTTAATCAAATGACGACTATGCATGGTTTGGTGATGGTGTTTGGAGCCATCATGCCTGCTTTTGTAGGCTTAGCAAACTGGATGATCCCCATGATGATAGGTGCACCAGATATGGCGTTACCTAGGATGAATAATTTGAGTTTTTGGCTTCTGCCAGTAGCTGTCACATTGTTGATTAGTACGTTTTTCATGGAAGGTGGTGCACCTGCATTTGGCTGGACTTTCTACGCGCCACTTTCTACGACCTATGCGCCACCAAGTACTACCTTTTTCATCTTTGCAGTTCATATTCTGGGAGCGTCTTCGATAATGGGGTCAATCAATATCTTAGCTACCATTATTAATTTGCGAGCACCAGGTATGACCTATATGAAAATGCCAATGTTCGTTTGGACTTGGGCGATTACGGCATTTCTTCTTATCGCAGCGATGCCTGTTTTAGCGGGTGCTGTGACTATGATGCTGATGGATATTCATTTTGGAACTTCGTTTTTTAGCGCTGCGGGTGGTGGTGATCCTGTCTTGTTCCAGCATGTATTTTGGTTTTTTGGTCACCCTGAAGTGTATATCATCATTTTACCTGCTTTCGGTGTTATCTCTGAAATCATACCGACGTTTTCTAGAAAGCCTTTGTTTGGTTATTCCTCAATGGTCTACGCAACAGCTTCGATTGCCTTCTTAAGTTTTATCGTTTGGGCGCATCATATGTATACAACGGGTATGCCGTTGGCTGGTGAACTTTACTTTATGTATGCCACGATGCTTATTGCGATACCAACAGGTGTGAAGGTATTTAACTGGATTGCCACAATGTTCGGGGGTGCTTTAACCTTTGAAGCGCCGATGCTGTTTAGCGTTGCAACCGTTTTTCTATTCTCCTTGGGTGGGTTTACTGGCTTGATGCTGGCGATTGCTCCCATTGATTTTGCCTATCAAGAATCTTATTTTGTGGTCGCACATTTTCACTACACGATGGTAGCTGGGGCGATATTTAGTATGACTGCGGCTGTCTATTATTGGCTGCCAAAATGGACAGGTAGGATGTATAACGAAACGTTAGCTAAAACGCAGTTTTGGATCGCTTTTGTGGGCTTTAATCTCACTTTCTTTCCACAGCACTTTGTAGGGCTAGCGGGTATGCCACGGCGGACACCAGACTATGCATTACAGTTTGCTGATTTCAATATGATGTCAAGTATTGGTTCTTTCATCTACGGGTTTGCCCAATTGTTCTTGTTGTACATCATTATTCAAACGATACGCAGTGGCAAAGAGAATGCAGACGAAAAGACCTGGGAAGGTGCTAATGGTTTGGAGTGGACGTTGGCTAGTCCAGCACCATTCCACACATTCTCGACACCTCCAACTGTAAAATAGAAAAATTAGAGTAGGGGCTAGTAAGAGATCTATCATGCAAGAAAAGAAACCTGAAAAATCGACAACCAAGACAATTCCTTACTTAATTGTGTTGGTTGTTGCAATGTTCGGTTTTGGGTTTCTGCTGGTTCCTTTGTACGATGTTCTTTGCGATTTAGCAGGTATAAACGGCAAAGTAGATCTGGTGGCTTATGAAAAAGATAGTGACGTAATTGTTTCGGATCGAACTGTCAATATTCAATTTATTTCGTTGAATAATAATGGGATGCCATGGATCTTTAAGCCCATGCATACCAGTGTCAAGGCTCATCCAGGGCAAGATTACAATACTTCCTTTTATGCTAGTAACCCGACCGAAAAGGCTATGACTGCGCAGGCAGTGCCAAGCATAACGCCAGGTTATGCTGCAAAATACTTTCATAAGATCGAATGTTTCTGTTTTGATCAGCAGGAGCTGGAAGCAGGTAAGGAAGAAGAAATGGGGTTACGGTTTGTCGTGGATGCTGAGATACCAGACAGTATTCATACTATTACCTTAACCTATACTTTGTTTGATGTGACGGCAGATGAGTCCGTTGCATCATTAAACTAATTAATCATTGAATAATAAGGGAGGCGTCAGTGGCTTCTATAGATCATGAATCCTATTATGTACCAGATAGTAGTTCTTTAGCGGTATTTACAGCGGTCTCGTCAGGTTTGCTAATTGGCGGATTTGCTGCGGGCTTAAATGGTATGACCTTTGGGGAGGGCGGCAGTGTCGGTTGGACTGTATCCGTTGTCGGATTGGTTTTATTTTTGGCTGCTTTATTTACTTGGTTTCGAACTACTATAGTGGAAAACCGAGCAGGTATGGCTTCAGCTCAATTGAAGCACTCTTACGTACTTGGCATACAATGGTTTATTTTTTCAGAAGTTTGTTTCTTTGTTGTTTTCTTTGGCACTTTATTTTATGTCAGAAATTTAGCAGGACCATGGCTTGGGGGGGAAGGAACTAAGTTGGGAGATACTCAGGCTTTATGGGGTGGTTTTCAATACGCATGGCCTATGCAGTTCACACCACAAGAAATCATTGGGGTTAATAATCAGGTCCCTGCCAATAATGGAATATTTGTTGGTGCCAAAGAGTTGATGCATTGGAACGGTATCCCCCTAATCAATACCATCTTATTGTTAACCTCGAGTGTTACCGTACATTTCGCTCATTCTGCTTTAAAAGCGGGGAAAAAAGCGGGTTTTAATTTGTGGTTAGCCATTACTTTAATTTTGGGATTTGCTTTTGTTGGGTTCCAAGCGTTGGAATATCATGAGGCATATGCGGAGCTAGGTCTAACGCTAGAGTCAGGAATATACGGCTCTACTTTCTTTATCTTGACAGGTTTCCATGGTTTCCATGTATGCATGGGAGCGACTATGTTAACGGTCCAATGGTTGCGTTCAATGATGAAAGGCGATTTTACAGCTGACGATCACTTCGGGTTTGAAGCATCTTCTTGGTATTGGCATTTTGTTGACGTGGTTTGGGTAGGGTTATTTTTGTTTGTTTATATATTTTAAATTGTTCAGCACAAACCATTCTTAAATTTTAGGATGGTTTGTGCTGAAGCAGAGACAGAAATCTTGAAATGTAATGGTGATATGACTACTACTTAGTTGGCTTTGGCGACGAGTGATTGCGATTAGATTGGGGAGGTAAATCCTGAATGATCGGAGGATTAACTGCTTGTGTGCTCCAAGGTGCTTGAGATTTTAGTTCACCAGATAAAACGCCGTAGCCAATTAAAATAATTAAAATAATCGCTAGAACTATTCTAAGTCCCAAAGAGTAAAGGGTTCGTTTACTCTTTCCTTGATCCCTTATTAGAAAGAAAAAGCCACCAGCTAAGCTGAGAAATAATAGTATAAAAGTAATAGCGATAGCGCTTTTTAACCACATAATTTACCTCATTGTGTCAGTGAAAGCAGGCGGTGCTCTCCTGAATAGTAGTAGCGTGATTTTAATACCTAAAGCAGGGGAAGTTTTTGCTTTAGATTAAAATCATTGCCTTTTCCAGAAATCGTACATTAAATCAGAAGTATATTCATTAGCTAAGTAAAGGGATTACATCCTATTTAATATGGCGAGCATAAAAGTTTGAAAATCATATTAGTGTTTAAACGAAATTGGAAAATTACACTTTTTTCAATTGTCATGATTCCCGTATTAATGCGCTTAGGTTTTTGGCAGTTAGATCGTGCTGCCGATAAGCATCATCTTCGGCAGCTTTCCGAGTTAAGACAAAATATGGAAGTTCAGGAGATAGAATCCATAATTCATTTGTCTTCAGTGGACATGTCTTATCGAAAAGTGGCTCTACGAGGCGATTACATTAATGATAAGAATATTTTGATTGATAACCAAATCTTTCATTCCACCTTTGGTTATGACGTGGTGACGCCTTTTCGATTGTCCTCCAATGGACTGGTAGTTTTTATTAGTCGAGGGTGGATTCAGGGGAGTTTGGACCGTACTCGATACCCCGTGATCGCACCTATTGATGGCGAGCTTGAATTGATTGCTAGAGTATTTGTGCCCAGTAAGACGCCTTATTTGATAGGTCCTGCGGAAGACAATAAAGGTTGGCCGAAACGAGTTGCCTTTATTAACTTTGAAGAATTACAAGTGGACTTTGAGAAGCCACTTTTTCCATTTGTATTACGCCTTGAAGAAGGAGTGGAAGGCGTGCTATCTCGCCATTGGTTGCCTGCCGGTGGGGGGCTTAAACCTGAAAGCCATGAAGGCTATGCATTTCAATGGTTCGCCCTGGCGGCGACCTTAGGTGTCTGCTACTTGGCTTATCTATTTAATTTTATTGGTTTCAAGAGAAACAAAAAAAACCAAGCAAATATTAGCTAATTAATGGGTTCAATCATGAATGAAGTAACATCATCGCCAAAGAAGAATTCTAAAAGTAAATATGCGATTCTTTTTTTAATTGGTTTGCCAATCATTACAGTCACTCTGTCGACGCTAATGTTCATGACGGGTGTTGGTATTCCTACAGCGACAACGAATAAAGGGACGCTCGTCAGACCAGCGAAACAGATATCTACATTGAAGTTGACGGATGTAAAGGGCGAGCTCTTCGAGTATCGAAATGGAGCGCGATGGAGTTTTATATTACCTGAAAGAGGGTTATGTAAAGAGGTATGTGAGCAGAGGCTTTATTTAACTCGGCAGGTGCATATTGCGTTAGGCAAAAATGCGAATGCATTGCGGCGTATTTACCTGAATATAGGTCCTTCTTTGAGTGCCCCATTTCTAAAGGATGTTCAAGCAGAGCACCCTAGATTACTTATCGCAAATGTTGATGAAAGTGATTGGGCTGATTTTTCTAGTGAATTTACTTCAGATATTTCGGACAGTACTGCGTATTATTTGGTTGATCCTGCAGGATTTGTCATGATGTATTACACCTCTGAAAATAATTATAAAGAACTCATAAAAGATCTGAAAGCTTTGATTTCTAGAGCCGGAGGTCACTAATATTATGCAAGATCAGGGTTGTTCCATTTACTGTTAGGATTTGTCTAACACAAGAGTAACGATGGCTACCAAAACTGATATGAAAATAACAACGCCAATTAATCCAGCAAAAATCGTAGTTTTGAAGTTGCCTTCGTTAAAATCTTGCTCTCTATTTTTATTACTTTGTATACCAACACCTGCAGCAAAAACACTGAGTATTGCTTGAAAAATACTGGATCTTTTTTTAGACGTTTCATCTTTCATGGCTTAAGTCGGCTCAGTTATCGGATAACATTGAAAGTATATTGTATCAGTTATCGTTGTCTGTAAAGTGGCAGCAGACATTGGGGCTAATTTTCTGGAATAGGGTGGGTACTATGGAATACGTCATCATTCTGTTAGTTATTTCCATGATGGTAGGTCCCATTTTATGGTTACGGCCGACGCCGAGGGAACGTCATATTTCCAAATTACGAACTCAAGCAATGTCCGCCGGAATGTCGGTTACTTGTCCAGGTGTAAAACGTTTTAAATGGGCTGAGACTAATGTGCTCATTGAGGCGAATCGGTTTGTGCGATATACGTTAACTTTTGACGATAGTCAGTTAAGTGCCGATGATTTTCGGGGTAGTAATGCTGCCAGCTTCAATGGAACCTATTTTCGCTGGATTTATAAAGGGAATGAAGAGTGGCAATGGCACGAAGTCTCGGGGAATAAACTCGATAAAATACCAGAGCTGAGAGCATTGTTTGAAGAGATTAAAGGTTCTTCTTTGGGAGTTGTTGCAATTCAGCTGAGCTATAAAAGTTGTTCTGTTTATTGGCACGAAAGGGGTGACGAAACTTCTGTAGAACAGATAAAGCAATATCTACAAACTTTATCTCAGCTTATTGTCGCTGATATAAAGGGGACGAAAAGCTGATGCTCGCCCGATCTCTTTCTTTTCTTATTGATAAAGTGATGCAATTTTTTGTAGCGACGAAATAATGTGCTCGCTATAACGTGTAATTAAGAACGGAATACTGCTTTCTGTGTAGTTTTCTAAAGGTTTTTCGATAAAGCGCCATTTGGTTTGAATTTTTCGGAACAGCGTTTTTATTTCTGTATTGTTCCCTTTGTGTAGTGCGAGTGTATCCAGCTTGCTAGAAAACTCTTTAGCTAGAACATCAATTGGTTTGTCGATCCCTTGTGCTTTGTGAGAAACACCAAATGACGAAGAAGAGCGCCCTGCATAGTCTGTGGCGAGTTGTTGAATGATGAGAGTAAGTTCCCTAGCTTTTGCAATGCTGCCTTTGACTCTATGATGATTGGCGATGGCAACTTCTGTCGTGATATCAACTAAGTCAATTCTGAGTAATTCGGCGCTAGCCATCATGTCATCTGTAGTTTGTATGTTTGCCGATCCTTTTTTTCTTACCTGTTTACGGTTGCTTGCAAGTTGTTGATTGAACGATTTCCAGTTATTACTCAGTGATTCTAGAGTGGCAGTATGGCTTTCATCCGTAAGAGTGATAGGGAATGATATAGTCAGCAGATCGAATGATTTTATATGCGTTTGTATCGCTTGGTCATACATTGGATCAGATCCTTTTACCGAAAAAAGGTGGTAATTCATTATGATTTTTTGTAGTAGTAGGCGAGATAGGTGGAGCTCTGCAATGATAAGGGATGCCGGCGGAGTATTAGTTAGGGCTTTGGAGTTTAGTGACTTGTATGTGGTATCAGCAGCAGTTGTTGGAGTGAAAATTGGGAGCCATGTGAAGAGTATTATCGTTAAGGTGGCCATACTTATTTTGACTAGATTAAAAGGGAGTGGTCTACGGGAAAGGATTGGATAATAATCCATGTCATAATGCCTTTACTGATTACATTTTACGTTTCTACCTAAAATGATAGCCAATAAATGGATCGTCACCTTAGTATGACAAAAAATAATCAGTATAGAGTAGTGTGCATTTGCCATGAAATGGTTGTTTTACGGTTCAGGCTTTTAGTTGAATATTCCTCTAATAATTTCCCCAATCTTTTCTATTTCCAGTTTTTTATTTTCACCATGATATTTCGATTGGATTAATTTTGTTTGTGCAACTCTAAAATGAGTCGAGGCATCCCCTTTCTCGCCAAGTGAGAGAGCTTTGTGGCCTTTCATCATATGTGCATCGACTTCCACTTGAACATATAGCATGTGTAAATGTGACGCCCACCCTTGAGCGTCAGCATGAGTAATTCGACCCATTTCAGGTAGCTTCCTGACGAGCGCTACTGCGGCAAGTATGTATCCTTGCAACTTTTTAATTTCGCCATCACTTTCCGCAGGCCCATCATTATTAACTAAGGATTTTGGAGGTAATGACATTATTTGACGTGCGGCTTCCATAACGACATCAATTCCTGGGTGTTCCGGGTCGGTGTCTTTGATATCGCGAAGGGTATCGAGCATGCATTCGCTAAGCGCATGGCGAATCTCCACATTGCAGGTGGTGCGGGCTAATCCTTCGAGTATTTCTTGCAGTTGCAATGCTCGGTATTTTAAGGCTTTTAGATTTCTTGTTTTTTCACTGGCCTCGATAAACCGTTGGTTAGCCATGGAGCTGGCAATAATGGCAGCGATGGCTAGGATTATCAGTCCACCTAGCGCAGTTATCGGACTCATAAATCACCAAAGTTTTAAAAAATAGAGTAAATAAAATGTGGTTATAATGTTGTCATTTTATCGGAGGTCGTTGGCAAAAAAATATATTACACACTGCTGCTTATCTGATCTGAAATTAGTGGAATAGCTAATATGTGGAATATTATTTTTAAAGTAAAAAAACTTATAAATATCATAGTACTAGAGGCTAATAATGCAAATTCCTTCTAACTTATTTTCTAAAAAAATTTGACGAGTAAAAAAAGATTGTCTTAAAAACAGAATGAGGTCAAGAGAAAAAGTTCTCTTGACCGGAAGAAATCTAGCACTTATATATGTCGCCTTTATATTAATAGAGAATGAAACTTGGTGGTAATATAATCTATATGGGAAAGTCACTGGTTATTGTTGAGTCACCTGCGAAGGCGAAAACAATCAATAAATATTTAGGAAAGGATTTCGTCGTAAAGTCCAGTGTGGGACACGTGCGAGACTTGCCTGTGAGTGGGGGGGGAAGAAAAAAAGTAGACCCTGTCGCTCGAGCGAAGGAGGCAGCTAAAACTCGCAAAATGGATCCAGATAAAAAGGCAGCCTATAAAAAACAGAAGGCGAAGGCTGCACTCATTTCACGGATGGGGATAGATCCGGATCAGGATTGGGAGGCGACTTACGAAATTCTACCGGGAAAAGAGAAAGTCGTAGATGAATTAAAAAAGCTAGCTAAAGATGCCGATCACATCTATCTCGCAACGGATTTGGATAGAGAAGGTGAGGCGATAGCCTGGCATTTGCAGCAAGTTATCGGTGGTGATGAAGGTCGTTACAAACGTGTGGTTTTTAATGAAATAACCGAGTCTGCCATTAGTGCGGCTTTTGATGAGCCGGGCAGCCTTGATATTGGACGAGTTAACGCGCAACAAACACGAAGGTTTTTAGACAGAGTAGTGGGATATATGGTTTCGCCACTACTGTGGGCGAAAGTCGCGAGAGGGTTGTCAGCGGGTCGAGTGCAATCGGTTGCGGTCCGCATATTGGTGGATCGAGAGAGAGAGATAAGGGCATTTAATCCAGAAGAGTTTTGGGAAATATTTGCGGACACAGCTACTCAAGCTAAAGTTCCGTTGCGATTGCAGGTGGCCAAATGCAATGGCGACAAATTTAGGCCCGCAAATGAAACGCAGGCTCAAGTAGCGTTGGATGTACTCAATGTTGCAGATTTTGATGTTCTTAACCGAGAAGATAAGCCCACTAGAAGTCGTCCTCCCGCACCATTTATCACCTCTACACTTCAGCAAGCTGCCAGTACTAGGCTAAGTTTTGGTGTAAAGAAAACAATGATGCTTGCTCAGCGGCTGTATGAGGCAGGCTATATCAGTTACATGAGAACGGATTCGACAAATTTGAGTTCGGAGGCGGTAGAAGCTTGTCGGGCACATATTTTAGATGGTTACGGAAAACGCTATTTGCCGAAAGACCCGATTAGTTATAGTGCCAAAGAAGGCGCACAAGAGGCGCATGAGGCGATTCGTCCTTCTGATGTGGCTAAGAAGTCAACTCAGTTGGTAAAGATGGATAGAGATGCTGAGCGGCTCTATGAGCTTATATGGCGTCGGTTCGTTGCTTGCCAAATGACGCAGGCAGAGTTTTTGAGTTCTAATATTACGGTAAAAGCGGGGAATTATGAATTAAAAACTCGTGGCCGAATTTTAGTATTTGATGGGCATTTGCGGGTACAACCGACGAGTGGCAAAGATGAAGATTTACAATTGCCCGATGTCAAAGTGGGTGAGCGGCTTAAGTTAGTGGAGCTTGATCCTAAGCAGCATTTTACCAAGCCACCCGCTCGATATTCTGAAGCAAGCTTAGTCAAAGAGTTGGAGAAAAAGGGAATAGGTCGTCCATCTACATATGCGGCTATTATTTCTACTATTCAAGATCGAGGCTACGTAAGAGTCGAAAATAGACGGTTCTTTGCCGAGAAAATGGGGGAGATAGTAACGGATCGCTTAACTGAGTGTTTTTCGCATTTGATGGATTACAACTTTACCGCTGGGATGGAGAGTTCTTTGGATGAGATCTCAAATGGTGAAGCAAAATGGAAGGAAGTATTAAACGAGTTCTATCATGATTTTCAGGGCCGATTAAGTGAGGCCCAAAAGTCCGATGGAGGCATGCGGGAAAATAATCCCATTGATACTGATATCGAATGTCCGACTTGCCATAGGAATATGCAGTTGCGTACTGCCAGTACTGGGGTTTTTTTGGGGTGTTCTGGTTATGCATTGCCACCAAAAGAGCGTTGTACAAAAACGATAAATTTAATTTCTGGGGAGGAAGTCGAAAGCACTAGTGAAGAGGATGCTGAAACAGAAGCGCTGATGGCGAAACGTCGATGCTCAATTTGCAGTACAGCGATGGAGAATTATCTGATTGATGAAGGACGCAAGCTACATGTTTGTGGTAATAGTCCAGATTGCATAGGCATTGATATAGAAGAGGGTCAGTTCAAGATAAAAGGCTATGATGGCCCTCTTATCGAGTGCGATAAGTGCGAGTCAGATATGCAGCTTAAGTCTGGTCGTTTTGGCAAATACTTTGGTTGTACCAATGACGAGTGCAGCAATACTAGAAAGCTATTGCGTAGCGGTGAAGCTGCACCTCCGAAAGCGGATCCAGTACCTATGCCGCACCTCCTGTGCGAGAAAACTGATGATTTTTATTTGTTGAGAGATGGAGCGGCGGGAATATTTCTGGCTGCGAGCCAATTTCCTAAGCATCGAGAAACTCGTGCGCCAAAGGTAGAAGAAATACTGACTGTAAAGGATGATTTGGATCCCAAGTTCGTTTATCTGACTGCAGCACCTTTGAAAGACCCTGAAGGAAATGTCTCGATTATTCGATATAGTCGTAAGACAAAAGAACAGTACGTAATGACTGAAGTTGAGGGTAAGGCTACTGGCTGGCGAGCTTACTATCAAGGTAGTAAATGGATGGAGGAAGTTCCTCCACCAAAGAAAAAGGTAGTGAAGAAAAAAGCGGCAAAGAAAAAAGTAGTGAAGAAAAAAGTGGTGAAGAAGAAGGTAGCTTCCAAGAAAAAACAAGAAGATTAAGCGCTTTGATATATGCGAAGAGGTGTTCCTTTTTTGCAGTAAGGGGACATGAGTGTTCATCAAGTAAAAAATACCTTTGCGAATTTTATTGTAAGAAGGAAGTATTGTATATCGGCTTTGTGAGAGAGCCTCGCTGGCTTCCGTAGCGGTAATAATGATGCTGTGTTAGACTCAGCGTCATGGAAAAAAAAGAAGAGTTAAGTGATGTGATGTCTTCTTCAGTCTTGGAAATTGTGGAATTACCAACTGGTGAGATAGTCTTGCGCAAAATTGACGATGACAGCGAGCCTTTGGTGAAAATTCAATTTTCTGAAGAAGCAAAATTGTTTTTAGGTGATACCAAAGCAGGCATAGGTCGTGCGATGCTTGGTGCTGGGGTGCAATTAGTGAGCCGGATATATGATCAGGAAGTTCTTGCAGAAGCAGAATTGGAGACGCTGCACTAATTTTGTGCTCATTTCATGTTATGTCAGTGTATTGCTCTTGATGTATCTAAAGACCGTTATTTCTAATGATGCCTACAGCACGCCCTTCAATTGTGAGTTCTTCAGTTTTTAGATTGATTTCGATAGGCTCGAAACCTTCATTTTCAGGAAATAAAAATACTTTGTTTCTAGATTTCTTGTAACGCTTAACGGTGACTTCGTCCTCAATCCTTGCTACCACAATTTGACCATTTTGAGCTTGCTCAGTTTTATGAACAGCCAGCAAGTCACCGTCCATTATCCCGATATCTTTCATGCTTAATCCTTTTACGCGTAACAGGTAATGAGCGCGTGGGTGAAAGAGGTTGTCTGCAATATTGCAGTACTCTTCAATATTTTCTTCCGCGAGTATCGGGTGCCCCGCGGCAACCTGTCCAACAATAGGTATACCTTCGTGCATGTCCGGAATTCTAATTCCGCGAGAAGCACCTGGGACCATCTCTATTGCCCCTTTTCGTTCTAAGGCTCGAAGGTGTTCCTCTGCAGCATTAGGGGAGCGAAAGCCTAGTTCATCAGCGATTTCCATGCGAGTAGGGGGGTACCCGGTTTCCACAATGCTACTTCGGATTAACTCTAGAACTTCATTTTGGCGCGGGGTTAGTTTTTCCATTTAAAGAATGTCCTAATATGTAAAAAGGTTATCGAGTGTTTTAAATCAAGTCGAGTCGAGTGTATAGTTTGTAGGACCTGATTTTTTATACATATGCTGTGATTATATACAGCTTATAAAAATTGGCAACCGTTAAACTGAGGTCAGGTATTCGAATCAGGAATAGCGAGGTATAAAAGGGAAGCGTAATTAGCTCGTCAATTTTTAGCTAGGTGCGATTTCTGGTCTTATCCTCAGAGGTCAATTTTATTTGTGTTGTATTATAAGCAGTAAGTGGTTTGACTTAAGTGCGTAGTATGTCCATTTTGTTTGTGCCGGGGCTTAATAAAGTTGCATACCAAGACTCTTCAATGTCATGTATGCTTACTCGCGTGTAAAAAATTGAATTTATTGTTGTCATCAGT
Organism: Pseudomonadales bacterium; assembly: GCA_019090455.1. Lineage (GTDB taxonomy): Bacteria > Pseudomonadota > Gammaproteobacteria > Pseudomonadales > DC-out160 > DC-out160. The sequence continues at coordinate 102,990 of JAHRWA010000044.1, read as the reverse complement.
AAAAAATGTAAATTAACGAGATGGAGAATGAAATGGTAAAGCCATTAGTATTGGGTTTGATATTTGCTGCACTTCCTTTAAGTGGGCTAGCTGAGACTCCTGAAGAGAAGGGATTGGCTATTGCCAAAGAAGCTGATATCCGAGGAGAGGGGTTTGTTGATAGCATCTCTACAATGGAAATGGTGTTGAAAAATAAACGTGGTGATGAAAGTCGTCGCCGATTAAGAGTTAGAGCTCTAGAAAATCCTGCTGACGGGGACTTGAGCCTAATGATTTTTGATACGCCTAGAGATCAAAAAGGAACGGCACTGTTAACGCATTCTCACAAGGATAGGTCAGATGATCAGTGGTTGTATCTACCCGCCTTAAAGCGCGTTAAAAAAATTGCTTCTAAGAATAAATCCGGACCCTTCGTTGGTAGTGAGTTTGCGTTTGAGGACCTGAGCTCTCAAGAAGTCGAAAAGTATGGGTATAAATGGTTAAGAGATGAGGAGCTTGATGGTAAAGAATGCTTCGTGATGGAGCGTTATCCTGTCGATAAAAATTCAGGTTATACGCGGCATGTAGCGTGGATGGATAAGGCAGAGTATCGTACCTTGAAAGTCGATTTTTATGATCGAAAAAAATCTCTCCTTAAAACGTTAATTATGAGTGAGTATGAATTGTATAGCGAAAAGTTTTGGCGTCCTTTAAATATGACTATGAAAAACCATCAAACAGGTAAAAGTACAGAGTTGCTTTTTAGTGAGATGGCTTTCTCTACTGGTCTAAAGGAAAGCGATTTCACGAAAAATAGTTTAAAGCGCGCTAGGTGAATTCCGATTTCGCTTAAATTGGTTTAAGAATGTATCTGGGCAGCTACGGCTGTCCTTTTTTATTTAATTTTATCTCTCCTCTGCAAATGTTAATAAATGGCATTGGGTGTAATGTATGCAAAGTCGTCCCCCCTTATTTCTTGACAATTACTCATATCGAACGTAATTTTAATAAAAGGTCGCTGTTTTAAACGATCGTTTAAAACAGCGACCTTTTATTAAAATTATCAATTGTCTTAGGGTACTTTATATTAATGACGCAATCAGAGACGGTAGAAAATATCTTAGATGCTGCCGAACGGTTGTTTGCAGAAATAGGTTTTGGAGACACTTCTCTACGAAAAATTACCAGTAAGGCGGGTGTCAATCTAGCGGCAGTTAACTATCATTTTGGTTCAAAAGAGTCACTAATTCAGGCAGTTTTTGCGCGGTTTCTAGATCCCTTTACAGTGCGAATTTTGGAGGTGCTTGATGAAAAACAAAAGTCATGGAATTCTCAACCCGGCTCTGAATCACCTGAGCTAGAAGAGCTATTGCGTTTAGTGGTTTATACAGCTGCTGAAATTAACGATTATGACGTCCGTAAATCGGCTACTTTTTTGAGGTTGTTAGGGCTGGCTTATACTCAAGCTCAGTCTCATTTTCGAAACTATATCAATAATAAATATGGTGTCGTTTTTCAGCGTATCGTGGCGATAATGCAAGAGTTATGTCCGACTCACTCCCCCCAGGATTTTTATTGGGCGACCCATTTTGCTCTCGGCGCTACTATTTTTACAATGTCAGGTATTGATGCATTAATAGAGATGTACGAGGAAGATTTTGACAAATCAATTGTTGTCCACGAAGTGGTGGAGCGACTCGTTCCTTTTTTAGCGGCAGGTTTTAGAGGTGTGGCTAAATAATGCAAACGATTTTGATATCAGCATCAAAGCAATCTTTGCTATTACGAGAAAATAATCAGCAGATCGCAGAATATTCTATTTCTACATCGAAATACGGTTTAGGTGAAGCTAACGGTAGCTATCAAACCCCTCGGGGTCGGCATACTGTACGAGCTATGATAGGTGAGGAGCTGCCTCTCAACGCTGTTTTGGTAGGGCGTCGATATACAGGGGAGATATACACAGCTGATTTGTCGGAGCAGTTTCCCAAACGAGATTGGGTGTTAACTCGCATAATCTGGCTTAGTGGCTGTGAAAAAGGAATAAATCGGTTAGGCCAGCGAGATTCTATGAGACGTTACATTTATATTCACGGTACGCCAGACAGCGAGCCAATGGGCGTTCCCGCCTCACATGGCTGTATACGCATGAGAAATGTGGAGGTGATTGATTTGTACAATAGAATTAGTCACGGATGTGCCGTCATTATTTCAGATTGAATTGCATGTGTTTCAGGTCAGCTTGTAAATTCGATTATAGATAGGCTAAGGGGGAAGAAACTTAAGGAGTCTGATGAGTTTCTTTTAATGGTTCGCCTAAGGTTTTCGATAATCTGCTAGATTTAAGAAACGTAAAAATATAATAAATTTTAAGGTTCTAATAAATCATGAGTCTAAGAGGTTCCAGATAGAAATGGCGAACACAAAAATTGGGCCAGTGATGTTGGATCTTAAAGGTCTGGTGGTCGAGGATGATGAGGTGTCTCTTTTACAGCACCCCTCCGTAGGAGGAGTGATTCTTTTCTCCCGAAATTTTGAGTCAACCGATCAGGTCCAATCCTTAATTGAACATATCAGGAGAATCAACACTTCTTTATTAATTGCGGTAGATCAGGAAGGCGGGCGAGTTCAGCGATTCCGCGAAGGCTTGTCAGTATTGCCTGCTTTAGCAAAAATCGGTGAGCTATTTCAGTACAATCCTGAATTGGCTATCGATACAGCGAGAAAGGCTGCCTGGTTAATGGCAGCGGAAATGATAACGTTGGGAGTGGATCTAAGCTTTGCGCCGGTGTTAGATCTCAACTATCAAAACAGTGCCGTAATTGGTGATCGTGCATTTTCCAGCTGCCCAGATCAAACAATCACTCTAGGTACCGCGTATATCGAGGGTATGTCTCAAGCGGGCATGGCTTCTACTGGAAAACATTTTCCTGGACATGGTTATGTGGCGGGGGATTCTCACACGGATATACCGCGAGATGAGCGGAGTTTTTCAGAGATAAATTCGAAAGATTTGTTGCCTTACCAACAATTGTTTGGCTTGGGTTTGAGTGCAGTTATGCCAGCCCACGTAATCTATACTCAGTGTGATGACAATCCGGCGGGTTTTTCACGCTATTGGTTGCAGTCTGTGTTGCGAGAAAAAATGCAATTCGACGGGGTGATTTTTAGCGACGATTTGGCAATGGAAGGGGCGACCGTTGCGGGTGACTTTCCTTCAAGAGCGCGTGCGGCATTAACTGCTGGGTGTGACATGGTATTAGTCTGTAATGATCCACAAGGAGCGGCACAAGTATTAGATGCGGCCTTACCGATAGCGGAAAGGAGTGCGCAGCGGTTATTGAAATTACGGGCTCGACCTCAAGGAGAGTCGTTGAAGAGTTGGGATGAATTTAAGTCATCTCCCGCTAGGGGAGCAGCACAGGACGCTATTTCATCTGCGTTGAATATTAACTACTAAGAGAAAAATGTAAGGGCGGATAGTCTTGGATATGACGCAGGAGAAAATTGTTAGTTGGTTAACTCAACCGCAGGATGATTATGTTTGGCTTACCCAAGTGTTCGTCATTATTGTTCTCACATTGGTCGCTAATTTAATCGTAAAACAATTTCTAAATCACTTAGAAATTCAGCTGTTACGAACAAAAAACCTTTGGGATGATGCTTTGCTAAAAGCGGCGAGGCGACCGATACGCTTTTTTATTTGGATGATAGGGCTTAGTTTGACAGCGGAGTTGACCGGTAGGATATCGCCTATTGGTGCATTTGAGTTTATTTCGTCAGTCAGGCAAGTAACCGTTATTATTTTGTTGGCTTGGTTTCTTATTCGATTTATACATGAAGCCGAGATTAATTTAATGATGCCTGGAGCTACCCGTGAACCGATGGATCATACAACAGTTGGAGCATTTGCCAAGCTGTTGAGGGCTTCGGTTTTTATTACTGGGGCACTCGTTATACTTCAATCGCTAGGTTATAGCGTATCTGGCGTATTGGCTTTTGGTGGTATTGGTGGCATCGCTATTGGCTTTGCCGCAAAGGATCTATTGGCCAATTTTTTTGGCGGACTAATGGTGTATCTGGATAGGCCATTTGCTGTGGGTGATTGGATCCGCTCCCCCGATAGAGACATAGAAGGAACGGTGGAACACATTGGATGGAGAACTAGCCGAATTAGAACTTTTGATAAGCGTCCGCTTTACATTCCAAATTCCTTGTTCGCGAGTATTTCTGTTGAAAACCCCTCAAGAATGAGCCACAGACGAATCTACGAAATTATTGGAATACGTTATGAAGATAGTGCGCTGATGAGAACGATTATCACCGATGTAAAAGATATGCTGAAGTCTCATGAGGAAATTGATGCGACTCAAACTATGATTGTCAATTTTAATTCGTGTGCACCTTCGACTTTGGATTTTTTTGTTTACACCTTTACCAAAACTACGGACTGGATTAAATTCCATGAAGTTAAGCAGGATGTGCTGTTAAAAATCTTGGCAATTGTCGAAGGGCTTGGTGCTGAAATGGCTTACCCCACTTCTACCATCCACTTGGTTGAAGAATTCAAAGAAAGTTTGGTGAGCAAAATTGAGAGTACTGAGACCTAATTTAAACATAAGATGATAAGCGGGTAGATGTTTTGTTAGAGAATAAAAAAGTTGAGAAAATATGGGCAACCGCTGATTGCTTGATTGAAGAAGAGCAGGTGGAGCGCGCAATTGCAAAGGTAGCTAAAGCGATTGAAGAGAATATGTCGACTAAGAATCCCGTTATTGTGTGCGTTATGACGGGTGGATTGATTTTTACCGCGAAGTTATTGATGCAGCTTCGTTTCCCCTTAGAAGTGGATTATGTGCATGTCTCTAGGTATGAGGGGGGCGTGGTAGGTGGAACGCTCAAATGGATGGCTGAACCTTCAATAGATCTACGAGATCGTCATGTTATTATCGTAGATGATATTCTGGATGAAGGTGAAACCCTCAGGGAAATTACGCGGATTTGTCAAAAACAAAATGCTCGAGAAGTCTGTAGTGCTGTGTTGGTGAATAAGTTACATGATAGGAAGGTGCAAGGCTGTGAGAGCGCAGACTATACGGCTTTAGAAATCGAGGACCGTTACCTTTTTGGGTATGGTATGGATTACAAAGGTTATTTAAGAAATGCGCCAGGAATCTTTGCTGTAAAGGGCTTGTGACATTGCACAAGAATATGTCTATTGAGCTTGTTTGAATTTATTGGGTCTGTTGATAATGTTGACCTGGTGAATAGACTAAAACAGGTGTTAATCTTTTATTATTGAATACTAAAATTGGTTTAATTTGAGATGGTAGCGATGTCCAGGATAGCAATAATCGGTGGCACGGGTTTGTCCGAGTTAGTTGGACTTAAAAATATTAAAACCGAGAAAGTAGATACTGTCTATGGAGAGACTTCGGGAGTAATTGAATCAGGGTTGCTGGAAGGGGAAGAAGTTGTATTTTTGTCACGACATGGAAAGCCTCACACCATTCCACCTCATAAAATAAACTACCGTGCAAATTTAGATGCTTTGCATAAACTGAATGTAAAAAAAATCATAGCAGTCAATGCAGTGGGTGGGATTTCCAGTGACATGCCCCCTAAACACATAGTCATACCCCATCAAATTATTGATTACACTTATGGGCGGGAACATACTTTTTACGACAACACCTCGGAAGTTGAATTGCAACATGTGGATTTCTCTGATCCCTATGATGGTGATTTACGGTTTAAACTAATTAGTGCTGCAAAGCAATATGATATTCCGTTTAGCAATTCAGGAGTCTATGCCTGTACTCAAGGGCCTAGATTAGAGTCCTCTGCAGAGGTGCAGCGGCTTCTGCGGGATGGGTGCGATATTGTGGGTATGACCGGAATGCCTGAAGCTGCGCTAGCAAGAGAGTTAGGTATCGCGTATGCGAGTGTATGTATAGTTGTGAATCCTGCTGCGGGTCTCAGTCATGAGCCCATCACAATGACAGATATCCATCGTGTGTTAACTGAGGGTATAGGGAACGTGCTGACTCTTTTAAAATTGGTAATCTCTCAGCTAAATTAGTTGAAACTGCTGTTTTCTTTCGCCCCGCCCCCTTCTAAATTCGATGGTCTATGCTCAAAGTTATAATGCTAAATAATTCGTTATGACGATACTCAGGTTTGCATAGTGATGGTTACAGCAATAACTCGTATGAACTCTGTATTCTTATATGGGTGATCCAGTTTTGAATAAAACAATGGGTAACGCCAGCCAGCATGAGTGTGGCTTAGTGCTATCGGGAGGTGGTGCTCGAGCGGCCTATCAGGTAGGTGTTTTACGGGCGATAGCGGAAGTGTTGCCTGCTCAGATGCAGAATCCATTTGGCGTAGTGACGGGGACTTCAGCGGGTGCCTTTAACGCCGCAGCCATAGCGACTCATGCTTTTGATTTTCGAGAAGCCGTAGAGAGCATTGAGAACGTGTGGGCCAATTTCAGGTCGGATCAGGTTTATCGAACGGATTCTTCACGGTTTTATCGCAACGCTGGTAGGTGGATCACGAGTTTGATTAAAGGTAGCGATGACCCTGTGTCATTGCTCGACAATACCCCTCTGAGAGAATTGGTTGAGAGAGCTATTCCTTTTTACCGTATTCAAGAGGCGATAGATCAGGGGTTCTTGAGAGCCATTAGTATTACTGCTTCAGGCTATACTTCGGGAGAGTCGATTAGTTTTTTTCAGGGGCAATCCGATTACCATAATTGGGAGCGATCTCGCCGATTAGGTGTAAAAACTGAGATTACGATTGATCATGTCATGGCGTCTTCCGCCATCCCTCTTATTTTTCCTGCGGTCAGAATTAATAGAGAATTTTTTGGTGATGGTGCTATTCGACAAACGGCTCCGGTGAGTTCGGCTCTGCATTTGGGGGCAGATCGTGTTTTTATCATTGGTGTTAGTGGAAATCGAACAGCTCCACAGATACGCCAAAAAGTCAGTGTGTACCCTTCAATGGCGCAAATTGTTGGTCATGTTATGAATAGTGCTTTTCTCGATAGTTTGGAAGGTGACATTGAGCGACTAGCACGTATCAATAACACTATAGAATTAATTCCAGAAAATGTGCGAGAGCGTAATGGGATTAAATTGAGACCGATCGGGGTCATGACAGTTTCTCCGAGCCAATGTTTAGATAAAATTGCAGCTCAACATGTTTACGAAATCCCGAAAAATGTACGCTTGTTTTTGAGAGGTAGCGGTGTCTCGAATCAATCGGGAGCGTCGATCTTAAGCTACTTACTTTTTGAAAAAGGATTTTGTCGAGAGTTGATTGACTTGGGTTATCATGATGCCATGTTGAGAAAGAATGAAATTGTGGATTTCATTTTTGATGATTGAAGATACAATGGGCTTTTAGTCATCCGAAGGATATCCCATGAGAGATTTAGGACGTCGTTTCGTTCTCCCCCTGTACGATGTTCTTGCTGACATCGATCGAGAGTCGGTTAAAGAAAATGCCGAGTTAGATGCCTCATCAAGATCGAATAGAATCATATGGATCTTTTTTACCACAGCAGTGTGTTTGCTGCTGGTGAATTATCTGAAGTATTCCTCTGTCTATTTTGCGACTTTATCTTGGCTGGGAGATGTTTTTGGTTCGGGTCCAAAGTCGTTAATCACATCCCTTAAACAATCAGATTATTTTATTTTATATAAACATGCCTGGTGGGGAAGCGTGCATTTAGTCGGTTATGGATTAATACCCATGGTGATAGTGAAGTGGGGGTTTAAACAATCTCTACGAGAGTATGGTTGGCAGGTGGGTGCGGTAAGACAGCATTTAAAATGGTATATTGCATTAGCTTCCCTAATACTCGTGTTGTTGACCATTGTTAGTTTTCGTCCTGATTTTCAATCCCATTACCCATTTTACAAATATGCCTATCGAAGCTGGAGTGATTTTTTAGGATGGGAAATTATTTATATAATACAGTTTATTTCTTTAGAATTTTTCTTTCGTGGTTTTATTGTTAATGGTTTAAGGCCTTATTTTGGCTCCAGCGCGGTCTTTATCATGTGTTTGCCTTATTTAATGATACATTTCCCAAAGCCCTGGCTTGAAGCGAGTGGAGCGATATTCTTCGGGTTATTTTTGGGAATATTAGCAATACGTTCGAAATCAATTTGGGGTGGAGTAGGGGTGCATGTGACGATTGCTATGGGTATGGATATTGCCGCTTTGTTACAGACTAATGGGCTACCAGATCGGTGGTGGCCCTAGGATTTTATTTGATTATGGGCGGCAGTTTTGAATTCTAGACTAACTGCCACCGGTCACTGTTTTCCTCCGCTCTTCCATCCGCTTTCAGTTTGATGATGTGTGCTAATAACGAAAACTCAGCGACTGGATGCAGGAACGGGGGAGTATCGTCATAGACGGTGGTCACGAGTTCTTTGATGGTGCTGTTGGGCTTAGATTTCATGGCAGCGACGACTTTCGCTTCCCTTTTCAGTCTGTGAGCAATGGTCGCTTTGACGAGTTCTTTTGGTGTATCGATTAGATTGCCGTGAGCTGGTGCAAATTGTTGTATGTCATAAGTGTAAAGTAGCTCTAGAGATTCAATGTAGGCCTTCATGTCACCGTCAGGCGGAGCAATAACGACTGTGGATCCATCCATGATGTGATCGCCAGTTAATAAGAGTTTCTCTTCCTGCAGAAAGTAACAGACATGATTACTTGCGTGGCCTGGGGTGCAAATGGCTTCGATAGTTAAGCCATTAAGGGTGAAAATATCTCCATGCTTTGGTAGTCGTGTGGGTTCAAAACTTCGATCATGAGAACTGAGTGGACTGCCATTGTGAAGGGAAGCGGGAAGCCCAATGATCTCTATGGGGTCAACTTGCTTTCTCTCATTTTGAAGGGCCTCAACTAGAGGAACTGTGCCGGGTGAGTGATCATTGTGTGTATGCGTGGACAAGATCAATCGAACGGTCTCACCTTCCGTCGCTTCTAAAAGCGCCTCTAGGTGCGCTTTATTTTTAGGACCGGGATCGAGGATTGCAATATCGCCCGTTCCTAGGATGTAAGTATTGGTTCCTGGTCCTGTCATCATGCTGGGGTTGGGCGCCAGGACTCTTCTCACGTGCTTCGTGCATTGAATCACCTTTCCGGGTATGAATTCCGAAGATTTCTTATTAGTCATTATCTGATTACATCCTTCTCGCACAATTGGGAACAGCTGTTATAGCTGTATTGATTGGCGAAGTAAACTGGATGTTTAATTCAGTCGTGACCGATGACTTATTTCACTTAGTTGAGTTGTTGATTGTCTGCATTATCTACTTTAATTTAAAAGTTAAACACGTTGGTTTAGTTATTTCAGGAAATGTGAACGGCTACGAAATACGCTATACCTATATAAGGAAGGCAAGTATTCGTAAGTTAAGGGCATTCAATTCCCGTCTAATGTCCGCAGGAAATAGGGTAGCAATAAAATGTCGGTATGGTCTGATCTTGTGCAAGCCCACCTCAGCGTGATTGAACAATCGTGCAGTGCCGAAGTTTTGCAATTGATTTTTGATGAAAGTGGAATTCAGCTTATCAATGAGGATGAAAATACGGCTTCTAGTATTTCGGATGTTAATTATTATTTGGACGCTGTTGAAATGGTGCTGGGGGTACTCTATCGACAAAGAGCTGAAGAGCAATTTTCTGATATTGTCAGTCTTGGTTGGGCCGAAAAAACGAAACGTGATCAGCATACTGAAGTGCTAGAGGATGAAATCAAGAAAAAAGATCAGCTTGCGAAACGGTTGGGCTACCGGCATAAGGATTTAGTTCGCGAAAAAGAATCAGCTGAAAATGCTAGCAATGTTAAATCACAGTTTCTCGCCAATATGAGCCATGAAATTCGTACGCCGATGAATGGGATATTAGGTTCGTCGGCGTTGTTGTTAGAGACCTCACTGAATGAGGAGCAAGATGATCTCTGCAGTATGATACACCGATCTGCCGATGCACTTTTAGTGATCATTAATGACATTTTGGACGTGTCAAAATTGGAATCGGGGAAGTTCACTATTGAAGAAGTTGAATTTGACGTTATTAATTTGATTTCAGATGTTTGTGAGTTGTTACGTTTCTCTTCTGCTAAAAAAGGTATTGAATTGAACGTGGATTTGGAACAAGGAATGCCTAGATCTGTTAAAAGTGATCCAACTCGACTGAGACAAGTTTTAATGAACATAATTGGCAATGCAATTAAGTTCACTGAAAAAGGCAGTGTCATTATTGAGGGAGGGTTTGATGTCATCGAAGGTGAACGCCTGAATCTCATATTTGAAGTGACGGATACGGGTATTGGAATGTCCGAACCTGAAATCGACAGAATTTTTGATAATTTTTCACAAGCCGATGAATCGATTACTAGACGATTTGGCGGGACTGGCCTAGGGCTGACTATTAGTAAGAATCTTGTTGAATTGATGGGGGGGTATATCCACGTTTATAGCAAGAAAGATAAAGGCTCCACGTTTACACTAACATTGCCTATGTTGAGAGGTGAATGCCCAGAAGTGGGTGTCAAGACGAGAGGCTCTGTCAGCAATGCTAAAATTAGCAATGTTAGAAATTATCGAAAAAAAGCATTAGTTGCCGAGGACAACAAAGTGAATCAAGTCGTCATTGAAAAAATGCTTCTAAAATTAGGCCTCGCAATTGATATTGCGCCTGATGGTTGTGTCGCGATTGAATTAGCGAATAAATCGAAATATGACATTATTTTGATGGATGTACAAATGCCGAAGATGGGCGGGCTTGAAGCGGCAAAAGAGGTTTTTAAAGGGAATGGTCTTAATGCTAATACCCCTATTATTGCAGTAACGGCCAACGTGATGGAGGAGGATCAGGCTTTATTTAAAGAGATTGGGATGAGTGGTGTTATTGGTAAGCCTGTAAAAATAGCCAAGCTTATTCAGGTTCTTGATAAGTTTTTAGAAAAATAAGAAAGCGTAGCCACGAATCTAGCGGGTAATACGGTCGAGATCTTACGGTAAGGTCAGTGATTTCCATCTTCTCTCCTGTTGCACTTACTAGTTGAATTCAAGAACTGTTATTATCGGCTTCGACAAAAAAAACATGCGGCGTTGTGAGTTCTATAACGACTGAAATAACCCCTGTGTGTAAAAGGTAATATCCTGTTAATGGAGCGAGTGCTGATGAACGAAAGTGACAATCGAGATAGTGATGTTGACTATAAAAAAAATTGCACTCCATTGGATGCAGCGGCTCGGGTCAGGCTAATCGTTGGTGTGGCGCTGGTACTCCTAGGCATAATTTCGGCGTTAGCTGTGGTTTACAATGTTTTTATGATTGTGGATGGCGTGGCAAATTATCCTATCATTCAGCAGTTAATACCGGGTGCTGAGGACCGAATAATTAAAACACCGAAAGGAAATTTTGAAGTGCCCGAACGGATATTTAAAGTTTTGGGATATGGTATTGTGATTTTCTTACTCGGGATGGTGTCAAAGATAGCAGCTATATTCTTGCGCTTTGGTTGTGGTTTGTTAAATTCGGATTTGAAAGACTTAGTGAAAAACTTAAAAGCTCAACTAACTCAAACATCTACTTAAATTAAGTGGTTTAAACTAGCTGTGACCGCCCAGTCTGTTGGGCTGTAGCGTTTAAACTGTGGTTGCAATTGCCTAGGAATAAGATCATTCTTGGTGATATTCCCAGCGACTGATGTCGTTTGGCTACGGCACGAAATTCTGAGTGTCATTTAGATCTGATGGTCTTTGGGATGATAAAGAAAGTGTGTGGCCGTATTGTTGTACCTGATTGTATCGATTGGCATGATAGTTTATTTAGGTCCCTTCTTTTATTTATTTTGATTAAGCGTCTTCTTCGTAAACATCGACTTATTAGCCTCTTTTTAAAGAAGCGATAAAGTATGTACTCCATGTGATCAGAAATACAATAAGCTGATGAGAAATGGCAATTTTGTGGTTTCTCGATATACGTACCCATTAACCCAGGTACTGAGCAAGATTATTTTCACTTAAGGATCCATGTTAAATCTAAAGAACATTAAATTAGTTTTTGCTTACCCACTTTTTTTGGGTTTATCTACTGTTCTAATTAGTACAGCTAGTGCAGAGACTTACGTGGGCGACCGGGACAATTTCGGGCGATTTCATGGTAAGGGGACTTTTACCGAGGATGATGGAAGTAGTTATGTCGGAGATTGGTTCAACGGAGAGAAATCGGGTAAAGGCATAAAAATATGGGCGAGTGGGGAAAAATATACTGGAGAGTGGCTTGGAGATACGCCTACGGGAAAAGGTGTCAGAATTTTTACCAACGGGGAAAAGTACGTAGGTGAGTTTGTTGATAGTAATAGAAGTGGTAGCGGGACCCATTATTATGAAAATGGATCGAAGTATATAGGAGATTGGCTTGATAATTTGCCGCATGGTAATGGAGTAAGGACGTTTGCAAATGGGACTGAGTGTAGTGGTCGATTTAAGTTAGGCCAGATGTGGGGAGAGGGAAACTGCCAATACTCCGATGGTAGCTTCTACGAAGGCGGGTTTCTTAATGGCGTAGCATCTGGAGAAGGAGTCAAACTTCATTCGAGCGGACTGCGCTATCAAGGACGCTGGCAAAACGGAAAACGCCATGGGAAAGGAGAGTTGAAGTATGCTAGTGGTGGCCGCTATATCGGTAACTGGTTGAATGGCTTGAAAAGTGGAAAAGGGACACAAAAGTATTCGAATGGCGATGTGTATATTGGAGAGTGGGCGCTGGGTGATAAATCGGGAGATGGTGTTTTCGTCACCAAAGGGGGGGCACGCTATGATGGGAAATGGCTCAATGGCATGCGTCAAGGGATGGGGATGTTTACTTCTGTGGACGGTAAAGTGTTTTACGGACTATTTTCCAAGAATAGAAAAAATGGTTTAGGACAATGTCGAGATGGTGATGAAACGTGGACTTGTCGTTATGAAAAAGGAAAGTTGATTCCCTTGGTGGGCGGACAACGAAGCGCGCCTTAAAGTAACCGTTAGCTGTATGGGTGGGTATATCTAACGTATTGTGTAGAATTGCTCTTCTTTATACTGGTAATGACGTATGGCTGAAAGCCATTTCTCCAGTTGATTTTTAATGTTTTCTTCATCCTTGTCCCACAACTTCATTTCATCCAATCCTAGCTCAGCGCTGGAGATAGGATATAGTTCTTCGTTGTATGCGTTAATGATATGTGTCTGGTTGTAACCTTTTTCTCTCAGGGCGTGAAGCCATTTCAATGTTCGAAAACCATCAAACCAAACATTAAGATGGTAATGAACTGCTATTTCGGGCTTCTTTTTTTTCTGACTAAATTGCTGGTATGAATGTATCAAAGCCTTTTCAAATTGAATTGTAGTGGCAGCACTTATGATAAGATCGCTTTCTTGATTATTACCCAAGTGGCTTTTTACTGACTGTTGCCAATTTACGTTACGATCGGTACTAAAAATCGGAAAGAGACCAATAAATTTCTTTAACAATTTAAACAGCATCGGGTCATAAAAAATCCCACTTGATAGTAATTTGTTTTTAAGTAATAGCGCTTTCACTGACGGCCCAGTCCCGAATGGATTTCGATTGGAATCCCTGCTTTCCAGTTTTATAACGGGTCTTGTTAAACTCGTTATGTGGGATGTCTTGATGAGTTTGTTTAACATGTAGAAATCTTCACCTGCACTGAGTTTGGGAAATCCCCTGACCATGGCATAGTGTGTCGTATTAACGGCAAGTGTACTGCCTACTGTTTGAAAACCATAAGGCGAGCCAGCGTATTGAAGTCCTAGCTGGTAATGAAATAGATGACATTCATAGAGCAAATGATAAATGTGAGTTCGAGAACATTTTGAATGCAATTGTGAATTTTCGTGAGAGAAAGGATATATTAGTGCCGCCGCGACGCTGTGTTGATTTTTGGTTTGATGGGGTAGATCCTCAGCTTGGAAATAGCTAGATTGAAAATAACCATCTGGAAGTTGAGCATCACCATCGGTTGAGTGTATCCACGGAGAATGAGACATGCCGTGGTGATATAGATAGCACGCGATATCCGCACCAATTTTTCTCGCTAGACCCACGCCTTGTTTCTTCGGTATTGAATGAGTGATGCGATTTACGACTAGCACGTGGATCGGTCTCTCGCTAGTACAGGATCGAATATCAAATAATAAAAGATGAGCCCTTTGCCAAAGCAATATTCCCTTGTTGTGAATATAATCTAAATTTTTCTGAGTTTTATCGATTGCAGAGTGCGATGCATCGTTAGGACAATTTAATACTAGGATGGCTAGTAGGTGCATTGGTGTTTTAGGATAACGGAAGTTGCTATTGAAAAGCCGTTTAATATAGTGAGATGTTTCCCGAAATGCGGGTATTACGAGGCAGTGATCGTATTGATACGAAGGGAAGGTTTCGAGGAGTTGGGTTTCAGCTTCAGCATAACGCGTAAGATATTGTTCAACGACTCTGAAGTTAGACTTGTGCACTGTTAGAGTTCATGTTTTATTAAAAATCTTGATTGTAATGATAGCCACTATTGTTATTTTGATTAAGGGTGTACTGCCAGTTCTTCCAAATCCCTGGCTAGGGACGTTAGTTTTTTATTCAATTTTTTCCGTTGCCGTTTCGTTAATAGTGTATCAATTTTTTGGAAAAGTGTGACGAGTAAGTTTTTGTTATAAATAATTTTTTCATTGTATTCGGAATTCCAGTTTTTGTCTGGCCGAGAAAACAGATCGACAATTTCTTTAGTGGCGGGTGAATGCTCCGATTTTTTTGCCATTAGCGATCGAAAGTCTTTTTGCCACGATAGTCTATTTTCCATAAGGTTTTGTCGGATAGGTTTGAATTTCTGGCTCCAGTCCTTTAATGCGTCTTGCTGTTCTCGTGTTAGACCCCCGAGCCAGCGTTCAAGATAGTGTTGTGTTTCTTTAAGGCGTTTTTTCCTCAGTTTTTCTTCAGAGATATCGATGTACTCTTTCTGAAATTTAGCATTGGTTTGTTCGAATTTTCGATAGGTATTGGTCAGCTGTGTATCACTTGATGTGAGAAATAGTTGGGCTACGTCGGGTGCAATTTGTTTGGTCAGCGTGCGACCGAATATCTCCAATTGCGAATTGATATGGACTAATTCATCGCGGGTTAACCCATCGGAAATCTGTTTCGCGGTTTTACGTAAAAATAGAGCATAATCGGGTAACTGTGTGCGTCGATGCCAGGCCAAGTGGTGTGTCAGGCGATGGTCAAGGTAGTCCTTTTGGGAATCATTCAGTGAAATATAATCTCTAATCTGCCAAGGAATTACCCAATCAAGTTGATTGTAGATGAATTTGACTGCGCATCCGGACATAAGGACGCACATAACGAGAATTAAAAGCTGCTTTTTCATTATTATTTAAGTGATTGAAATTAATGGTGAATTGTTGAGTTACTTCTATAATTGTAGACTCCACTACTATTTTTTGTGTCATTGAATTTCTGAAAATTTAAAAGTTCATAGTAATGTATTGGATATTATAGGCAAATTGTAAGGGATCTTTGTTAAAAAAATACTCGATATAAAGGTAAGTCAGCACATCAGTAAAATTGAATGTGTCACGTCAACTATCTTGAAAAACAGCGACAGCACTGCGTTTCAATAGACCTTTTAATGAGAGCAACTGAATTGAGAATGTCAGATGAATAAACGGGACCAGCATAGTGTCTTCATGAGGCAGGCGATCGATCTCTCTATCAATAAAATGCTAGCTGGAGATGGTGGGCCGTTCGGGACGGTGATTGTAAAAGATGGCGAAATAATATCGAGAGGTTGGAATCAGGTTTCTAGTCTTAATGATCCAACTGCTCATGCTGAAATGACAGCGATTAGAGCAGCGTGTCAACATGTTGGTCACTTTGAACTAACGGGTTGTGTTTTGTACACAAGTTGTGAGCCCTGCCCTATGTGCATGGGAGGGGTATATTGGTCGGGAATAACGACACTCTATTATGCGACCACGAAAAATGATGCCTCGGCAATTGGGTTCGATGATCGTTTCATTTACGAGGAATTCGAGAAACCCATTGCCGATAGAAAGTTAACAGCTGTGCAGCTGATGCGAGAAGAGGCATTGCATGCTTTTAATCTTTGGCAAAAAAAGGAGGATAAAATTCTTTATTAATTAATTGTTGAGTCGTGTTGTTATTCCCTGAATCGTTTATAATTCACGAGATTTTAAGGCGACTCTTAATTGTCTGGATGAATTTATCCGTTTAGGTGAAATACCATGAATGTTAATCTATGAAATTTGTTCCTGCTGCAGTGGTATGGATGTCATGTTAAGTGAGTATGCGGGTTTGAATATAAAATTATTGTCAGTGGATGTGCTAGGTTTGTATAATGGTTGAACAAATTATTGGGTTGTTATTTTTAGTCTTTATTGTCATTACCTGTTTTTTCTTTTTTTTAGGTGCTCTTGTTATATGGGCAATGACTGTCTTGTTTGATAGTAAATTGCGAATCTTACATTATTATTCCTGTTTCTGGGCTTCTGTCTATGTGTGGATAATGCCTGCTTGGAGAGTCAAGCACGAAGGCAAGGAGCATATTAAAAAGAAGACCTATGTTGTCGTTTCAAATCACCAGTCATTACTCGATATATTGGTCATATTCGGCTTATTCTTTCCTTTTAAGTGGGTTTCTAAGGCGGAAATATTTCGATTGCCATTTATTGGCTGGAATATGAAGTTAAATAAATATGTTGGAGTAAAAAGGGGGGATCGCGGTAGCATTGGTGAGATGATGAAGGAATCTGAAGCTCACCTTCTTCAGGGGAGTTCTGTGTATTTTTTCCCGGAAGGAACCCGCTCTATTGATGGGAGTTTAAAATCATTCAAAAGTGGCGCATTTACCCTGGCGAAGAAGTTGCAAGTGCCCATATTGCCGATCGTTATCACTGGCACCACCAACGCATTGCCAAAGCACAGTTTAAAGTTTCATGGACGTCATGATATTTTAATTAAAGTCTTGCCCGAAATTTCTCCGGAGAAATATTCGGAGATGAATGAATACGAATTAACTCAACATACTCATGCGCTGATAGGCGATCACATACCGAGTCGGTAAAGTTCCACCCTTTTATTAGCGTTGGCAATTGGGGATTTCCTCCTCTAAGATAAGCCGGCAATTAGATTCAAATAAAGCTAAATTGACTATTTCGTCAATAGCACTCATCTCGTCAATAACACATCTCATATAGTGGAGAGTTTCTATGGGGAACAGGATTTTTTCCCTGTATTTAAATGTAGTCTTAAAAAGGCCAGGAATTTTCACTATTATATTGCTTGCCTTGTCAGCGGTTGTTGCGAGTAATATTGTTCATTTTGAACTGGATGCTTCCGCGGATTCACTCACCTTAGAGGATGATGAGGACTTAAGGTATTATCGTGAGATTCGTAAGCACTTCCCCTCTAGCGATGATTTTTTAGTTGTTGCTTACTCTCCAAATCAGGATCTGTTCTCAGACAAGTCTCTTGGCATATTAGCCGCGCTTCAACAGGATTTACTTACCTTAGAAAGTGTAACGGCAGTCAATTCGATTCTCAATGTACCATTATTGCATGATCCAGATATGGAGCTGACCACGGTATCTGATTACATTGTGACTTTAGAGGATCCCGGCGTTGATCGCGAAGAGGCAAAAAAGGAGCTTTTGAGCAATCCAATTTATCGAGACATGTTAATCAGCCGCGATGCCAAAACAGTTGCGATTCAAATTGTGTTCGATACCGATCCAGAAGCACTGAGGTTAGTTGATCGGCGAGAGGAATTACGGGACAAGCGTCGATTGGGGCGCTTAACAATAAGTGAAAAAAATGAATTAAGTAGAGTCAGTCTCAAGGCGAAAGACCTAAATGCGCGTAAATTAGAGATACACCGCGATAATGTCCGGGCTATTAGGGAGATAACCGCTCAATACAAAGAGAATGCTAGGATCTTTCTGGGTGGAATGCCTATGATCGTTGTTGATATGACTGAATATGTACGAAACGATCTTCGCGTTTTTGGTGGCGGTGTCGTTATCTTCTTAGTGGTCATTCTTTTTGTCATTTTTCGTCGGCCTCGATGGGTGATCCTGCCATTATTTTGTAGTGTCGTTACCTGTATGGTGATGACGGGTTATTTGGGAATGGTACGATTTCCCGTGACAGTAATATCCTCAAATTTTATCTCTCTTCTTCTCATTATCACTATTTCAATGATTATTCATTTAACGGTCAGGTATCGCGAAATCGCGAAGCTTAATCCTGATGCAGACCAGCAACAGTTGGTAGGCGATACCTTGAAAGCAATGATATGGCCTTGTTTGTACACCGCATTGACGACGATGGTCGCATTCTTTTCATTATTAGTGAGTGGTATTCGGCCGGTAATCGACTTTGGCATGATGATGTCGATAGGGATAGCCATCGCATTTTTTATGGCTTTTACCCTATTTCCTAGCATATTGCTTATTTTGCAAAGGTCCAAAGGGGCTATGGAAACGGGTGGGGATAAGAAACCGCTTAGTTTGTATTTTGCAGACTTTACTAAAGCTTATGGGAATAAACTGGTTTTGATGTGTGTGGCGATAACCCTATTTTGCTTTGTTGGCATAAGCCGGTTGAGTGTAGAGAATCGGTTTATTGATTACTTTAAAGAATCTACTGAAATTCATCAGGGAATGAAAGAAATAGATAAACAGCTCGGCGGCACTACGCCGATGGATATTATTATTTCCGGGGTAGTTCCAGTTGATCTGCCTGACGTGGTAGAGGAAGTATCAGAAGCGAATATTATCGATGATTTTAGTGATGAATATGAAGCCGAAGAGGCTGACTGCTTCGTAGATGATGAGTGTTTAGAAGATGTTTACGCAGACAGTACTTTTTTTACGGTGGAGAGAGTAGAGGGTATAAACCGAATTCATCAATATTTAGATGATCTTCCTGAAACGGGTAAAGTGCTTTCGGTGGCGTCGACAATGCAGGTCACAGAGCGTATCAAGGGGGCACCGTTGAGTACTCTTGAGCTAGCTTTCATGAATAGTCTGTTTCCTGAAGAGTTGAGGGAGCTATTGCTTGATCCGTATTTGAACGAAGAAACGGGCCAAATCCGCTTTACCATGAGAGTCATGGATTCTAATCCAGACCTAAAAAGAGCGGAATTTATTGATACAGTACGTAATCATTTAGTCCATGAATTGGAAGTAGACGAAGATAAACTACGTTTTACGAGTATGTTGGTGTTATACAATAATATGCTACAGAGCCTATTTAAGTCGCAAATTGCGACTTTGGGTGTTGTGTTTGTGGGGGTGATGTTGATGTTTTGGTTATTGTTTCAATCACTTTCTATTGCTTTTATTGCCATCTTACCCAATTTGTTTGCAGCGAGTTTTGTGCTGGGAATGATGGGTTGGATTGGCATTCCGTTAGATATGATGACAATTACCATTGCTGCTATTAGTGTCGGAATTGCCGTGGATAATACGATACATTACATATATCGATTCCGAGTCGAATTTCCTAAGGATCGAAATTATGGAGCCGCTATGTTTCGCAGTCACCAAAGCATAGGCCGCGCGATGTATTACACATCCGTTACGATAATCGTGGGTTTTTCGATTCTCGGCTTCTCTAACTTTAATCCTACTATCTATTTTGGTTTGTTTACGAGCTTAGCAATGTTTATTGCATTGTTGGGTTCATTGACTCTATTGCCTCAGTTGTTAATTATGTTCCAACCTCTTGGTAAGAATGAGCAATTGAAAACAGTGTCGTTTTAAGCACATTTTGCAATGAAGAAACGTATTCTGCTTTTGGATGGTTATGCTGCGGCAAGCCACGTGGCGTGGATTCACGGTTTAACGTCCTTTTTGTCAGAATATGATTGGACCGTAGTTACATTACCTCCTCGCCATTTTTCCTGGCGTATTCGAGGTAGTGCGCTATCTTTTGTCTCGCATTATTCCAAAGAGTTAGAGCAGTCCTATGACCTAGTGATATGTACATCAATGGTCGATCTCGCAGCGCTAAAAGGGTTGTGTCCCAATCTGTCGAAGTGCCCTAGCATACTGTATTTTCATGAAAACCAATTTGTTTATCCTTCTGGAGAATATGCTAAATCTCTGTTGGAGGCTCAAATGGTAACGCTATACAGTGCTATGGCAGCAGAGTGGTTAGTGTTTAATTCTCACTTTAATCAAGAGAGCTTCATCGACGGCGCGGAACAATTATTCAAGAAATTGCCTGATTTTGTGCCCCAAGCTTGGAGGTCGACAATAGAGCCAAAGAGCATAGTATTGCCGGTACCGATAAAAGAGCCAGTGTTAACCCGAGGGAATCGAAAGAGGACTACGGGATCATCCGCAATCGTATTGGTCTGGAATCATCGCTGGGAGTATGACAAAGGGCCGGACCGCTTGCTCTCTGCTTTAAGGGGTTTAACGCAAAGAAAGGTAGACTTTAGGTTGCACATAGTAGGGCATCAATTCAGGAAACAACCAGAGGTGTTTTCTCAGATTGAGGAAGAGTTTTCGGACAAGTTATTAAGTTTTGGTTTCCTGAAAAGTCAGAAAGACTACTTAACAGTGCTCGCCAGTTCTGATGTTGTGATATCTACTGCGATTCATGAGTTTCAGGGTCTTTCTGTACTTGAAGCAGCCTCATACGGGTGTGTGCCATTGGTTCCTCAGCGCTTGTCCTATCCGGACATTTACGATGAGCATTTTCTTTACGCCTCCATTATTGATGAGCCTGATAAGGAGGCTGATTTCTTGGCAAGCAAAATAGAAAAATTAAGTGAAATGCTGCTTACGAATACCCCAGTGAAGGCGCCTTCAGTGGAACAATATTTTTGGTCTCAGCTAGGCACGCAATATCGACAATTTATTAAGCGAGCAATGGGTGAGACTTAGATAAATATTGGATTATCATCAAAGGCGAATTTTTAAGGCGATGGAGGGTCCTTCTCGGTCTGTGCTCTTTTGATGAGAAATAACTCTAATATAGTTAGCGCTAAGTGTGAAGTTTGAATTAATCGTCCAGTCCGCTCCTAAAGTGACAAGTGTGAGAGTCAGACGCTCTGTTCTGGGTTCGTAGAATGGCTCAAGCTTCATTGCAGGCGTTAACTTCGTTGTATTGAGCGTGATAGGGCGGAATATTGCGAACTCTGGTCGAAAACGAAAGCCATTTAAGGTTTCGCTATTTCGGTACTCAAGCATTGGCCGAATAGAAAGGCGCCAGCTATTGTAAGAATGTATATAATTAAGAACAGTTCGAGTTCGGTTGTCATGGGTCTTACTGGTTTCTTGTTCTAGAAACAGCCCGAAATACTCTGCTCTCCAATACCAATGCGAATTTAGTTTCCCAGCTAACCCTAGGGTGGCTATCGTTCCTTCGAGTGATTCATCGATTAGCACGCCAGCAGCATATGCCGTTAAATTGCCAATTTTTTTTGAAATGGCGATTGTCGACATGGATAGGGGTTCGTCGTTGTTCGCTTGGCCCAGGCCAGAAGTGAGGAGGCAGAGTAACGCTAACGCTATTCTGGTTAATTCTGGGAGGGAAGGTTGTCCGGTCTTAATCATGCCTGATTCCTAAATGTTTAACTCGTATCAAAATCGGTCAAGGATTTCGTTTCTTCTTAATATGGGCGAGCCTGCGCGCGCGGAGTCTAACACACCAATAATCAGTGTCTACATTAATGGCTTATAGGTATTTATGTTATGGTTTTATGCTGTAAGTAGTTGAAATATATGGCCTTAATTTAGGTTGGCAGTGAGATATGTGACTCGTGGATTGAGGGAGGATGCGAGTGCAGGATGATTATTCACTTTCATCATTAAAATAGCTTGCCCTGCTGAAAGGGAACCTGCAAGCAGGGGATTTAGACGTTTGCTTTCTCGATTGAATAACCAGAGTCTTGTTTTCTAGCTTGACGGTATATCCGCCATCTTTATGATCGACATTTATGGCGGTGCTGCCATTTTTTGTAATTCGATTTTGAAATAGAATGGTCTTAAATGTCTCTGAAGGGTGGTCTATGTAAAACTCGTCGACATATCCGAGCGAATTAATATTAAGGGATACGAAGGTGGTCTGTTTACTGATATAGAGGCTAGCCGTACAGTTTCTAATTCCCGATCCGCCTACGAGTGCAATTCTACCTGAACGATCTTGTAACTGAGCCACCTGATCTTCAATTAACTTTATAAACTCTTTATGGACTTCTCCATTTTTTCTATCAATTTGAATAATATTGTCATTGCTCGCGTAGACCAGGCTTGTAGCAAAGGTCCAGAGTAACAATGATGTCGAGAAAAAATAATTCTTATTCATTTGCATCTGCTGAATTGTTTGATTTATTATTTTTAACGAAGATGTTCAATAAGCAAATTGGGTAGATGATTAGCCTCATAGGATAGTATCTTCCGATGGGCATCTTCGCTTCTATCATAGAATTCACGTTTTTGATTAGCTTTGGTAGTGAGACTTGCTATTTTAAACTTGCCTGTAGAGGTCACACCTCGTGTTAGCTTACCATCACCATTAGATAGCATTAGTTCTTTGTAATAATCAAGAGGGGCTTGGGCGTCTTTTTGCCAGCGATTATAAAAATGCGCTACATTTTGCGTAATGAGCCTTGGTTTCGCGTTCCTTATGCATTTAATATAATTGTCATTGGTTTCTCTATCGCCTTTTGGTGTCAAACAAATTCGATCCTTTGTTTCGTAAACGATATTTGCACGAAGATTGCCCGTGCCAACGGGATCAATGGCGACTAGTAGGTCGATTTTCCGATTACGCTTAGCAGCAATTCCTGTTGCTGCTTTGATAACTGCCCCCCCTCCTAATCCATGGCCAATGAGTATGATTTTAGATTTTAAAGGGAGTTTTGTTAGCTCCGTTTCAAACTGCTCTAAAAACTGTTTAGAACTGGAATCGTTATTTGATAGTGGGCCGCCGTAGAGATTGTTCCAGTGACCTTCGATATACTTTGCACCATAGGACTCAACCCAGTCCTTCAGCTGAAGTGATGATTCAATATTGGGTTCGTCTGATCCGGATATAACGTAGACATAGGTATGATCTTGCGTTGAGATATTTGTTTTTTGTGGAGGAAGAGGGGAGTTCTTTATCCCTGGTTTATTTTCCGAAGCGAGCAATTCAGCATTTAATTTTTCCACTGTTTTTTTGAGTTGATAGAGTTTATTTTTCGATGCGAGAAGGTGGGGTTTGAGGCTGCGTGCTTCTTTAGATAGGCTAACTATTCTTGGGTCCAAATTGAGTGTGGTATTGTGGAGTTCAGCTTGTAAAAGGCTAAGTTTATTCTTTGCCTGGGTAAGGCGCCGTGTAGCACGATCCTTGCGCTGTATGATCTCTATGACTTCAGTTTGAATTGTTGAAGTGTCATTGCTGCTAAGTTTGAATTTGAGCTTGGTTCTGGCGCGTATCAACTCTTTTTCGATAGTATTAACTTCGTACGATTTTCTTTTTTTCTCTTTTTTCGCCGATATGATAAGGCGCTTCAATGATTGGCGCTCTTTCATTATGATTTTTCTAGTTTTATCGGTATTAGCGTAAATGAAGTTGATCTTTTCTTTTACGTTTTGCACTTCTTTTCTGGCAAGGTTTAGGCGGCCATTGGTTTTTTCTAAAAGGATTTCTTTATCTTTACTCTGCCAGTTCTGGGATTGGCTAGCGTATGAAAGCAGAGAGAATTGCAGGCAAAAGACGGTCACTAATGTGACTAACAGAATTTTCATGTTAAAGAGCCTAAGCAGCAGAGTGAGTGTTCATGGTTTTCCTCGCGAAGCTAGAAACATCAGGGCTAGTAATTTGAATCAGCTAAGTTGTTTCTGGTTGTTGAGAGCGCAAGCTCTAAGGTACTGACGAAACTTCTGCGATGATCTAGCTGATCTAAAATTATAAATGATGTGTTTCGTCAAGGGCTAGCTTACCATCCCTTTTTATTATTATCCGTAAAAAGCACGAAAAATCATGCGATTATTAGTCACTTGGAAAAGCACATGATAAATTGCAATTCATGAAGTTGACTAGGGTATGTAATGTGAATTCAATTAGCATTCACGATTAACAATTGCTTTAAGCTGCCGTTTGAAATTGAATGCAATAGCCGCAAATGGTGATGATACCTTCAATAACTAAAAGTGGGTGTAAGTTTATGTATAGTTCTGTCAGCATTTGAGATAGCTGAGCGAAGATTCAGTCAGTTCAAAATTCGAAGGGTTTTATGTAAGCTCACTAAACCCTTCGTGTGATCCTATTCTAGCTAGCCTCTCAGCATCTTTTCATATTCATCGGTGAAAAAGAATTTCTCTTCACCAAATGCAGGGCGAAGATCATCTAGCCACGTCGCTTTATCGTCAAACTTAGCAAAAAACGGACGTTGTACCCAGTCAGGGTTTCGTCCTTGAATAAAGCGAAGTACAAATACTTTTTCCCCTTTAATTTCGGTAATACCTTGAATTTCAATTTTACCGGGACCGCTACTCATTGAAGGTCCTCTCGCAGTCCTTCCTAATCCAGAGACATTTTGCATCGCTTCTCTATAGATATTCCAAGCCTTCGCAAGAGGGACAGCGAAATAACGTTTAGCGCCAGTGTCTCGCTCGACAAACATATAGTAAGGAATAATGCCGAGCTTCACTTGATCGTTCCAGAGTCGCTGCCAGACAGCGGCATCATCATTAATATTGGCAAGCAAAGGCCCTTGACTGCGTATCTGGGCACCGGTATTACGAATTCGTTTTATGGCTTCATGTGCGATGGGAGTGTCCATTTCTTGCCAGTGATTATAGTGAGCCATAAGTGCGACATGCTTACCCTCAGACACTAGTTTTTCCATGGATCTCAATAAATCGTCTGCATCTGGGTCACTAACGAATCGTTGCGGCCAAAAGGAAAGTGATTTTGTTCCAATGCGAACAGTTTGAATATGTTCCAATTCGGGCTTCAAAAAACCTGTAAGGTATTGATCAAGTTTTTGGGTCTTCATAACCAAAGGATCTCCTCCGGTTAATAGAACGTCACTGACTTCTTGGTGTTGTGCCAAATAGGCGTGCAGCGAATCGGCTTCTTTAGCTGCGAATTGTAATTCCTTATCCCCCACAAATTGAGCCCAGCGAAAACAGAATGTGCAGTAGGAATGGCAGACCTGTCCTTGGCTGGGAAAGAACAATACGGTTTCTTTGTACTTATGCTGCATGCCTGCAAGAGTTTCGCCCTCAAGAGCTGGGACATTTAAATCCATTTGTCCGGCAGGGTGTGGGTTTAATTCACTCTGTAATACAGCGGCGAGTTTCTGGATATCCTGTCGAGAGGCATCCTTCTTCATCAAGTTCGCCATGCGCTCAAAGCTTTCAGGCTTTAGCATTTCTCGTTGGGGGAATGTCAGTTGAAAAATAGGATCATTAGGAATGTTGTCCCAATCTATCAGCTGCTCAATGACGTAATCGTTGACACGAAACGGCAATACGTTTGCGACGACTTTCATCTCGAAAAGTAAATCCTTGGAAATATGTTGTAGCGTCGATATCTTATCGATCTGTCGATGTGTGTAGACTTTGAACGGGCGCACTTCAAACGCGGTTTGTGTTTTTATCTTGACAGCTTGATTCACTATGGTTTTCCTAACGGCCCTGATGCTCGGTAAGTTCAACTAAATTATTTTAAATAAAAACGGGATAAATTAAATTAAAACTCAGTCAGTTGAACGTAGATATGTGCGAGTATCAATGCTATTTCTCAAGGGTGGCGGGAAGTAAGCGGGCGATTATAACAGGAAGAATAAATACGCGTTAGTTTTTGTCTTTATTGTATGATAATTATCCTCGAGCTATTTGTTAACCACTTGATAACATGGCGTATAATGGTCATTACCTAGCTTCATTCGGCCCTGTTGTACAAAAGAACGTAGCAATTCATCTAAGCATTCCATGATGGCTGAATCTCCTTTGATTTTGTAAGGTCCGTGTTTGGCAATGGCTTGCAATCCACTTTCTTTGACATTTCCTGCCACAATTCCAGAAAATGCTCTCCTCAAATTGGCGGCTAGAGCAAACGTACTGATATTGGAATTCAGTGCCAGTTTGGCCATGTTCTCATGGGTGGGTTCAAATGGTGTTTGAAACTCTCTTGGTATCTCAAGTAACCAATTAAAATAATAGGCGTCCTTGTGCTCACGCCGATAATCCCCCACTGCAGATATGTTTTGTTTCATTATGCGAGCGACTTCTTGCGGGTCGTCAATGATGATTTGGTATTTCTTCTGGGCGGTTTCGCCGAGAGTGTTATGAATAAATTGATCGATTCGATTGAAATACTCGCGACTACTGGCAGGGGCGGTAAAAACGAGAGGGAAGGGAATGTCCTGATTGTTAGGGTGTAATAGAACGCCCAGTAAATATAAAATTTCCTCAGCGGTACCGGCACCTCCAGGAAAAACAATGATACCGTGTCCGACTCGTACAAATGCTTCTAGCCGTTTTTCAATGTCTGGCAATATGACGAGTTCATTGACGATAGGGTTAGGCGGCTCAGATGCAACAATGCTGGGTTCGGTTAAACCAAGATAGCGGCCTTCTTTATAATGTTGTTTTGCGTGAGAAATAGTGGCGCCTTTCATGGGGCCTTTCATCGCACCGGGTCCGCAACCGGTGATTATATTGAGACCGCGTAATCCTAGTTGGTATCCCACCTCTTTGGTGTAGTCATATTCTTTTCTCGAAATGGAATGCCCTCCCCAACAGACGACAAGGTTGGGATGTTCCCCAGCTCGGAGGACGTTAGCGTGCCTAAGTAAATGAAATACGGATTCGGTGGTTCCCTGTTGAGTATTCCAATTGATGTGGTCATGTTGTTTTAAAATGGAGTCAACATACACAATATCGCGTAGCGTAGCGAAGAGGTGTTCCTTGATGCCGTTAATAATGGTGCCGTCGACAAATGCATCAGCGGGGGCATTGATGAGCTCTAATTTTATTCCACGAGACTGCTGAATGACATTGATTTCAAAATCAGAAAAATTATCCAAAACTTTTTTTGTGTCATCTTCCAAACTTCCACAGTTCAATACAGCGAGAGCACAGCGACGGAATGTTTCATATAGAGCAGTGCCTCGCTTTGCGACTAAGGCATCGGTTTCTAGGGATGACAAAATATTAAGATTATCTGTGGGTGCAATTGTGGCGCAGATTTTACTAGATCTAGATTCCAAATTTGAATCATTGGAATCGGAACGGCCCGTTTTTTTTATAGCGATATTTTTCTTCATATGGAGCCTAAAACCTCTCAATTTCCAATTTCGACTCATCATTCTACTACTTTATGAATCACATTACTTTGCATTGAGTCTCTCAAGATTTCGTAATAATTGGATGTAATATTTCGTTATAAGGCATTTCTTTTTCAGAAGACTTTAAAAAAACAATAGTCGACTAAATCGTGCAGCTGTAAGTTCTCATATGTTTCATGCTTCGCAAAAACAAAGACTTCCATTGCCTTTTTGTTTGAATTTTTCAAAGGGTTTATTAGCGGGTGTCAAATATAAAGTGTTGTCTCTAGAGGTTATTAGCTAGGCATCTAGAATCTACAAAAAATTGACATTTTAGCCATAGGAAATAAATACGGATCCGGTCTACTTTTACCTGTAATGCAAAGCAAGATGAACAATTACTTGTTGTAAAAAATGTCCGAAGTAGACATGCAAACGGTTAAAACGCGAGGTAGATACAATACAGCCTAAAGAAAATAAAAATATTATTTTTCATGTAAGCCATATTTGAAATTCAAATAATTTCTGAGAATGAAATAGTTGTTGTAATAGAAGTATTAGTCGACCGGACTGTAATGAAGGGTCCGCTAATTTAGTTTTTACATAGGATGTTAGTGAGATATATACAATGGATGTAAGATGTAGTTGTGTGCCCGAAAGAAATAGTTATGTACGAGAAAAAAGTTTTTGTGCTCCCGCCTTAATATTTAGCGAAGAAAACCAAGTCGCAAATCAGAAAAAGTTTCAATTCGCACTAAAAGCCATTGCCATCCCTGCATTGTCATTTGGATTGCTGGGTTGTGGTGCTGATTCTACCTCTAACCGAGGCAGTTCAAATTTATCATCTACGGACGTCGTGGAATCAACGAGTTATTCAGATGCAGGAGGGTCAGATCCAGGTGGGTCAGAGATCGTTGCAAATGAGGCTATTGAAGAGGGGGTTGTAGAGGCTAGTAGTGTTGAACTGAGACGAATGCAGTGGACCTTGGACAATGAGGGCGAATATATACATCAAACCAACGTTGCGGATGAGACTGATCCAGTAAGCGGTATGATCGATGTTGATATGAATGCGTCCCTAGCTTGGGCAGTGACTCAAGGCAGTCATGATATTGTCGTGGGGATTGTTGATTCCGGTGTTGATTACGGTCACCCTGATTTAATCGATAATCTTTGGCGAAACGAGGCAGAGCTGAATGGGGAAGAGGGTGTCGATGACGACGGCAACGGATACATAGATGATATTTACGGTATCGACGTCACGGTATCTCAGTTCTTAGCGTCGGGCGAGGCGAATCCGGAAGCGGGAGATCCGTTGGATATCCACGGTCACGGAACCATGGCCGCAGGCGTTATTGGTGCAGTGGGTGATAATGACATCGGTATATCAGGTGTGAGCCCAAAAGTGTCAATCATCAGTTGTAAGGCGTTTTCACTATTGTCTATCTACGGTGTGATAATTCCCAATCTCGGCGCCATTGGTCCCACGCATGATGGGATTATTCAATGTATGGATTATTTTGCTGCCATGAAAGAATCCGGTGTCAATATTGTTGCGACCAATCACTCTTACGCCAGTGGTAAGCAAACCTATTTTAGTGGGCTCACTTTTCCCACTGAGCAAAAGTATCGTTTTGATTCTGATGAATTGAAGGCTGCTATTCAGCGCCACGCAGAGTTAGGGATTCTCTTTGTGACAGGGGCAGGTAATGGCGGGCTCGAAGTCAATAATCCCTATACAGGAAGGGCGCTATTTAAAGGTATCGATGACAATGATCTGAAGGGGGGCACGAGAAAACATACGCTATATCCATCTTCATTTAACTTACCTAATATGATTTCAGTTGCTGGTATTGTTAATACAGGAGAGCTGTGGAGTGGCACCAGTTTTGGACGCTATACAGTGGATATCTTTGCAGGTAGCGACCGAATCCTATCGACTTGGCCTACGTACATGGAAGAGACATTTAGGGGAGAAGAAAAGCCAGCAGTAGCCACGGTAACCTACTCTCCTGCACAGGGTTATGTTATGGCAATGGGAACATCCTTCGCAGCACCGCAGGTTGTTGGTCTTGTCGCGTTAATCAAATCTGCGGAAAAATATGCAAACTTATCTGCCGTTGAAGTCAAAAACTTAATATTGGCTGGGGGTGTTAGTTTGGACGAACTTTGCGATTTTCGTGAAGAAAGTGGCCGTCATGAGTGTTTGTCAGGAATTGAGTATGCGGAGAAATCGCTATCGGGTCGGATGATTCGCGCAGCAGATCAAAACGGAGCGGGTGCATTGACTTGCTCTGATCGATATCTAGTAAGACGGCAGTTGCCGATGCTATCGGAGCTTCAGATATCAGCGAATACCGGTAGCGTAAAGCTAGAAGTACTAAATATAGTGTGCCACGCCGGGGCTGGAGAGGTGAGTGCAAGGGTGAGCTATGAAGGTGGTCAAGTGGAAGAGCTTGTTCTGTTAGATGATGGTGAAAATACGGATCAGTGGATGGGAGATGGAGTCTACTCGATTGAATGGATCGCACCAGAGGATACCGGTCAATACGTCATTGAATTAGCAGGTGAAGAGGTATTTGTCACCGTTAACTGATACCTACCGAATGGGCAGATTGTTCGTGCATTGATAATTTTATAATCGATTTACAATTATTTTATTAACGTCAATTGAACGGTTTAGTCGATTGACGTTAATAAAATTTGACCATGATCTATTAATGCATTGGGCTATAATTTTATATGTTGAATGAGTTTAAATTCGAAACCGAACTTTGGCGATGGCTAATTTGATTGGGGATTGACGGTTAAGGCATGACGACTAAGCGAATCAATATCGATGAACTAAAAACAGGTATGTTTATCGCAGAACTGGATGTTTCGTGGATCAAAAGCCCCTTCTTTCGGCATAAGAGGCTGATATCCAAAATCGATGACATCAAGTTATTAAAAAAAGCGGGTGTTAAAAATGTACTGATCGATTTAGACAAAGGAATTGATTTTCAGCAGACTGATTCGTCTTCCGTTGATTCGTCTTCCGTTGATTCGGTAAGGACTGATAGAGTAGCTGAGAAAAAAACAAAGTCGACAATAGACAAATCGCCTATTGTCGACGTTGAACCTGAAGTGATTCCCGTTATATTGCCATCAGTTGCCTCCCCCAGCGCTCCTGTTTCTATTCAAAAGGAAATGAAAGCGGCTACCTCTATAAAGAATGAGGTGGTTAATGCTGTGAATACCCTTAATCGTCAGGTAGAAAAAGGAGGGGCGATTTGCGTTGACGCAATGTCACCGATCATCGATAAGACGATTGAAAGTTTGCAGCGCAATGATCAAGCATTATTAACCCTGTTACATCAAAGTCGTAGAGACGGCAAGTTGGCTGCGCATACGTTTGGTGTTTTTACCATATCAATGCTGTTGGCTGAAGAGCTTAAACTATCGGATCCGGACACAGAAGCGCTCGCATTGGCCGCTATGTTGCACGATAGTGGGTGGTCAAAATTACCGAGTAACCTTTTTGCCAAGGGTAAGAAATACTCATCAGCCGAGAGCAAGTTAGTAGCCCAACATATTCCGATACTGGAAAAAATACTCGGCGACACTGAGGCTGTTTCGGATACTTCAAGGCTGATCATTCACCAGCACCATGAGCTAGGTGATGGATCCGGTTATCCCCAGAAGCTAATACTCAAGGATATTAATCCTTTATCTCGAATCCTGACAATCTGTGATGTGTATGATGAGCTTGTTCACGGTATTGGTGAAAGCCCAGGGATGGTCGCAGCGAATGCGGTATCGAAAATTTATCGGTCAGGGAAGAACGGCCTCTTTGATGAGGCAATGACTGCTGTTCTTGCCAAATCAATGGGAGTCTATCCTTTGGGTAGTGGCGTACTGTTGAATAGTGGAGAGAAAGGGGTCGTCATTGAAACAAACCGAGATGACCCGTTAGCACCTGTGGTAAAAATTCACTATGACAGGACTGGGCAGGTGATGCCTAACCCCAAGATAATTCATTTGGGGTGCCAAAGTGGAGATGTAGTGTTAAGTATTGATACCGTTATCGATCCTCATGATTCAAAAGTGGATCCAGCTGGGGTACTACATCTCAGTGGGGGGACGTAATGGTAAAAGCGTTAGGTGAAGGGTTTAAGAAATACAGTAATGCCCTTTTGCATGGCTGGCCTTTGGGGCTGTTCGTCGTTGACGAATTAGGAAACCTCGTTGCGCTGAATCCTGCCGGGGAAAAAATACTGGAGCATGAAGAAACCACTGTACTAGGGAGAGATTTGCATTCGCTTCTTTGTTCGGATGCCGCTGATTATCAGCATACTAAAGAGCAATGTCCCATGACACACCTTCTTGAAAGTCAGGAAGAGGGATGTTCATTGGAAGCTTGGTGGATTACGGGGACCGGTAACTTTGTCAATGTTGATGTGACAAAAGTACTCGCGACAATCCCAGAGATGGACAATGCGTGCGTACTGAGCTTTCAAGAAACCTCTGGTACTAGTGTGGGAAACGTTGAAGCTAAACGTCTCGCATTATTTGCTGAGCTTAATCCATCACCCATTCTACAGCTGAATGAAAATTGCGGTATTGAATTTGCTAATCCTGAAATGACAAATTTAATGGTGGATTATGGTTTTAATGATGAGGGTTTACCCTCGGTGCTACCCGATGATCTGGGAAATATTGTCAGTGAATGTATTCGAAACGGACTGACACTGACGCACAAAGAATCCTATTTTGAAGATCGCTCAATGGTTTGGAATTTTCATCCCGTATTAGAGTCGGTGCCGGTTGTAGTGCAGGTTTATGGTCTTGATGTTACCGAGCTTGCGCAGACGAAATTACAACTGAGAAAAGCGAAAGAAGAAGCAGAAAAAGCGAATGAATCTAAAAGCATGTTCTTGGCGAACATGTCCCATGAAATGCGAACTCCAATGAATTCGATATTGGGTTTTTCGGGTTTAGTTGAACGAACTGAATTAACTCCATTGCAAGTAAATTATGTTAATAAAATTAAGTTGTCGGCTTCATCGTTACTTGAATTGATCAATGATATTTTGGATTTTACGAAAATAGAAGCGGGTAAGTTAGAATTTGATATTTGCCAATTTAATATTAGAGATGAAGTTGAATTAATCGCCGACCTGTTCAGCGACTTAATCGCGGACAAAGGGTTAGCATTAGTTATCTATGTTGATCCTCATATTCCAGTCAGTTTGATGGGCGATACACTGCGTATTAAACAGATTTTAATTAATCTAGTTAGCAATGCAATAAAATTCACGGCACAAGGTGATGTCGTTGTGGAGGTAAAACTTGAATCCATTTCAGATGGCGAGGTTATGTTGCGTTGCTCCGTTAAGGATAGTGGGATTGGAATAGAAAAAGAGAAAATCAATTTATTGTTTTCTGCCTTTTCCCAAGCGGATGAATCAACGACTCGTAAGTACGGCGGAACGGGTTTGGGACTTAGTATTAGTAAGACACTAGTAGAAATGATGTGCGGGAAAATCGGTGTTAAAAGTGAGATCGGAGAGGGTAGTGAGTTTTTCTGTACTCTCCAACTGTCCCGAGATTTGGAAGTAGGTGGTAATTATTTGGAGTTAGAAAATGTTGATTTTCACGGTCGGAAAATTGGTTATATTGAAACTAATGCAAAGAAACAAGCTGCTCTTGCCCAATGCATGAGCTCTTATAATATGGAGGTGATAGGATTCAGTGGCCAATCCACCGATCAATCAGAAGAAAATTCCGTTTTAAACACCGATGCCATAATTGTGGGAGCAGGAAAGGACAATTCAGATTTGTTTTCCAAGATGGTAAATGGAGCGTTAATATCCGATGATAAATATATCATCATCGCTAAGTCCATTTCTGATTCCGGAAGTGATCTTGATTTAACTCAGGTAAAGGATCCCGTATGGATCGAAAGTCCGGTTAAGCAAAGCCAGGTAATTCTTGCTATACAACGTACATTGTTAGGCTTGACGGTAGAAATCGAAACTCGAAGCGCACTCGATGCCGATAGCTTGGGGCGTTATCACGGGGTACATATTCTTGTCGTGGACGATAACAGCTTTAACCAGGAATTAGCGGTAGATATCCTCAAAAACCAAGGCATTACCTCCGATGTAGCGGAAAATGGTCGGGTTGCTTTACAAAAAATGGCGGAAACGCATTATGATATCGTGCTGATGGATATCCAGATGCCCGTGATGGGGGGGCATGAAGCGATAGAGATAATTAGGAAAGATGAAAAGTTAAAGGACAGTATAGTGATCGCGATGACGGCAAATGCGATTAAGGGTGAGATGGAAAAAAGTATTGAATTCGGTATGAGTGCTTTTGTGACAAAGCCTATCGATGTGGGCAACTTGTTTGAAGTGATGAATCAATATATCTCAGTGGATAAGCGTATAGAGAGTGGAGGCAAGCAGGCGGTCGAGAAACCTCAGGCAGACTTTACTAAGTTACCGACCAAATCGGCGAGTACGTTACCCAACTCATTACCGGGTATGGATGTGGAATACGCAATCAAGCTAATCGGGGGTAGAGAAAAGCTATTCTTGCGATTGGCCCATATGTTTAGTCAGAGTTTTTCCGCCGCGCCCACAGAAATTCAGACGATGTTGGATGAGCGAGACCTGGATAGTGCAGAGCGCCTTGCCCATTCTATCAAAGGAAGTGCAGGGAATTTAGCGGCGAATGAGTTGAGTGAGGCGGCGCGAAAATTGGAGTTTGCCTTAAAGAATAAAGAAACGGATCTCGATAAGCTTATTTCAGACTTTGATGACCACTTGCAAGTGGTCATGGGGTCTATTGAACAGCTAAGTATTAAGCAATAGATCCAATCTTCTCACCTGTAATTCATCTCTTCAAAATTCTTATACTACCTCTTTCAGTGCCCGGGTAAGGTTTTTTTCGGTAATACGGAAACCAAGGCGCTTACGTGCTCCATGAACGCATATATAGACTCGATTGATTAATTTTTGTTGTTTTTTTCTTTTTAAATCTAGAGTGAGTTGGGGAATGGTTGATATAGAGCCGTAGCAATCGTAACTGATATAAGCGTCGGAACCGTTAATAGTGACGTTGTATCGTCCTATTTTATAGGCTTCTGATTTTCTCTGATTTAATTCGTCGCGAATATTCGAATAGATGTTCTGAAACATTGAATTCGGTAATAATTTCTTTTTGACTGGGATTTCTTCACTGTGCCGAGTGTTTATATGAAGCAGTTTAGTGGCACGCTGAATGCTATTGATATCACTCCATTCGAGGGTACGTAATTGACCCGTTATAAAGTTCCTGATATTGATCGTCTCATCTGAAATCAAAACATAAGGAAAGTTCAATATACGAAAACTAATGACGCCCCATAAAAATAAGCTTATAAAACTGAAGCTCATTAGCGTTATTATATTGCTGTTAGCGACAATTTTTAAGTAACAATATCCTGTTATCGAGAATAAAATACCAAGCTTGAGCGTGGTTACAAGCCACCAACGTTGCGATACGAAGTACTGTTGGTGAAATGCTGAAGTGGTAGATAGAGTAGGTAATGAACGAGCATTAGTCGGATTAACTTCGTCGATTTCACTGAGTGGCATAGTCAATGTCCGTATTGAGAGAGTTGTATTTCAGACTTGATTACCCGGGTTTAAGTCTAGTAGTTGGATACTGTATTTCGGGTATATCGCTTTACTTTTTAACGATTATTGTACTTTCTAAAGATCGCTGTATTCGTTAATTATATCGGTTTGTGATGCGATTTCCACAATGCAGGCTTCTAATAATGCATAGTCTATTGGTTTTGAAAGATAGCTATCCATACCAGCCGCAGAAGACTGAGAACTAAAACTACCGGCAATATGAGCGCTTAACGCAATGATTCGACATTTTGGTAGCGCGAGATCTGCTTCCCACTTGCGAATAACTTTAGTCGCTTCAAACCCATTTATTACCGGCATTTCACAATCCATAAGAATGAGTTGATAGGGCGGGGTGGCGGTTTTGTATTGGTTGATACCTGCGCGACCATCCATAGCGACATCGGGGTGAATGTTCAATTTGTTAAGGAAGCCGAGGATGACCTTCAAATTGATATCGTTATCCTCAACAACAAGAACACGCAGTTTGTTATTTTCTTCTTTTGAATAAACGGTAGGAGACAAAGGGTGCTGGTCAGAATCATATTGCGAGCGGAAGTTGGCTTTGTTTGAAGGGTTCTCTGTATTTGGATGATTTTGTATTTCGTTGATAGGAGAAGTGTCTAAAGGTAATTGAAACCAGAAACAAGAGCTTTGCCCTTCTATACTGTCGACACCAATCTTACCTCCCATAAGTTCGGTTAGTTCTTTGCATATCGTAAGGCCTAGGCCGGTACCTCCGAATTCACGGGTCGTCGAGGTGTTTGCTTGATTAAAGGACTCGAATAATTTTTCTTGATTTATTTTGCTGATTCCAATGCCGGTGTCGGCGACTTCGAAATGTAAGTTTACCTTATCATTATTGTCAGTCGGTGAGTTAATGAGCTTAATCTGAATGACGACGTAGCCCTCTTGGGTAAACTTAAACGCATTGGCAAGCAAGTTGTTGAGTATTTGCCGAATGCGTGCAGGGTCACCCCATAACTTTGCTGGGATATCTGGATCGAGATTTACCGTTAAACTCAGATTTTTCTCCACTGCTTTGTATTCAAAAATTTGGGTACAATCAGAGACTAATAGTTCGAGGTTAAACTCAATATGTTCCAAATAGACTTTGCCGGCTTCAATTTTGGAATAATTCAATATGTCATCAATAACTTCGACAAGCACATCACCAGCGATTTCAATACTACTTATATAGCGTCTTTGCCCTGCGTTGAGTTCAGTATCAGAAAGTAGTTTTAACATGCCGAGAACGCCGCTTAATGGAGATCGAATTTCATGGCTCATGCGTGCAAGAAATTCCCCTTTGGCTTTGTTGTCCTGCTTTGCCGTCAGAGCTTGTTGGTGCTCTTTGGCTTTTTCGGCTTTGAGAATATTGATTCGTAGCCCTAGCCCGAGAGACAGAAGCATCAATTCCGCAACCCACCCCAATTTCATAGCCCATACTGAAATACCGAAATCAGTAATTATTCCTAGAGCGGAGAACATGGCTAATCCTGCGGTAGATAGCGAGGAAGCCCAGGCGATGAGATAGACTTTGGCGAGCGGATTTCCTTCCCTCCAACGAATGATTCCGACGATCATTAAATAGGAAACGACGATAATGCCGGCACTGACAATGATTTTTGACATGGTGCCCGTGGGTACAACTAGAATTGAAAAGAGCGTTATTGTGATCAGGGATATGAGTGTAAGACTGATTTTATCAATGATGGGGTTATTGTTGATGATGTCTAAATAATAACGAGCAAACTGAATAGCGGATATATAAGAGCCGCAAAAGAAGACCATGATAGCAATGTTTTGCCAAGCGATGGCTTTGGGGAACATTTGAAAACTAAATCCATCAAATACCGAGTAAAAACCAATTGTGCAGAACGTATGAATAATATAAAACAGAAATGCTTTTTCTCTTAAGGAGATATAGAGGAAAAGGTTATAGACCAACAATCCAAACGCAATTCCGTAAAAAATACCCATACTCCACTGGTATTGATTTTGAATTTCAAGATAGCTAATGGAATCCCATAATGTAATTGGAAAGCTCAAATTAATTGAACTTTTCATTTCCAGATAAAATTCTTTTTTCTCAAAAGGGCGCAGTTGAATAGGAATAACAAAGTTGCGTAATCGAATGGGCCGGTGATCAAAAGCTAATTTGTCGCCCAAATGTAGAGCTGTCATTTCTCCTGTCTGTGAAAGGGTATGAACCGTCAGTTCATCCACCATGGGGTAGTCGATTTCCAGTAAAAAAGTTCTGATATCGTTTGACTGATGGTCGAGGCTAAAATGAAACCAGTACACTGAGGAGCTAAATCCGAAGTTTATGGTGGGATCGGGTAGCGGTTGAAATCTCTGCTGAAGGCGAGACATCTGGATAGAGGTGATGGTTTCTTTTTGAGAGGGATCTTCTAAGAATGAAATAAAAGGTTCTAAAGGTCTTTTGATGAGAGCATCTCTAATCACGAAGGTGCCGGCATCACTATTTGCACCATAGGCAGAGGTCGGCATTGATAGCTCAATGCTGAGTAAAATAGAAAAGCCTAGAAATAAAAAGAGGCGCATGAGCTTGGTAGTAGGTGATTGAAGTCAGTGGCTAAAGTCAGTGGTTTTTGTGTTGCTTATGTAACTCAGCCAATGCCAGGCTGTGAGGGAGACCGATTATACGGTTTTTATGTCTCAGTTGTAAGGCCTATTTACTGGGTCCGTGTTGTCCGTGTTTTGAATGTCAGACTAGTATATAAATTCCATTGGCGAGTTTAAAGGAGAAAGGAGGACGCATCAGCGTTCTGGTTCGCCAACGGTTACCTGCGACTAACTTGGAGTGCCGAAGCAGATCTTTGATGAGGTTGGGCGCTATGTTAGGATGCAGCGCTTAAACGGTAGGCGAAATGATCACATTATGATTGTGGCTGCCAAAATCTAAAATGGCGGGCAAAGAAATGGCTAAGATTCAATCGGGTTGGTTGATGGAAGTGTTAGGTGAATATGGTCGTCATTTGAAAGAAGGTGGGCGATCTTGGGGCTGGTATGAGTTTAAGGATGAGTACTCTGATCACACCTATTCTGATGTGTTAGAGCAAGTGGTACACACCTTTATTTATTTCGGTGGCCAGGCAAAATTTCTTGATGAAGATCCTCATCACATGGATGCGCTTGAGCATATTGTTAGTGCAGCCTTGCAAGAGATGCTGATACAAATTCGAGACGGTCAGCAAAAAGCGAAAGAAAACTGGCAAGAGTTGGAGCAGAAGCTACTGGTTGCATTAAAACAAAAGAATATCGATAAAGAGTTATTGCATTGGTTGTTGCTACAAATCACCGATATGGGTTACAGGCCTTCGGATTCGTTTCTTGAGGTTACCCGAAAGTGGATGGCGGACCGGTTTGAAGTGGAAGAGGCGGTAGATGTCATCGATGAATTAGAAATGCAAGAGGCTCTTCTTGATCTGGCAAAAAACGAGGTGATCGATACTGAGTTTTCGTTCTATGAGGTGTTTGCCAATCAGATGACGCACCTCCCTCAGATGGCAGCTACCGAATTAATCATTAATTTTCTCTGCTTCGATGAGGAGAAAGCGAGAGAAGCGGCGCTACTGTTTTTGCTGCACCCGAACAAAGATGTACGTAACAATATCCTGGGGTATCTCTGCACGGAAAGCTATCAGTCCTTTATCTCATCATTGGGACTTCGCCGTTTAATCACGATTCGTAATTGGCTTTGTGAAGAGGAGCGCATACTAGTCGATAGCATTATTAGAGACTTGAGAATATCGGGTTTGGAAGTGATGCCCGCCAAAATTCCGGAAGGGACAAAATTAATTAAGAATTTGGTCTCCTCTATCGATGGAGCAGGTGCACAGACCATTCTTTCGTTTTTTCGGATGGGTGATAAATACCGATTAATTGGAGCGGTGATTAAGGAGCGATACGGATTGATTGATGTTTGGTGCACACCATTATCCTCTAAGGAAGACTGTAATGAAGTGTTGCTGAGGATGTCTGATGAGGTTTATTGCTTGGAAACGTCCATGGACTATTTGCAGGAGATGCTACCCTACGGCCTGTCCTTGAATTTGGAAGCAAATCAGGCTGTGCCGCCTGAAGTGCTAATGTGGCTTGAACTTCTAGGTCTAGATGCGCCGCATCCTCAACCCCTTAATCATCAGTATGTGTTGCATGAGTGGCAGAAAGAAAACCCTGAATTACTGGGTAAAGGCACCATTAAGAAGAGTCTGGAAACCAGCAGTAAGTGGCATTGGCGCGAGGATTTTACTCTAGGTTGGTTTGAACAAGATGATGAAGCTGAACGTGTTGCGGATGGCTTATTTACGGATCATGGAGTGGGTTCAGCCGAAGCCATTAATTTGTCTGCTAATCTTATTATGGAAGGGCGTCGAGAGAAGTGGTTTACACGATTTGTGCACCTTGCACTGTGGGCGAAGAGTAATGCCAAAAAACGCGGTCCTATATGGAAGGACTTCGCGATAGTAGCGGGGCAGCTTAATGAGGGTGTTCCCATGAGAGAGATACCTATCATGGGGGAGATAGCCAATAAAACATTAGAGTATTATATGGAGTTGCGTGGTGAAGCGTGGTGGGATGATAAAAACGAAGAAGTGGTTGTACCCGCAGATGAAGATGACGAGTTACCCTCATCCGTAAGCCATATCATTGATGAAGACGATTTGTTGGCGCTGGAGTTGTTTTTGGAGCACGAGGACCGAGCTTTGGGAACTCAAAATGTTCACCAAATTCAAGGAATGTTTTTTGCCTTGGCATGCGCGCCTGTAGATGTGTCAGCGGATGTATGGTTACCATCAGTTTTTGGCGGCTTAGGGTGTCACTATCGTAATAAAAAACAACGCGACCAGATCGTAGGGATTATGCTCGACCTTTATGATTGTATAACGGATACCGTTCTCTATGCTGTCCCGAGCTTACCATGTGAGATAGATTTTGCAGATCAGGGATGTCGATATTTACCGTTAAGGGCTTGGTGCCAGGGGCTTATTGAAGGCATAAAATTGAGTGGAGGGCTAGAGGAATGGTGCGGCGCTTTGGATAGAAAAGTGAGTAAAGAGTTGCGTGCTGAAATTGATCTTGTTGCTGAGGCTGCTTATTTTATTGGCAATGGAGAAGAGCCCGGAGGCATGGAAAATTTCTGGTCTGTGTTGGAGACCTTAGTCAATATCGCGAATAACTGCTTTCAAGATGAGCTTTGATCACAGTGTGGCTCAATTGCGCCGTTAATTTGAATGCCAGTCGCCAGGATAAATAAATGAAGTCTAGTGGTTAATTGAATAACTGTGAGATAGTAAATAGAGGCTGGAATATAAATAGGGAAAATACCTTAATCAACGGAAGAGAGATAACGCAGCGGTTTTTAAATGAATGATATTAAAACGAGTGATACATCTGACAATGGCGAGCCTTCGCAACAGATTCTCAGCACACCTGAATTAGTAGAACTACATACTTGTAAGGCTATCGCAGGTTGGAGTTGGTTCTATCGCGCTTATACTCTATTTTCAGAGGGAGCGTTCAAGTGGATTGGAATCTGCTTTATTTGGCTAGTCATCATAGTCTCAATTAATATGGTGCCTCTCGGTTCCTTTTTATCGTCGATGATGGGACCGTTATTCACTGGTGGATTTATCTTTGCGGCTCAGAGGGCTGACTTGGAAGGTGAGTTCGAGGTGGGTGATTTGTTCGAGGGTTTTAGGTCGCATATTGGTAACTTGTTTGTTATTGGTAGTTTGTATGCTGTTGGCAGCTTTCTCGTATTTTTTATCGGTCTGTTATCAATGATTCCGTTTGTTGAATTCGACACATTGATGGGCTTAGTTATGACGGATGAAGATTTTACAGTCTCAATCTTGATTGATTTGTTTTATAAGCTGGCGATGCCCATTACTCTCACTCTTTTAGTGATAAGCCTTTTAATGATGCCTTTAATTATGGCCTTGTGGTTTGCTCCAATATTAGCAATGTTGCATGGAGTGCCTGGGATTCAAGCATTGAAAATGAGTTTTCATGGGTGTGTTCGTAATTTAGGGGCATTTACTGTCTATGCGTTGGTGGCAATACCCCTTGTGATAGTCTCCACTTTGCCTTTGGGGTTGGGCTGGTTGATTCTAGGGCCAGTATTAGTGTTAACGACCTATACGGCTTACAAAGATATTTTTGTTTGGCCAAGTAACGATTGAGATCCATGAAAGCTAAGTTTCATGGATCTCAATCGATTCTTGCAGATCTTAAGAAGAAAGGTGTTTTTCGATTGCTTTGGCTTTAATGTCACGTTTTTGAATCTTGCCAGTTGCACCACGGATAAGCTGATCTTTTGTGAACCAGATATGTTCTGGGACTTTAAATTTGGCAAGTCGGCTAACCAGATGTTCTCGTATCTCATCGCTAGTTAAAGATGAGTCTGGTTGGCTGTATATCATGGTTGCTACCGATTCGCCTAAACGATCGTGGGGCACGCCAAAAACACAGGCTTCTATTACATTCGGGTGTTCATATATAGCGCTTTCCACTTCACTGCAACTGATATTCTCTCCGCCTCGAATGATGATCTCTTTCGCGCGATCAACTATGAATAAATATCCTTCTTCATCTAAATAGCCAATATCACCAGAAAAGAACCATCCATCTTTGAACTCCTTCTTCGTCGCTTCTGGTTTATTCCAGTAACCTTGGATGATGGTCGAGCTTTTAATGCAGATTTCTCCGCGCTCCCCAGTGGGAAGAGATTGTCCTGCTTCGTCCACTATTTTCATGGTGACAAGGGGGTAGCTGGGTTTGCCGACGCTAGTGGGTCGTGTGATGTAATCCTCGGCGCTAATAGATGCTCCCAATCCGCAAGTTTCAGTCAATCCGTAACCTTGGCCCGGACGGATGTGGGTGGCTTTCTTTGTGAATTGTTTGACCTGTTCCGCTGGTCTAGGGGCTCCACCGGTGGCCATGTCTTTCAGGCTGGATGTGTCCCGCAGATTCCAAGAAGGGTGTTCGATCAACTCACGGCTCATGGTTGGGACACCAGTAAATGCGGTGACCTTTTCTTTTTCGATGATATCAATAGCGACCTCGGGGTCCCATTTGTATATCAAGGACACTTTTCTTGCGACCCTATAGGAAAGGAACAATTGAACTATCAGTCCGGTTACGTGAAAAAGAGGCACTGCGATTAGCGTGCTACTTTGCAGCCTTACCTTGGGCTTAGACGGTTTCTTGTCAGATGTCGTTGATTTTGGTTTTTTAGGTGCACCACGAGCTTTTGCGTAAGCGGTCACTTCGAAGCTTAATAAAGTCCCAATAATATTTCGGTGGCTTGAATACGCGCCTTTTGGGTGGCCCGTCGTGCCAGAGGTGTACATGATGAGGGCTGTATCATCAGATTCCATATCAACAGGGGGCATAATGGTGCTTTTATCTGTTGCGATGAGGTTTTCGATTTTTCTTAAGTCAAGATCGAAGGACTTGTCTGTTCTAATGCTAATGACACCTAGGCCGAGTTTTTTAAGGTGAGGTGCTGCTCTTTCAAGTCGTTCCTCATCCGCGATAAAAACGCGTGCGCCACAATCTTCCAATCCATATTCTAATTCTGGTCCTGTCCACCATGCATTCATTAAAACTGAAACGGCACCCAATCCGTGTATTGCCATCAATGAGAAAACCAACTCGGGATAGTTGCGACAGGCTACGGCGACTCGATCTCCCTTAGTGATGCCATACTCATTAGTGAGTTGGCTCGCTAATTTGATGGACTGGTCGTAGGCTTGCTTGAAAGTCCAACGTTGATCTTCGTATACAAGAAAGTCTTTGTCTCCAAACTTCACGCTGGCGTCGCGATATACGTCGTGCATAGTTTTGGGGGCGTTGGCAAAAACGGTTTGTGTTACTCCCGCAATTTCGATTTCTTTAATTTCATAATCGGAACCGGGTTTAAGTAACTCAGCGAAAGCGTTATCGGGTAGATTGCTCATAATGTCATACTTCTAAAGTGTGCTTATGTTCCATATTCTATGGAAAGGTTTTTATGGAAGGTTTTTTGTCGAAAGCGAATTGTTATTTTATGTGTTGCTGGAATAGTTTAGAGCTTGAATTATTAGTCAGGTAAGTTGAGTTAACCGCTCAAAAACCAGACGGACATGTAACCACAAATGGGATGATTTTGTAAATAGAAGGACGAAGTCGGTATTGCAATTTTACTTGTGAATTTAGGCAAATAGGGCGTTTGGGCGTCTATCACTGAGCAAACGACGGTTTTATGTGTGGGGCAGTGTTTTCAAGAAGAATTATGTATAAACAATAGGGGGGGAGATGTATTGTGTTGAGGGTTTAGATTATGAGAGTTGGCCTGAATCAAGCATGATGAATGCACTATTTTGACTTTGAGATAGCCGAGGTGCTGGCCGTATAAGTGATTTGAATGATGAAGAAAAATTTCTATGGCATCGGATTAATTATACTTATACGGGTGCAAACTCTATCGATTTTTAAGTCTTCAGCAGAAGGCAGTTTTTAGCGCTATAAATCGAGTACAGATTCGAAAAGCTCTAGTTCAGGTGGTCCCAGGTGGAGTTCCTTGCTAGAGCCGACTCCAACATGGGCTTTACGGAACGCTTCCGACCGTGTCCAGTCTTCAAAGGATTGACGAGATGCCCATACGGTATGAGTCGCGAAGAGAGTATGTTCGGCGAATTTTGAGCCTTTTAAGAGTTGAAAACTTTCAAATCCAGCAACACCCTCTAAAAAAGTTTCCCTGTTGGTCCACATTTCTTCAAATGCCTCTTCGCTTCCACACTTAATTTTAAATCGATTCATGGCGATAAACATGAGTATTCTCCGTTTGATAATTGAGTGGTCCACAGGACTAAATGAGTAATGCGGAATATTCTTTTTCACTGAAACCTAACAATCTAATCGTGCCTAAATCGAGTACGGGGCGCTTAATGATGGCGGGTTGATCCAGCATAATCAGAATCGCTTTTTCTCTGTCGACGGTCTGCTTAGTTTCATCAGGTAACTTGCGCCAGGTAGTCCCTCTCTTGTTGAGTAATTTTTCCCAGCCTAATTCATCACACCATTGTTCGAGTTGCTCACCTGAGACGCCATCTTTACGGTAATCGTGAAATTGATATTCAATTCCATTT
Organism: Pseudomonadales bacterium; assembly: GCA_019090455.1. Classification (GTDB taxonomy): domain Bacteria; phylum Pseudomonadota; class Gammaproteobacteria; order Pseudomonadales; family DC-out160; genus DC-out160. Next base: position 58,801 of record JAHRWA010000044.1, on the reverse strand, counting down.
TGTTCTAACCATTTGCGAGATTTCTTGATCGTGTCGCAATTTTTGATTCCGTATAATGTGGTCATTGATATCCTGTCGTGCGAGTTAAATAATACAAGTTACGTAGTGCAGTTCGATAGTGAAAAGTTAATTGTGGCTGTAGTTGTAGTTGTAGGTGTAGTTATAGATGTAATGAAAGTGTCGTTGCCATCGTACTGGTTATTACCTTGAGGTGCCGGATACGATAGCAACAATTCCCTCCCGTGAAGATTAAGGGATATCAAGAACATCCCCTTCTGAACTGTCATGGTGGGGATTAACTTGATGTGCTTTTTGTACCGGTTCTCCTTTCACAGGAACGGTGCGTGATAAAAATTCTATGACTGCGCTAGCAAACATATCATTGCGATCCCCTGCAACCATGTGGCCAGCATCGGTAACATTAACGTATTCACTGGTGGGGCATAGATCGCGAAAACTCTGTGCGCCTTCTTCGCTAAGTACATCAGATAGACCACCCCTGACTAAAAGTGTGGGTAGGGACAGGTTTTCAACACATGCGCCTAATCGATCCTCACGTTTTTTGAAATCACGACCCTTGCTTAGAAAGCGCGGATCCCAGTGCCAGCGATATCGTCCGTCTTTCCCTAGACGCACATTTTTAGCCAGTCCTTCTAAATTCTTGGGCGCGCTACGATGTGGTTGGTAGCCACCAATTGCATCTGCGACTTCTTGTAGAGAGCTAAATCCATCCGGTTTATTTTGCATAAAATCCAGGATGTTTTTCACTCCTTTATCTTCTATCTTGTGTGCGATATCAACTAGGACCAACGCTGTCGCATCGATGTGGTCTTCGCCCACGGCAACTAGGCTCGTACCGCCGCCCATTGATGCACCGACTAATACAGGGCGCTTATTGCTTAATTGTGCGATAACACTCTTTAAATCTTCCATTTGAACATCCATACCATACAGGCCATCGGGTGCCCAATCTGAATCTCCATGTCCTCTAGCATCCAAGGCAATTGCAAAATATCCCGCTGCACCTAAGGCTTCCCCCGTACCTTTCCAAGCATGGCGGGTCTGGCCGCCACCGTGCTGTAATATGACGAGTGGACCGTTGGGGTCGCCCCAAGAATCACCGGTCATTGTTAAGCCTGTTGAACCTGTCCATTTATGCATTGGCTCGGGGGTATGGGGTAATCTTGTTCCAGCGCTCACAACACTCTCCTAGAGAAGTTTGAATTAAGGGAAATCTCGTATTAGTTTTAAAAAATGACCGGTTTAACAAAATGACTGGATTAATAAAAGGACGAAACGTTTCATCATTTTGACCGATCATTGTCTGGCATGGTCTCTGTAATTCTAGCTTATCACGCTAAAGTCTTTAATCCCATTTATCGCTTTTAAAGTGGCAGTGTTGGGAGTAAACGAAAATGGTTTCTTCTCTGGAAAGGGGATATTTTCTTATATCGGATTTAATGTTGAATTTGAGGCCAATACATCTTGGCATCAAATTTAGGGCTGTGTTTCTTGTTATGGCATTGAGTGCAAACTTGTTCCATCGTCCAATCTGACTTTGATGGCTTATTAGTGATTGGATTTTGAGTGTGTGCTACACCCATACCGTGGCAAGATTCACACTGAACATTTTTCAAATTTGGCGTGTGAAATTCATTAATAAACCCGCCGTCGTCGTCGAATCCAACCACATGGCAACCGATGCAGGCGGGGTCGAATGCTTTAGACACTTTTTGTAAGTCTGCGAATGCTTTGCTGTGATCGGTTTGAGACCAAATTTCGTGTTCCTTCGAGTGACATGTTTTACATGTTTGATCTGAAGCATATACGGGGTCGGCATGTTTTATTCGGCGAGCGGCATTTTCTTGGTACTGTTCTTCTACCGCTTTGTTGTAGTCTTCGTACCAGGTATCCATTCGGGGTGCATTTTCAATGGCGTTATCTAACGCGGTGATATTGTGAATAAAGGAGTCGGAAATCTTTCCTGCTTGAACTGTTAGTTGTATGACTCCAAGAGACATACCTCTATTACCGGGAGAGAGTATTAGCGTATTTCCGTTTCTGACAGGGTCTTTAAAATACTCATCCCGCATTGGTGTCATTAAAATATCTAAAAACGATTTGCCTACCAAATCATGGTGACTCGTGTCGCCTTCTTCGACAGAGAGAATGGTGAAATGCCCGTTGGCTTTCGCGGCTTTCAGTTGTTCTATGAGGACCACTTTAGGTAAAGATATCGTTTCGCCCTGCTGATTTTGGTAATTGGCGCTATTGAAAAAACGCAAAGTGATTGAACCACGGGTGATTGTTTTGTCGGATGGAATACGGGTTTTATTTTTTTCTGAGTGGCGGTTGATTGCTTCCTCGTTGGCGTATGGATTCGTTGCTACCCAAGGAAGACTTAATGCATCTGAATCTTGCATTAGCATACTAATACCGAAACTTAAGTCTTTCGCTTGTAATGCAATGGCATCGTATTTTTGTAGAATTAGGCCGCTAATAATGTATTGGTTTTTTAATTTTGCGAGTGGGCTCGTGTCGTCCAGTAAGCCCCCGCCAGACAATAATATAAGGTTTGGATGTTGAGTTCGCAACGTGTCTAATGCAGCAGCTTGCCTTTGAATACCACCATAGTCGGTGTCCACGGTACAGCCGCAAGGCTCCAGTTCGCCGTCTAAATCGGAAGAGTATACGATTGTAAATGTCTGAGCAGGAGTTGATGTGTGGGGTTGATCCACTGAGCAGCCCAATAATAATACGGTTAAGCTAAATACGATGAATCTCACTGGTAGGCACGCCCTATGATGTTGTGTCGATATTGCAGAATAGTTGAAAGGAATTAATAGGTAAAGGGATGACGGGCTGTACTTGAAATGGATTAAAGGTGAGGTCATTCTTACTATGCACCACGTCATTAAACGTTTAGGTCATCAAAGCTTGGTGGCGATATCTCTAACTTGTTTGGTAAACTGCTCTAAGCGACCGTTGTTGCCCAATAGCTCAGGCATACCCACGACCATTTCGACTTCATCTTCGTGTACCCATAATGTCATAAAGAAAGGCAATAGCTTGAGGGGAGGGGGTATCGCAAAAGAGGTTTCTCCAATAAAGCCTGCAGCGCAGTAATCTGATTTAACGCCTTTGGGCACCATTGATAGGGTACCTGAACGTGGGTATTGTGCTGTTTCGTGGAGTTTTAGTAAGGTCTTGTCTTTAACACCCAGCAGCATAGTGGGAGCCCAGCGCGTTAGAGCGAGTAAGTAAGGAGGCGGGCATGCAGCTTCTGAATTGGAGCGTAAAGATGCACTCATTTTTCGAACGATATTTTTTGGTGAATCATCGCTTGATACGCATACGTCAAAGGCACCGGAACAGTTTGCTGTTGTGCGAGTATCTTTGGGTAAATGTCGACGCATATCGACGGTCAATCGAATGCGCATATCTTCCTGGGGAGATCTATCTTTCAGCAGGGTATCCGTTGCTTGCCTAATAGCAATCATCATCTTAGGTAATAACTTATACTCTTTCAGCGGCAATTGAATTCGGTGCCACAATGAGTTCATGGAGCTTCCTTGCGGTAGTCCGGTGGGAGCTATGTCAGTATTCGTGGATTTAGGTAATCGTGAACGGGGTATTCGGCTAAGTATATCAAAATCACACAAAACCGAATTGGATCCAATGGCTTCTCCCCCTTTTAGTACCCTAAATACGTCGTCGATGATATGTCTCATTGCGCCAGTATCGCCAACGGCATGATGCAGTCTAAAAATGACGCGTAATTTATCGGACTTAACGAGTACGACTTCGAAATTGGGTCCTTCATAAGGGGAAAGAGGGTTTCGTAAAAAAACGGCGTTTTCGGGGCTCATGCCATCCCAGAGTGAGTTTTCGATCAAAGTAACGGGAATGTGCGACCCACTTATGCGCCAATTTGAAAAACCGAGCCTGCCTGATTTTTTTAGTCTAATTCCGGGGTAGGCGATCGCAACCTTGTTTAAGGCCGCTTGCCATTGTTGCAAGTGAAATTCACCATGACCCTCCAGAACAGCATTGAGTATCATGGGCTGTTCACTACCTCTATCGTGATAAAGGTACGTTCGTTCTAAAGGTGAGACTTTTCGATATATTTGTCCCACTGTATTAGGCTCAGTAATGACTTCTTTATTGTTGTGATTATTATAGTTATTAGTTGTCACGGAAAATCTGTCCTACTAATCTTTGATGGTAGCGAATCGCTGGGGCCCATCTTCATGTTCGTTAATCTGTTAGAAAAATCACGTTTGCACGTAGGTCTTTGGGTAGCCTATAACCGAATTAATTTGCCGTAACATAACATAAATTTGTGAATTGTCTACTGGCATGTCTGCGGCAGGATACTGAGAATCCAATAACCCTTATTGCTTTCGCAGGTATAAAAATAAACGGTTTTTTAAATAATTACCCTATCAAAATAGGTGAATATACTGACGAGTTATCGGGTATTCGTCATCGCTAAATTGCATTGCTTGCTGATTTATAAGTGGGTATTTTTGTAACTTGACCCCAACGGACCCATTTCTCTTTCCTTTTTCACTGCTAATTACAATACTCTATTGGCAAGCTTGACATCAAACTGGTTAAATGCCAGATCACTCTGTTTCATAAAGAATAGGGGTTTCATTCAAAATAAGAATCTCAAGAAAGTATTTTCAAAGGAAGCCGTTTGGCAATAATAATTGGAAAATAACAGGGAATTAATATGAAAAACAATATCGGTGGCGTGCTGGCTAAACGAGCTAGATTAAGTGGGGAACGTGAGGCCTATGTCGATAGTGCTTCGGGGTTAAGACTTACTTTCGATCAACTCAACAAACGTTGCAATCAGGTTGCCAGTGCATTGGTGAGTTCCGGAGTTAAACGTGGCGATAGAGTCGGTTTATTGCTTATGAATAGCGCTGAATTTGTGGAGTCTTATTTTGCTATAGCGAAGATGGGAGGAGTGGTTGTCCCTATCAATTGGAGGCTTATTCCAGACGAGCTAGAATTTATAATAAAGGATAGTGGTGTAACGACTCTAATATTCGGCGAAGAATTTATTGAAAATATTACTGAAATACATTCGCGAGGGGATAAAACGGATATAAACCAATGGCTGATGGTTTCTGAGGTGGGTGGTACAACGGCTTTTTCTCAAGACTATACGGCCTTTCGTGAAGCGGGCAGTACTGTTGAGCCAGTGATTGAAGCGGAAAATGATGATCTCCTATTTATTATGTACACCTCTGGAACCACAGGTTTACCCAAGGGCGTGGTACATACCCATGCTACGACTGAAGGTGCTCTCCATACATTTCAAAATTCAATTACGGTTAGATTTGGTGATATCAATTTAGCTGCGTTACCCATGTTTCACGTAGGTGCTTTAGCGCCCATTACGTATAATATTTATTGTGGTGCGACCAGCGTGGTTGTTCGAGAATTTAATCCTGCTCTTACCTGGAAGCTGATTGAGGATGAGAAAATTACAACGGGTTTATTAGTGCCCGCCATGCTCAATTTTATGCTTCAAGTGCCTAATTTTGATCGTTATGATTTCAGTAGCCTCAGATCAATTCTGTCCGGTGCGGCTCCTTTGCCCGTTAGTTTAATAAAACAGTACGACGAATTGGGAATTCCTATTCATCAAGTTTATGGTTTAACGGAATCTTGTGGTCCAGCTTGTGTGATGGACACTGATCATGCTGCCGAAAAAATGGGTTCTACTGGAAGGTCATTTTTTCATACGGAAGTTCGTATTGTCGATGAGGCAGGTAAAGATTGTGATTCAGACGAAGCCGGTGAAATATGGGTTCGCGGCTCACATATTATGAAAGAGTATTGGAATCGACCTGATGCCACTGAAGAGTCTTTAGTCGCTGATGGTTGGTTGCGTACTGGTGATGTAGCATCCATGGATGCAGATGGCTTTGTCACGATTCAGGATCGTTTAAAAGATATGATCATTACCGGTGGTGAGAATGTCTGCCCGGCTGAGATTGAAAACATTATCCTTGGACACCCTGATGTGGCAGAAGTCGCGGTTATCGGGCAGCCTAGTAAACGGTGGGGAGAGTCACCCTTAGCTGTTGTCGTGGGTAAATCCGATGCCCTCAGCGAAGCGGATGTGTTGAAGTATTGTGATGGCAAGCTTGCACGTTTCAAATTGCCGAAATCCGCCGTTTTCATTGATGTAATCCCCCGTAACCCCAGTGGCAAAGTACTGAAGCGGATTTTACGAGAGCAGTTTCCTGATGCCGCAAAGGAATGAGGATTAAATAGAAGCTGTTTATGAGTCATGTCCCTTCAATTGGAATTGCTTGCATGATTGAGTAGGTGTTTTCTAAAGTGATTAATCAGAGGGGAAATGATTTTCTAGGTGCAAACGGTTAGTGAGGTTGATTGTCTGGACTTGATCGTCTGGACGCTGTTTGTACCTGATGAGTTGTTGTAGTTGTTTTTATTAATCAAAGGTCAGAGAGGGAGGGTTGTGACTATGAGTGATCTAAAATTAATTTATACTCAGGAAGAAATTGAACAAGATCATCCTTATGCGAAAGGGCAGGTGGAATCCGGGATGAAACTTCATGGTGGTTTTGATGAAGCCGGAAAATACATTTCGCCGAGGACGCTGCATCGGTGGCCTGCAATTAAAGCTTGGCGCCAGAACCTGAAAGCAAGAGGGCATTCTCTACTCACTGCAGACAGGGAATTGTTAGGGAATGATAATTACCCCTTATATCAGCAACAGAAATTTCTCATTCAAAATGGCTTTACTAATATTTTTTATGCGCAGATAACGCTTACCGGATTGGTGGAAGGTCGAGGAAAAATGTTGGCTAGCTTTGATGCGCCGGATTTTCAAGACATCATTGAAGAGGATATTTCCGGTGCAACATTAGGGCATTTGAATAAAGGTTTGTTGCGCACTCATGGCTGGGATGAGGGTGGACGTGATGATACTGGGGAGGGTGGTCACGATAAAATGTGGTTTGCGGTTCGTGATGTGATTGCTCGTCCAACTGAAAGGATTAAGTTTGGTGCGCCGGTGGAGGATAGTCCTATTCCACCGTTAGTGGATCCCAATGAATCTATTATCTCGCCGTTCCATCAGAATATTTTAAATTTATTACTCAATGTCTTGATGATAGAAATTAGAGCGGAATCGTTTTTCTCCTTTAACAATGAGCTATTTTTGGATCCAGAGTTGTTCGCTGATCAGCGAGAAAAAGCCGCGCATGCTTCGCTCATAGTCGATCGTATTAAGCAAGATGAAGCAGCACACGTAGGCTATTTGCAATTGTTGGTCTCTGAATTTAGAAGTTATACCATTAAAACCCGTGATGGTGGGAGCATCAGTGGAGCTGAGATCATAGATCCGATGTGGGAGACCATGATAGAATTCCATACCAAAACATTGTATGACGCTACGCGAAAAAGCACTGATCTTCAAATTGCGGAGGTTGTTAATAACAAGGGTAAAAAATCGGTTCTTAAAGAATATTATCGTTTAGCAGGTTAACCGATTTTTTGAAAATGAACGACCTAAGAAGCCAAGTTCCTCGTCCTAGAGGGACTTGGCTTCTTTTTTATCATAGTCTAGATATGCGAGGAGTAGCGTTTGAAAATTAAGGCAGCCAAAGAAGTTTCGTTTAAAGTGAATGATCTGACTCTAGCGGGCAAGATGTGGGGCGATGAATCTGGTGCACCTGTTATTGCGCTACATGGTTGGCTTGATAATGCCAATTCATTCGATTATTTAGCGAGACGACTACCGGATCTGAATATTTGTGCACTAGATATGGCGGGACATGGTTTCTCTGATCATAGACCCGGGTGGGGGCAGTACTCTACCTACGAGTATATTTTTGATGTATTGGAGATTGCAAAATTATTAGGCTGGAATAAATTTAGTATTATGGGGCATTCGATGGGCACCCACATCGGTTTGATTATGGCCGCTCTGATGCCTGAGCTTATTGATAAAGTCTGTTTGATTGAAGGCTTTGGTATTCCACGTCGTCAGCCCGCTAGTGAAATACCGGATTTAGTCAAAGTATCCTATTTGAAAACAGTGGGTCTTAAAGATAAGTCGGCACCTATTTATCCGAGTGTTGATGCTATGGTGGAAACCCGCAAGAAGTCACTGATCCAAATTAGCGATTCTGCCGCTCGATTGCTGTGTGAGAGATCGGTAAAACAACAAGGCGATGGCTATACTTGGCGTAATGATCCTCGGTTAAAATTTACGGCTCCTTTGAAAGTAAATCATGAAGAAATTTGTGAATTCGTCAAAAGAATGGAGGCACCTACTTGCCTAATTTTTGGAGATGAAAGTCCTAATCGGGATAAGAAGTTAATTGATGAGCGCATCGCGTTGCATCGAGATCTTCAGGTTCACCGTTTTCACGGAGGGCATCACCTACATATGGAAGATGATTATATGAATGTAGCGCGAGTCATGGCTCCATTCTTTAATGTGGCTCTATTGGAAGAGTAGCGCTAGCTTTCGTTAGACTTTCGGCTTATATGACTTTTTGGTTTACATAGACAAGCTGGGTGAATGGTAGATTGGCGGTTACTGATTTAACCATGATAATAATTCGGATATGACTTCTTTCCGGTTGGTATCATTTAGAGTCTCATGTCGACCATTTGAAAAAATGTGATGCTTGATGTTGGTGATACCCGCCTGACGCATAGCACGCATCAATTGGTCGCTGCCCTTCGGAGCCTGAACAGGGTCGCATTCACCGGAAAATACATAATAAGGAATCCGGCTCGGCATTTTCTGGAAGCTGTGAGGTTTGAAGATATGGGTGAATGCTGATGTCAGATCTACCCATAGCTGTGTAGTAGAAATACCACCACAGAGTGGGTCGGAAATATAGTTATCCACCTCCTCTGGATTATCCGAAAGCCAATCGAACTCAGTTCGGCTGGGTTCAAAAGGTTTATTGAATCGTCCAAATGCTAATTTTTGGATTAGCTTGCTCCGACCTCTTTTGCCTATTCGCAGGCGCTCCATTCGGGCTATTCCATGAACGACCTGCGAGAGAAGTGCATTGTTAAAGGTGGCGCCAGAGAGGGTAACTTGATTGACTGTGCTGCCGTATAGCTGCAGGTACTGTAACGCGATAAATGAGCCCATACTGTGCCCAAACAATATGATAGGAAGCTGCGGATACTGGTTCTTGATGTAGCCATTTATACTGAGTACATCCCCAATAACTAAATTCCAGCCGTTGGTATCGCTAAAATGGCCTAGTTCTTTCTCATTGAATGTGGAGGCACCGTGGCCACGGTGGTCGTGAGCAATGAGTATGTAGCCGTCGCTAACCAACTCTTTCGCCAGTGGTGCGTATCGCCCGGAGTGCTCCGCCATACCGTGTAGTAGATGTACAACTCCTTTGTAGGTAGGGTTAGAGGTGGGATCTGCAGACCAAGATCTGAAGGGAATGTCGCGATGATCCGCGCCAGGTGTTGTGAGTGTTTCGCAGATCATGAGTATGAAAAAACATCCTTTGAAAAAAGCCGAGAAAGCAACGAGTTAAGCGGTATCTTAGTGAATAATGATGGCGCACTATACTATAAGCTAAGTACCAGGTCCCGTAATCAACAATCAGAACCACAGCGATTCCTCTTTGTTTTCGTTAAGAATTGCCTTCCAGAAGACCACAGTGACGAAGAAACTGCCCGATTTGAGGTGGATGGTAGTGGGCTAGAGCCTATTATGTGTGTGGATAAGCCCTTAGAGTAGGATGGTGCAAAATTTTCAAAAGGGCGCAGATTTGTCGGGCTACATGGTTTTTGATTTAAAAGGTAACCGTTACAGTTTGTTTAAGGCTATTTTCATAAGTTAAGAGTATTCTCAACTACAGGTGCCTACAAAAATGCCCCGCTGATAAAATCAGCGGGGCATTTTTTTTCTAACGAGAACGAATAAGAACCGTTACTTCTTGGCGGCTTTCTTCTCTTTCTCTTCTGCAATAACCGCTTCGGATACTGAATTAGGGCATGGCAAATAGTGTGAGAATTCCATTGAAAACTGACCTCGGCCAGATGTCATTGTACGAAGGCTGCCGATGTAGCCAAACATCTCTGCTAATGGCACGTCCGCTTTGATTCGAGCACCGGATACGCCAGCTTCTTGATCTTTAATCATGCCTCGTCTTCGGTTTAGATCTCCAATAACGTCTCCAACGTGATCGTCAGGTGTGAAAACATCGACTTTCATTATGGGTTCGATTAGCTGAGGGCCGGCTTTAGGCATACTTTGTCTATAGGCGCCTTTAGCTGCGATTTCGAATGCAACAGCGGATGAATCCACTGCGTGGAATCCACCGTCGTATAATTCAATTTCAACATCTAAAAGAGGGAAGCCCGCTAGAGGACCTTCGTCCATCATTTTCCGGAAGCCTTTTTCGATCGCTGGGAAGAATTCTTTGGGTACGTTACCACCCACAACGGTGGAGCTAAATGTATAGCCTGATCCTGGCTCTCCCGGCTTAACTCGGTAATCGATCTTACCAAACTGTCCCGATCCACCAGATTGCTTCTTATGCGTATAAGAATCTTCGATTTCTTGAGTAATGGTTTCGCGATAAGCCACTTGCGGTTGGCCTACGTTTAGTTCGACGCCATGCGTACGCTTAAGGATGTCGACTTTAATATCTAAATGTAATTCACCCATTCCCTTAAGGATGGTGTCACCGGTTTCTTCGTCGGATTCAACTCGGAAAGAGGGGTCTTCTGCAATCATCTTGCCTAGTGCGATACCCATTTTCTCTGAACCGGCCTTGTCTGTCGGTGTTACCGCGATTGAAATCACAGGCTCAGGAAAAACCATAGGCTCTAGAGTACAAGGATTTTTCGGGTCACAAAGCGTATGACCTGTTTGCACATTTTTCATACCTACGATTGCGATAATATCGCCGGCTTGAGCCGATTCAATTTCGTTTCTATCATCGGCATGCATCTCAACCATACGGCCTATACGCTCAGTTTTACCCGTGTAGGAGTTGAGAATAGTGGTGCCTCTTTTCAGTATGCCTGAATAGACGCGCACGAAAGTGAGGGCGCCGAATCGGTCATCCATAATTTTGAAAGCAAGAGCTCGAAAGGGTTCATCCGTTGCGACTGTAGCAACCTCGCCAGTTTCTACGCCTTCTTCATCCGTCAACGGTTGAGGCTTAACTTCGGTAGGGCTAGGCAGGTAATCTACAACCGCATTCAATATAAGTTGAACGCCTTTGTTCTTAAATGCAGATCCACCATAAGTTGGGAAGAAGTCGAGTGCGATGGTCCCTTTGCGAATACACTTTTTGATCTCATCGATGGAGATCTCTTCACCGTCCATATACTTTGTCATGACTTCGTCGTCTTGCTCGACGGCTGTTTCTATCAATAATTCGCGATATTCAGCAACCAGTTCAACCATGTCTGCAGGAATGTCGACTTCATCAAAATTCTCTGGTAGGCCAGAGTCGTCCCAGACATAGGCTTTCTGTGATAATAGGTCAATGAGGCCGACAAAATCGTCTTCTGTACCGATTGGCAATGTCATTACCAAGGGGTTAGCGCCAAGTACGTTTTTGACTTGGCCGACTACGCGTAAAAAATCAGCACCGACACGGTCGAGTTTGTTGATAAAAATAATTCGCGATACTTCGGAATCATTGGCATATCGCCAGTTGGTTTCTGATTGGGGCTCTACGCCGCCAGATCCACAGAAAACACCGACTCCACCATCGAGTACTTTAAGAGAACGGTACACCTCAACGGTGAAATCAACGTGTCCAGGTGTATCAATGATATTAAGGCGATGATCATCCCAGAAGCAGGTGGTCGCAGCGGACTGGATGGTAATGCCTCGTTCTTGCTCTTGTTCCATGAAATCGGTTGTCGCTGCACCGTCATGAACTTCACCGGTTTTATGGATTTTACCGGTGAGTTTAAGGATTCTTTCTGTTGTTGTTGTTTTGCCCGCGTCTACGTGGGCGAATATACCAATATTTCTGTAGTGGGTTAAATCAGTCATTATATTACTCAGTAAGTCAGGGCCAAAATTGCGCGCCATTATATAAGATTTTGGCGAAGGTTTGGATAACAAATTGCAAAGATATTAAAGATTAAGCGTGATAATGGTGGTGATGATCGAATTTCGGTCTATTATCTTGCCGGTGTCGCTCTCAAACTGAGACTTACCCAAACGGAGAGGCCTAGTTTGGATAATAGCCCAATCTTAAGGTTTATTAGGCTTTCCCTAGTTTCGAGGCAAAAATAGTATCGGACACTAGCCTATTTGCCAATTTACTTAGCTTTTTTAGCCGTTTAGATGAAGCAAACCCCCTATTTATCGGATAGCCAATTTGATCAATTTGAGTATAATGTGCGGCTTATCAAGTAAATGTGACTTGCGTACGTGAGAATGATCACAAATCGATCCCACCGTGCCATTTGACAACCTTGCCACAAACTAAGGGAACAATATGACTACGAAATCGAAAATCATCTATACCATCACTGACGAAGCCCCTCTACTAGCCACCTATTCACTGTTACCCATCCTGAAAAAATTCGCTAAATCGGCGGATATCGAATTTGAGACCAGCGATATTTCTGTTGCCGCTCGAATACTGGCAAATTTCCCTGAGAATTTAAATGACGATCAAAAAGTTAAAGATTCTCTCGCTGAATTAGGTGAGTTGGTTCGAAAATCGGATGCGAATATTATTAAGCTACCCAATGTGAGCGCAGCGCTTCCGCAATTGAAGACGGCCATTAAGGAGCTGCAAGACCAAGGTTTCAATGTCCCCGATTATCCTGATCAGCCTAATAACGATAGCGAAAGCGAAATTCAAACACGTTATTCCAAAATCTTAGGTAGTGCGGTGAATCCGGTATTACGTGAAGGTAATTCTGATCGACGTGCACCCGCAGCGGTGAAGGAATACGCTAGAACTAACCCTCATCGAATGGGTAAGTGGAGCCAAGCTTCTCGGACTCATGTTGCGCATATGCGGAAAGGTGATTTTTACGACACAGAAAAATCAGTCACTATCGATAAAGCAATGAACGTCAAAATTGAGTTTGTTGGAAAAGACGGCGAAGTCAAAGTGATGAAGGAAAAGCTTCCTCTTCTTAAAGGGGAAATTCTCGATTCCATGTACATGAGTATTAAAGAGTTGCGCAGTTTTTTTGAAGAGGAAATGGATGGCGCAAAACGAGCGGATTTACTGTTCTCTCTTCACGTTAAAGCGACAATGATGAAAGTTTCACATCCCATTGTGTTTGGACATGCCGTTACCGTATTTTTTAAAGATGTATTCGAAAAACATGCCGAAGAACTGAAGAACCTGGGTGTAGAGCCCAATAATGGCATGAACAATATCTATGAAAAAATTGAGACGCTTCCTTATTCTCGACGACAGCAGATCAAAGAAGATATTTTGGATGGCTATGAGCACCGACCAGAACTGGCAATGGTGAATTCCGATAAGGGCATCTCGAACCTACATGCGCCCAGTGACGTGATCGTTGATGCATCCATGCCCGCCATGATACGCGAAGGTGGAAAGATGTGGGGTACAGACGGCAAGCTAAAAGAAACCAAAGCCGTGATCCCAGATTCAAACTACGCCACGATTTATCAAGAAATGATTAACTTTTGCAAACACCATGATGCATTCGATCCTGCGACAATGGGAACGGTCCCCAATGTAGGATTGATGGCGCAGAAAGCAGAAGAGTATGGTTCCCACGATAAAACCTATGAAATGGTGGCTGACGGAATGATGCGGATTGTCGATGATCAAGGCAATGTGATGATGGAACATCAGGTTGAGAAGGGTGATATTTGGCGCGCATGCCAAACCAAAGATGAGCCTATCCGAGACTGGGTGAAATTGGCGGTAACTCGGGCGAGACAATCGGGAATGCCTGCCGTGTTCTGGCTGAGCGAAGATCGTGCCCATGACGCTAACCTCATCGTTAAAGTGAAAAACTATTTACAAGATCACGATACCGAAGGGTTAGATATAAGAATACTCGCCTTGGATCAGGCAATGCGATTTACCTTAGAGAGAATGAAGAAAGGGCAGGACACCATATCAGTCACGGGTAACGTACTGCGAGATTACCTAACGGACTTATTTCCCATCCTTGAAGTCGGTACTAGTGCAAAAATGTTGTCAATTGTACCGCTAATGGCGGGCGGTGGCATGTTTGAAACCGGTGCCGGTGGTTCTGCGCCTAAGCATGTTCAACAGTTTGTCGAAGAATCACATTTACGTTGGGATTCATTGGGTGAATTTTTAGCGTTAGCGGTTTCATTAGAAGATGTTGGCATCAAGAATAAAAATGAAAAGGCAGCTATTTTGGCGACGACGCTTGATAAAGCTACGGGGCAGCTATTAGCCAATGGTAATTCACCCTCTCGCGTCGTGGGTGAATTGGATAATCGTGGCAGCCACTTCTATCTAGCACTTTATTGGGCGCAAGGGTTAGCGGAACAAACCGATAATAAGGAGCTGCAGTCTTACTTCTCTCCTATAGCGAAAGCTTTATCTGAAAATGAAAAAGAAATCGTGAAGGAGCTTAGTGATGTGCAGGGTGGTCCTGTTGATGTTGGAGGTTATTTTCATCCGAATCCCGAACTTATCGCCAATGCCATGCGTCCTAGTGCAATTCTGAACGCAATTATCGATGCTTAATCCAGGATCTTAAATCTAAGTTCTATTAAGGTCTTAAGTATTGATGGTTACGGGGCTTTGACATCATCTTGTCATTCTCCTGAAATGGCTGAATTTGAGTAATCATATTCAGCCATTTCATCCTATACTTTCTTCACATCGTTAGTTCCCCCTCTTTTTTTTCTCCCGTTTGTGTGATGTTCTTTGAAAAATAAATCTCCGAAATTTGATGTTATTGTTCTTGGCGCTGGTGCTGCGGGACTGATGTGCGCATTGACGGCCGCTCAGCGAGGGCGGCGAGTTATCGTATTGGAAAAGTCCAACAAAGTAGGAAAGAAAATTTTAATGTCCGGTGGTGGTCGCTGTAATTTCACTAATTATGTAGTGGAGTCAGATAATTTTATTTCAAATAATCCCCATTTTTGTAAGTCCGCACTGAACGGTTTTACGCAATGGGATTTTCTCGCCATGGTGGATCAGCACGAAATTGAGTACGAAGAGCGAAAGCATAGCCAACTTTTTTGTGTGAATTCGGCTAAAGATATTCTCGCCATGCTGCTACGAGAATGTGACAAGGCAGGCGTTACGATTCAAGCTCACTGTGATGTGAGGTCAATTGAAAATCTAACGGGTCGCTCAGAGATAATGGCTGAAAGCGAAAATCGAAATAGATACAAAGTGGCTTACTCCAAAAAATCCACAGTCATTACATTAGAAAGTGAGTCAGTTGTTGTCGCAACGGGGGCGCTCTCTATCCCGACATTGGGAGGCAGCGGTAAAGGTTACGACATCGCTAATCAATTTGGTCTTACCGTTGTAGAGCGACGAGCGGGGCTGGTGCCTTTCATGTTCAGTGATGCCACACTATCCATGTGTGAACGATTATCAGGTGTCGCGATAGAGGTTGATGTTAGTTGCCAGGGGCATCAGTTTACTGAGAACCTACTTTTTACGCATCGTGGAATGAGTGGTCCCGCTACATTACAAATTTCAAATTACTGGCGCCCAGGCGATGAAGTGTTGATTGATTTGTTACCGAATAGGGATGCAACTGAATGGCTCTTAGAGGCAAAGTCGCAGCATGGGAAGAGTTTACTGAAAACACAGTTAAATAAAATATTACCGAATGCGCTAGTTGCAGAGTTACAGAGTTGCTGGTGGTCAGAGTCCGGAAATAGTCCATTGGCAGAGTTTAAGGATAAGCAGCTCCAAGAAATCGGAAAGTCTCTCAATCGTTGGGTCGTTAAACCATCGGCAACGGAAGGCTATCGCACAGCAGAAGTGACCTTAGGCGGGGTGGATACTGATGGTGTCAGCTCTAAAACAATGGAAGTCAAACAACAGCAAGGGCTGTATTTTGTTGGGGAAGTACTCGATGTGACAGGGCATTTGGGCGGTTTTAACTTTCAGTGGGCATGGTCATCTGGCTACTGTGCGGGATCCTATGCTTAGTTTTATATTAAATATCCAGATTAAAAAAACTAAACAAAAAAAGGGATCTAAACTAAAGGCTGAGATCCCCGATAAACTCATGCACAAATTAATCAATTATTAGAATCCAAATGAAATTTCTGCCCTTGCGCCGGAGGGTAGATTTCGATTAGTAATGTCTTGCAATGAACTCGTATTTTCAATCACGTTCATTCCTGATCGGGTAAAGGTTCCTGAGTTGAACACTTGCTTTGCTAGCAACGGATTAGTCAAGGCATGAGTGAGTGCATCACTGACGACCATAGTCGTCATCAGCTCGCCAAAAATAGCATTGTCCTCTATTCCCTCGGCAGAAAGACCAGTGAACAACTCCAGGTAATCTACATGACCGTATAAGCCTTGGAGCCTATTGGAAAGGGCGGCGTCCGAAGTGACATCATTAAAATCGTGGAACTTTTCCAATCCAAAAAGAATCCGGTACTCGTTTAAACTTCTAGTTTGGAAACTACGAGCCATCTTAATGGCTTCATGCTGCTCACCTAACAGAAAGTCGGGTGTGTTGCTTAATGATAATTTCCCGGCCCGTTGATGAGACGCATCATTCACTATTTTGGCTAAGCCATGCTCGGTGAGTAGTGTATTATTCAACATAAACTGTTTGTAATCGTAGTCTATTGAACCGAATTTCATTTGGTCTGGTATCAGGCTACTCCAGCGATAGAGTAAATCGAATTCAAAGCTAACTCGGCCCGGTTGATTCCATTTTTTATCTTCAGCAACCGTGTTGTCGAGCTTAAAAATGGGTGTTTTGATGGGTGAAATATGGTTAACGTAATCTTCGACGACAACCTTTAACAATAGTACGATGTTGATGTTTCTTGCCGTTTGAAACAAACGTTCGTCGTCCCAGTCTGTATTTTGAGAGGCGAGTTCATCGCAAAGTCGATTATGCTCACGAAGAAAAATCGTACTCATGGTCGTGTAGCCCACCGATGAATTACCACTTTCAAGACCCGTGGCAAAATAACTAGGCTTCCGATCCTTAGCGTCGTCAAATTGGTTGATGATTTCTTCTAAGCGATTGTCCAACACGTAAGGCAAATTCTGGTAAATACTTTTGACCTCGCCATTCTCCCCGTACAGGTAGTCCGGGAATTCTTCAGAATTAATTAACTGGCTCCTCAGCTTTCCCTTCTCCATGGATCGTAGAATTCGGGTCGTAGATTCTGTCAATCCGTATATCTGGCAGAGGTCGATTTCGTGATTCGACGCGTTCTTCCTTGGGTCGGCATTGTCAGCTCGGATCAAACCGTCGGTAAACCACTGTGCGAAAAATGGGAACAACAAGCTAGTACGATCACTATCTATTTGCTGTTTACGCTTGAACAAGGCAGTGACCTGTCCGTACTGATCGTCTAATGGACTCTGGAACGGCGGGTCGAGCGGCAATGATCCGACCACGTCAGCGGCAGCGGGCCCTAATAGTCGTCCAGTATAGGATTTGTCGGTAAGGGAGGACCAAGAAACGTAGTCACATACCTTGCCTTCCTGATATGACCATAAGCTATACTGGCTCGGTAGATGCTGGGCCGTGTTAGCAAGATGGTTGATCGCAATTTTGCTGACTAAATTAGGTGTAAATTCATGCCCTACTTTAGTGGCCAAGTTCTTGATGAATTCAAACATTGAATGCGTTCCTCTATGTTGTTTTCAAGATAGTTGCGCTTCCCACTATTCATTATTCATTTCCACGCGCAATTTCGGTTGTGGACAGTGTTGAAAGCGCATTGCCTAAATCTGTGTGCTCAGTATGTCATGGCATTGGTTAGGGGAATTCACCGTTGAGAGCGATAAAACCGGTATTTATTGATCTAGGTCGTCTCGAGTGCGTGATAATTAAAAAACCGAGGTCTGATTCTCGCAGTATCAACATCAAGTCGTCTTCGTACACCCGTGTTATCCATTGCGAATTTGTTGCTTAGAAAACGATTAGATGCTGCCCGGTGGTTTCAAAATATGATAGGCTGCGCGCTAGAAATTCAGTGCTGGTCTGAATGGTGAAGAGCCAATTCATTCGAGTTAAAAGAGAACGAAATATGCGCAAGTTGTTAGTGACAGGTGGGGCAGGATTCATAGGGTGTAACTTCGTACACTATTGGATGAACCAGCACCCCAGCGATAAAGTCGTCGTGCTGGATAAGCTGACATACGCGGGTAATCGAGCCAATTTAGAAAAAGTAGAGAATTTAGATAATTTCCAGTTTGTACAGGGCGATATCTGCGATCAGCCGCTAGTGGAACAACTACTGAGAGATAACGATCTCGACACGATAATCCATTTTGCCGCAGAGTCCCACGTAGATCGCTCCATTACCGGCCCCGATATCTTTATCGAAACTAACGTCATTGGAACACACAGCTTATTGAAAGCGGCAAGACAAGTGTGGTTAGAAGAAGCGAAACACAAAAGCCACCATCGTTTTCATCATGTTTCCACCGATGAAGTTTATGGAACACTCGGACCCAATGACCCCCCTTTCACCGAAACGACCCCTTACGCACCCAATTCTCCCTATTCAGCCAGTAAAGCCGCATCAGATCATTTGGTCCGGGCTTATCATGAGACCTACGGCTTGAATACGACCATTAGTAATTGCTCCAATAATTACGGGCCTTATCAACATCCAGAGAAGCTTATCCCCTTAGTGATCCTGAATATCTTGCACGGTAAATCGATTCCCGTTTATGGCGACGGTAAAAATGTGCGAGATTGGTTGTATGTGGAAGATCATTGCCGAGGGATTGAGGCGATCTTGGAGAAGGGGAGAGTGGGTGAGGTTTATAATATTGGTGGAAACAATGAAGTGGCTAATATTGATTTGATTCAGATGATTTGTGAATTGATTGATGAGAAGTTTGCAAAGGAAGCTGGGTTGAGGGAGCGGTATTTAGAATCTCCGGCGGCGAACGGTGGCAAGAGTGCTTCTTTGATTTCTTTTGTTGAGGATCGGTTGGGGCATGATCGGCGGTATGCTATTGATGCGAGGAAGGTTGCTGGTGAGTTGGGTTTGGAGCCTAGGCACCAAGTAAATGTTGGATTAGCGGCAACGATTAATTGGTTTTTGAGTAGTGAGGCGTGGTGGAACTCACTTTATTAGTGTTAGTAGGAAAATAAAGTCACCGATAAATTAACTTAAATAAAAATTTTTAGCGATATGATTATGACGAAAAAGGACAATAATGTAAGCACCACTCATTCCCAGGCAATTGGTCCGGTGTGGCATTTCAGGTTTCTCCTGAAGATGAGATATCTTTAGTTGATTTGGCACGCGTGGTTATTAAGAATAAAAAAGTTTTTTATGGGATATTAGTTTGCTTTATTGTTGTTGGTAGGTGAGCGCTCCATAAAGCCCAAACTGCCAAAAGCATCACTAACCCGACATACTCCCAGCTCAAAAAGCAGAGGTGATTATGAAGGGTATGACGGAAAAACAAAAAACAGTGGTCGCAGATCATTAAGTAATGGTCGGACAGCGGTCTAACCTAGGCAGGTTTCTGTAAACAACACAACATTGAGGTCAAAAAGTTTCACGCCTGAAAACACCAAATTACGAATTAAGAAGAAGCTGCTGGCACTATCAAATCTCAAAGACCAGCCTTCCAAATTTGTAGAGCTCACACTGGAAAATAAATCCACAGAAAGCAACGCCATCACGATTAGCGTCAACGGAACCTAGATTCATAACAGTGAGAACACTAACGAGGCTCTACTCATCCGATTGATAAAGGTACTGAAGGAGGCTGCATGATCAGGCCCAGCAAGGGTTCGATAAAAGTGTACCTGTACTGCGATCCCGTTGATATGAGAAAGCAAATAGATGGCCTAGCTGCGATTGTTGAATTAGAAATGCAGTTAAAACCTTTTACCATAAGCCTGTTTGTCTTTACAAGCAAAGGCAAAGACAAACTCAAAATATTATGTTGGAAAAAAAACAGCGCAAGAAGCGGGGAAAGCGTAAGGTCTGTGATAATAATCTAGAACGCCAACGCATTGAGTACACATTAGATAAAAGTGAGCGTCTATGTGATTGCGGTGCAGAGCTAACGAAAATCGGCGAACAGAAAAGTGAGTAGTACGATAGGGTTTCCGCTCGCTATATCGTGATTGAACATGTGTAGCATAAATATGCCTGCTCTTGCTGCAAGTCAAAAGAGTCCATCAAAACTTCGATTAAACCGCCTCAGATATTACCCAAAACCAATGCCGGCTTGTTATCCTATATCACCACCGCGAAATACGATGTCTCGTTGGTTAATTCAGTTAGCCGAAGCGGCATTACCACTCATCAACTTATTAGCTGATGGAATTCGAGCCGGGCCTTACACCCAATGTGATGAAACAACGATACAGGTATTAAAAGAGATCAATCGAAAGGTCTCTTCTAAGTCTTATATCTGGGTGCGCCACGGAGGTCTGCCGTGTAAAGAATCTGTTTTATATAATTATTATCCCAGCCGTACCTCTGAGGTTGTCCTCGCTTTGTTTGAAGGGTGTCATGGGTATGTTCAGTGTGAAGGTTATGCCGCTTACAACGTTTTAGAAAAGCAGGGTATCACTCTGGCGGGATGCATTGCGCATGCACGCCGAAAATTTAACGATGCACTCCAATCGTTATCCAGCAAAGAAGCGGTTCGAAAATCAAAAGCCGCTACGGCACTGACCTTCTTTAAAAAGTTATATGCGATCGAAAAAGAAGGCAAAGCGCTTTCGTCAGAAGAGCGTTATGCGTTACGCCAAGAAAAATCAATTCCTCTGTTGAACACATTTAAAGAGGGGTGGTTGGATACTCAAGTGATTCTGCCCAAGTCACCGCTAGGCGTTGCTATCAACTACACGTTAAATCAATGGGAAAAACTGATTCGATATTGTGATAGTGGGATACTCGAGATCGACAGTAATAGCGATGAGCGAGCCGTCAGGCCCGTCGCCATCGGTAGACGCAATTGGTTGTTCGCAGATACCCCAAAGGGTGCGCATACGAATGCTCGATTTTACAGCCTTATTGAAATGTGCAAGCTTCATGGCCACGAGCCGTATGCTTATCTGAAGCATATTTTTAAAGAGCTACCCTTGGCAACGATGGTTGAGGATTATGAAGCGTTGCTGCCTTGGTGTTTGGATGCTGAGACTTTAAAACAAGCGGTTAGAATTGTGTAAGCTGTAGTTCGTGGAGCGTTTAGTACGTCAGGAAGGCTAGCATCAAATAAGTCCCTGTTGGATAGGAGTTAACCTCTCGTCCCCCCAGCCTCGAGCTATGCACCTGCAAGGCTAACTTTGCAGGTGCAGTGTTAGTAGAGGTGCTGATAGGCTAAGTATTGAGCCCCGAAATACATAAAATTCAGGCGCTGACGCTGTTAAACGAAGTGGAAAGCAATAAGTTAACTCTCCGAATTGGTGAGGAAGTTAACTGCCTGGCGGGGTCGGAGACCTTATGCATGTGAGTACGCTTAATGTATGGAACGTGGGAGATCCCTAATTGTGCCTCAGGCACTAACCTGACTGAGGGTGAATTGTGATCGGATGATGAGCACGACAATTTACAGTGCAATAGGGAAGTCGGACAAGCTTCATAGTATCTATGAAAGCAGCGAACAAGACATCGTTGATGAGGCGGAGTTGTTGGAGGGAAGGGGCTTGACTAAGAGGAACGTGATCGAATCAAACTGCACCCAGGCACAGAACTGGAACGTTGCAATGTTGGGGCTTGATCGCGTGCGTGAAAGTGCAATCAAAGATAAGAACCGGCAGTTCACTTCTCCGTTGCACCACTTGATGCCGGAGTTGCTGAGAAAGAGTTTTTATAAACTCAAACGAAATGCAGCAAAAGGAATCGACGATGTTAGTTGGTACGAATGTCAAGAGAATATTGAAGAGAAGTTAATGGGTTTGAGCGAGAGAATACACAGCGGGAGGTATAAGCCGAAAGCGGCAAGGCAGGTGTTTTTGCCTAAAGATGACGGTACTCAACGACCGCTTAGCATTCAGTGTTTGGAGGATAAAATCGCTCAACAGGCGATAGTCATCATCCTTAATCAAATCTACGAAACTGATTTTCTCGGTTTCTCATATGGTTTCAGGCCAGGCCGGAGTCAGCATGATGCTTTGGACGCGCTGACATATGGTCTTAGCAAGAAGAAAGTAAACTGGGTGCTAGATCTGGATCTCCAAAAGTTTTTCGACACCGTCGAGCATGATCCAAATGATTCAGCACCGCGTACAGGATAAACGCCTAATAAAAATGATCACGAAGTGGATAAAGGTAGGAGTAGTTAATGACTTGGGGCAACGAACGCCTGCTGGCTGTGGAGTACCACAAGGGGCCGTTATTTCTCCATTAGTAGCGAACATTTACCTTCATTACGTTTTTGATTTATGGATACACCAGTGGCGTGGGAAAAAGGCAAAAGGAGAGGTCATCGTAACCCGGTATGCCGATGATGCTGTTCTCTGCT
The DNA here is from genome assembly GCA_019090455.1 of Pseudomonadales bacterium. Classification (GTDB taxonomy): domain Bacteria; phylum Pseudomonadota; class Gammaproteobacteria; order Pseudomonadales; family DC-out160; genus DC-out160. Next base: position 36,149 of record JAHRWA010000044.1, on the reverse strand, counting down.
TTCAAAATAAATGGGATGCGAATGAGTATCTGGCGTTGTTGAGGCGAAGGCTAAGGAAATTTAGTTTAGCTTTGCACCCTGATAAAACACGACTTATCCGATTTGGTCGATATGCTGCAGCTCAGTGGGTACGGTGTAATGAAAAGAAACCGAAGTCATTCGATTTCCTGGGATTTGCACATTAGTGTACCGTGAAGAAAAATGGTGAGTTCAAAGTAGGAAGGAAAACTTCAAGGAAGAAAATTCGCAAACAAATTGATGCGGTGCAGCAGGATCTGCGTAAGCGTATGCATAGGCCAAAAGGTGAAACTCTAAAATGGCTACGATCGGTTGCTACAGGGCACATGAATTATTATGGTGGTCCTGGCAACACTAGAAATATCTGGTTGTTCCATAATGAGATGATTAGACGGTGGTTTAAAATGTTACGTCGACGCAGCCAAAGGCATCGAATTGTTTGGGCGAAGTTTGGGCCCTGGGTAAGGGGCCAGTTTCCAAAAGTACGTGTTATACATCCTTATCCTGAACAACGCTTTCGGGCCAAATACTCGAGGTAGGAGCCGTATACGTTAGTAGTGTACGGACGGATCTGAACGGGGGGTACCGAGTGATCGGTATTCCTACTGTGACTATTTATTCGATTAAAGATAACTGTGGAATTTGAAGCTAGTTGGTAACGAAAAAGGCATGCTGGTAATTCCGGTAGAAGCCGGAAGTGCGTATTCCGGATCATGTTGGACACCCATCCTGATTGATGTTGAAGGTGTTTATCTTCCGCCGGAATTGGTGTTCAACTTTGCCGGAATACACAGCTTTAAAGGAGACGCTTAACTCAGGATTGTTTGTGACCTGTTGAGAGTAACTTCGATGGAGAATTAAGTGGCTAACAAACTAAGGGCATTTGTTTTTTTCATTTTCCTTTTATTTTGAGCAGGTTTTTAAAATCGCGGGTTAATGGATACTTCATTTTTTCGAAAAAAAATCACATCACCAGATTGATACTGTCCATCTAGAATGTTTTGAAGCTGAGAGACTACTTCAGTAGCTTCCATTGCATTTGAGTTGTCTAGGCCTAATCCAGCTCTGAACTTTGTGTTGACTGCTCCTGGGCATAATACATATGCGTTGTAGTTATCGTTAGCTAAACATTTAGTTAGCGTTACAAGTCCAGCTTTTGAGGCGCAGTATGATGACCAATTTGAGTAGGCATTAAATGCTGCAGTAGAGGCTATATTGATAATTAACGCGTTAGATCTATTTTCGAGGACTTTTTTGGTGACAAAGTAAGCACCAATTAAATTAACTCTAATGTCGCGCTCCCAACTATCTTCGTCGCTTTCAAGTATACTTTTTGGATGGATAGTACCTGCGTTATTAACCAGTACGTTGATTGCTTTATCTTGTAGGTATTCGCGGACTTGAATCTTATCACTAACATCTAATTCCTGAGAGGAAGGGGATAAAATTTTCATATTGCTTTTAAAAAAATCCTGAAAGGCTCTAGCTAAATCCCCTGATCCTCCGGTAATTAACATGGTTTTCATACTGATGGTCCTGGAACTTTTTTAGGTGTTGGGTTATCGTGTTTATCGCTATGTGAGACGATTTGTTGATAGTCTTTATGGATTTTCTTTTTAAGATTGGAGCTGCTAACTCCACGACCATAAGGGAAATAAAATACTTTAACTCCTAACTCTTTTAGGTAGTCATATTTTCCGCGCCAATCGTCACCAACGACAAATACATCTATATTGAGGTCTTGTGTTTTTTGAGTGTGCTCAAGAGAGTGCTGAGGAATAACCACATCAGGGTGCTTTAGTGCTCTGACTATTTGGATTCGTTCTTCAAATGGAATAGCTGGTGGTTTCTTATAACTACAGACTAATTCATCAGTGCTAACCCCGATAATTAATGTCTCGCCTAATCCTCTGCCGTATTCAATCATTTTTAGATGATTGCTATGGAAAAGATCAAATGTGCCTGAAACATATACAATTCTGCTCATTAAGTCTCCAAGATAAAGGCAAGTCAACAGGGCGCATATGCTATGTTTTTATGTGGCTCATAGCAAGTTTGTTAAAGCCGCTGTTTTGGGAGTATGAGCGTTTTTTTACATTACTGTCTTAACTTTGGGGGGTGTTGAAATTGTGAGTCTTTCTTCATTTGTTAAAACGATAGAATCCTAAGCCCCCAATAAGTATCTAAACGATTGTCACTCTAGTTTTCATTCAGTATGCTGTAAACGAGAAAATAGACCACTGTTTTAAATGTCGCGTGGTATTGTCGAGTCTAGGGTTTAGAAATTGGCTTCAATTAGCGAGATTTTTCCCAGCGGATACTTCCGATTGTTTCAAACAGCGGTATCCAGGGAGGCAAGCAACCCTTTTTTCGGGGATGTTCAAGGTATATTAGTTTGCTAATGGCAAATAATAAAATTTATATTTTTCGGTTTAATGGTGAAGCATGTGTCGGTGATTCCTAGCTACCTGGTATTTTTGCTCACTGCTCACTGCTTGCTGTTCTGAAATCTACGATAAAGCGCTTCTTAAATTTGATGTTTTTAGTGTTAGGCTATATTTTTTTCCTATCGTACCCTTGTTTAGATTCGCGCTTGATTTCACCAGTCCTTAACTCCCTCTCTCTTCGTCTTTGTTGTTAGTTTTTTACGTCGATTTGCCCTCAAATAACGCGTAACTTGTTGATGTGAAAAGGGCTTAAATCCAGCTAGATATATGTTAGTATCGGCGACCGAAGAAATAGCCCCCCTGGTTATCTACATTGATTTAAGCTAACTACCCGCAAGGTTGCCTGCATGTCCAAAAAGGAAGAGTCAGTCTCGGAATTTGACCGCACTAAGTTCAGTAGTGGTACCTCTGCGCAGCTAGAGCGGAAGGCTGAATACGTGCTAGCACCAACACCTTATACTCCCGAAAATGAGATGAGTTTAGTGGATTTAATTCGAGTGGTTTTATCCCATAAATTAACTTTATTTGCAGTGTTTTCGCTGACTATTGTCGCTACTTTATTATTTGTGTTGATGATGCCGAAGCAATATAACTACGAAACGGTAATCGAGTTGGGCAGTTACATGCTGCCAAACGAAAAGGGTATCCTCAGTGAACGGAAGCTTATTGAAAGCTTAGATAACTCGAAGTCAAAGCTGGAGAAACGTTTTATTACACAAGTACTCAATGAGGCTGCGGCAGCGTCCAAGGACTTGAGCGAGTTTGAGCCGCCTAAGTTTAAGGTGAGTGCCCCTAAGAATGGCAATCTTCTAATTCTTTCTACGCTTTGGAGGGAAGATGGAGATAACGTTTTGGCTTTAGAAACGAAAATTGCGAATAACTTAATTCAGGATCATATTGTATTAGCAGATGAAATCTTGGAGCAAGCTCGTCAGCACAAAGATAACTATAAGCTAGAACTTAAAGAGTTGACTGCGAGTGTGATGAGCATAAAGCAGGAGGGCGGCGTATTGTCTCAGCGACTGGCTAGAACTGAACAAGAAGCAATTCTTTATAGTAAGCAGATACAGCGGCTGGACGTAGATGTTCTTAGCTTGGTAAAACAAAAAGCAGCTTATATCTCTGACCAAACTCAACCGAAAGAAGCTATGGCTATACTGCTGCTCGATAATGAGCTTAAGCAGATACGTGATCATCGAGATAGGCTTGAGGTAGAGCTGTTGATTCAATTAGAAAACAGAAAAGCAGATCTTAGAAAAGCTCTAGCAGATAACGCAAGCACTATTGAGGTGGCTCAAGCAAATGTAGAGAATGTGCGAAATATCCTGGTTCGCTTTCATGTTGATAATGTAATTGACAATAAGCACTTGGCAGAGACTGATAGCATAAGGCTTTCCGTGCAGCGTAACCAATTCCAGTTAGTGCGCCCTACTCAGGTGGTAGTGAAACCTCACCGCACTTTTAAAGCTGTAGGTATGGGGTGGCTTGTACAGCTAGGGATTGGGCTAGTGTTAGGTGCGTTATTAGGCGTTATTGCTTGTTTTATGGTTGAATTAGTGGGTAAGGTTCGATCTGAAGGGTTAGGGGAATAAGTAAGCGCTGAAATTTTAAAATCAATGTTGAAATGATGCATTGACGTTGCAAAATGAGTGTTGAATAAATATCGATTCCATTGCCGGTATTTATTTAAAAAGCTGGGAGAGAGGTGTTTGACTTTTTTCTGTGAAACTCTGCAGTTGGTATAGAAAGTTAGATTATTGGGTGATTTCTTTTTCCGCATATTTTAAAAACTTGAGTTGTTGGAATTGCCGCTAAAATCGAGGGTGTGTGAAGTTATAATGTATAAATTTGGTGGAATTGATGTCACGGGAATTTGGTAGAATTTTAAGTGGTTTTTTTCTGGGGCAGGGGGCGATGTTTTTGACCCAGACCTGGCTATTGTATAAAGAACAATTACCTTTGATTGGTGCAGTTGGGATAGGGTTAGGAGTTGTTTCTTTGATGCAGTGGTCTGCTGATTTGGGTGGTGTTTACATAATATCAAGGAATTGGGGTCGCGAGAACGGATTGCGACAGTTTTGGGCTCATGTATGCGCAAGAATAGTTTTTTCTTTGGTTATGATTGTTTCTGTTCTAATGGTTATCCCCTTTTTAGGGCTAAATAAAATCTCAAATGACGTGATCCTGTTCGCCATGTTGGTTCCTTTTATCTGGTCCTTTAATTCAGTTGGAATACTGGATAATCAAAAAATTAACTATTTGAGTGGTCCACTTTCTGGGCTTTCTTGGCTTTTTGCCTCATTGGCTCTCGGGTATTCGGTTGTATTTGATCTGGGCTATGTAGGGCAGCTGGTTGCGATTGGTTTTAGTTTGGGAATGACTTTGACTGTGATTGTTCAATATTTAACGTTACGGCGCGAAAATATAGATGTGGAATTTCAGGTGGTGTCGGTGAATGAAGTATGGTTGGCGCTGAAAGAAGGATCGATGTTTAATGCTGGCTATATGGGTGGACAGTTATATGGGCGCTCATTGCCAATTATCGTTGATAGATTTTTGGGAGGCTACTTTTCAGGGTTGTATGTGTATGCAAAAAATATGGTAAGCATGATTTCGCAGTTAATTGCATTTTCTCGGAGAGTGGAATTTTTTGAATTGCTTGATACCCGTCGAAGACTTGCGGCAATTGATGTTGTTAGGAAGCAAAAGTTGGGTTTTTTTATCGTTGGATTGGCTATTCTATTTTGTGGATCTATTAATTTAGTGTTTGCAAGTATAGGTGCTCCAAAGTATGAGGAGGTTTCTGCTGTTGCATTTTTTCTCATGCTGGTTTTGTTGGTTTGGACAGTCTCAAGCGCCTATGCTCAGGTAGCTATAGCCGAGCATAGGGTAGGGTTGGTAGGGATGGTGATTGTCGGTACGGGGCTGGGGAGTATATGCTTAATGATAGTCGGTATTGAAGAATTTGGAATTATGGCTGTTTATTTGTGTGAAGCATTCATGTACATAATTCAGGTGGTGTTGTATTGGTGTTTTTTACGCGGTCTAGGTGCACGGCGATTGACTTGATGTGGGATTGAATTGGTTGGGTTGTAATTGGGGTCGTCTCGATTGTCAGCTCTTATGGAATGAATTTGGTTCAGAGTTATATGTTTTTGTTTTTATGACGAAGGTTATTTAGAGTGGTTGAAGGAGGAGTTGTGTTACGCATATTATTAAATTGGGGCAGAAGTGTTCTAGTGTATGTTGCGTGGTGTGTAAGTTGTATTATCCCAAAGGATAGTCGGAAAATAGTTGTTCATGCTTACCCCAATTATGATGATACCGTCCGGGCTATTGTTGGGCACATTGATCAGGTAAATATGAATGTTCGGTTAATTATATTGACGGATGGAGTTGTCAGTGTTCCGGAATGGGCAAATAAAAAGTTTGTTCATCACTTTGCCAAGCTTTCCGTTTGGGGGGTGTGGTTTTATCTTCGAAGTAAGTACATTTTTTTTACGCATGGGCTGTTTTCTGTATTGAAATTGAACTCTCAGCAAGTAGTCGTTAATTTGTGGCACGGTATGCCTATCAAGGCAATCGGTTTGCTTGATAAGAATAATAGGTCGACCCCTAGGTTTAATTATACTATTGCAACGTCCAGAGTTTTTGCAAAAACGGTTGCCCAATCTTTTGGTGTGAATAGCAAACAAGTGATAGAGGTAGGTTTGCCTCGGATGGACATTCTCAGAAAAGAAGTTGTGAATCCGAAGTTGCTCAGTTTAACGCGAAAATATTCTAAGGTATTAGTGTGGCTTCCAACATATCGCCGATCGGTATTTGGGGATTTTCGTGTTGATGGCGATGACAGTTTAGGGGTTTATGGTTTAACGGATTTTGATGAGAGTGATTTTATAAAGGTGCTTGAGGAGCTAGATGTACTTGTCATTGTAAAACCGCATCCTATGTCTATAGAGGCAGGAATGCCGATTGTCTATGACAGCGACAGCAGGCTTAGATTAATAAATGAGGAATGGTTGCAAAGGAATGATTTGACTTTGTATGAGCTTCTATCAGCATCGGATGGGTTAATTACCGATGTCTCTTCTGTTTATGTGGATTATAAAGTATTAGCACGTCCGATTATTATAGTGTTTCAAGATGAAGAGTCCTATTTGTCAGATCGTTCACCTGTATCCATAGATTTTAAGGATATTGTGACTGAGGAGGTAATTAAAGATTATCCGGCCTTAAGGGGAACTATAAGAAGACTGGTTGGAGAGTCTGGGACCGTTAATGATGTAAACAGCAATAATTTAATTGAATTCGTTAAAAGCAATAACACAAAATATATATTTGAATGTATTGGGCTGTCCTGATGCTTGAAGTTGAATATTGTATACCACTAGAAAGTGGTAATTTACAGGCGTAAAAATGCGGACATTATTTTTTTCTTGGCTCTCTACATTAGTGTGGCTTTTTTTTTGCGTTGTTGTTTTTATTGGTGTTGATGGGGTGATCGATGGGGTGGTTGTTTCCCTTTTCTCCCTATTATTTTTTACTACATTGATGCTGTGGCGATCGGTTTATAAGAGTACCGTTGCCCCTTTAGAGTTGATGTTTTGGTTATTCCATACCAACTTTCTTCTATTGCCTGCATTGAATCAAGTTTACAACTCCGAATTTTATTGGTCGCCTTTCGATTCGTATTCTAAGGAGAGCTTGTATTTCGTGTGTTGTATTGTTGCTATAGGTTTACTTGCGTTTAAAGTCGGGTTGATTTTGGGTAAAAGAAAGACTCTGTATGTGGACGTTGGTGTGGGTCGGGTGAGCTTTCTTGCAAGGTCGATGGCGCCACGCTTTTTGGCTAACTTTTTTTTGTTGACCGTAATATTGATTCTGTCGATGATGGTTATGAAACTGGGTGTTGACTTTTTTACGGGAAGTAGATCTGAAGGCATGGGGTTCGTTAACACTAAGGCCCAGTTCGGCATGCTTCTCGTTTTACCTAGAGCTCTGGCGTTTGGAGTACTCCTTACATCTGTTTCTTTATTGATGGTAAAGAAATTCCATAGTGGTCGGTGGTGGGCTTCAAAATATCAAGTAATGTTTTTTTTATTATCATTAGGTGTTAATTCGATAATTAATTTTCCGTTAGGAGCTTCTAGGTTTTGGGTGTTTGGTTTTTTGATTGCTCTTATATGGATTATGGGGGCTCTAGATAGTGTAAAGAGGCGGCTTTTTTTTGTAATTGGAATGACCTTTATGCAATTTACGGTTTTTCCTTGGTACTCTCAAATTACACGAGGAAAGGGGCTAGTAGGTTTTGATATTGAATCCATTAGAGCCTATATGCGTCACGGAGATTTTGATGGGTTTCAATCCTTGGCGAATATTTTTTTATATATTCAGAGTCAAGGGTTTGAATATGGAAGAAACCTCATTAGCGTTATTTTATTTTTTATTCCCAGGCAATATTGGAATAAATCAGAGCCTCTAGGGGTAGTAGCCTCTAGATATATGGAGTATGAGTTTACAAACCTATCTGCTCCTATATACGGAGAGTTTTATGTTGACTTTGGCCTATTAAGTTTGATTGTAGGGATGGCGTTTTTTGGCTACTGGCTTCGCATATATGATAGGTACTACTGTCATGTACTAAAGTCTGGGTATTTTGGAGTTGGTATATTGTTGGTAGGTGTGCTTTCTGGGTATTTAATAATTCTTTTAAGAGGTTCTCTTTTGGGGGTGGTACCAGGGGTTGCAACACTCTTTGTTATGCTAGTTGTTTCTTGCCTGTTTTTTACTAGCCGATCCCGGTTGGTAAAAAGATATAAGGTAGTGAATTTAACGTACTAATAATTGCATTGTTCAATGTTGATTTTCTTTTCGTCACTACTAATTTCGTTTTGATGAAGTTGTAGCCGCAAATAATTTGTAGTTTGAATTGGTGTTGGTTAGCAAAAAGTAATTATGAGGTGAATTGATGATAGTGTTTCTAATGGATTTACCAAATCCATTACATGGCATGTCTAGTGTGAATCAAGCGATTCTGGATAAAGTTAATTTCGAGGGAAAAGAAAATTATGTAATTAATACGGCGCCTTCTCATGCGGCTAGTTTGTTCGGTACTCGATTATGGGGTGTGCTTAAGTTAGTCCACTCATGCATATGTATGTTTAATCTTTTTTTTCGTTTGCTAATGAATCCTAAATTAACCGTTTATCGTCCAATTAATGGCGGATATGGTCAAGCCTACGATTTGTTTTTTATTGGCATTTGCCGCTTATTTCGGACGAATCTTTTCATCCATCATCATTCGTTTAATTATCTAAATAAATTTAGTTTTCTATTCTTTTTTTTGAATAAAATAGTGGGCGTAAATGGCGTTCATGTGGTTTTAGGTCTGAGGATGAGTGAACTTTTGTCTTTAAAATACAAAGTGAAGTGTGAAAAAATTAGAACGGTGTCGAATGTTGCCTTTTTTGGACCTAATGTATCCCAGGAGCGAAATGACGATACATTCATAAATATTGGACATTTAGCAAATCTGTGTGGTGCTAAGGGACTTGATGTTTTTATTGATGTCTGTCGTGAGCTTAAGAAAAAGAATGTACGGTTTAGAGCGAAAATAGCTGGGCCATTTGCAGATGATCTTGCAGGAAAGCTGGTTCGATCGGCTTGTGGCGAGATGACAGAAATCGAGTATTTGGGTGCTCTTTACAGGGACGAAAAGAACGAATTTTACCGTTCGTTAGATGCTTTCGTTTTTCCTTCTCGATATAAGAATGAAGCAGAACCTTTGGTTTTATTTGAGGCAGCTCAAAGTGGTAGCATATTATTTGGTACGCGTAGGGGCTGCATGGAGACCGTCATTGAGCTATTACTGGGGTATTCTTATCTTGAGGGGGATGACTTGGCGAATATGCTAGCGACAGATATTCAAAAATCGAGTTTGACTGGAGAATTTTCTAATTTCTCTAGAGAAAAAAGGTTGGAGGCGTTTGATGATATGCTGTCGTCCTCAAAGAACTCTGTTGAAAATTTATTATATGAAATGGGGGCCAATAATGTATCAGAAATTAGATGAATTTAAACTCCCTTCTAACTTTCGAGGCCGGAGTGTTCTAGTTGTTCAACTTTGGTGGTTTGTGGAGGCGACACTTTTTGGTCTGTCACCGCAGTTTTTATATGGGTGGCGACGATTTCTATTGAGGTTGTTTGGGGCCAAGATTGGCGCTAACGTCATTATTCGACCTAGTGTTAAGATCACTTACCCGTGGAAATTGTCAATTGGTAAGAACTCTTGGATTGGCGATAATGTAGATCTTTATACTCTCGGTGAAATTAGCATTGGTGAAAATGCGGTTGTTTCGCAGCGAAGTTACCTATGTACAGGAAGCCATGATTATAAATCATTGGCTTTTGATATTTATGCGAAACCTATAATTATCGAGAACGAAGCATGGGTTTCTGCGGATGTGTATATCGCTCCAGGGGTAACTGTTGGAGCGGGGACTGTGATTGGTGCGCGGAGCTCTGTTTTTAAAAGTACGGCAAAAGGGGTCGTTTGCGTGGGCAGTCCAGCAGTATCAATAAAGTCGAGATTGGATTGATGAGGTTCTTACTATACAGCATTAATTTTTCTCCAGAAATGACTGGGGTTGGGAAATACAATGATGAGCTGCTCTCTGAGTTAGCTGCGAAAGGTCACAATGTAAAGGTAATTACGGCTCCTCCGTATTATCCCGAGTGGCGACGACATGAAGGTTTTGGCAATTGGTGGTCAAAAACTCAACTTGAAAATGGAGCGTTAGTTTATAGAAGCCCTACTTATGTACCAAAAAAGTTGGGTCTGCTCCGACGGATCATTCATTTATGTTCATTCGCTCTATCCTCTTTAGTAAATTTATTTCGTCAATTATCACAAAAACCAGAAGTAGTTTTTATGGTGCAACCCACACTATTCTGTGCCCCTGCAATGTTAATATTTTGTCGTATAACGGGAGCGAAGTCTGTAATGCATATCCAAGACTTTGAGATTGATGCAATGCTTGGTCTTGGTATGAGCCGACATCCTTATATTTCAAAAGTCCTTAAACGGGTTGAAAGCTGGCTATTAAATCGTTTCGATGTAGTTTCCTCTATTTCGTACAGCATGTTGAATAATGCAAAAGAGAAAGGTGTTGCTGAAGATCGTTTGTTGTTTTTCCCTAATTGGGCTGATACTGAATTTGTAATACCCGATGTATCGGGGGATAGAATGCGAAAGGCGTGGGGCCTTACTCGCGAAGATAAAGTAGTACTGTATTCTGGAAATATTGGTGAAAAACAAGGATTAGAAGTGGTTTTGGAAGCGGCAGAGGCACTTTCTAGTGATTCGAGTGTTAAGTTTATTATTATAGGTTCTGGTGCGTACGCTAAAACATTACAGGTTATTGCAAAGCGAAAAAAAATTGCTAACGTGGTTTTTAAGCCACTTCAAGAGTGGGAGATCGTGCCACAAGTACTAGCTATGGCTGATGTTCATTTGGTGGTGCAGAAAAGGGGCGCTGCGGACGCCGTTCTTCCGTCAAAATTAACCAATATTTTATCCGCTGGTGGTCATGCATTAGTTACGGCGGATAAAAACACCGAACTTGGTCAAATAGAAAATCGCTATCTCGGTATATATACCTTAGTCCCGCCAGAGGATGTGAAGGCCTTTATTGAGGGGTTGAGACGGTGTTTGAATTTAGATACAAAAAAACCGAATCGAATTGCTAGGGAATACGCGGAAGAGAATTTAAATAAGCATATAATTATTGATAGATTTGTAACTGAGCTTGAAAATAGAGTGGTAAAGGTTGAAAAAAGGAAGTTAAGTCGTGACTGATAAAATTGCGTTAATCACCGGGGTAACCGGTCAAGATGGCTCGTACCTAGCCGAGTTGTTGTTGGAGAAAGGCTATGAAGTCCACGGTATAAAACGTCGTGCTTCTTCTTTTAATACAGAAAGAATCGATCACATATACAAAGATCCTCACGTCGATAATTCAAAGTTTCATCTTCATTACGGAGATTTAACTGACAGCTCGAATTTAACTCGTATTCTTCAGCAGGTACAACCTGATGAAGTTTATAATCTCGGGGCACAAAGTCACGTGGCGGTATCGTTTGAGTCTCCAGAATATACTGCCGACACTGATGCGATGGGTACTTTACGTTTACTAGAGGCGATTCGTATTTTGGGTATGGAAAAGAAAACCCGCTTTTATCAAGCATCTACTTCTGAATTATACGGTCAAGTACAAGAAGTCCCTCAGTCAGAGACGACTCCATTTTATCCTCGCTCTCCTTACGCTGTGGCAAAAATGTATGCTTACTGGATTGTCGTTAACTATCGAGAAGCTTACGGCATGTTTGCTTGTAATGGCATTTTATTTAATCATGAATCTCCTCGTCGTGGTGAAACCTTTGTTACACGCAAGATTACCCGGGGGCTTTGTAATATCTCACAAGGTTTAGAAAATTGTTTGTATTTGGGCAATATGGATGCTTTGCGAGACTGGGGGCATGCAAAGGATTACGTACGGATGCAATGGATGATGTTGCAGCAAGAGGTAGCGGATGATTTCGTCATTGCTACAGGCAAACAAATTTCAGTGCGAGAATTTGTGCGACTAAGTGCGCTTGAACTGGGGGTTGAACTTGAGTTTGTAGGTGAAGGCTTGGGTGAATTGGGGATAGTTAAAGCGCTGAAGGAGCAGCCATTGCCTGGAGTCTCTATAGGCGATGTCATTGTTCGCGTTGACCCCCGCTATTTTCGCCCGACTGAGGTGGAAACATTACTGGGTGATCCTAGTAAAGCAAAGAAGAATCTTGGTTGGGTACCTGAAATTTCTGTAGAAGAAATGTGTGCAGAGATGGTGGCCAACGACTTGGATCTTGCGAAGCGCCATGCCTTATTAAATGCCCACGGTCATGATGTTTCGATTTCAGTGGAGAATTAATGATGAGAGCGCAGCGAGTTTTCGTGGCGGGGGACCGAGGTATGGTCGGTTCCGCGATTGTTAGGCAGTTAATGAATAGTGATTCCGTTGAAGTGATTACGGCAGACCGTAATGAGTTGAACTTATTGGATCAGCAAGCAGTGAATACTTTTTTCGCTGAACATAATATCGATCAAGTATACTTAGCGGCGGCAAAAGTGGGTGGCATTATCGCAAATAGCGAATACCCAGCTGATTTCATATATGAAAATTTAATGATCGAATGCAATATTATTAATACCGCGCATACTCATAACGTTAATAAACTATTATTTTTAGGGTCCTCTTGTATTTACCCTGTTCATTCGCAGCAGCCTATGAACGAGAACGCATTGTTGACTGGGACCCTTGAGCCTACAAATGAGCCTTATGCTATTGCCAAAATTGCAGGCATAAAAATGTGTGAGTCCTACGCCAGGCAGTACGGTCGAGATTATCGTTGTATCATGCCCACCAATCTTTATGGTGAAAATGATAATTTTCATGCTAAGAATTCTCATGTGATACCAGCTCTAATTCGTCGGTTTCACGAGGCTAAATTGGCAGCTGATGAGAAGGTTGTGGTCTGGGGTACCGGCAAGCCGATGAGAGAGTTTTTGCACGTCGACGATATGGCTGCTGCGAGCGTATTTGTCATGGAGTTGGATTCTTCGATCTACCAAGCTCATACAGAGCCCATGCTTTCGCATATCAATGTAGGTACGGGAGTCGATTGCACTATTCGGGAGTTGGCTGAAACGGTTGCTGCCGTGGTGGACTATTCTGGAAGAATCGAGTTTGATGCGACTAAACCTGATGGCATGATGAGAAAGGTGATGGATGTCAATCGGCTAGCCAGTTTGGGTTGGCAGTACAGTATGACGCTTGAAGTTGGGCTTGAAGGTGTATACCGCTGGTTTTTGGAACACGAGGAGTCAGTAAGGCGCTGATTTTGAGTGGATCATTGATAGATGGTAATGTGTAGTGGGTTGTGCGGTAGTGTTCATGATTTGGTGTTATTTGATTAAGGTGACTCTTAAAGTAAGCGCTCAGCAAAACACCATCACTTCCCCAGACTCACACTAGTCATCAAAGTAAGGGGTCAACGATGCCCCATTGTCTTGGGTTGAGGATGAAGTACGCTCTCTTGATCATTGACAAAGGAGAGAGCTACGCCTTCAGTAATCGACTCATGAACGCTTACACTATAGTGGCAATTTCTACGAAGAGCTGAGGTTAGCCGGGACAGTTGATACGTTTCGTTTTGAATGTACAAACCCTTATCAACAACAAGTAGGAAAAACCAAAAATTCCTGCTAAAGTCAATAGTCAACTTTATACAAATCAAAACCGCATTCGCAACAAACTTGGTGCAATAAACCACCTTCACCACCAATAATAGGCGGCAAAAAACACCCTTCGCAAGCCCCATATTCACAAACAAAAGGATCAAACCTCATGAGTGCTACGCCCACAGCGACACAGTCACAACTGACTGATAACCCTACAATTAGCCCTATCGATACAGCCACACAATTGAATGAGATCTTAACCAAGCAAAAATCAGCCTTTTTAAAGCGCGGATTTACCACCTATGAAGACCGAATCAGCGCATTGAGCACATTGCAAACTGCACTGGGTGAATATAAGCAACGAATTATCGATGCGGTTATGTCTGATTTCGGCCACCGGTCTCCTCATGAGACGAGTATGACGGAAGTATTAGCGACGATGGGTGAGATCGCGACGACTAAGAAGCATTTGAAAAAGTGGATGAAGCATCAGAAAGCGCCTTTCAGCTTAAATACTGCCACCGGCACCGGTAAGATTCTTTATCAGCCTAAAGGGGTGGTTGGCATCATGAGTGCTTGGAATTATCCTGTTTTCTTGTGCACTGGGCCTTTGGTGGGGGTTATCGCTGCGGGTAACCACGCGATGATCAAGCCTTCTGATTTATCTCAAGCTGCGGGAGAAGTGCTGGGCGAGATGTTTGAGAAGTTTTTTGACCCTGAATACATCACTATCGTGAATGGTGATGTGACCGCTTCCATTGAATTTAGTAAATTGCCTTTCAATCATCTTGTTTATACCGGCGGTACCGAGGTGGGTCGTATGGTAATGGTTGAGGCGGCTAAGAATCTATGTCCTGTTACATTAGAGATGGGTGGCAAATCGCCCACTCTTATCAGTGAAGACTATCCCATCGAAACGGCTGTTACGCGTATTCAGACAGGGAAATGCATGAACGCGGGGCAAACCTGTATTGCACCTGATTACGTTTTGTTACCTAAGAATAAAGAGCAAGAATTTGTTGCGGAATATATGAAGCAGGCAGATGAGCGTTACCCTAGCATTGTTGATAATCAGGATATTACCTGGATTATTAACGACCGACATTACTCACGAGTGAATGGTTTGATTGATGATGCAAAAGAGAAGGGGGCTAAGGTGCATCAATCTAATCCAAAAAATGAAACGATCCCTGAAGGCACTCGTGTTATTCCTTACACGGTTGTTACTGATGTCACCGATGATATGGAAATCATGAATCAGGAAATCTTTGGTCCAGTCCTACCGATTGTGACTTATACGAATAAAGACGATGCCATTAACTATATTCGAGAGAGAGCTCATCCTTTGGCGCTTTATTATTTTGATAATGATAAGAGCGAAGTGGAACGAGTCGTAAAGAATACAGTTTCCGGTGGTGTGACGGTCAATGATTCGGTGTTGCATGCTTTCCACGAGAATATGCCCTTCGGTGGTATTGGCCCAAGTGGCTTAGGTGGATATCACGGGTTTGATGGGTTTAGAGAGTTTTCTCATATGAAAGGCGTTCTTTATCAAGGCCGGTTTTCGGCGGCTAAATTGTTAAAAGCACCTTATGGTGATAGACGCATGAAGATTTTTGACTATCTCATAGATAAACTGTCGTAAGAAATAGAAGTCAGAAAATGCGCCCGACCTTGGTTATTTGATACCGAGTCGGGCGTAGTTATTTGAAGTTCAAGATTTTCACTACTATTTCATACGAACACCATTACTTTACACGGCATTTCTACTCTACACGATCAATCTTATCTAGGTTCTCGTCCTCATACAGTCAGGTAGTTTCTTGAATAATCCAAAATTTGATTTACTCAATCTCAATCCCGCGTTGCTTGAAAACCTTCATTCGCTGGACTATCACCACATGACACCGATCCAAGCTGAAGCTCTTCCACCTATTCTTGAAGGGAAAGATGTGATTGGAAAGGCTAAGACCGGCTCGGGGAAAACGGCAGCTTTTGGGCTGGGCCTATTACAAAGATTAGATGCTGAGATTTTTTGTGTGCAATCGTTGGTGCTTTGCCCAACTAGAGAATTAGCGGATCAGGTCGCTGGAGATATTCGTAAATTGGCCCGTGGTATTGGGAATGTTAAAATTCTCACTCTCACTGGCGGCAAGCCTTTTGGTCCCCAGAAAGGGTCTTTAGAACATGGTGCTCATATCATTGTGGGTACTCCGGGTCGAGTGGAGGATCATTTACGTAGAGGGACTCTTGATATTAGAGATCTGAATTGCTTTGTGTTGGATGAAGCAGACCGAATGTTGGATGCCGGATTTGAAGACACTCTCGATGAGATCGTAGATTACTTGCCAGAGCAGCGGCAAACTTTATTATTCAGTGCCACGTATCCCGACACGATAAAAGCTATGTCCCAGCGTATCATGATAGAACCTTGTACTGTAGAAGTCAGCGATGCTCATGGTAACGATTCTATTGAAGAATTATTTTATGAAATAGATTCTTCGGGTGGTAATGATATCGAGCAGCGCATCATTGCGTTGCGATTGTTACTTTTAGAATATAGGCCCGAGTCTACTTTGATATTTTGTAACACCAAGAAAGATGTGAAAGGGGTGGCGGGATCTCTTAAACTTTCGGGTTTTAAGGCGATGGCTTTGCACGGCGATTTAGAGCAAAAGGACCGCGATCGTATCTTAGTTTTATTTGCGAATAAAAGTACTTCAGTATTAGTCGCTACGGATGTCGCTGCACGAGGGCTGGATGTGGATAAGCTCGATGCTGTTTTTAATTTTCAGCTTGCGCATGAGCTTGATGTCCACACTCATCGCATCGGGCGCACGGGGCGAGCTGGAAATAAAGGCTTGGCCTGCACAATATTTAGTAAAAATGAGCAGTACCGTATTAAGCGTCTCGAAAAGCATCGGGATAAAGGGATTAGTGTTGCGTCATTACCTCCGCGGGAGCTACTCGATCAAATCGTTTTCCGGCCTCCTATGGTGACGCTTAAAATAGACGGTGGAAAGAAAAATAAAGTACGCCCGGGTGACATACTGGGTGCGCTGACGGGTGAAAATGGAATAGCGGGAACTGAGGTGGGAAAAATTGTCATTTTTGATTTTTCTGCCTATGTTGCTGTCAGTGCGAAAGTGGCCAACAATGCGCTGAAAAAACTGGAAACAGGAAAACTAAAAGGTAAAGTATTTCGAGTCCAGCGCATATCTTGAATCTATTTACAGAGGGGGCGGGAAACCGATGCTCCCTCCGTTCAGTTTTAATCATTCCTCTGCTATTTCTCTTACCATTTCTATTGCAGTGATCCATAAACTAGCTGAATTAGCTTAAAGACGGCGTAATGGTTGCCAGAGTGAGTCCGAGTGTATTGTGTGTGTCGAGGCGCACTGATTGGCTTGTGCTACAGTTGTATGCAGGTCGATCAATGCTGCAAGCTTAGAAATCAATTTTTAGCTAATGACCACCTGATTCCTATCAAAGCAACTACGAGGGTTACTATGAGAATTACTATTTTAGTGATGAGTTTTTTTTGCTTTTTAAGTCTCACTTCTTGCGGTGGCGGCGATAGTGATACCGAAACCGGTGGTGACACGAGCGACAATGATGATAGCGACGATGATAACGGTGGAGATGATGCAAACTTAACAACCAGCCATAGAGCTGGAGAAAATTGTATGGCCTGTCATGTTGATGGTGGAGATGCGGAAAGTGAAGCTGTCTTTACTGTAGCAGGCACGGCATATAAGTCAGGAGGCGGGGTACAAACACAAGCAACGATTCGGCTCTACACTCATGATACCAATACTGTTGTTACCACTCTTACCACGGATGACAGTGGGAATTTTTATACCTCAGATGTAGTCGATGGGCTTTTTGTTGGTGACGGGCTTGTTACAGGTGTTGATATCGAGGCTGATGGTCCAAGTGGGACAGTGACAATGCCAGGTCTTATTACCGACGGTGCTTGTAGTGCATGCCATGGTGATTCCACCGGCAGAATCACCGTCAACTAGCTCTCATTGTAATAGACGGGGTTGTCACAGGTTAGTATGTCTAAGCTTTCCAATGGGAGCTGAGCTATATCTAATACGCCGGCAAATTCATTCCATTTGGATGCCTCTGTTCCTAAGTTCTCAAAATAAATATTAAAGCCAATTGCATTATCTACCATGTATCCACCGTAGGTTTGCAGCGCACGTAGAATGACTTTAGCATCATCGCTAACAAGCAATGCTTCGATATCCAGCGTTGGACTCAGCATGATTCGTTGGCCCTCCAGGATTGAGGCACCTTCCCGCCATTGATCATCTTCTGGTGAAACGTGTCCATCTACTACGGGTCCTTCGTCGACCCAAAAACCATCGGACCTAGAAGCTACGCCGACTTGACCGCTCGATAGCGGCGAATACCCGCAGAACTCTCTAGCCAAACCGTGACCGGAGGACACGTTTCGCTTTCTGTTTGTTATACCTGAGAAGGCGAGGGCATGGGTTATCAAGCCTGCTTTCATTTCGTCGTATCTGACAATGCCTGCAATAAAAGGCGTTCCCGCACCCCTAACGCCACTCATCCAATAGTTGACCCCAAGATCTGGGCCAGCAACAGTGCGGGCTCCAATTTCATTTAGATCCCAAAAATCCACCCTGCTAGCGGTAATAATGTCGATTCCTTGCTGTATTCTAGAAAATTCATAGGCTTGTTTTTTATTGATATCCACGAGAATCATATGTCCGTCAACTTGTGGATCTGCCCAAATTCCAGCGGGTAATGGGATATCTCGTGCGATGCCATCTCCATCGGGGTCGACAGTGTAGTAGAAAGGTGAGCCTGTAGGATTGAAAATATCAATTTTGGGTGCCGATTCAAAATCAATAATATGTATCGGGGAAGTCCATGCATTGTACGAAATACCAATCGATGTCGGTATGCTTAGGTAGTCGAGAGTCCATTTCAAATTGAATATCATATCTTCTGACATAGGATCGATGACAGGATTACTTTTAATTGACGTGTTCCAAGGGGATTGATCGCTGAACACTTGAGGGAAACTTTCTCCCGGCAGCAAATCATCGGTACCGGCGTAGACTGTGTTGGCAGAGGCCAGGCTTATCAAAAGACTCGGAATAAATCGGTTCTTCAATTTGCGTAATAT
Organism: Pseudomonadales bacterium; assembly: GCA_019090455.1. Taxonomy (GTDB): domain Bacteria; phylum Pseudomonadota; class Gammaproteobacteria; order Pseudomonadales; family DC-out160; genus DC-out160. The sequence continues at coordinate 17,236 of JAHRWA010000044.1, read as the reverse complement.
CATATTATTCAATTTCACCGCCCTTGTTATTTGACCTGATGCCTTATTTTTTGTTTTTATCTTCTCGTTATAGATCCATGTTTGTCATGGAGGAATTAATTCTATTTCAAATATCAAGTTGTTCCCGTTAACGACCTCTCAATCATAACTATCAATGCCGTAAATCTACCAACTTGTAAAACCGTCTGAGTATATCACGATGCCATTATAGGGTGGTTTGCTTATACAATGAAGTTAGTCATTCTACTTTTTAACCTTATAAATTGGATTATGATTTCAGTGTAGGCTCAAAATTAATCACGGCTTAACACTTTAAGATCCGGTTTGTTTGGATATGGCTCCATAGTGTCCATCAGCATTTGCCGAAAACCCTGGTAGATTTTTTTCATTTGCGATGGCTTATAAGGAAATTGATACACCGGATCCATTCCGTGTACCACCATTGATGATCCCACCTCAAATATCAGTAACCGCCCATCTCGCGTTTCGGTACAATCGATACCAAAGTAATCAACCCCTATTGTTTTATGTATTGCCATTAGCGCTGCTGCATGACGATGTGCAAAGGCGCTGTCAAAGGTTCTCATTTCTTCTGCTTCAATGGCGCGTTTTTGATGGCTTTCACTCATTCCCGCATTTAAGTAATGCACCATCCAGTGTTCGGAAACTGCCATATGTGCGAGATAAGGTTTGCCTTTCATAAACATAATTCGATATTTTTTAAACTGTTTTTTCGTATCACTATAATCAATAAATCGAGTCACAAAAAAATCAGACTCTGTTCTCGATTGTAAATAAACTAACAACTCTTCTGAAGAATCAATTTTACTTAAGCCCTTGCCGGCGTGGGAATCTATGGGGCGAATAATGATAGGGCAATTGTTATTTACCAGAAATTGGCCAATAGACTCTTGTGCTAACGCCTTTTGTTGCAAGACATCACGGCTCATTCTTATCGTCTTTGGTGCAATCAGATGGGGGATTGATTTCAAAGTTTGGCAGATTAAGTCCCGAGACATGAGAGAGATTAAATGAGGTCGATTTAAGATTGGCCTGGGCCATTGGAGGAACACTGAATCCACCAAATTCAATGTAGGACGGTTTCGATCTAGCTCACAAATTGCCACAATTGCGATATCGTGTTCGGGTAATTGTTTAGGGAAGGGTAGATCGGGGGAGACATACAACATTTCCATGATAATTCCCGCACCATCGGCTAGGAATTCAAATGGCGTGTTAGTCATTAAATCACCCGGTGACATAATAACTAATAAGCGAATATCACTAAGCACTTTTTCAGGTTCTAACCGAAATACCTGCTGATGAGAAAGTGCCTGCTCTTGCAGCGCGACGCCGGTGATAGGATCTCCCTTGAGTTGCAAAAGTGTACTCAAATCCATCATCGCTTCTGCGTCATCCTGATTGGCCAGAGCAATCAGTTTTTCACCCAAATTCGATAGATCGACTCCCTGATATGCCATGGTCATGAGAGTCGCTAGGCCTATGAGTGGTTGCTTATCCCTTTGCAGCGCTATTCGTTGAGCGTAGGCATTCAGACCCATAGTTATCTCCGGTTATCTTAACTTGCTTGTTTAGGAAATGGATTGTTCAGACGATGGGCTTTATCGCCAGTTCATTTGATTTCAATCTATGGCGTTTAATTAACGCCACTCGTGCCCGGCCTTTACAGAGAATGACACCCAGTAATTTCTCAATGTCATCGCCTACGGTACGATGATTAAAAATAGCGACTCGTATTGCTTGCTGCCCATTAATCCAGGTTGTGGAGGGAGCGGCAATTCCCGACTCTTGTACATCAACGACAATGTCGGCATTTAATTTATCAATGTCCTCTTTCGTCATTTTTAGGTCGGCGCACTGTTTAGCGCTCACGAGAAAACGGAAACACACGATATTGAGTGAAACGGGTGCCAGTAATTCAAGCTCGGGTATTGCGTAGATTCGATGTGTTAAATAGCGAGCCAATTCACAGGTATTATCAATGATACTTGCCAGTTTTTTTGTACCATAAACTTGCAGGGTGAACCACGTTTTCAAGGCTTTAAAACCGCGAGATAAATCTGGACCTAGATCACATGGCCAGGGAGAGCCGGCAGCCAATCCTCGGGTTTCCCTCTGTAGATAGGCCGCTGGAGACGCGAAGGTATCTTGATGAAGAGTACTATCGCGAACGAGTAAAAAGCCTGCATCATAGGGTACTTGCAACCATTTATGAAAATCAAAAGCAATGGAATCGGCTTGTTCAATCCCGTTTAATCTGGGTGACAATGAAGGGGATAGTTTCGCTAGCGCACCGTAAGCTCCATCCACGTGAAACCACAACTTCTCTTCCCTGGCCACATCGGCTAAGCCGCTTAAATTATCAATGGCCCCACTATTAACTGTGCCAGCAGTACCTACTAGATAGAAAGGGGTAAACCCTTTTTTACGATCAGCTTTTATCGTTTCTTTAAGGTGTTGGATATCGATTTGATGGAATTCATTGGTGTCGATACAGCGCAAATTGGCGCTTCCCAAACCGGCTAAATCCATTGCCTGTGCGATACAGCCGTGAGCTTCTTTTGAGGTGTAGGCAACCAGTTGCTCAGATGTATTGGTCAATCCGCTTTGACGAACTGATATTCCCAATTGTCGAGTTCTTGCGATTAGCACACTGAGGAGGTTTGCCATCGAGGTACCCGTTACAAATAAGCCACTGGCTTTATCAGGAAACTCAAAAAGATCGCTAGTCCATTTTACAATTTGCTTTTCCACTTCGATGGGAATCTGATCCCGGCCACCGAGATTGGCGTTTAAACCACCGGCAAGCATTTCCGCCAACATGCCAACAGCACTACCTCCACCATGTACCCAACCCATAAATCCGGGGTGGGTGTTGCCTACGGAATAAGGCAATATCTCGGTCATGAAACGTTGGTGGACTAGTGAAATATCAGTAGAGTTTTCCGGTAGTGGCTCTCTATATCGATTACGAATGTCGTTAGGAATAGGTTGCCAAACAGGGCGCTGACGAATCTGCTCTAGATAGTCAAACATATCATCCAACATGGCGTGTCCCTGTTGACGAGTGCCAGACCAGTCAGTGGGGTCTAATGAGTTATTCAATAAATTCGGTGAGTCAGGCACAGTTCTCTCCAAGTCACAATTACCTTCAAAACTGAGGTAACAGATGGCCAAACCAATATAGTCAAAAGACGACTAAATCGATTGATTTGCTCTTTAATAGGGGACTTTGCAAATGTTGCGCCAGCTCAAAAGAGCCGGAATTTTAAGATTTAGCGACATATCGCAAATTGATAGTTCAGATTCGGCAAACCTGTTCCGCTATCGGAGTGGCGTTCCTACAAACGATGCCATTTAGAGGCATTACTTGTAGGAACGCCCTTACTTAAATAAAACCAGTCAATTTCGAGCAATAATGATTAAATATTGAAAGAGGGTGCTCTATTTTTGAATAATGGTTCTAAACGTTAAGTTAATTCGGGGATGATGTACCAATTTGGTTGGAGGTAAACGATGGGACCAGAAGGACTGAGTCAATCCCTTCATTACCAATAAGCTACCATGAGGTAAGGTTAACGATATTTTTTGTTTGGTTTTTTTGTGTTTAAAGGAAAACTTTCTTTCCGCGCCGAAGCTTAATGAAGCAATGGCACCATTTTTTTTCAAATCTGTTTCAGCATCACTGTGCCATGCCATACCCTCACTGCCATCATGATATAAATTTAAAAGGCAGGAATTAAATGTGTCTCCGGTTTCGCGCTCAACGCTATTTTTTAATTCGAGCAATTCGCGAGTCCAGGGTAAAGCTGATTTGGTCGTGTTGGAATAGGTGTATTGGAAAGGGGCTCCACCGTACCAGGCCACCTTGCGTTTAGTGATGATATGTTTTCCAAAAATAATAGCTTCGTCATGTCGCCATTCAATGGAATTGAATAGGCGGGAATAATATTCATCTGCTATGGATTGTGGAAATAAAATTCCATGAAATTGCACTAGTCCATCTTGATTCAAAATAGTGATAGGTTCTGTTTTAGTTTGACTGAATAAATCCATTGAAACCCTTTGCCAGCATGTTGTTCTCGCCGTAAAGAGTATCATCTCGTTGTGCGATGGGTCATCCACCAAGTTGGCTGATAGCAATTATTTTGAATAGAGATGCAGGGATGTGGATCTGGTTGACTGAGTGGGTTTAATGGGAATGTTTGGTCTGTTTGGCATCTTGCGCTGGGAGTTGATCTAACCACTTTAGTAGTGGCCCCCAGCTGCGAATGTCGAGGGAATTGGCTTTATCTAGCTCGAATATACCCAATCCCAATTCACTGGCTTTCACGTATTCTTGTGTGTCTCTCAACACGGCAACAAAAGGAATACCAAGGGTGGCAAGAAAACGCTCTAATTTTTGAAAGACTAGCGTATTTTTTCTGACACGATTCGCTATCACTGCTATGCGTTTTCGTTCGTAGTTATCTTTGTTCTGCATTAATAAATCTGCGACAAAATGAGCTACTGCATGAATATCGATTGAGGAAGGCAGCACGGGAATAATGATCGCGTCACATTCACTTAAGGTTTGACGAAACTGTATGATATCGAGGCCAGAGGGACTGTCTATGACTATCCGTTCGGTCGCAGGTTCAGGGCGAAGATACCAGCTTTTGGTCACACGTAAGGATTGTTTATGTGCCGCGATTGATTGGACGGGCTGATATTGGTCGGTTCTCGTTGCAGCCCAAAAAGTACTAGATCCTTGACTGTCGTAATCGATTAACGCGGTTTTTAGATGCTGGCTACAATAGTAGCTAACCAGGTTTGTTGCCACCGTCGTTTTGCCAGCGCCGCCCTTGGAATTCACTACTGCTACACGGAACATTCTTGCTTGCTTCCTTACTGACGATTATCACCAAATCTATCGGGTTTATTGAAACTAGCCAAGATGATCTCGCTGATACCCTTTTGCCAAGCTTATAACTTCTGACTAAGCCCGGCTTGAGATGATCCAAAATAGACGTGATACTATGCACAAAAGTGATATAACAAGTGTAGATCGGTTTTCTGGATAAGGCCTCGTGACGGTGTTCTATAAGTGCTTGCGTTTATCATAAAACGGGAAAAAGAGGTTTTCTATGATTATGCATATCCTGTAAATTGAGTTTATTCTGCTGTTTAGCTATTTTGTGAAGTTGTTGGTTTTAGCGAAAGTTTATTGGGTGAAGTTTTTAATTAATAGGTGAATTTTTTAATTAACAGGTGAAATAATACTATGTCTGAAGAAACGAAATACGTACCGCCCGAAGTTTGGAAATGGGAGAAAGAGAACGGTGGCAAATTCAGTAATATAAATAGGCCCATCGCGGGCGCCACCAAAGAGAAAGTGTTACCCGTTGGGGAGCATCCTTTGCAGCTCCATTCTTTAGCCACACCTAATGGCGTAAAGGTGACAGTGATGTTGGAGGAGTTACTTGCCCTAGGTAAAACCGATGCTGAATACGATGCCTATCTGGTTGACATAAATGCGGGTGATCAATTCGGTAGTGATTTCGTTGCGATCAATCCCAATTCAAAAATTCCTGCGCTACTCGATCGTAGTACATCGCCTCCTACCCGCATATTTGAATCAGGAGCCATACTCGTTTATTTGGCGGAAAAATTCGATGCTTTCTATCCCAAGGAACCTTCAGCTCGAGCGGAATGTATGTCTTGGTTAATGTGGCAAATGGGTAGTGCGCCTTTTCTAGGTGGAGGCTTTGGCCATTTCTATGCCTATGCCCCGGAAAAATACGAGTACCCCATCGACCGTTATGCCATGGAAGTGAAACGTCAGTTAGACGTTTTGAACCGGAACTTATCAAACCGCCGGTTTCTCTGCGGAGATGATTACACTATCGCTGATATGGCCGTTTATGCTTGGTATGGCGCGTTGGTGCTACACAATATATACGATTCAGCTAAATTTTTAGAAGTGGCTTCTTATACCCATGTTATCCGTTGGGCTAAAGAAATAGAGGAACGTCCAGCGGTTCAACGGGGATTGAGGGTTAATAAGCGCTGGGGGCCAGAAGAGCGACAAGTGCCTGAGCGACATAGTGCTAAGGATTTTGAGAGTGCTAAGAATTTTGATATAGAAGAGCAGTAGGGCTACGTCTTGTATTCATGAATGATGTTGCGTGCTCTACTATTTTAATGGGAAATTGACTGAAATTGAATTTACATTTTTATATTTGATTTCAGTCGATACAACTTCAATTCCACTTTACCGTCTCCCCTTCAATTTGCTTTCGCCACGTTAAATAATAAAAGAGGTAAAATAGGAAGCTTAAGTCAAAATAAGGTTAACACGTGGCTGCAATACAGCGCAGGTACGATACAGTGGGCAACCAATGAAAACAATATACCGCTCTGCTCTAAGTTGTTAACAGTCCCTTCTAATACTAATGCCTGAAATCCAAATAGTCATTCTTAGGAATGACCAGTCAGTTATACGCTTTCTTAGCCTGGACTAAATATCGAGTTTTCGATAGCATTCAAAGCTAGATCTAGATCCGAAAACAATACCAATTATTATCTTTTGAATACCTATAATAACTAAATTAATTCTGAAAATAATAAAATGTCAATTGCCAATGGTTAAATTGATAAGCCCTTGCTTTGGGCCCATTCATCGAAGTTAAACAGCTGCTTCGCGGTACAGTCGCCTCATTTCCATTAGTGAATCTTCCGTATTGCTTATTTTCACTGTTGAGGATAGTAGAATGAATTTCTTGCCCCCCCTTTTTTTCAAACTTATATAAACCCATTACCGTATTATTTCTGCTGCTACTTGGTTCTGGATGTACCCCATTACCTTGCGAGGAGGAGATGTGTGTGCGTGTTATCGAGTCGGGCGTTTACGCCAATACACAAAGAGATTATCAATTGATTGAGGTCTCTAATGCCGAGAATCAATCTGTTTTTGTCCAATGGTTACCACCTGCTTCAGCTGAGTTGAATAAAACAGTGGTCTTTAGTAGTCCCTATGAAGGTGTTGATTGGACAGGACTAGAGGTCGATACTCGTTGGGCGTCAGAAAATGGCTTGCCCGGATGTTATGAGGATGTGGATAGTCCAGGGTATGTAGAGGGGCTAGGTAGCACGACTTGCTACAGCGGGACCGTTTCACCGCAAGTCGCAGCAGATCGTAACATCGGATTCTTGCTGAACAATCTAGGAGTGTTGATCGTCTATGGCCGTTTTTATCCGGGAGAAACTCTGTAAATGAGTGTTGAGAATATGGCGCTGGCACTGCATTTTCTTTCTCAACAAAATGAAGGAGCCAACAATGAAAATGTGGCTGTCTAGGGAATATCGCTAAGTGGCTTTGAGGTGCTACATGGATTATTAGCTGCGGAGCCTGTTGATCAGCCTCGTATCGGTGTTGCAGGAACGCCGCTGTTGGATCTTGAGCAGCAGGTAACGTACATTGAAGAGGATATTCCAGCTTTTATTGATGATGACCAAGAGAAAGTTGAACTGTACCAATCGTTTTTCGCAGCTTATTTTCGGCGTATTTTTTTCCCTTGATGGTGAACCCTCTGACGGTGATTATTACCCTTATAACGTCGCTTACTTACAAGAAAAATTAACAGGAGATGTTCTTGTGCTGCATGATGAGTGGGACACGTTAGTGCCAGTAGGTCCGTCACAGGCTCTCGCCGAAAACGAGAGTGTCAGTGAGTTTTGGTTTCCGCATACTACCGCGACAGACTATAACGAGTTTATTATCGAGCATCAGCAACCCTCTGAAGGCTTGGATGCCAATATCCTATTTACTTTCTCTTACAGTTTTATTCTTACCCGATTGCTTGAGCCTGAAGCACAGTCTACTGTGATTTATAGTTACGCTAGTTTTGTTGGTTTTTTCGAATACATTAAAAATCAGCAAGACAGTGGTGCCAATATTTCATGGTTAGTGCCACGACTGGAAGAGCTGGCGGCATCGGGCGTCATTCTCCTAGAAATCGATTCGGAAAATTTTCCTCATACTCAGCTGGGTTATCAGATTGTGGGCGAGTTCCTCAATAATGTTTGGGGAGCGGTATTAGATGAATCTGGTTTTTCAACGAATGTAGCCGCTTATCTCGCCAATGCAGATTGGTAGATTTTTATCTTAGTTTGCAGGGTCTAATCGGGAGTCTTTCGGTTAGACCTTGTGAGTCGAACAAATGGTGGTGCAGTTACTTGTTTGGCTTTCCGGGTAATAATGCGTCGGTCTTTCGTTTCTTACTGTCTTTACGTTTTTTCATAAATCCCACTTGTGAACCGTCAAGGGAAACAGTATGAGAAATGGTTTGTTCCAATACTTGTCGTAAAGCGGGAAATTCACTGAGTTCATCAATGGACTGCAATTGTTGTAGAGCAATGTCGGCCATTTCCTCTAACCGTTGCTCCGCCTGTTTTATACCGAGAGTTTTCGCAAAGCGTAGAATACCTTCCCGGGTGGGAAAATCTCTACTCTTATTCATTTTTAACGCGAGAGACTTTTCTTCGAGATCGTAAACCTGAGTACAAACCACATCATATATAGGTGAGAGACGGGCTTTATTCAGAGGGCTAGAATAGAGTAGCGAAAAATTTTTAAGATGTGCATCTCCGTTACCCAGCAGGCAACTCAAGACAATATAATCGAAAAAATGTACCATCTCTTGGTGGCTACCAGTATAGAGGCTAATAACTTTTGAAGCGTTTTCATAGCTTCCGAGATAGCGTTCCTGGCCCGGCCGCCCCATCAATACGGCAAAATCTTCCATACCGAGAATTTGATTGTTTTGAATATCAAAGCGCTTCATCACAAAAAGCTTATGATTATCGGAGAGCCAGAAGGTGGGTGTGGCGATGCCGACAGCGGCTGCGATCGTCATACAGATATATTCATTGAGCGCTAGGTGAGGGTAATCTTCGCCACCGGTTTTAATGATGAGATCAGGTCTGATGAGAGATGTTTTATCACTGATGATAGAGACTTTAGGCTGCATACCTGACAGTGTTGTATTGAATAAATGACGTTCCAGCAACTCAGTGAATAAATTATGTTGTCCATCCCATGAGAGTATGCCTACAAGGTTTTCCGAAGTTGTTGGGGTTCGGATAATATCCGATTCATATTGTAATCGGCCAATACCTTCATCACCCTGGATCGCTAAAAAAAGCATATCGCTAATTCGGGTATATCGCTGTAGGCGTTCTGACAATTGATGACGTATGAAGCCTTCGGGCAAGTTCATTTCGAAGATAGGGTGTAGGGCACCGTGATTATAAGGCTCATATTGTACTGGCATCGCCAATGCAACCTGTTCCCCGTTTGAGGCGTAGCTAAAACGATAACGTGTGTCATGAGATAAGTGCCCGCTAAGACCTTCGGGTGTACGGACTTGAATTTTTTTAATACGCGGAGGCAGTGAGTTAAGGTCAATGCCCATCAGTCATCATCCTCATTAAAGAGTTTATCCAGGTTATCTAGAGTCGGGTTTCTACTGACTTCTGTGTGTAGGGATAGGCCTAGCAAATTTAAGTAGCGTACAAAGGTCGTGATATTACCGTTGTACTTACCCTGTTCAATGCGAGAAATCTCATTACGATGAGCTTGGATTTTCTCTGCGGCCTCGGCCTGGGTTATGCCTAAGTTTTTTCGGCGAGCTTTCGCTTCGTTACCGATTTCTATCAAGTCGATTGATATCATTTTGAAAGATCCTATATGCATCTATATAAGTGAATATAGGTGCATATAGGATAAAATGCAACTATATAGGTGCATTAAGGTTGAAGTATTGGGCGCCCACAAACAGTTAAATTCACCCTATCAGCATTGATATAAGGGTGAAGGGTAAGATATTTTTTTATGGTAGAAGCTCTGAGTTTATTTCTGATATGAAAACTATTTCGAATTTAATAAAAATAAAGGATAAGACGCAGAATAGGAAGTTTAAGTCAAAATAAGGTTAGCTATTGGCTGTAATACAGCGATGAAAGCATACCTAATCTGTCCTCAATCCATTGACGCCTATGACCGTAGTTGTTACCGCTGATTGAGGCGAGTGGCTGCCTATCATTTCCCTATAGATTCTAAAAGTGACATACAATCACGCAATAGCGACGAAAACCTATACGTATCAAATTCAATCTGCTCTAGGAAGTACAACAATGGATAGTATTCATTTTACTGTAAATCTGGGACGCCTTCTTCTGGCCTTATTCCTACTGTTTGACATTGCAGGTTGCGGTGGCGGTAGTTCCAGCAAAAGTAATCTAGAGGCCGATCCCGGTACTAGCATTGACAGCTCTCTTGAGATCAACCCAGAAACTATTTCGGTCAGTGCGCGAGGGGGAGTCACTGTGGTTGTACCTTATGCTTTACCAGAGAACTCTTCAAAAGAAGACTTCACTTACCAATGGGTTCAGCACTCTGGAGTTGAGGTTGTGTTATTGGGCGACACGAATGCGGCTTTGGAATTTATCGCGCCTTATGAAGTAGGCTCGGTCGCATTTTCAGTCATTGCAGTGGATGAAAATCAAAATTCAACTCAAACCAATGTCGTTGTCGAAATAGTGCGGGGCCTGGTTGATGTTCTCCAGCTTGCAGTACACGATTCACACGCCTGTGCTTTGGATTTATATGGCGTCATGTGTTGGGGGGAGAATAAGGTAGGTCAGGCAAGTGTACCGACATTAAGCGCCCCGTCAGAAGTTGCAGTGAGCTATGGTTATAGCTGTGCACTGGAATCAACTCAGATGGTCTGTTGGGGGGATGTTCCTTTTACGGCTCCCCAAGATTTGAATGGATCTAAAAATCTGATTCTAAATTCTGACCACGCCTGCGTTATCGAGGAAGGAAAGGTGAAATGCTGGTCTGATGACGATGCCAGTCCATTACTCATACCAGATGAATTGACGAACGTAGACGATATCGCATTTTCGGGAGCAGGTGTTTGCGCACTAGCATTAGGGGAAATCAGCTGCATGGGCACCGAGAGCTACACTCACTGGTTTGAAGCCCCAGGAGATCTTCCACATGTGAATAAATTGGATGCGTATTCAAACAAGATTTGCGCGCTCGTCAATGAAGGGATTAGATGCTGGCAGATTAGCGGTGAAGTGAGTGAGCTGGAGGTTACGGCTTTTGACTCAGAGGAGGGGCTGACTTTATTAGACTTGGATGCGCATTTCGGCGGAGGCTGCGTATTAACGCTATCGCAACAGGTGGAATGCTGGAGTGATGAGAGTAGCGTAATCGACACCCCTTTTGGGCCTGACACTCAAGTTAAGCTAATGAGTTATGATTCCAACTTCCTTTGTGCCGTCACCGTAGAAGATAAGATAGAGTGCGTGCGCGGCAGTTTTTATTCTTACAATGGAGGCGCAGCACATCCCTCTAAAATGGATCAACCATTAACAATGCTGGAGTCGAGTCAATACCAACTTCCCATTCGCGCCTTTAGTTGCGCCGCAGATGGGGTTCGTTTTTATTGTTGGGGCTCAGCGGGTTGGCTTACCGATTTTGTAGGAATCAACAAACTTAATTTAACATCACCAATCAAAGACATTTCCATAGACACCGATAATGTCGTTTTCCTTTTGGAAGATGATTCGTTTGTCAGTGCTGGGCGAGTATCCGGTCAGCCTGACCCTGATGATGAGTCCGGAACCATTCCTCTTGATTTCCCCGCCAATCACGTTGTGTCGCATCGCAATTACTTCTGCTTTGACACCCAGCCACAGACTTGTTATGGAGACACTGAAATTTACGATAGTCTATTTTCCTGGTCAGCAGGCATTAGCATTCCTCAGTTTATAGAAGCGGGGGATGACAATATCTGCGCCATTGAAAACAATATTTTGAAATGTTGGGGGACAGAAATAGAGGGTCTAAAAGAAGAGGTTGTTCTGAATAATGCACTGGACTTGACCGTCGGTAGAAATCACGCCTGTGTTATTGATGACGGTGAGGTTGAGTGTTGGGCAGGAGGCTCTAGGGTGGTCTTAGACAGGGAACATTTTTTAGTGGCTGACATTCCGTTTACATTTGAAAATGCAAAAGCTGTGTCTAGTAGCGACATGAGTGCCTGCGTATTAGATGATAATGGCGTGCAATGTTGGGGATATGAATTTGAAGGTCCTTTTAATGGGGAGGTTCGTACGAATCATTTGATTGTACCGGAGCGTTTGGTAAATCCACGGGCGATCTCGGTGGGCGGGAATCACACTTGTGCACTCGACGACAATGGAGTTCAGTGTTGGGGCGGGCTGATTACCATTAATTTATAGCCTCTTTCTGATGTCGTTGGAATACTGGCACATACATAGTATAAAAAGATAAATTATCGCTGAATTAAATCCGCTTCTGTTTAAACCTGATGGTGAAGACTCTACCGTCTTAGCAGAGTTACGCCTTCTTTGCAGTAACCTCGTTGCTTTAGTAGTATGTCGGAGTTTTTAGATTCGCGACCGATACTGGAATGGAATCTAGGCCTACAGTGATTAATTGTAGTTATTCTTTTGTAGTTATTATCTGAAATTAATTATTTTGAAATTCACATCGATGTGAATGCCAGTTATTAGGAGTTGAGTAGAAGATACTATGCATTATTCTGACAAGGAAGCACCAGCCTGGTTTATCGAGGCTGTTAACACTCCCTATCAAGATCATTTTATTGAAGTTGAGTCCTGTAAAATTCATTACCAAAAGTGGAACAATACAGGTGATAAGCCCGGTTTATTGCTGGTATCCGGTGGGGGTGCTCATACCCATTGGTGGGATTTTATTGCCCCGTCTTTTTTAGAAAAATACAATGTTGCCGCTGTGGATATTAGTGGCATGGGTGAGAGTGATCATCGTGAGTCTTATTCATCTAAACTTTTTGCGAAAGAATTAATGGCTGTTATTGATGATGCGGGTCTGGGTGAGGGCACTGTCATTGCGGCTCATAGTTATGGGGGGCAGGGTACCTTGCAGGCGGGGTTGGATTATGCGGATCGACTGCGCGGAATAGTGGTGATCGATTCGGCGATGTTTCCTCCTAATTTTCAACCTAATAGTGAGATGATGGGATCAACATTTAAAGCGAAAAAGGTCTATCCCGATCTCGCGACTGCGGTTACTCGGTTTAAGTTGTTACCGCCTCAACCTTGTGAGAACGAGTTTATTGTAAGATTTATTGCCCAACATTCTTTGGGGAAAGTAGAGGGCGGATATTCTTGGAAGTTTGATACGGACTTTGTAATCAAGAAAGAGCCTGATGAACTTCAATTGGATATTGCGAATCTGAAATTGAAAACAACGGTGATACATGGCGAAAAAAGCATGTTGTTTTTTCCTGCATTCTTGGACTACATGAAAGAGTCTTATCCTGATGACGTGCCGTTTATCAGTTTACCGAATGCGGCACATCATCTGTTTTTAGATCAGCCTCAAGCGTTTATTGAACTTCTGAAAGAGGTGTTGGAGACTTACTAGATTGACTTCCTGTTTTCAAGGGTGCAAACCGATATGCATCCAAATCCACTAGTCTGACTCGAAACCATCGCCACAAAGGGGTGAAGGGGCTAGGCAGTGAGGCTTCACCATGATTATCGAAGTAATAACTGTTGGCCTCGGAACACGCCGCGTTATTGAAGACAGAGCCCTCTGATCTTTCGAGCATGTCTGCCAGGTATTCGTCATTGGCTTGCTGGGTGACCTCTATATAACGTGATTTTTTTCTTTTCGCTTCTTTTAGGCAGCGAACAATAAACAATGCATTGGCTTCTAACATTGAAAACCAATTTAAGCCTCCGGTATAAGGGCCAAAGGTCAGGAAGAAATTAGGGAAGTCCGGCACGGATACCCCATTGTATGCCTGATATCGGTTTTCGTACCAGAAGTCACCTAAGTCATAGTTTTTAGATCCGATGACGCCAAAACTGGGAGCGTTACCCGGCTCTTGGGTTTTGTAGCCAGTAGCCCATATCAGTAGATCTACTTCGTGTTCCACACCGTCGGCAGTGACGATACCTTTTTCCGTGATCCGCTCAATACCCTCTGTGGTCAATTCAATATTTTTTTGATTGAAAGTGGGAAAATACTCATTTGAAATAGCGGGTCTCTTGCAACCAAAATCGTATTTAGGAATCAGTTTTTTTATCGTAGCGGGATCTTCAATTTGTTTGTTGACGTGCTTGATACAGGTGGATTCAGCGTTACGGGTGAGCGACGGAAATCGTGAATAGTTTACCGCTGTATACGCGCCAAGATTGAGTCCTGCGTCGGTCATATTTCGAATTGAACGTGAAACGAATGGAACGTGTTTGAAAACGGATTGCGCCAGTTTGCTTATCTTAAGGTTGTATCTTGGCATCACCCATATAGGCGTGCGTTGAAAGACCGTCATGGATTTAACTTGCTTTGCGATAGCCGGGATAATTTGTACCGCACTGGCGCCGGTACCGATGATGGCGACCTTTTTGTTATCGAGGCTGTAATCATGATCCCAACGAGCGGTGTGCATTGTTTTTCCTGTAAAGGAATCCATGCCGGGAATATCGGGATATTTCGGTTGATTGAGAATGCCAGTTGCCGCGATAACATAATTGGAAACCAGTTTCGTGCCATCGCTTAAATGGGTTGTCCAAGTGTTGCTGTCGGTATCAAAGACCGTTTTTTCGACTTTGCTGTTAAAACGAAAATGGGAATAGATGCCGTATTTTTTGGCGCAATTATCAACGTACTGTCGAATCTCATCTCCCTCACAAAACATCTTTGACCATTCTGGATTCAATTCATAGGAAAAGGAGTAGGAAAATGAGGGGATGTCCACGGCGATGCCGGGATAGCTTGCATCTCGCCATGTTCCTCCTGGAGAATCACTTTTCTCCAGAATCATGAAAGAATTCATATGATGCTTTTTGAGTTCTATACCGGTTCCGATACCGCTGATGCCGGCACCGATAATGAGTATTTCTTTATCAACTTTAACGTTGGATGCGGCATTGTTGGTGATGGTTTTGTTGGCGATATCCATATGACCTCCAAGTTGTCTCTCGTTTAATCTTTAAGGAATTGAATTGAGTAGGGATTTATCCCTCACTAAGATAAAGCTGAATTCGATTTGTAGCAAGTCGTTACGTGCGGGGTTGAAGGACGGTTTGGTGACTCTTGGGGTAAAAAGCAGAGTACTTTAGTCGCCCTGCTTAAGAGGAAGTAAAAATTCAAAATATGACGGGCACCTGACCTTATCGGAATGGCGAAGAGTGCCCAATCAGCTTTCATTTTTAACGGTTCAGTAATCGGTAATTAAGGCGAACTGGGTTTTATAACCGTCGGAATCTTCTGTGACTTTAGCGGTGATGGAACGATGTATGATCGTTAATTTAATAATCTATGTTTTCAATCCAGTCGATGCCATCCAAGTAAGAAAGGGTAGTTGGGTCAAATATATTGTTGGTTAAACTCAGGGTGTTCAAATGAACGTTATTGGTGAAATCAATAGTCGTGATTTGATTATCTTCAGCATAAAGCTCTGTAAGTCCAATGTTGTTCGATATGTCGAGGGCGGTGAGCTGGTTGGTAGCAATGCGCAATTGTGTCAGTGCCAAAAGAGTTGATACGTCGATGTTGGACAGCGCGTTATCGTTCAGATAGAGAACCGTTAACTCGGTATTGTGAGTTAAATCGATGCTCGTTAAAAGAGTGCTCAAATTGAGATGTGTTAGCGCAGTATTCTGTGAAAGATCTAAACTGGCGAGATCACAGTTTAAATAGAGATAACTGAGCGCGGTATTCTTAGTGAAATCGATGCTGGCGATGGTATCAAAGTACATGGTTGCACTAGAGAGCGCCGTGTTTTCAGTGAGGTCTATGGCTGTTAAATTGTTCCATAGCAGCGCTAAGTTTTCCAATTTAGCATTCTCGGTTAGATCAATAATCGAGAGGGAGTTTGTGGATAAATCGAGATCTACTAGATTCGTATTGCTCGTAAGATCTAAGCTGAGTAATAGATTCGAAGACATGTTGATGTTTGTCAGCCGCGTATTTCGGGAAAGGTCGATGTCGGTAATCTGATTATTATTGAGATCCAAATGAGTCAGTTTGGTATTTTCAGCGAGATTAATGTTTGTTAAATTATTTTTTTGAATATCGAGGATGGTCAGTTCCGTATTCAGAGAGAGATCAACCATCATCAGTGAATTGTAAGAGAGATACAGGGTTGTCAGCGCCGGATTGTTGGTGATATCCATAGCGATCAAGTTATTCTCCACGAGTATTAATGTTGTGAGGGCGGTGTTGTTGGAGACATCCAAAGTGCTAAGTTCATTGGTGGGTGCAATGAGCGTGGTCAATTGTGTGTTTTGAGATATATCTAAGGTAGAAAGATTGTTGGCCGTCATTATCAATGTTGTTAGCGTACTATTTTTGGATAGATCAATATCGTCCAGATGGTTATTGCTCAGATCCAAATAGGCAAGTGCGGTCAGTTCGCTAAGGTCAGTACTTTGGATTTGATTGAGGCGAAGGTTCAATCTGGTCAGTTTTGTGAATTGTTCGATACCCGCTGTTGATATTATCGAAGTATCGTTACACGTTAATTTGGTAACGCTGTTGACCATCGTCCAGCCGTTTTCATTGGTAATTGAATCGATACAGTTTTTAAGATTTTCATCCGATAGTATTAATTGGCTAAGAGGGAAATCATCTGCAATGGCTACGCTAGTGGATGCGAAAAGGGGAGCCGATGTTTCCGCGGTGTCAGTATTGGGCGACGATGCTTTAAGGTTTATCGTTACGTTACGATCGTCAAGAGTGAGCGTGTAGGTTGATGCTGTTGCATTGGGGATGGGGGTATTTTCTCTTAACCACCGATAACTTACCGGAATTTCTATATTTTCAGAATTTAGGTTACCTTCAGAATCTAGATTGTCGCCAGATGTTAGGCTATAAGTATAGTGCGCAGAGAGTGTATCACCCACCTGAGCGGCACCTGCGTTATTGTCTACAATGCTAACTTCGAAGAGTGTTGTTGTATTGGTGCCGGTATCATCTGAGTCGTCATTAGAGTCATCATCAGAACCAGAATTGTTATCATCGTTATCATCGTTATCATTGCTTCCGCTATTGTCGCTGTTGAACTAAACCGCTACGCGGTAGCTTTACAACTTCTACGAAATTAATTATTGCGTTACACCACCCCCTCATCAATTCTTAAAGTAC
>JAHRWA010000043.1 GCA_019090455.1 Pseudomonadales bacterium | reverse complement strand
TGTACAAATTTGGAGTCATATCAGATTATAACGCGAGATCTTAACAATCAACTGGGATTTAAACAATATTTGTAACGAATAAATATTTTATATCCTTATATATCAATACTTTAGTTAGTTTAGCTATGTAACATTAAAGATTGTTTTCGAAACAATGCACCAGGACTACCCCATACGATGTTCATAGTTCAGCCACTTACATGCCTGAACTTACAAAAGTCTACTCGATGATTTGGTACACCTTGGAAATGAAAATCCCGAATAAATCGATAAATTTTTAGAACGATGAAGGCCCAAATTATCGTAGCTAGGATATATAAAATACTGTAAGTTCTTCCGCTAACTTCAAAGAAACGAGTGAGCGAATCCACGGATGATTTCAGACCTATTCAGTAAAGTTAATCCTTTCGGATCATTTAAGATAAACCGGCGTGGTGTACTCGTTAAATATCGAGGTAGTGACACCGATGTTCACATCCCAGACTCAGTCACTAGTATTGGGAAAGAGGCGTTTAGAGGTTTCGGCAAAATAAAAAGCATCACCATACCCAACACCGTAAAAGAAATAGGTAGCGAAGCATTTTGGGATTGCCAATCTTTAACCCGTATCAATCTGCCCGCTTCCGTTAACAAAATTGGCCGTGGGGCATTTAGAAGCTGCGATTCCTTGATTGAAATTGAAATCCCACATGGCGTCACTGCCATAGAGTACGGCACATTCACTTTATGCCGGTCGCTACAACGTGTAAGCATACCCAGTACTGTTCGCAGAATTGAAGGCAAAGCTTTCCAGTTATGTCACTCTTTGCTTGAAGCAACCATTCCTTTTGGTGTTGAAAAAACCGGTTACGCCACGTTTGCTGAATGCACTCTATTGGAAAGCGTAGATATCCCCAATTCTATGATCACTATCAGCGAAAAATCATTCATGAGCTGCAAAGCGCTTTCGAAAGTGACAATCCCTGAATCTGTTAAATTTATTCGCAAAGAAGCTTTTTGGGATTGCAAAGCATTGGAGGAAGTAACTATACCTGACGACACGTTCATGGCATCGAAAGCATTCCCATTAGAAACTCACGAAATACAGTTAACTGGGTAGCTGTATTTCGAAATAGAGTTTTTATATTTTAGGGTCTAGGCCGTAGGGCCTAGCCTAGCGATTAGCAAACTTCAATGAGGTTTCCACTATTCGCTGATATGACGTAGGCAAGAATCGTTGTACCAGATCCATCGCCTGCGCATCCTTCCCAATCAATACTCTGCGCTTATTCTTGGCGATACCGTTTATGATGGTTTCCGCCGCTTTTTCAGGGGAGGTCATCGTAAATTTTTCAAAGTCTGCAATAAAACGATCTTGATCCATCGGAATTAAATTTGAATCAGTAATTCTCGATGTTTTTGCAATATTGGTTCTGATTCCGCCTGGATGAACTGTAGTACAGCTGACATTACTACCGCTGATTTCCAACTCTTGCCTTAAAGATTCTGTAAACCCTCGCACCGCAAACTTAGCCGCATTATAGGCTGAGAAGGTAGGCCCACTGATAATTCCGAAAAGGCTAGAGATGTTGACTATGTGTCCTTCAGAAGCTTCTTGCAAGTAGGGTAGGAATGCCTTGGTGCCATACACTACACCCCAAAAATTAATATTCATTACCCATTCAAAATCTTCATAGCTCATGTCCTCAACGGTGGCACTAAGACCGACACCCG
This sequence comes from Pseudomonadales bacterium, assembly GCA_019090455.1. Classification (GTDB taxonomy): domain Bacteria; phylum Pseudomonadota; class Gammaproteobacteria; order Pseudomonadales; family DC-out160; genus DC-out160. The sequence continues at coordinate 129,838 of JAHRWA010000043.1, read as the reverse complement.
CGTTATTAATAATAATGTTGATACCGTCAAGATCTTTTGCTACTTGTGCAGCCCATGATTCAACCTCATTCTTGTTCGACACATCCAATACTGTTGAGGTAATCACTCCCCCCATACCTTCTACCGTCTTGACGGTCTCTTTTAATCCCTCTTCATTCAGATCCGCAATGGCCACATGACAACCCTCTCGAGCCAAACCGATGGCGAGCGCTTGTCCCATCCCCGAAGCCGCTCCCGTTATAGCCGCCACTCTGTTAGTCAATTCTCTCATTTACGCTTCTCCTTGTATTTTTTTGTCAAAGTTCCCTCGTTAACTTCAAGCTAACTTAACACGACCACCTTAATCTAGCCCCTTGTGTTTTCTTCAATTTCAATTGGACTATTTTTGTAAGTATCAGCTTCTAAAAATGGAGCCACTCTAATCTTAGCGTTTGCTATACGCCTATTTTCAGTAAACTACCGATTATGCTAGGCTACTTCCCACCTTGATAAGGCTGCACAAAAGGCTCAACATGCTTTCTAATTATTCTGAAATAACTTCATGATTGTTGATCTATCGTTTCGTCACGAATCTTAATCAATCAAGAGATAAAACCCATGACTAGTATCCTAAATTTCGCCAGCTCCTTTGTCGGTACACTTTTAGCAGAAGGTCGCGGAGTAGCCGCGGTAAAAAACCCAACACACCCGGTATTGCCGCTTGAGCTATATGATATGGAAAGCTGTCCATTTTGCCGAATAGTCCGGGAGGTTCTGACGCAATTAGATTTAAATGTCATCATTTACCCCTGCCCTAGCAACGGTACACGCTATAGACCTATAGCCGAACAGGTTGGAGGAAAACAACAATTTCCATTACTAGTCGACCCCAATACAAACAAAAGAATTTATGAGTCACACGACATCATTGCTTATCTCTATCAGAAATACGGGGACGGACAAATTGAATCGAAACTATATACTCGACTTATTCGGACCCCTTCCTCTATCGCTATCAGTGCAGTAAGACTTTTTAAGGGGAGTAAGGCACGGAAATCAATTCCACCAAAACAACCATTGATTCTCTATAGTTTCGAATCAAGCCCTTTTGCACGATTTGTTAGAGAAGTACTGAGTGAGCACGAAATACCTTACTTGCTATTAAACGTGGGTCGAACCCAGTGGCAGGACTATGTTCCACCTCTAGTACGTCAACATTTGTTAGCCGATTTCAAACCCAGTCACAAAAATCGACTGGGGCTCACTGAACGATCGGGCAATGTCACGGTACCCTACCTGATTGATCCAAATACACGAATCGAAATGGGAGAGTCCGCAGACATTGTAGAATACCTAATCGAAAACTATGCAGGCTAACGGTGTCTCTACTTATTACGAATAAACTCATCCGGAAGATTTCGATCTTCCTCGCCTTTATATTCGTAGGGTAATCCCACCATTAACTGTAGCGACGGTTTTTGTTTCATTTGCTCCATGATGTCGGCGATAACGCCGGGGGCTAGTGATAGCATGGCAATAATGGAGATTTCGGGGGGCTCAAAACCTAACTCCAGCAGAGTACAGGCAAAGCGACCATCAATATTGATACAAAGATTCTGACGTTTAGGATGTTCTCTGTATTTCTCATGTACCGCTTCGTATAACTTCGTCTTTAATGTCACAAAACCATGCTGATCTGCCACTTTACGTACCGCCTCGGATCTCGGGTCGACCTTAGTAAAGAGTGGATGACCTACTCCCGGCATTCGATTCTTAGTTTTCTCATAATCGTCGACGACAATTTGAGCCACCTCTTCAATACTCAACCCATCCTCTTCGACCATTTTTTCCCAACGTAATATTTCCTCTGCGCAATGTTGAGGAAATATGGTGTAGTCCCCCCCAGCTAAGAAAGTGCCCATAAAGGCGGGAAAAGGTTTCGGGTTTGCACTCACGATGGTACGAGCAATGCTCCAATAGGTGTATCCCAGCATGCCGTTTAACACTGCGTCGAGCACGGCGGTTTCTGCCGGTTTCGGCAAACGTCCTCTCGTGGTAAGAAAAAAACTCTCGGTGTAGGTCATATTGCCGCAAATTTGTGTTTGAGGATAACCGCGTATAAACACACCCTCTTCTCGGGTATCGCAGGCTTCTACTTCTAAAGGTTTGAAATCAGGGTTCTTATGCGCCACTTTACTTTCTCCTTATTAGTTTACGTCAATCAATCTTACCTGATTGCCTCCTGCAAAAGCAGTGGTCTAAACTCGTACTCAATAATCAATAGCCTCTACATGTCAATAACCCTTAACCTTTTTATCCTAAGCTTGTTTATAAACGGTCCAGAGTTTAAGGAGACATTTGCTCGGCCTACGACTACAATTATCGGTTTCACGCAATAAATCGATAACTTAATGCAACACGACCTCATACAAATTTCGACCTATTTTCCAAAGGACGTTTTCGAGATTGGCACTACTATTGCTAACTCTAAAAACGTATACGAATTAAACAGCAAAAACCAAGGGGCCGTCATATCAGCCAAGGTAAAAGATGGGGGCGAAAGTCATCGCGTGTTCGTCAATGTGAGCCCTACACCACGAGGCCAGCCTGCAACAAATCATCCCGGATTATTTGAAAGCGAGTGCAGCTGTGAGCTTGGAGAAAGCTGTGAGCATGTGGTTGCGGCTTTATTAGCGTCAATTCAACCTGAATTGATTAACCACGAATCCGCTACAAAACAGCCCGCCCCCGAAGGGCAATGGATGAATAAAATTCGCGCAAATCAAAAGCAATCCGCCTTTCAGCCCTCACTTAGCACTTACTTTGCACTTAAACTTTCTACAAACAGCAACCCCCTCAATGGCAATCCTCCCGGTCACCATCCATCTCCCAACAATCAATATCCCGACAACCGGCTTCCTAACAATCAGTCTCCAAACAATCAGTCTCCAAATAAGCCATCAGCCAACAACCAGCAAGAAACCGACTTTAAGGGGTTTGGTCCTTCTCGATTAAGTCTAGAAGTTTTCGTCGCGAAATCGCGCACTTTGGACAGTCGGTCTAACACCTTAGCTTTGAGTGACAAGAAACCCATTTTTCTCGACCAACATATTACCGCCCATCCACCACGTTATATTTTGCCCATAGATTTAAAGATTCTCACGGTTCTCATTAAAAAATCGAAAAAGTTTGAATTACCTAATCCCGTGGACATTTCCTCATTTGTAGAGTTCAGTTTCCTACAGCTCTTATTGCAAAGTGGTCGATGCAGTTTGTCCATCACTGAAGATACCAACGAACAGCCCCCGAGTGGACGAACGCCACATTGGATGAACGCTAAAGAAACTCAAGAAGAAATACAATTTACGCCTCTTCTCAATGGCCCACCAAAACACCTGCAACCAACATGGCACGTCAACCACCGAGGTGATCAGTGGCTAAGCTTAAATCGGCCAAAACAAGGCATTAACGTATTTGGTTCTGAAGCTCCTTTTTATGTGGACGTTGTCAAAAATGAATGGGGCCTCGTGGGCAGCCCCTTGAGCAAACAGGCTCTCAGCTTAATTCTTGAAGGGGTTGTTCTAAACCCCAAACAAATTACAACATTTATTAAATCTACAAAGTCCTCTTTATCGAGTAACAGCCTGGCCAATAACAGCATAACCAGCACCCCAGTTTCGAGAAAAAAGGCTAACGCCCAGGCATCATCGACAAATCGAATTTATGAAAGTTACAAAGACAATCAGCTCCCCCTACCTATCAAGCTTCGACTAGATGAACACAAAGATGTCAGACCTAGGCCTATTTTAAAATTGTACTCAAAAAGAATCAGCACTGTTGTTGATCATAGCTATCGACGCCCTGCTTTAATAGACGGTGCCGCGTTGCATTTTGAATACGGTATGGATTCATCGTCGCTGAGTTTTCATCATAAAGAAAAACTCCACAGTAAAACCGTTTTTTCTAAAGACTGTTTACATACCATACACCGCTTATACGATGAAGAATTGGCAGCTTTGGATCAGCTGCAGGAAATTGCCCCCGGCCTAGTCCCCCTCAACCAACTACACGATGTGGATTGGACAGAGGAGTTTAATCTATCCGAGAAAAACCGCTGGGACTTAGGGTTTACGAATGAGGATGAATGGCAGAATTTCTTGCTCCTAACCGTCGTTACTTTAAAAGAAAAAGGTTGGCAGGTTGAAGTTGAGCCTCGATTTCGACATCATTTTAGCAAGGCAGAATCCTGGTACGGCGACATTCAGCAAAGCAATAATAAATGGTTTGATCTGGAAATGGGTATTGTCGTTGACGGAGAAAAAATCAACTTATTACCCATACTCATACAATATATTAATGAAGGTAACCCTCTACTCTCCATCGATTACTTAAACGAACAAGCTGCCGATTCAATCCTTAACATCCCACTTAATGACGGCCGGATTATTCCTCTTAAAGCCGGTCGTGTTAAACGAATCTTATCTGTTTTCGTCGAACTCTATAAAACACCGAAAGTGGATGCCCAAGGCAAGCTTCAATTAGCTTACAATCAAATATCTCGAGTAGGTGAACTTGATTTTAACGAGGACCAAGACCAAAACGATATTGAGAATGGTATACAATGGCATGGTCGTCGTGATTTATTTGAAAAAGCGCAGCAACTACGTCTACTCACTGAAATAGAACAGATACCAACTCCCACAGCGTTAGATGCTACATTACGAGACTATCAGCAAACAGGCCTTAACTGGCTACAATTTTTAAGACAATACGAGTTGGGTGGGATTCTTGCTGACGATATGGGGCTCGGCAAAACCATTCAAACACTAGCCTTGATTTTACATGAGAAGCAACATGATCGGCTAACACGGCCTGCTTTAGTCATAGCACCTACCAGTGTAATTAGTAATTGGCGCAGAGAAGCTCATCGTTTCGCGCCCTCTCTACAGGTAGTGCTATTTCACGGATCGAAGCGTCATCAAAATCCAGAGAGTCCTTTTGAACTGGCATTGCCGAAGCGCAAAACCAAAAAACAAGGTAACATTGAATCCCGCCGCCCAACACCCGACATCATTATCACCAGTTACGCACTGATCCACAGAGATCTTGAATCGTGGCAATCCTACGAACTGAGCTATGTCATATTGGATGAAGCACACCATATCAAAAACAGAAAAACCAAGGTTGCCACATCGGTAAGAAAGTTGAAGACACAACATAAGCTATGTTTGACGGGAACACCGATGGAAAATCATCTCGGCGAATTATGGTCTATTTTTGATTTCCTCATGCCCAAATTTCTCGGTACAGAAAGAGAATTTAAAAAACAATACCGCAACCCAATTGAGAAAGACAATAACCAGGAACGCGCCGAAGCACTATCACACCGATTGAGCCCGTTCTTATTGCGCCGCACCAAAGCACAGGTAGCAACAGAATTGCCCGCTAAAACAGAGATCATTCAATCGGTCAGTTTTAATGAGGCGCAACAAGACCTATACGAAAGCATTCGTCTATCAATGCACCAAAAAGTGCGCTCAGAAATAACCAAAAAGGGCATGAATAAAAGTCAGCTCGTGATACTCGATGCCCTCTTAAAACTAAGACAAGTTTGCTGTGACCCCAGCTTAGTAAAAATGGATGAACATCAAAACCAAGACAAAATTGAATCTGCCAAACTTGAGCTACTCATGGAGCTGATACCAGAAATGGTTGAAGAAGGACGTCGTATTTTGGTGTTTTCTCAGTTCACTAGCATGCTCGCCATTATCGAAAAAAGATTACAAAAGTCCAATATCGACTATGCCAAATTGACTGGCAGCACACGTAACCGAGATGAACAAATTGATTTATTCCAGTCTCTAAAAGTACCCGTATTCTTACTTAGCCTCAAAGCCGGCGGGGTAGGCTTAAACCTTACCGCCGCCGATACGGTGATACACTACGATCCGTGGTGGAATCCCGCAGCCGAAAACCAGGCGACTGACAGAGCCCATCGAATAGGCCAAGACAAACCGGTATTTGTTTATAAACTGTTGGTAGAAAACACCGTGGAAGAATCCATTTTTCAAATGCAAAAAGACAAATTGGATTTAGTTCAATCCATGTATCGCGATGCAGATCCCTCAGAATACGATGCAGAGAAACCTTTCCGGTTATCTGGCGAAGAACTAGCGGATCTTTTAATACAATAGGGCCTTTAATTCAGTAGATCTTTTAAATCAGTAGAGCTCTTAATCCACTAGACAAGAAAGTACGGCAAGTACAAAAAGTACAGCTTATTTTTTCAGGAAACAACATGAACATCAATACACAGGTTGAACGCCAGATCAATGAGCAAAGCTGCTTCAGCCCTATCGAGTGGCTAATCGACAACGGACGTTTAACCTATAAAGACTATGAACAATGGAGAAAAGAGGAAATCCCCTTTCTCGATGACTGTCTTCAAGGGGACGTCAAAAAAATAGTGCTACAGCTGAACGAGGCAGCAAAACATGCAACCTCCTTAGGTATGAAAAAAGTAGAGGTTAATTTCACTTCATGGCTACAGAATACTTCTCACCACATCAAAGCCAGTCATTCATTATCTTTAAACGAAGTGCTTGCCTCAAAATATATTCGAGTAGTTGATACCCCACAGCTAGATTTATTTTTCGATAATCCCATTCTCCATATTGAGAATGGCCTTCGAGATGCCCTATCTTCTCGACAGACCGAAGAATCACAAAAACTGTTGAACAAGCTAAGTGAACAAGACCCAAACCACAACCTCTTACATCAATTTGAAAACTTAATGGCATATTTGTGCCATATGGACACTGACATAGAGTCCTCAAGTCAACTCACCCAAATCGCTGAGGAATTAGAAGGCCTAGAAACTATAATAGAGCCTTTGGCTAAAGAATGTCTGCTCGTGCAATCTCGAGACTACCTTATTCCGGCATGGCGTCGTATCGCTTTCGCTCTGGAAGGCGTTCCTTTTAATTCCAACACCCCTAAACTTCATGCGAGTTATGCTTGGCAAAGGGCCTTGGATTGGAGTGAAGTGAGAAAAAGTATTGAGCAAGAGAAAGACTTTACACTGAGTTATGATCTCTGTGGGACACTATCTTTAGCGACATTTTTTATGGGCAATCGCGAACAACATATATCACTTTGGTGTCGCCTCTTTTGGCTTGACGAAAACAGAGCTGAGCAGGATATTGAGTTTCAGCCCGACAATATACTAACAACTTATTGGCATACTTTTCTTGATCAAGACGACGAAATGGAACCAACATGGTTTCCCCCCTGGCTGTTAATAGCAGAATCTGGACTGGCACATCACCTATCCATCGATGACGACAAGGACAGCGACGCGACGCCCTCTAAGCAAGCTTTCAATATATTGCTAGAGCTGCAAACACTCGTACAGAATGACACCTCAGAAATCCCTCTTCGCAAGAAACTGAACGACATCAATCCGACTCTTCTCAACCTTTATCAAAAAAAGCGTTCAACATAGGCTCAACTTATTGTGAGTGTAAAGTAGATCATGCCTGACGAGATTGAAAAATTCGATATTACCGTAGTAGGGGCTGGTGTCGTCGGCCTTGCTATCGCGAAAACACTCTTAGACAAAGCCCCCTCTAGCAATCCATTAAAACTACTCATTCTCGATAAAAATGTTTCCTTTGGCGAGGAAACCAGTTCTCGCAACAGCGAAGTCATACACGCTGGCATCTATTATCCAGAAGGATCACTCAAGTCCCAACTCTGCATTCGTGGTAAGGCGTTGCTTTACGACTATGCTCGACAACGTAATATCGATTTCAAAGCCATCGGAAAATTAATTGTAGCCACGCAGCGGAACGAACTAGCAGCGTTAGATAGAATCAAAACGAATGCGTCTAACAATGGTGTTAGCGATCTTAAACTCATTAGCACTCAGGAACTATTAAAGATGGAACCCCATGTTAATGCCATGGGCGCGCTCTTTTCACCCTCTACGGGCATTATCAATTGCCATCAACTCATGCTGCAATTGCTTACGGACATCGAACATAAGGGAGGATTGTTTGTAGCACAAACTTGTGTCACTTCAGTGTGCCGGCACCCACAAGGATTTATGGTTAAAACAAAAGGTAAGGCGGGAGAGCCTTATCAATTTCAAACCTCCCATTTGATCAATGCAGCCGGGCTAGGAGCGCAAACTTTAGCGGAGAATATTGAAGGATTGTCCTATCACTACACGCCGCAACTACACTTATGTAAAGGCAGCTATTTTGGTCTTGCCGGAAAATCCCCTTTTCAACATCTGATTTATCCCGTTCCCGATTCAAGCGGCGCTGGGCTAGGCATTCATGCGACCCTAGATTTAGGCGGACAGGTCAAATTTGGCCCAAATACACGGTATTTATCTAGCCTTGATTATCAAGTAGAAGAAGAATCCAAGGTGCAATTTGAGAAAGCGATAAAACGTTATTATCCGGGCCTAGACAGCACGCAACTAACACCCGCCTTTGCTGGTATTCGACCGAAACTGCAGGGACCAAATGACGATTTCAAAGACTTCGTGATACAAACCGAGATTGAGCATGGCATCCCTGGCTTAATTCAGCTTTTTGGAATTGAATCTCCAGGCCTAACCTCCTGCCTCGCGATTGGAGAAAAGGTAAACAGCCTTTTATGACTCTCTTAAGTTATCAACCCCTACTATCTGATTACGATAATTCACCAGTATCAAGATCAATTGTTTCCTCTATTTCCAAAATGCTTGTGATTTAGTTTTGATGGGAATTTAAAATTGCTGTGCTATAGTTTCTTTAGTTATTCGTTACGCGATATACATTCTGCCATTATGAAGTTGGTTAGCAATTTTTTCTAATTTGAATAGACTAAATTCAACTGCGTGGACAATTTAGAATGAGTCATAGTATTTTAATCATTGATGATGACGAGGCTCTACGAGAATTACTCGAAGACGTATTAGCTCGAACAGGAAATCATATTTATTTGGCCGAAGATGGAGATATCGGCTTACGCATCGTTGATCAACACGCTATCGATTTAGTGATCACGGATATCTACATGCCTAATACCGATGGATTAGAAGTCACCTCGAAGCTTCGGCGCTCTCACCCAAAAATGAAAATAATTGTAATGAGCGGTAAAGCCCCAGAATTTTCGATAGACTCTGCTTTAATGCTAGGAGCACACGAATCACTTAAGAAACCCTTCCCTATATCTGAGTTAGAAACGAAAATCAGCGGACTACTCGCCGCATCTTCAGTTTAATTTCTCCTGCGCTGAAACCTGACTGGGGATGTATAGCAGCCTTGTTGAACTCCTTTTTTGTACAAGAACCTTCACCAAGGATCGCATCAATAAATGCCAATAAATTTGACTTAGATTTGGGACAATGCCGTTGTCTCACCGTAATATGTGTTAATCCACCCAAGCAAAAATCATTTATTTGTACCAAGAGGATATGAGAATGGAACTCAATTATTACCTTGTTGATGTATTCACCAACACTCCCTTTAGCGGTGCTCAAATCGCCGTCTTTCCTGATGCAAAATTAGCTAGCCAACAGGATAGGGAACGCATTGCCAATGAACTTAATTTACGGGAAACCGTATTTATAACACACAACAACAGTCCATCTCAGTATCAACTTAAAGTTCAAACACCCCACCAGGAAACCACTGTTGGCGCACACACTTCTATCGCTGCAACCTATGCATTAGCAAAAAGCGGTGCTTTGAAGCTAAATCGTTCAACCCCATTACGACTCCAGAACAACGAGAATGAGCAAACGGTATACATAGCACATAAGGATGGCGAGATTAAACAAACACTGCTGACAAGCACTATCACCCCTAAAACGGATCGTTTCACCCCAACCCCGGAAGAACTCGCCGAGATACTTGGTATTGCACCGGGTCAACTTGCGAACAAGCCATACCAACCTTTGACCATTTCCTGCGACTCTGCTTATCTTATCGTCCCCGTGAAATCACTTAAAGCCGTGATTGATGCGCGTTTTAATTATCAAGCCTGGAGCACTTCTGCTGCACCATCAACACTCACCCAAGAAATACTCCTATTTTCTACGGAAACGGAGCAACAACTTCCAGACTTTCATCTTCGTCTCTTAGGGCCCAGCATCGGGCATCACGAAGATCCGCCAGTGGGTGCCTGTACTCCGGCTTTTGCAGCCTACTTATGTGCTCACGATCATATTAAACAAGGCACCCATGTCTTTGCAGTAGAGCGCGGTTTAGCCCAAGCTCGCCAAAGTATTTTGCATATGGAAATGGATAATAGACAAGAAGAAACCTTGACGGTTAGAGTCGGTGGCTCCGCTGTTTTTACTGGCGAAGGAAAGATTCACATTTAGACATTAGACATTAGACATTAGACATTAGACACGCTGAACTTACGCAGAAAAAAGACCTACTGCTTGGTCTGAAAGCGAGCTGGCGAAATTGTACTACTCTCAATTTCGCCAGCAAAACAAACATCATTACCCCTGCGCCGCATAGCCAATGATGCGGCGATTTTTGCTAACGCCGGTGCCATTTGAATACCGTATCCACCTTGCCCTACTAGCCAGAAAAACTGTGGAACTTTGGTATCAAACCCCACGACTGGTGATTTATCCTTGACGAAAGTCCGCTGTCCGGCCCACCGTTTTACAATTCGATTGATATCCACGTCGACCACTTGCTGAAACCGGTCGATACCTAATGCCACGTCCAATTCTTCCGGATAAACATCTGCTGGCTTCATCGGTGTTTCATCACCTGGCGTAATTAAAATATTGCCGCCATCCGGTTTGAAATAAAATTGCTCATCAATATCCAAGGTGAGAGGCCACTCACTGACATCAATGTTATCAGGCGACTTCGCGATACAAATAGTTCGACGTTTGGGAACTAACCCCACCGGTTCAGCTCCTGCCAGCTCGGCAATATTATCCCCCCACGCTCCTGCCGCATTAATAATGTACTTTGCTTCAAACATTCCGGTACCTGTCTCGATCAACCAGCGCTGTTTCGCATGATGTAATGACTGTACGCGTGAGTTAAAATAAAATTGAGCGCCCTGTCGCTTGGCCAGTTTAATATATCCTTGCAACAAAGAAGCGACATCAATTTCCATAGATGAGGGCTCCCAAAGTCCAGCTTCCACTTTATCTTCTCTAATCTGAGGTACTTTGCTCAATACAAAATCTTTATCAACCATAGTGACATCGTCTAATAGTTGACTGACTCGATCATACTGGCTGTGCAACTGCTGCAATTGATCCGCACTCGCGATATACATGGCTCCGCAGGGCCGTCGCAATGGATACTGGCAGAAATCGGTTGGCGGAGATTGATAAAAGGTGAGACTCGCTAAGGTGATTGCACGCACCGTATCATTACCATACGCCGCCATATAAAAAGCAGCAGATCTACCCGTCGTGTGATACCCGGCATGACTTTCTGCTTCTAATACCGTGACTGATGCGCCGAGAGAACTCAGCTCATAGGCAGCTGAAGCCCCAGCCATACCAGAGCCGATGATAACGAAATCCACCAATTGGCCACCCGTCATTATTCATCCTTAGTGTATCTATGGTTTAGTGGAGGGAAGTCTCATTTAATGGAAGCTTCGATTTGTGGAAAGTTCATTTAATGAAAACACAAAAGAAAAAGAGGCCACACAGGCCTCTTTTTAAAACACTCATTCTATCCAAATCAAGCCATTACTTGACCATCATTTTTAAGAATTTCACTTTATTCTTATACGGTGCATATCGAAACTTAATATCAAAGAAAGTCGGAGTCTTTAACACGCCTCGAAGATGAGAGAAGACTTCAAAAGTCTTAATACCATGATAGCTACCCATACCACTATTACCCACACCACCAAATGGCAAGTTCGCATTTCCCACATGCATTAAAGTATTGTTAATGCAACCACCACCAAATTGAGTGTTGTCCAACACCTCGTCTTCGACTTTAGTACTACCAGTAAAAAGATAAAGTGCTAGCGGGTGAGGAGGTAGCTTCTTCACATGGGCGTACACCTCAGTCAAATCAGTGTATTCCAACACCGGTAGTAAAGGTCCAAAAATCTCCTCTTGCATACACGCATCGTCGAAGCTCACATTATCCATAATCGTTGGTGCGATAAATTTCTGAGACTTTTCAGTTTCACCGCCGATAACCACTTTACTCGGATCGATTAACCCTTTGACTCTTTCAAAGTGTTTATCGTTAACCAATCGCCCAACGTCAAGGCTATTAATCATATTGTCTCCGAAAAACTCCTTCACTGTACTTTTAAGTTCGTTAACAAAGGACTCTTTAATGCTGGAGTGAACCAAAAGATGATCAGGGGCAATACAGGTTTGGCCAACATTAAGAAACTTACCGGAAATAATACGACGAGCTGCGACTTTAAGATCCGCATCATGATGCACTATCGTTGGACTCTTTCCACCTAATTCCAGAGTCACAGTCGTAAGATGCTTGGCTGCTGCTGCCATAACAATCTTACCCACACGAGGGCTACCCGTGAAAAAGATATGATCAAATCGTTCTTCTAATAAAGCGTTGGTTATCTCTGTGCTGCCTTGATAAACACTGACGTATTCTGGGTCAAAATTATCATCGACTATTTTCTGAATAACATCAGCTGTCGCGGGATCCAAAGAAGAAGGCTTGATCACTACGGTATTACCCGCAGCAATCGCTCCAATCAGAGGCTGCATGCACAATACAAATGGGTAGTTATAAGGTACTAAAAGAAAAGTCACGCCCAATGGAGTCGCTTGAATTCGGCTTTTACCAGGCTTAGCCATCATGCTGGTGCCAACCCTTCTGGGCTTCATCCACTTTTTCAAATGCTTAATCGCGTGGTTGATTTCATCCATCGCCGCGGCGACTTCGATATAGGCTTCTAAAGGTGGTCTGCCCAAATCTGATTTTAACGCTGTCTCCACGTCAGGAGCGTGCTTAATTATCGCCTGCTTGAGTTTATGTAATTGATCCATCCGAAATTGATAGCTTTTCGTTGCACCCGTTTCGAAATAAGCACGTTGCTTATTTACCGCTAGTGCAGCCCAACTCTGCTCTGCAACTTTTTTTTCCACATCAATGACTGCACTCATGGCATTTCTCCTTGATTTTCAATTACTTATTTTATTTATTTTTGAATATCTATAATATCGTAAAAGACATAATCAGATAAATTGATGATACGATAAAATAAATGAGGTCACAGTTTGCATCATAAGCAAACCTAAATCACTTGGTTTTGGAAGTAAAATCTATTTTTATAGAGCTATCATTAATAGGCACTTAATGATAGCTAATTTAGCTAAGAACAAGACAGGTAACGAGTAGAGGATAAGGGACCTTTAGACCACTAAATCTCCTGTATTTATACAGTGCATGAAGGCGGTTTCAATATTATCTGTTTGATGCAGGAAAAGGCACTCCGCTGGAGTCCCTGTAAAAGTGAGTTGACCTTGATTAAGCACTATCATCCGATCTGCTAATTCCGCAACATCCGCTAACAAATGCGAGCTAAAAAAAACAGTCGTCCCTTTCTCTTTTAAGGCCAGCAATTGCCGCTTCACTAACACTCTCGCTTTTGGGTCCAGGCCACTCATGGGCTCATCGAGGATCAGTAGTTTTTTACCACTTAAGAAACACGCCGCTAATCCAAGCTTCTGCGTCATCCCTTTAGAGTAATGGCTAACACTCTCAGTGAGAGAGCTAACGCGAAGATCCAGTGCAGTGATCATAGACTCCACATCCTTCTGCGAAGTCTCTGACCTGTCTACACCATAGAGGGACAACATATAATCAATATATTCTTTACCGGTAAGATAGTGGGGTACAACAAATCGCTCAGGGAGAAAAGCCAGAACTTCTCTGGATTGAGTGGTTTGATGACAGATACCAAAGAGCGCGAGCTTTCCACCATCCACATCAATAAAATCGAGTAATGATTTGATCAGCGTAGACTTACCCGCTCCATTGACGCCGACCAAGCTAACAAACTCACCCGGCACAATGCTAAGAGAGACATTATCTAAAACCGTTGCGCCGCGATAACTTACTCGTAACTGATCTATTGAAATTGCTGACCTAATCTTTTCAGAATCAGTCATTTCAGAGCCGGTCATTTCAGAATCGGTCATTGCGGCAAACAACCCTTCTTATTTTTTAATTTAAGTTTCGAAATACTGCAGCACAGTTAGTACTTGGGGTAAGCACATTGTATAACGGTGTTGCAAAGCAAGCTGTTGAAGATGCGGTGCCCCACCCTGAACCACCATTTCCTAACTGCATAAAACCCGTACTTGCATTTCCATCGTCAATCTTTCGATCCAACTCCGCTAATATTTCAACAGGTATGCTGGCGCCTGAGACAAGCTCATTGGCATTTCCGCCGTTAGACTGACCTTCGTTACCATAACTAATCATCATGCCTCGTGAAAAACCATTATCGGGGCAACGCGTTGTCGCACAAGTGTAAGACAATCCAGTTGTAATCCCGTCAAAATTACCGCTAATCAAACCCGCTGCCTGCAAGTGTGCCCAAACTTGACCTCGCTCAGGACTGGAATTTACCAAGCCATCGCCACCGCCATTATCGAGAGTTGCTAGTATCGTACTATCTGCTGCGTTGTAGTCTCCGGGCACACCGCGATAGCGATCGTTAAAGCCGTACCAAGCCGCCGTAAAGCCAGAAACTTTGTCATTCAAGCTTCGAACTTTGGCACTACTAATAAGCTCCTGCCCCTTCAACACCCCTCCCAATAACAATCCAATGATGACCAACACAATGGCGATCTCAACTAGTGTAAATCCTGCTTGATGTACACCTGACTTTAAAGAAACACCCCTCATATTCCGCATTTTAAAATGAGGCAACTGTAAGTTCGACTTTCTATTTTGCACTAGCTTATTGATATTCATTGAACCCTCATACTTCTGTTTCTGGTAGAAAACTGGGAATTTGATGGCAAACCGAATATGCCGTTACTTAAAAGCATAGTTCATGAAACTGACTATTTACCAGGCAACTTGCAGAATGCACTAAAATATAACGTAATGCTTACTAAGGGTTTTACTCATCTTTACTTTTCTCTACAGTCCGTTACGAAAGCATTATATTCTTAGCTCTAATAGCGAATGTGTTCGATACGATGCCTAACAGTGAGCGTAATTAATTATCACCTAGATCACTGCTCTAGTTCTTTTAGTTTCATTTCTAAGAAGCTAATTTCATAAGGGTCATCAATATCTCCATTCGCCAGTAAGCCGCCAATCAGAATACGCGCAGACTCTAACTCATCCATATCTTGCAATAACATCAATTGCATATCCCTCGCCCAGAAAGGAACCTCTGGCGAATTGGCTAACGAGGCAAGCTGCTCTGCAAAAGATAAAGCGAGTGGCAAATCATCAAGACGGTGTTTGGCAATCAAGGTCGCTTCCGCCAGCCATCGCCATCGACCATTAGGATCTTCAACAAATTTCTCGCGAATGAACTCAAGCATGTGTCGCTGACGCACTGGGTCAGGGACTTGACTATAGATACGACTCGCTAATAAAAAGGGATAGGTACTCTGAGGATATAAAGAGACAATTCGATCTAACCAGAGTGTTAGGTTTTCGTAATTCAGTTTCGTATAAGGAATACTGACGCCAGGCTGATGATCAAAAGCTTGAAGCCATAATAACGACCCATAAAAAACAGGAAGTTCGTCGCCAAAGGATGTTAATGCTAAAGACGCAATTGAAGGTGGCTCAGATAGCGCTTCAGCTTGCGCGGAAATGGGCTTTTGCATCCCTTGAAATAAAACTTGAAACCCTAAAGCGACAATAAGCGCTAACGTTACACCTGAGGGGACGTTGTGCAATGCACGTTGATCCTGCAACGGTAACAGCATGGCCAAGCGTCTTACGTAGAGCTGTAATTTCAATTTATCTTTTTCCGGTATAAATCGAACATCGAAGCCAAAGACAACAATACAACATAGATAATACTTTGAAGCACTATATTCAACATCACAATCGAATCCGATACACCATCAACCAACCAGCGGCTCTGAGTAAACTGGTCCAAATGCGGTAACAAATACCCCAAACTCTGTACCGCAGAATTCATTAATGATTGGCTAACTTCTCCTGACGAGGCAATAGGATTTTCTGATATCAACTGCAACGCAGACACTGAACGACTTAAGCCGTAGAACCCCATGACTCCCAACATCGCTCCCGGCACTTGATTGAACGTAAATTGAAATAACATACTCACCGTCAGCACCAACAACAGTTCCAGTGCCAAGGATATTGACCACGCCATCGCTCCGTAAAAATCAGCGAGCCAATACAGCGGCAGACTGACAACAAAAGCCACCACAAACGACACCCAAGAATACCCCAACCACTTTCCCAAAAAATAACTCGATCGCTCGATCGGCAGGGATAAAACCAATTCTAGCTGTTTATCCTGGCGCTCCCTTAACATGGATGTGATAACAATCAATGCGACAAACAAAACGGAGCTCACGCGCAACAAAGCAGCCATCATGCTCACCTCTAAGGAACCGCGTTCCGTAATCGCGAGCTGACCCGCAAAGAGAGAGAGACCTAACACGACTAAAATACCGATAAACAATGACCAAAAAAGACGGCTGCGCCTGACTTCTAAGGAAGTATATTTTGCAATGGTTATTATTTTATTCATCGCTGGCTGATACCCATCTCTGACTCACTCAAGGTAAATGCCGTGCTTGCATCATTTGAGCGTACAGAACTTGTGCTGACAGCCAAGCCACATTGTCATCAAACTCGCCGCCTGCTAGCGTACTAATCCCGTGAGAAACAAAGACATCATCGGTGGCGATGGCATGCCCGCCAAAGGTAGAGTTTGTCACCTCACCCGCATTCTCTTTTTGGTCCAGCGAGGTAAAACTACTTCCATCTCGTCCGATAGAATAAAACACGACAGGTACTGTACTCGCAATGGCGTCGCCATTACTGCAAGCCGTCGCACTAGAACTCGCACTAGCACAAACCACCAAATTAGGTGACAGTGCCGCCATCCCCACAGCACTCATTTCTCCCGTGCCAACGAAATCCCACAATCCTGCCGTACCACCAGAATCCGCTTTAGTGACACTATAACGAAATGGCCTCCCCCAGGGATCGAGTAAGAGTCCTTGATCATCCAGCGGGCCTGAGAGACCTAACGTATTGGTGGGTACAAAACCATGACTAAACGCGGCACCGGAAGAGACACAATTAGCAGCTCCCCCTCCGGACTCCAAGCCACTGTTGTTGGGTATGGTGGGACAAGGAATACGGCCATTAGCCGCAGCAAAACCTAATATTGCGGTTTTTATTTCATCTAACTGCGTCTGTACTTGCCTTAGTTTTATGGTGTGCCGTTGTGACGATAGCGGTGATATCAACCCGCCTAACAGCAATCCCACAATGACTAACACCACTGCGACTTCCAGCAGCGAAAATCCTGCCTGTTTGCTGTCTGGATGAAAATAATATTTGCGCATCATCGTCATTTATAGCCACCTATCCTACTTTCGTTACCGGAGTGACATGAATAATTGAGTGTAGATCAAATTCGAAAAAAGAGTTCTAAACCTAAAAATGACGCCGTTAGTTCCCCTGTTCCAGTATTGCCTCTATTTCCTTTTGCCTTCTCTCTCTATCAAAGGTGTTAACCAATCCACTCAACCCCGTCTTTTTTTTGTGATTTCCATCAGTAATGCCGGTTTCTCCTTTCACACTCTTTCCCTTCACACCACCACTCTCCACTCCCTCTAAGGAGGATAAATCGTCGCGGATGAATTCAGAATGGCCGTAGGATTCAACAATTCTATCTTCATCCTCGAGCCAAACCTGACCTGGCTTAATCGCGAAATCTGAGGTGAATGTCCCAATGGGGATAGCAGGACCCTCTTTTAAAATATGGCGTAAATCGACAGTGACCCCTTCCTGCAATTCAGCCGTGGACATGGTATTACGTCCATTAATCCAAACCACATGATTGCCATCATGACGTAACATGACGCCCTGCAAATGTAACTCCAACCTTCTTTTCTTGATGACTGCTGCCGATTCTTTATTGGGATCTATATTTGAATCGAGGTCGAACCCTTCCGGCACATCCTCGCGACGAATCCTATCTAACAATACACGCTCTCCAGCGGTGGTAAACAAACGATTAAACTGCGTCGAATAGTCTTGATCCTCACACACTCCTATTCGTGAAAAGAGTGGCGAAAAAAACAGAACAAAACAAAGATTAAGTTCAAATACTCTACTGGACATCCCAATCGTTCTATTTACCATCCCAATCGTTCTTATTAACATATAGCTAGATCGACACCCCCTGTTCCTCTATCGTATACCAACTCAACATACAGGCACCGAGCATATTTCGGAGATGAGACAATTTAACCCCCTCCTTGACTGACTTCACATCGCATTGTTCTACCGTAAACAATCCCCGAGAATGCTTCCTCATATTGTGAATTAAATTGAGTAAATCGGCTTCGTGTAGTAATTCCAAATCAAGTCGCATTTTACTTTCATAAAGCGAAATACCAGACGTGCCCATAGCAAATTGAGAAACATCAACCTCCTGGCGTTTATCAATATCAATCCGAGCGATGGGTAATAAAAAACGTTCAGCCACTTTTCGAAAATTCTCAACCCAGCTGAGTCGATCTTCCTTGCCGACGATCCCATTGATTTTCAGCACATCATACCTAGCTTTATACTCTGCTAAAATCGAACGACTACGCCTCGCTTGTTGCGTCCTATAATTAGATTGCTCCAACTGCACATTAACTCTGTGTAAATGCGATTTCGCTTCGGATTTAAAATACAGCGCACCGCCGATCGAAAACACCGACAATACGATACAAGTTGAGGCGATGATTAAGGGTTTTTTTAACCTCTTCCAATTCAGCTCATTAAACATGATCAATGTCCTGCATCACCACGCGGACTCTAAAATAACCCTCAGTAACGTTATCGGTAGCATTAACCAACCTACTCACGCCACTAAAATCACTGTATTTAGACGTAGGTCTTAAATCGATAGGTAGTTCTACAACATCAACCGCTAACACTTGCGGATGTTTTTCTAAGTCCGAAATAAATCCATTAATCATCGCGATAGTAGAGCGATAGGTTCGACCCACCAAAGACACCTTCCCTTTTACTATTGCCAAATGAACCTTATGCTGAGTAGAAGGATCGCCCTCGTCCATCTTCTCCTCTATATTAAGATAAGGGTCATAGCCTTCTGGGTAAATTCGATCCTTGAATACCATTGCCTTGCTTTCCCGCTCCTTCTCCCAATGAATTCTATCAATAGACAAGCCGCTATATTGAGGACGAGTGATAATTCGGGACATTTCCAAATAAAACGATTTGGGCTCAATTTGTGAATCTTTCTTGATCGCCTCCGAAATTTGGACAGAATATTTTATGCTATCCGCTCTTCTCAGCAACGATTCGTCCTTCGCAAATTCGGTTTCATAAGCGGCGTCCACTCGGCTTGCCATGGACATCACCTCATTGGCTTCTGTTCGATACGCAATGCCATCAAACACCGTCAACAGCGTAAAGATTACGGCGAAAAAAAGGCTCATCACAGAAACGTCGTATAATATTCTTTTAAAATTGAATTCCGTATAGAATCGACGTTCAGTGGGCTTTGCATAATGCTCGCTACGCGCAGGAAGCTGTTGGCATATTCTTGAAAAGAGTAAATCACTGTACTTTGCCCCCTCCCTTTTATAGCCGAATTTTTTCTCCAAAGCCGCGATAGAAAACACCTTATAGTCAAAAACATGAGTACTTTCCAAATAATCATGTATCTCTGCTACGAAATCATCTCTCACCAAACAGCATACAGATATCTTCTCATCCGCCCTCACTAGGCGGTGATTTATAAGATAGTGTTCCGTATGCTCAATTTCATTTGCCAAAAGGACGGTATAAGAAACCGCATCATGCACCTCTCTTAAATCGAACTTTATCTTGGACTGTCGACTAAAAATCAACTTTCCATTCTCATAAAAAGACTGACGAAGAGAACTTGGCACTTGTTGGCTAATGATGAGTGAATGTTGAGTCTTAATTTTGAAATGAGGTAATAGTTTAACGACAATTAAAGGAACCGACCAAATCCCCACTAACGGCACTTCAAAGTGAATTAACTTTTCCATCCACGGTGTTAGAATCTCAGGATTCATCACTGAAGAAAACAACATTTGTTCTTTGTGTTTATTGTCAGAATCCTTTCCCTGCGTGATCGCTGAGGTATACTCAGCACCGCGAAATAAACGGGCTTCAAATCGCTCTACAACCGCCAAACGATCCTTACCTCTTAGCTTTGGAATTGAATCTTGTTTAAAATCCTCCTCTATAATATCAAGCAAAAACTTTGTCGGTATATCCTTTGTTTTTTCTAAATACTCCCCAAACTTTTCATACCCTCCGAAACCGGGATCAAAAGAAAACTGACCCACAAGCCTACCCCCTTTCCAGTGAAAAGCTGAGAGACGATAACCTGAGAAATAAAGAACTCTTTCCATCTTTAGTAAATTCTAGCTTTCATTAATTCTAACTTTCATTAATACTATCTAACCTAATTTCGCTAAATCGTTGAAATAATATCGTAAACGGGGCCAAGCACTGCCACCATAATCCACGCCATAATCCCTCCCATAGCAACAGTCATGATTGGTTCCATAGCAGGCTCAAGCCTGTCAATGGCATCTTGTACCTCACGATCATAGAAATAGCTTACATTTTGCAACGCTTCTTCCAAGTTACCGGTATCCTCCCCCACTTTTAGCATTCGGATTACTAATTTAGGAAACATCTCGACCTCTTCGAATCCCAGACTGATAGTGGAACCATTAGCGATATTTTCACGCGCCATGTCTACGCCTTGTTCCAACATTTTATTATCCATTAAATCACCACATACTTTGAGAATATCCAAAACCGTAACACCCGATGCATACATCAGAGCAAAGTAGCTGGCGAAACGGGCCAATTTAATTTTAAACAAAACGGCTCCAAATAAGGGTATTTTTAATTTTAAAGCATCAATTTTTAACTGCAACGAGGGGCTAGACCTAACCAAGAATTTAAGTACTATGAGAAACACAATGGGAGCCCCAAATATGTAATACCAATATTCAACAAACGCTTCCGATGTCCAGATCAGGAGCTTTGTTTGCAAAGGAAGTTCCCCACCCATGTCTTTAATGAAGGGAACGAGTTGAGGCACCAAATAGATCATTAGAAATGTCACCACACCAAGAACTACTGAACCGACAATCATGGGGTAAACCATAATTTTCTTGGTATGGGATATCAATTCGTCCATCCATTTTAGACTCTCCGCCAAGTCTTTAAGGACTCGGGGCAGCTCGCCACTATCTTCCCCTATGGCTACCAGAGCCACGAAGATATTGTCGAATACCAGTGGATACTCTGCTAACGCCTCAGAGAATTTCTTTCCACCTTCAATGGCTTCGACGACATTCGTCAAGATGTCTTTGAATGAACTGATTTCTAAGGCGTCTCTCAGATCCTTTAATCCTTCTAGTAACGGAACACCAGAGCGCGTCAATTGCTCCATCTGAAAAGTAAAATTAATCATGTCCTTGCGGCTGACGCCTTTTCGAGAAAAGGAGAATTTATTGGGATCAATTTCCTTAAAATGAATAAGATCTTGCTCCATCGTTTCGAGCCGTCTTTCCATTTCAAAGGCATTGTGTGCATGCAATCTTCCTTTACGCACTAACCCCTTTTCATCAACTGCTTTATAAGCATAATAAGGCATCGCTATTGACATGCCTGTATATTTGAATGCCCTTTATAACAACAAAAATTCACTCTTGATCATGCTCCCTAATCAATGCAGGTTTTCCGTTAGATCCACAACTCGACTTAATTCATCCAAGGATGTCTCGCCTATTTTAATTCTCCTAATACCATCGTCCGCAAGTGTACGAAATCCGTTTTTCTTCGCAGCCATTTTCAACTTCGATAAATTGGCTTTATCGGCGATAAGATCATCCATATAATTATCAACTTTAAGAACCTCGATTACTGAGATCCTGCCTTTATAGCCTGTATTATCACAATGAGAGCACCCTATGGCATCGAATATTTGAATCTCTTCCGTTGCTTTCAGCCCCAACAAAAACAATTCAATCTCCTCTGCATTACGCTTTTTCTTACATTTCTGACACAACTTCCGTATCAGTCTCTGACCAACAATACCGATGATATTACCAGCCATAATGTCTGGCATGACACCAATATCGAGCAACCTAGGTATCGCACCCAAAGCGGAGTTAGTATGTAAAGTCGTAAAAACTTGATGCCCGGTCATCGCAGCTCGAAACGCCATCTCAGCGGTATCCTCGTCGCGCACTTCGCCCACCAAAATAATATCAGGGTCTTGTCTTAACAAAGACCTTATTCCCGATGCAAAATCCATCCTAGCCACTTGATTTACGTCGGTTTGACGAATGAGATCCATAGGGTATTCAACGGGATCTTCCAAAGTCATAATATTAACGTCAATTGATTTTCGATAATTGATCATGGAATAGAGCATGGTTGTTTTGCCGCTACCCGTAGGGCCCGTGACCAAAATGATACCTTCGGGACGTGCCATCATTATCTTTAGCGTTTGTAAATTTTCTTCATACAAGTCTAAATCCTCGATCGGCACAATCCCCTTAGTCCGATCAAGCACTCTGAGTACAAAATTTTCACCATGTGTCGTGGGCTGGGAAGACACACGAAAATCTACAGGACGGCCTCGCACCTTTAGCGATATTCGGCCATCTTGTGGCGCTCGAGTTTCCGCAATATTCATTCCAGACAAGACTTTTAACCTAACCACAATGGCAGACCAATAGTCTTTATGTAGACTACGGATTTGGCGAAGCACCCCGTCAATACGATAGCGTA
The DNA here is from genome assembly GCA_019090455.1 of Pseudomonadales bacterium. Taxonomy (GTDB): domain Bacteria; phylum Pseudomonadota; class Gammaproteobacteria; order Pseudomonadales; family DC-out160; genus DC-out160. The sequence continues at coordinate 106,829 of JAHRWA010000043.1, read as the reverse complement.
AACGTAAAAAGCCTTCCTCCGGCTCAAAATGTAAATCAGAAGCACCCCGTTTAACCGCATCCGCTAACATCGCATCCACCAGCCTGACCAACGGCTGACTATACTCGTCACCGCCCGCTTCCAAGCTGGCGTAATCCACTTCACCGGTTTCAATTTCTTTCAGTATGCCGTCTACAGACAACTCATAACCATAGAATTGATCTATGGCAGTCATGATTTCCGATTCGCTCGCGAGTATGGGAACTATCTCTAGATTACTTGAAACTACCGCCCGTATTCTGTCAATGGTCACTAAGTTATAGACGTCCGACATCGCTAGCTGTAACTGATGGCTTGATGGGTCGTAGTTCACTGGAATAACGGTAAATCGAGTGGCAATATCTCTAGACACCATTTTCAACGCTTCTTCATCGGGTACGGCATTGGTTAAATCTATACTGTCTTTACCTAACACCGCCCCAAGCGCATCTCTCAAAATGGCATCAGTCACAAAACCTAACCGCACCATTACCTTGCCGAGTGGGCCTCCACTTTTCTTTTGTTCCGTAATCGCGATAGACACCTGGTCTGCGGTCACCAGCCCCATCTCCACTAATTGTTCACCGAGTCTTTTCTTAGGTTGCACCGTGCCTTGTGTTGAATTGGAGGTTTGCTGACTACTCATCTTCCGCAACCCCTACAGGTATAATCGTGCCAATCTCACTCAATTCTGTAATGCGTTTTCGCAGACGGTCTCGGGAAAAACTCACGCTTTTATTCCAAGACAAGCTCAGCGCACGTTGATAGCTCAACAGTGCTTCCTTGTGATTACCCAACTGATCATAACTGACCGCTAGATTGTAAGAAAAATCGGCATTGATGGGATCCAAATTAACAGCATGTCTAAACTGGTACAGAGCGGGTTTCCAGTGATCTCGCTTAACGTAGACATTGCCTAAGGCGAAACGTAAGAAACCGGATTGCGGCGTTTGATCAATTAACAATTTAATTTTTGTTTCTACGTTGGAAAAACCGTTTTGAAAACTAATTTGAAGGATACCGGCCTGAGCGAGATCATCTAACGGATTCACCGTTAACAAACTACTGTAATGAGACAATGCCACATCATATTCACCTAATTTAGTCGCTATGGCTGAAAGCCCTAATAGTGCATCTCTATTTTGTATATCCCTATCTAAAGCGGATTGATAAAGACTCTTAGCTTCATTGAGTTGATCGGCATGATACGCCAAGTAAGCCTGTTGTAATGTGGTTTCCAGGCTGAGTTCTGTTACCGCTTTCTTAGACGGTTTCAACTCTGATCCGTTGTCCCCGCTCCTGGCGCTTATTCTTGTATTTTTTAAGGGTCGAACTTGAATCGTATTATTACGCTTTTTCCTATTCACGACTGATTTTATCTGATCTCTACCAAAGACTTTCTTATCCCGGCTTACCTCTTTTGGAGCTATTTTCTTACTCGTGATGTCATTCTTCTTGTTAGCAGTAGGGACCGCTAACTCTTCTGTCATTGTCTGGGCGGCACCCGTTTTCGTCATTGTGGGTTCTTCGACGCTAGAGGTTTTTTTAGCAACGACAGATGGTTTTTGGAAAGTGACAGACGGCTCTTTGGCGATATCAGAAACCGCTTTGGAATCAATAGGAGTCTCAGTAGAAGGAATATTATCTGCAAAAGGAGCCATGGACATGCCAGTCATATCTTCTGACACCTTGGCAATAAAGTAATATATGACACCTAGTATTAGAGCGACGAGGAATAGAGCTGCAACTAAACCCACTTTCCTTCTGTGCTCGCGCTTCCGCTCACTCTCTGTTTGATTGATTAACTGATCTAAAGCCTCAGCCGAAACTGAGCTTTCAATTTTCGGTTTTTTATCCGAACTTCTCGCTCCACCCTTAGCGGGCATTTCACTGTCGATGCTTGACGCGGCCACCGATTTTGATTCACTTTCACTGACTCCGTAAGCGCCTTCAATCATAGCGTCAATGGCAGCTTGATCCACAGGTAGCGGACCGGATACCTGAGTCTGGAGCTCAGTCTCAGCTTCAATCTCAGTTTCAATCTGGCCCTGATCGCTTGCTACAACAGAGGATTTCGCAGACACTTCAACATTGGTATTTTCTAATTCCTGTAAGCATGATTCTTCGTTTTTATCTACCCCATCATTCTCTTCATTTTCAATCGAACACGCCTCACCAAACTCCAACTCAAGCGATTCGTCGTTGATTATCTCATCGTTTCCGCCTTCTATTAAAGGCTGTGATTCGTTGGCTGCACTGACGTTTAGATTCAGAGTCTCTACAGATGGAATACTATTCACTTCAGGGCTTAAGTTGCCAGACACCTCTCCCCTTTTCTCATCATTTCCATCTACGAGAGAATCAGAATCACTCTGATCGCTGCTAACTTGCCTCGCAGACTTCTTTTCTAACGCTGCTTTCTTTAATGCATCAAGCAACAAACTCATATAATCTGCTCACAATCGAAAATTTTAAAGATAGTTTTAATTGATATAAAAAATAGCAACTCGTCAGTGAGCCGTTAAAGACTCCGCAAAGGGCTTTAGATCTCGTTTCAAACTTGCCTGATTCACTACTACTGGCCGAATAAATATCACTAATTCCGTTTTTATATACTCCTCACTCTTAAAGCGAAAGGCACGACCAATAATGGGTATCGTTGACAGTAAAGGGACTACAGTATTTACTTTTCTAACGTCATCTTGCATCAAGCCTCCAATTATCGCCGTATCGCCACTATTCACTTTTAAAATGGATTCCATTTCCCGGACTTGAATAACCGGCACAGTACTAACGATATTCTGCTGCGCCAATGTGGGGTTGGGATCATTAACACTGCCAATAACACGGGATATCGTCGGCCTTACATTCAACGTCACTGCAGAGTACTCGTCGACAAAAGGAGTAACCGACATAACAAAACCAATCGGAACGGTGTGCACTTCTGTGGAAAAAGTGGTGTTTGTCACCCCTTCACTCGTACTGCTATCGGCATCGAGAGTAAAATAGACCAGATTATCCACCACCTTTAATAACGCCGTTTGATTGTTTAACACCATAATTTTGGGGCTCGACATGACTTTCACATCGCCAAACTGTTCCAATGCCTTAAGCGTGATATCCACTCTATTGTCACCAAGAGCAGTGTCCGTTAACTTTAAGAGAAAAGCGGCCCCAGAACTCAATTCCCCACCGGCGAGGCTTTGTACTAAGTTAACCCCAGATGTATCGCTAGCCCCCGTCAAACTTGAATTTTCCCCAGCCTGAAGTGCCTGCCAATCAATACCCGCTTTATAAATATCGCTTAGTGTCACCTCAGCGATAGTCGCTTCAACCAGTACTTGGCGCTGCACAGCATTTAGCACTACATCTAAAAACGCTTGAATATCCTTATGCTCTCTTTGAGTCGCACGTATCGCCATAATTCCACTTTCGCGATTAACAATGATACTGTCTTTGTCATAGCTAACTTCATCACCTCCTGCATCATCATCGCCTTCATCGACATGACCCGACACATTTGAATCCTTCGTCATCAGTGAATTCACATTTTTAGTAATCGTTTCCCAAAACGAATGTACTGATTTATTTTCTACCACAGTGGATGAGTTGTTGTCCCCCTCCTCGGACCCCGACTCACCCGCACCCTGTCCCGTGGCGGAAATTTGAGTTGACACTTTGACAGCACTTTCACTGCTTCTACCCATATTGAGATAATCAATCCGGTAGATTTTTAGGTAAGGGTCATCACTTCTAATTCGCAACTGTCCGGTGTCAATTGAATAACGAATAGAAGTCAATTCACTGATTCTATCCAATATCTGTGGCAAACTTTGATTCACAGCATTCAACGTCACTCGACCCTCGATGCTATCGTCTATGTCTAAATTCAATTTCGCATCCCTAGCCATGGAAAAAAGTAATTCCTTAACGGGCACTGAATCCACAACCACGGTATAGGTTTCTATTTTCTTCGCCTTGCTCGGGCGCGGGAGAACAGTGGTTCGCGCGATAGTAGGTGGGATGTCACCTTCGACTCGTGATTCCACTTTGAGATGTGCCTGGGATGGCACTGATGGGCGCTGCGCTTGGCAAGCAGATAGCAACAATACAGCTAACCCCAGCACAGCTAACCCCAACGATCTAGCCTTGAACAAGGCACTTGTTGGTAAACAAGATAGTGCGATTAAATCTTTCAATTTCGTTACTATTGGCTTTAAACCAATGACTACTTTCATAAACTTTTTCTAACCCACTTCAATTGACAACAGAATCAGATCACCCATTCTGGTCAATGGATTTAGTCGCTATCACCACGTACATCATTCGCAACTTTGACATCTACCACATCAGCACCACGAAACGGTTCAGCCTGCCCATTCTCGATGATGCTCTCAGGCGGATAGGCCTCTATTTGTGAATTCACTGCGACAACCGAGCTACCAACAACCTCTGATCTCATCCGATTACCCACGACAAATGCTAATATCAAAGTCACAGCAAAAACGGCGGCCAATATTTTTTGTGGTTCTATCGGCCAGCTTTGAGAAAACGTACTCTCTCCCATGGCCCGGCGAATATCATCCACTTTAACGGCTCGTCTTTGTTTTGCGTACACCACCATCAACGCCTTATCCGCCAGTATATTGAGACGTCTAATTAAACCTTGAGATGGTTTAAGCATCGCCGCAGCAACACTCTCACTAAACACCTCCGGGCCTCTATACCCAGCACTATGCATTCTATGGTTAAGGTACTCATGAATATCATCGGATTCAAAATCTCGCAGATATAAGCTAGTGGCAATACGCTCCTTTAATTGGCGTATCGAAACATCCTTTAGGTTGTGATCAAGTTCGGGCTGGCCAAACAATATTATCTGGAGTAATTTATCTTCGCCCGTCTCCAAATTACTCAAAAGTCTAATTTCTTCTAGCGTTTCTTGAGGCATGCTTTGAGCCTCCTCAACCAATAGAACAACACGTCGACCCTGTGTATGCCTATCCACCAAATATTGTGTTATCAATTGAAGGACTTCGACCTTGTGGGTATGAAACTCGATATCTATCGCTAGCTCTTTCGCAATGACATGAAGAACATTCTTTGGGCCTATAGAGGGATACGCTAAGTAAACGACATCCGCAGTTTGTTCCAAGCTATTAGCAACCATGCGGCATAACATCGTTTTACCACTACCCACTTCACCTACGACCTTCGTGATGCCCTCGCCACGATTTACAGCAAACAGTAACGCTTCTAAACTGGCTCCGCGATTTCCTCCGGTGAAAAATAGATCCGGATCCGGCGTAATCTTGAAGGGTGTTTTCTCCAGCCCAAAATAATCTAAATACATAGTAAACCTCTTTGTAGAAAGACCATTTTTAGAAAAAATATGTGTAGGGGGTATATCGGCTGAATGTTAAAAAATTTTGACTTGTTTTGAATTGACCGAATTGCCAAAAAGAGAGGTATGGCGTTTATGTGAGAGACCAAATTAGTAGTGTCAGTCTCAGTGATATGATTTCGAAAATTAACGGATAAAAAGTGAGATATTTCATCTAATCGAGCGATCGATTCTTTGAATAGACTGATAACGTCTAATAATTTGAGAACTTCCTGACTCATGATTTTACAACTCGCCATCCTTAGCACTTCTTCGCAAGCTCCAATTCAACTTGCACGGCAACCCACATCTTTTAAATTATAGAATTGATTTACAATTAAAGAAAAAAATTGATGAAAATTAGAGCAAATAATCATCGCGTTATAGTCAATAAATATAAGCGCTTTATCTATCTAAACTATATTGAATGATTTACGGTGAAAAAGTGATGATACGAATCCTACAATGAGTTTTCCCATTTTTAAATTTAGAAACACAGGTGCAATTCAGTTGCTCCCCTAATGAGGTAGCGTAATGCTATCCTACAGTTTCACTCTGGTTCCCCCTCTATTTCTGTTGCGATTCCAGCTCAAATAAACGGGATCGCGCCACTCATTCTTTCGTTGTATCAAAATAAACAAACTGCCATAAATTCAAATGTATTATGTAATTAGTCTATAATGCTGGCACTGAAACAAAATAACGTAAAGGATCGAGTTTGTCTGACAGACTCATAGTGGCCCGTCAGATAGCAGTAACCTCATGAAGACAAGCATTCGATCAAGGCTAACACTTACCATCTTCGTTACAGCAATCTTACCGATGATTTTATTGATCATCGGTGGCTACTACTCTATGCGCGAGGAGCTACTCACTCGACAAGGTGAGAAACGACTACAGATAGCTCAAATGGCTATCAACCAGACAAATAATCTTTTCTACGATGCAACAGAAAGCATACTATCTTGGTCGTCAACAGCCATCATGCAAGACCTCGCTAACGGCGAAACCACTCAACGAATACAGCACCTTCTCAGCAGCAATTACATTCAAACAGGTCTTTTCTCAGACATTACAGTCACCGACATTGAGGGAAATATCGTCGCCTCGGCACTAGAGCTAGGCCCGAATCAAGCCGAGGCGACATGGTTTAAAAATGTCATCGAAAATCGTGAAATCTCGTACAACCAATTTGCCTATTACGAACTTCCTGAGGGGTTTAGCATTCCCATCGCTTCCCCCATTTATTCAAAAGCCAGCCCTAAAAAAATCATCGGGACTATCGTTGGTTTTTTTTCGTGGACTCGACTTTTGGAGATCATTCACAGTCTTGAAATAGGCGACAATGCAGGGTCGACATCTAACTATATCGTACTTATTGATCAAGCGGGCCATACTATTGCAGGCCCGCAATTTACACTACTAATGGATGATGACGATGAAAGTGAGATTTTAAAGACCGTTAACTTTGTCGATTTGGGAATAAAGGAAGCTTCCATGGCCACCAATGGACAGAGTGGCTTCGCACTTACCAATTATCATAATAATGAGCAACTCATTGCATTTGCTAGTAGCAACAGTCAACGACAGCTACAGAACTTTAGTTGGGGTGTTCTCCTGTTTGAAAATAGCGATGTGGTTTTTGAACCCATCGTCAAACTTCGAAATGTGGGTTTTGGCCTCACACTAGTATCTGGCTTCTTTATTTTTGTAATGACATTTTTCATTGCACGTCGCTTCACCGCACCGCTACAAGCACTCAACCATGGCGCAATGAGAATATCTCATGGAGACTACAATAGTCAGCTTACGGTAGATAGAGATGATGAAATAGGCCAATTGTCAGTAATGTTCAATTCCATGGCAGCCAGCTTACGACAAAAAAATCATGATATTGAGCATCATATTACAGAGTTAGAAGTCGCACGGGACAAGGCGATGGTAGCAGACCAAGCTAAATCCGATTTTTTATCCAATATGAGCCATGAAATTAGAACACCGATGAACACCATTATTGGTTTCAGCCAAATTCTAATTAGAAAAAGCAATGAGCCGAATACCGTCACCTTATTATTGAAAGTTAAATCTGCTAGCGATCACTTGATGTCACTCCTCAATAATATTTTAGATCTCTCTAAAATGGATGCAGAGCAGACGAGATTGGAACGTTCCCCTTTTTCCATGCACTCAGTAATGCACAATCTATCAAATATGTTTGGGCTCAAACTTCAAAAAGCAAACATTTCCTTCTTCATCTCAATAGACCCGAATATCCCACACTCTCTCATTGGTGATGAGCACAGACTACAGCAGGTACTGACAAACTTAGTGGGTAACGCAACCAAATTCATCAAAACTGGAACTATTATTGTAGAGGTATCTTTACAAGAAAATATTGAACAGAAAATGGGTAGTACAAACACGCTAAGATTTTCTGTGAAAGATACGGGAATTGGCATAAAACCTGAGGTAGTCAACGGTTTATTTCAGCGATTTACCCAAGCAGACGAGTCTCTCACACGAGAATATGGCGGGACGGGATTAGGTTTATCAATCAGTGAAAATATCGTTCGATTAATGGAAGGATCTATTTGGGTTGAAACTAAATTGGGCCAAGGAAGCGATTTTTATTTTACTTGCCAAATTAAAACAGACCCTAACTGTTCACAACAGTTAGAAAATTTCAAATTGAATAGTGCCCCTTTTATTTGGCTCAATCATTGTTCTAATCTTTATTCCTCCACGGTAAGCCAATCTTTCGATTGCCACTTTCTCTCCTACAGAATAGAGGAATCATTCAGTACACTCAGCGCTGAAGAAAAGCGTAATTGTATTGTACTTCTCGACTACCAGCACATCATTTATGAAATCGAAAAACCAAACAATAAATATCATATTGCTAATGCTCCCGATTCTGTACACTTTATATTTTCCATATCCACTGAAGCGGATGAATTACCCAAAAAATTATTATCGCTCAATCACACTGTGATTAGTTACCCCATCAATGTAATAATACTCAAAAAAGTCATCAATCAAATATCTCACTTCCCCAACACCGCCATCATTTCCAAACTAAAAAGCGCTCCTTTTACAACTACAATCTCCCCTCCTACTTCTATATCAAACACTGACACTGACACAGACGCGACAATAGTTTCTACATTAGCTTCAACAATAGATACGACAACTAGCTCTGAAAACAACCCACTCCATGCGGTTAAAATCTTGATCGTCGACGACATTGAAGCTAACACATTATTATTGAAACTCATTTTTGAATCAAAAGAGATAGAGACCGTCGATATCGCTATCAATGGCAAAGAAGCAGTGGATGCCATATCTCGAAAAAAATATGATGTCGTTTTAATGGATGTTCAAATGCCAGTGATGAATGGACTGGTAGCAACAGAATTAATTAGAAAGCAATACAGCGCCATAGATCTCCCCATCATTGCCATGACAGCCAATGCCATGGTTGGCGATAAAGAAGAATGTCTCTCTGTCGGTATGAATGAGTATATTTCCAAACCCATCAATCACGTTGCATTATTTGAAATGCTCTCAAGGGTGTTGAAAAAAGAATTTCTCACGCCACAAGACATCATTCGTCCCGCTTCCTGGCGAGAGGCCCTACCCGTCTCAACCACTGAGAACACGGGAATAGATGAGCATGGATGGCCTATTCAACTTGACGGTATCGACATAGCCTTTGCCAAAAGCAGGGTAAGAAACAATATGCAGTTCTATCTTAGGCTGTTAGAAAAGTTCTTTAGTCAATTCGAGCCCATCATGAAAAATATGGCCTCATTCGTTTCTGATGATGATCGCGAACAACTCATAAGAGAAGCTCACAAACTCGCAGGCACCTCTGGAAACCTTGGCTTCAAGGAGCTGCGAATACATGCTCGTTTTTTGGAGCAATCTCTGAGGAAAGAAGATCGTAATGATATCAGCGTACTTTTTGAAAACTGTTTGCATTCATTTGAAACGATAACATATTCCTTCGATAAGCTGAATTTAGCAAGCGAACCCGCAACAACGGCAAAAACCAATGTCAGCACCACCTGCCAGCCGCTTCAAAAAGATCAGTTTTTTGAAGGCGTAAGCGAGTTAAAAGGGGCGTTATTGCTTTCGGATATAAAATCCGTTGAATTATACAAAAATATAGCCTGGATGATGCCAGAATACATGGATCAAGAAATCACAAATCTGGATACAAAAATTGCAGAAATTGAGCATTTAATATCGAATTTTCAGTTTGCTAACGCGCTAGATCGATTAAATGAAATAAGTTAAACTTTGCTTAAAAAAGGGTTAAGTGAGTATGCAATTTGCCGGTGACAACGAATCTATTCTAATTGTCGATGATGATGTAATCAGCATCGAATTGCTGATCTCTGCTTTGCAAGATAAATTTGCCATTAAGGTGGCGGCTTCCGGCCAAGCAGCCATCGATATCGTAGCCAGTCAGTTCCCGCCCAGCATCATTCTCTTAGATATAATGATGGATCACATGGATGGCTACGAGGTACTACAAAAGCTAAAGAACAGTATCACCGACTTCAATATTCCGGTTATTTTTTTAACCGAACGAAACACGACTGAGGACGAAACTAAAGGCCTAGAACTGGGTGCAGTCGACTATATTTTCAAACCATTTTGCCTAGCGTCGTTAAGCGCAAAAATAAAGAACCATTTAGATCTTGTACGCCAACGAAATTTCATCAAATCACTAGCCGCCGAACAACACAAAGTCATCGTTAACAGCAGCCGAGATTTCGCTAAAAAAAGTGAGCGACAAGAAGTCGCGATAAAACAACATTTAGATACCATTAAACAAAACGAATTTCGTTTAAGGCTAGCACTAGCGGCAAGTCATATGGAATTATGGGATTGGGATATGGTAACGGGAAAATTTATTCGTTCCACGCAGGACAATCCACTTCTTCTTCCCACTATGGGTCTAGTTACTGACTTCGATCTTCTGTTCTCTCATGTCTACGAAAAAGACCGATCAAAGGTAACACTCAAATTACAACAACATCTGTCGGGGGAAACCGAACATTTTAGTGCGGAATACAGAATACAATCCCCAAATGAATCCGGAGTTAATAAGTGGTTATGGGTACATGACATCGGAAAAATCATCAAAACAGATGCAGTAGAAAACCCGGTTCGGATGATAGGCACCATAAAAGACATCGGCCATAGAAAGGTAGCCGAAGAAAAATTGAGTCTGTTAGCCAAGACTTATGAAAACACATCCGATGGCGTTTGGATAGCGGATTCAGATTGGCAAGTTAAAATGGTTAACCAAAGTTTCGCTACCATCACAGGGTATTCGGAAGAGGATGTCATCGACAAAAGAATCACGGTTGCCCCGTTTTACAAGAAAAAACGAGCCTTTGAATATCAATTAAAGCAATCGTTAACACAAAGCGGTCACTGGTCTTCTGAATTGGCTGATACCAAAAAGAATGGGGATTCTTACATACAGGAATTAAATGTCTATTGTATTGTGAATGATAGCGGCGATGTATCACATTATGTCGGCGTATTCTCGGATATAACAATGCGAAAGAGAACCGAATACGAACTCAGAAAGCTCACCAATAACGATGCATTAACGGGACTACCCAATAAAACCTTTTTCAATCAATATGTCGAAACTCGAATTTCAAGCAGCAAGGCCAAAGGAGACTTATTAGCAGTCCTTTTAATAGACCTGGATAATTTCAAAAACATCAATGATTCATTAGGTCACGCACTTGGCGACGAATTGCTACGCAAAATCGCATTTAGGCTCAATACGTTTAAGCGACCAAAAGAAACTCTTGCGCGAGTAGGTGGGGATGAATTCTGTCTATTAATTGAGTCTGCCGATTCGGTCAATACTGTCGCGAGTATTGCTCAAGGTCTACTCGAAGAAATACAGCACACAATTGTTCTCAATGAACATGAAATTATCGTAACGGCCAGTATCGGAATTACTATTTTCCCAAGTGATATGCAAAATGACTCCAGCCTTATGAGTAATGCTGACACTGCTATGTACGCAGCTAAGAACAAAGGCAGAAATTGTTATCAATTTTTTACTTCAACAATGAATAAAGAAGCGGTAGAACATTTACAATTGGAATCTGATCTTCGCAAAGCTATTGAAAATCACGAGCTTATTGTCTTCTACCAACCGAAAATGAATTCACGTACCGAACAATGTATTGGAGCTGAAGCGCTCGTAAGATGGCAAAGTCCAGAAAGAGGTTTAGTCGGACCAAATCAATTTATACCCTTAGCAGAAGAAACATCGCTCATTATCCCATTAGGAGAATACGTTTTACGTGAGGCCTGCCTTCAACAAAAAGCTTGGGTTGATAGCGGTCTAACATCAGGGCGGGTAGCCGTAAATCTATCGGTAAAACAATTTAAACAAGTAAATTTAATATCAAGAATAGAGCAAATAATAAAAGAGACCGGGTTAAACCCTCGTTACCTGGAATTGGAAATTACTGAAAGCAGTATTATAGAAGACTTGGAGCAAGCAATTTCGATTATGGAAGAAATCAGAGCTTTAGGTATTCATTTGGCTATTGATGATTTTGGTACGGGGTACTCGTCCTTAAGCTACCTTAAGCGATTCCCGGTCAATACGCTTAAAATAGATCGCTCCTTTGTCACGGACATGATGTCCTCTGAAGAGGATAGCAAGATCGTAGAGTCCATCATAGGTTTAGGCCACTGCTTGGGTCTCCAAGTCATCGCTGAAGGCGTGGAAACGAAGGAGCAAGCTGACATACTCAGGTCACTCAACACAGATTATTTCCAAGGATTTTATTATTCGAAACCAGTCGCAGCTGAAATGTTCGAATCCGACGTATTAAGAAGAAATATTCCACTAAGAGGGGCCAATTAGGTGGAAACAACATTAATTAGATAATTAAAAACGAAACCCTCTTTACAAAGAAAACAATAATGTAGTACAAAACCAGTCCAAATATATCGATTAGGAAAACTGGATTTGAATAGGAGTATCTTATCTTTAATATTTATGTGCTCTATGGTCCTAGCACTACCAACAAAATTACGAGCTGATATTGCCGTCATTGTGCACCCGAACAATCCTGTATCCCAATTAACCAAAAAACAAATCAGCATGCTGTTTCTCAAACAAGTCAAAGCCTACCCTCAAGGCCGAAAAGTACGACCGTTGAATTTACACCGTAAAAACCCCTTATCAAAATCATTTTATAAAAATGTCGTTGGCAAATCAGGCAGACGGCTATCGTCCTATTGGGCTAAAATACTTTTTTCTGGAAAAGGGACAGCTCCAGAAGAAGTACGATCCTCAAAGGAAATGCTGAAAAAAATTAGCGAAGATAAACAATCTATTGGTTATATCGATGCCGCACAGGTTAATGAACGAGTTAAGGTCATTTTTCTTCTCGCTAACTAGCGTAACAATACAGGATATCACTACTTTGAAACGAGACGGACCAAAATGGATTTGGCCATGGATTATTACCGCAATCGTAATAAACTCAATAAGCTTTCCCTGCTCAGCGATTGTCGATGACTTTGTTATTAGTGGCTTCATCACAACAGGCGTCATGACTACGAGTACAGAAGACGCAACCTTTTTATCAGCCAACGACGATCTGAGATTTGATCCCCTGTCTCTCGTGGGAATTCAATTCACTGCCCCGGTCCAAGATCGTACCAGCTTCACTATTCAATTTAGTGCGCGTGGCATCGATGAATACGCTCCCGATGTAAAGCTGGCATTCTTAAAAATGGAATTAAATGAATATTATGATCTACGTGCCGGAAAATTGCCTATCCCCTTCTTTATGATTTCCGATTATATCGGTATCAGTTACACCTATCCCTGGGTGACCCCTCCAATTGATGTTTATATTCAAACTGGATTTACCGAATTTGAAGGGCTAGATCTGATAAAACGTCAGCAAATTGGAAATTGGTCTCTTGCGATACAGGGGTTCGTAGGATCGAGTTATCAAACTATCTCAGTCAATGATTTCGATATAAAAATAGAAGTTTCTAGCATTTATGGTGCAAATATCACATTAACTAGCGATCTCGCAAGCTTCCGATTAGGTCATTCTACAGGCCGATTCAGTTTTACCGACGCACCCCATTTAGAAGCTGCCTTAATCGCCTTTGCCCCTGCAATAGTGGAGGACCAGTTGGATATCTCAGACCTCGACGGTAAATTTTCCGGAATAGGGATCACGTCAGAACATGAAAATTTTCTTTTCATGAGTGAGTACACAATGAAGATAACCAACGGTCTCGTCGCTGATACCGTTGGATGGTATGCTCTATTCGGCTATCATTTCGGTCCCGTTCTGCCGCATTTAACCTTTTCTGGAATAACAACGGACGAAAAATATAATGGACTTGAAACGCTAAAAGTACAAACGCCTAACTTAGCGAATGCGATTGAAGATTTTATTAAATCGAGAACATTAACGGAGAAATCAATCACATTGGGTTTACGGTATGATTTCAGGGAAAATACGGCGTTAAAACTTGAAATACAACACATCAAAATAGACGAGGGTAGCTCCGGGTTACTACAAAACATTGTAGCGGATTTTAATTCAATAAGAGCCTATAGCATCACACTCGACGCGATTTTCTAGCGGGTATAACGACGCCACACTAAGAAAAAACCACACTCTTAAGGGATATCAATTCAATGCAATTGTCTCACCGATCTCTGGCATTTCCAGATCAACATACTGATGATCTTTATTATAGATTAGCCATATTAAATCAGGATCATTGAGAGGTAAATCGAATTTAAATATCACTGTTTTTGGTCGAAGATCTTCCGTTAATGCAACGATACGAATACTCATGCCATCTAATTTCACCACATCGCCAACATCGAGTGTATAAGCTTGGTAGTCTCTGTATATTTTATCAAAGCCCGTCATAAAACCATCCTTTAACGAAACTTCCACTTCATATTCACTCACTGGCTTCAGAAACCCCTCATTGCCTCGGTTCACCGTATTTTCGGTGGTCAGCCCCCAGACCTTATTCGGCAATGGAACCTCATCATGATACCAGATGGTATAAAGATAGGTGGTTAGCCAAGCTGGCGAATTAAATAACACGAGTTTTTTCCCCTCTACATTATGCGTATTCGAAATGGAAGCTGCACTATCGCGAATAGAGTCTCCTGCAATCTGCGTGGAATACATGACCAAAGGAAATAACAAAACGGGAATAACAAGTTGAAAAGCAACCATGGTGTTCGCCACAACCACTCGCCCCTTGGAGAGAGCGTTACCACTTTTCAAACCATCGTACCAATACTGAAAAAACACACCGAGAATTCCACAGGCTCCTAGACCAATATATAAAAGAAAGCGATCACTCGGTGCAGGCGCACAAGCAGGTAACGCACTAATCAGCATACCTAAACACCAGAAACGGACCAATTTATCCTTAAAGAGGGGCTTTAAAAGATATAACACAGCCAATAATACCAACACTCCCATTGCGAATTGATAAGGGCGCATGCCGCCACGATACAAATCAGCGGGTACAAATCCCCACTGACTCCCTAGCAATGCAACGATACGATGCGACATAGCCGTCAGGTACACAATGGGATCTTCCACGGGATCAAGGTAGAACCCATTTGTTCCTTCAGCTCCAAAGCCAGCATTTTTATAAAACATCCACCAAGCACCAACCACAAACAAATAGGGCAGCAAGGATACAAACCCCTTTATTGCCCCCTTTTTATCTAAGATCACGGCATAAGCGAACAGGTAGGCTCCCACAGCCATATGATATTCTGCCGACAACAACCCCAGAACTAAACAAAGCAATGCTAAAAAGTGACCTAGTATCCACTCATCTTGTCGAGCACGTACGTGAAAATACAGCACTGACAATCCAAAAAATGTAGCCAGTAATGCATTACGCCCCGCTATCCAAGTGAGATTAACGGCATGACTCGCATCCACAGCATAAAAGAGTACAGCCAAACCTACTGCTAACTTTCCTACCTGCAATCGCCCATACAATTTGAATAAAACCGTCAGCAGCGCCAGATACCATAAAATGCTTTGAAAATGCATCACACCGCCATGCGATGGCCATAATGTGTAATCAAGCCAATGGGTCAATTCACTCAGTGGCCGCCAAAACATAATTTTGTAGCCTTCATAAGTCCACCAAGGCAGGAAGCCAATATCAACTAACTGGACTAAGCGCTCAGGATCAGCATCGACAAATGAAAACAGTTTAAATAACGAAATATCATTTATTTCTTTAATGGGTAATGCATCATTGATAAAAGCATAATGCCAATAATCATCACTATGGATATCCATGAACAATCCAGGTAAACATAGAATGGAAGTTAAGATTAAAATATTTCGTAGCGCGTGCTGGGAGGTGACCCAAGACACAACTTGGCTAGAACTCTGTTGAATTATTTTTTTTATCATACTGACTTTGAGCACCCCCGCTATCTACATCCGTTAACTACATCCATTAACTAATTCCATTAACTAATTCCATTAACTACATCCGTTAACTACAGGAACCCCTCCTCCATATCTGCACCATCTTCATTCGTGCCAAGTGACTCGCCGTGACATTGAGATTCCACAGCCCAATTCAATTGATCTATATACTTTGCAATATCATTCACAGTGTTCATTTCAAATAGCACTCGCAATGAAATTTCCAC
Source organism: Pseudomonadales bacterium (assembly GCA_019090455.1). Taxonomy (GTDB): domain Bacteria; phylum Pseudomonadota; class Gammaproteobacteria; order Pseudomonadales; family DC-out160; genus DC-out160. Next base: position 90,690 of record JAHRWA010000043.1, on the reverse strand, counting down.
TTCAAACTCTCTGCGCAACTTAGAAATCACCCTTGCCGCCAACAAAGAATGTCCCCCTAAATCGAAGAAATTATCTAACATACCCACCTTCTCAACATTCAGCACGTCACACCAAATTTGCGCTACTCGAATTTCCGTATCCGAAGACGGTGCGACAAATTCATTACCGGCTAAAGTCATCGGTGCAGGAAGTGCACCGCGATCAATTTTTCCATTTGGTGTTAACGGCCATTTATCCACAACGATGCAGTAGTTCGGCAGCATGAAGTCGGGTAAAAATGATCGCAAACCCTGTCTCAGTGAACCGCCATCAGTCTCTATTTCTTTTGGTTTATTTCCAGTAATACTGCCACCAGAACTGCCACTAGCACATAAGGCATAAGCGATTATATGCTCTTCTTCCACAAGAACCATTGCATCCAACACACCTTCTTGTTGACGCAAGGCAGTCTCTATTTCACCCAGTTCAATTCGAAGACCTCTTACTTTTACCTGGAAATCTTTACGTCCAATATATTCAATCAACCCGCCTGTATTACGAATCAATCGAACAATATCACCGGTTTTGTAGAGCAAACCGGTGCCGAATGGATTAGGAATAAAGGCAGTGTTCGTTAATTCCGGCTTATTGAAATATCCCGCTCCCACAGCCTCACCACCAATACAAAGTTCACCGGCAAAGCCTGGGGCTAGCAGCTGGTTTCTATCATTTAGGATATAGATGTCAACGTTGGGTATCGCTTTTCCAATAGGCAAATTAGCAAACCTATCCTCTTTCGCATAAGAATAGGACGCCACAACATCAGTACATTCTGTAGGACCGTAACTATTCGTCAAAGTCACGTCCGTGTGGTCAGTTAGCCACTGATCTAAGAAACCTAGGCGTATAGGTTCACCTCCCAATACCACATGTCGCAGTGATCTAAAGGGATAACCTTCTAAATGACCTTCGTCGACTATCGGATAAAAAGCACTGGGGGCACAGTTAAGCCAAGAAATTGAATCATCCACTAAGCAACGCGCGATCACATCAGGGTCGTATTGATCCATGGTTGGAATCACTAATTTGGCGCCATTACAAAATGCAACCCAAGGGTTCTTCTGAGTCAAATCAAAACCCACGGAACTCACCAGCAAGCATGAATCTGCAGAGGTGATACTCAGCTCATCCTCGTACCAACTTAACAAATTGGATACGCCCTTGTGATAGACCCCTGCTCCTTTGGGCTTTCCAGTGGAGCCAGAGGTATAGATCAAATACATCAAATCATTAGAAGAGGGAAAATACTCAGCGGAATTGAACTCTGAAAAACGCGCGAGATCGGATGAAATATTTTCGATTAACATCAATTTTCCGAAATCAACGTTAACACCCGACTCGACGATTTTAGATTCCACACAATTTTGTGTAATCCAACAATGTGCATCGGAGTCTTCAATAATATAACGTATTCGATCGGCGGGATAATCTACATCTACTGGTACATAAGTCGCTCCGGCTTTGAGTACTCCCAATAAAGCCGAATATAATTCCAAACTCGGCTCAAGACAAACCACGACTCTATCGCCAGATTTAACCCCACCTTCCTTAAGTATCCCTGCCCACTGGGAGCTGCGTTTATTCAACTCAGCGTAGGTCAGCTCAGTACTGTCCCATTTAATCGCAATAGCGTTGGGAGACATTACGCATTGCTGCACGATTCTATCGACTACGGTGTCCAACTCACTCACTTTAGAAATTTCGATCGTATGAATATCCACTGATTCTAAAACTACCGGCTGAACTTCAGTCTTTTCATTGGGCAATATGAAATCCAATTCAGTTAGATTTTTCGTGCCAGAAACAACTTGCTGACTCAAATAACTAAAACGATCCAAATAATTCTGAGATGAAAACAAACCATTATTAAAAATAAAATTAAGACGAAAGTGATCAATAAATTCTTGAACAATAAATTGTACAGGTCCATCTTGCAACGGTGGATGAGGCACAACGTTTTCAATTTCACCATTCCATTTCACTTGGGAGATAAAATTATAGTAGTTATACAAAAAACTTTGCTCTCCCTTAGGTAAAACTCTTCCTTGAGAAAACTGTGTCAGCTTATCGTATTGCCGAGCTTTGACTTTGTAAGATTGAAAATAATCAAAAATGTCGACAACACTCTTGTCTGATGCCATTAATTCTTGAGGGATAATGGTGGGTAAAGACTGAAACAAACAACCAAAAGTCCTCAGAAACTGCCTCGATCTCCCTCCCACCACTTCGTTAAAATAAAAATGGCTTTGTGGGCGACAATAGTAATGTAACAATAAGGTATAAAGTGTTTTAAAATACGTTGCGGGGTGCACAGAATTTTCAGCGCAGTAATATTTTATCGCCTGAAAGACTTCTTTGTCTAAAACAATATTTTCTTCTATTCGTTCAGCGCAATCTAACTCGTTTTTTTCCAACCCCGATGTATCGGATACTAACTGTTGTTGTGGCATAGAAAACTGTAAAGCCTCTATGTCTGCACTTTGTTCTTGCCAGAATTGAATGATATCGGAGGAATCAAAAGTCTGCCTGCTGCTATGAACGTATTCCTGGAGATTATCATTAAATTCCGCTGGGACTACGCCATCATCAATCGCTTGCATTATTTTAAATAAATCTTGAAAGCTATTACACATTGCAGCGCCATCTGCCACAAGATGACAAACTGAAATAACCATGAGGGTCCGTTCGCCATCTAATCTAAATAGATGAAATTTGTAAAGCTCACCATCAGCTATATCATAAGGGTGATAAATTGTTTCACGAATCAATTTCGCGATATCGGAGTCCGACCACTCCCGGGAAGAAAAATCGCGAATGATTGGCTCTAACGTTCGGTTACTCTCTATTTTAAAGTATGCTACATCCACATAGGGTAATTCGCTGGTAATCACTTGCGCTTTCATGAGCGGAAACTGCTTTACTAGCTCAGTATAACTCTCCCTAAATAAACCCTCATCTATCCTTTGCTCAAACAAACCCGTGGCTCCGATACTATTGTTTAAGCTATCGGGCTCCCTCACAAGATCAAGATACACATCTAACTCGTTTGGACTAAACGGCAATATCTGCACCTGCTCTTGATCACAGCCCAATGCACTTTTCAAATCTTCCGGTAAAACCAAGTCTATCGTTGCAATGGTTTGATCAGGTTCTGACAGCAACTGATTCAAAATATTTTTATAATGAACCGCCATCAAAGCAATCGTTTCGGGCTTAAACAAGTCAGTGTTATACTCTAGAACCCCAGCGATACAATCGTCTCGTTCTTCGAGTAATAGAGTAAGTTCATATTTGGCAGTCTTATGCGCTCGCTCTAATAAGTTTACCGCTAATCCGGGCATTGAAAGATCTTCCAAGTCCGGCATATTCTGCAACGCAAAAGCAACTTGGGCTCCCGGAGAATACCCACCGCCTCCACTCAACTGTAATGCATCAATCAAGACATCCATGGGCATATCTTGATGGGCAAATGCCCCCAATGCCACATCACGGATTGTCTCGGTAAAAGCTTGCCGCGTCGGATTACCATTTTGTTTACCGCGAATAATCAGGCCATTCACGAAAAAGCCTATCAATCCTTCAATTTCATACTGGTTTCGATTCGCGATAGGAATACCGACGCAAATATCATCTTGGTGGGTATAGCGAGCAAGGAAAATTTGATAAGCCGCCATCAACACCATAAAAGGTGTCATCCCATTTTCATCACAATAGGCGTACAACGCCTTCGTCAAATCCACACCGAGATCTATATTGAGGTGAGCACCGTTAAATGTGGGCTTTTCCGGTCGAGGATAATCGGTTGGCAATCGCAAGACGGCCGGAGCACCTGCCAAGGCGTCAATCCAATATTGTTTTAAACGCTCAAGATTTTCACCTTGCAACCATTCTCGTTGCCAATAGGCGTAATCTTCATAATCTACCTCTAGCGCTGGCAATAACGATACATCCTGAACATGACTCGCCGAATTTATTGTAGGCCCATTCACCTCTTTATTAGGTTCATGCAATAGGATTTTAGATTCATTCAACAGGATTTTAAGCTCATTCAACAATACGCCCATGGACCAACCATCGGAAACGATATGATGCATATTAATCAGCAATACATGTTGATCTTCATTGCAGCGAATAAGCTTGGCCACGAATAACCAATCAGTGGCCAAATTAAATAAAACTTCCGCATGTTCTTCAATCGCACTTTTGATGAATGAGTTTCCACCCACTTCATTAAACGTACTGCCGGCCGGTAACATGAGTTCAAGATCCTGTCGTTCCAAACACCAGGTGGAGGGATCTTTTCGCGTCGTGATGGGAACCCCATCTTCATCCTGATACTGAGTACAAAGAACAGAGTGGCGATCGAGTATGATGCGAAATGAATTCTCCAACACCTGCGCATCTAACTTTCCCGTAAGCAACAAGGCCGACGGTAAGTTATAGGCTGATATTTGCTGATCCAACTGATCCACGAACCACAACCGATGCTGCGCAAAGGTCAACACATTGGCAACCTCATCCGGGCGAGGAACAATTGCTGATGGCAATTCCACCCCGGATTGAGTTAATCGCGCCTCTGCAACCAGTGCCGCCAACAACTGAATTGTAGGCGACTCAAACACCAATCGAAGTGACAGCTCGATGTTGAAAGATTTGCGGATACGACTTATCACTTGTGTCGCTAATAAACTATGACCACCAATTTCAAAAAAGTTGGAGTCTACACTGATACGCGCAATTCCCAGGACTTCTTGCCAAATCTGTAGAATACCAATTTCATCATCACTGCTAGGCCCTACCAAACCCTCAAGCGCGACTGCCTGAAAATTAGGAGCGGGTAACGCTTTCTTATCAACCTTGCCGTTGCTCGTTAAAGGGAATTGATCTAACACTATGATTTGGGTCGGCACCATATATTCAGGCAAGCGCTCTTGAAGAAAACGCTTCAACTCCGCAACATCCAATGTACCGACTTTATCACTTCCCTTAAGATCGACATCACCATGAACGTAAGCAACAAGATACTCCTGCCCTGTATCACTACGGTAGAAAGTCGCAACGCTTCCTCTGACTTGTTCAAACGCAGTCAGAGTTGATTCAATTTCCCCTAATTCAATCCGGAATCCTCGGATCTTCACTTGGTCATCGATTCGACCCAAATACTCAATACACCCACTACTATCTTCATCCCTAACATATCGAGCCAGATCGCCCGTCCTATACATACGAGTGCCACCCAAACGAGCAGGCATTGAGACGAAACGTTCCGCGGTTAATTCCGGGCGATGTAAATAGCCTTTTGCTACACCGGGACCGCCCACATACATTTCACCTGGAATACCAGGAGGTACTAACTGCAAATGGTGATCCAAGATAACCAAAGATAAATCATCAATAGGACGGCCTATTAAACTACGTCTCGAGATTAAATCCCCATGAGTGACTTCGTAATAACTCACGTGAACGGTAGTTTCAGTAATACCGTACATGTTAATTAGCTTTGGCGACTGAATACCATGCCGCTCTACCCAGCCTTGCAAACTAGCAAAATCGAGCGCCTCTCCTCCGAAAATGACATACCGTAAACTCAGCTGTGAATGGTTCCCTGCCTCCGCTGAAACAACCTCGTCTTCCTTTATTAGGTGCGTGAATGCCGTAGGAGTTTGATTGAGAACAGTGACCTGCTCTTTTTGCAAAAGAGAATAGAAGTCAGCAGGAGATCGGGCCGTCATCCTTGGCACAACAACTAAGCGGCCTCCGTAAAGTAAAGCCCCCCATATTTCCCAAACTGAAAAGTCAAAAGCATACGAGTGGAATAAAGTCCAAACGTCTTTATCGTCAAAATGATAAGCACTGTCCGTCGCAAGAAATAAGCGCGCTACATTACTATGGGGGATCTGTACCCCTTTGGGCTTGCCGGTAGTGCCTGAAGTGTATATAACATAAGCGATACCAGTGGCATCCACGGATTTGACAGTCAGATTATCTGCGCAATAGTGATCCCATATCTGAGTTTTATCTATTTCGATACAGGTTCTATTGGTCTCACTGGCCCTATTCACCTCAGGAATCGCCTTCCTCGATTCGGAATCAGTAATAACGAGATTCACACGTGCATCATGTAATATAAATTCAATCCGTTCTACTGGATTGCTAGAGTCGATGGGTACGTAGGTCGCGCCTGCTTTAAGGACCGCCAATATTGCAATCACCACATTGGTGGATCGCTCTAAACTAATTCCGACAAAACTGTCTTTCCCCACGCCTAAGGTTATTAAGTGCCGAGCAACCTGATTAGCTCGACCATTCAAACTAGCGTAAGTTAGGAAATCCTCACCCTCCGTCAATGCAATATGTCTAGGATAACGGTTAACACTCTGCTCAAACCAAGCATCTATAGTGAGTGCGTCATCATAAACTTGAGTGGAAGTACCCCACTCATCAAGCAAAACGTGTTTATCGCTCTCGCTAATATAGTCCACTGACGAAACCGGTTGATCGGGATTCGCTAATGCAGACTCTAAATACGAAACATAATGACGGCAGATAGTCTCAGCAGTACTGCTTGTGAAAAAATCAGTACAATATTCCAATTCCCCCGAAATGGTTCCGTCTTTTTCCTCCACCAATGTGATAGTGAAATCCATGGGAGAAGTATCTCTTTCAATTTTCAACGCTTCGACGACAACACCGGGTAATTTTACCTTTGCATCACCAGGCGTATTCTGTAAAACAAACATCACTTGAAAAATAGGCGTATGACTCATATCTCGGGAAACGCCCAATACATCCACTATGCGCTCAAAAGGAATGTCCTGATGTTCGAATGCATCCAGAGTCATGGACTGAACAGAGGACAAATGCTCCGAGAAAGTATCTCCTTCATTAAATCTAGCGCGCATCGCTAGCGTATTCACAAACAACCCGACAGTCCCTTCAAGTTGAGCGTTGGGCCGATTGGCGATAGGCGAACCTACTGCAAAATCATCTTGTCCTGAATAACGATAAAGTAAGCAATTAAAGGCAGACAGCATTACCATAAAAATCGATGCACGATTTTCTTGCGCTACGGTCTTTGCCTGCTTTACCAATCTTGATTCGATATCGAAAGAAACAACACCGCCAGCCGTACTCTTAACCGAGGGACGTGAAAAATCTGTTGGCACTTCCAGTACTGGGACTTGCGTTAATTGCCGAGTCCAGTACTTTAACTGACGATCTTCTCGCTCTCCCGAAAGCCATGATTTTTGCCAATAAGCGTAATCTACATACTGCAAAACCACTTCCGGTAACGTATCCGCTACATTCATAGAACAGGAGGCATAGAGAGCTGACAGCTCACTAATCATGACAGCCGTTGACCAACCATCAGAAATAATATGGTGCATAGAGATCATAAGGACATACTGCTCATGTCCTTTCTGAACTAACTTAGCTCGAAATAATGGCCCGGAGACTAAGTCAAAAGGAGCATCGACAAACTGCGAAAACAAAACAACTAAATCATCCTCTCCCTGCTGCTCAACGGGCAGAACAAATGCCCCCTCCTTGCAAATCCGCTGCAACGGAATACCGTCTGTTTCAACAAATGTCGTTCTCAAAGACTCATGGCGATATTTTAGTTTTTTTAACGCCCTTTGAAGAGCGTGGATATCCAGCGACCCTGTGATTTCTAAAGCGGATCGAATATGATAAGCCGTATTGTTAGGCTCAAGCTGTGAAAGAAACCACATTCTTTTCTGAGCGTATGAAAGCTCTAGATCTAAGTCTCGCGCAACAGTGGGAATAGCATCTTCTTTTTTCCCTACTGTTTCAATAGAGGGTAAAAACTGAATCAATTCAGCTTTATATTCAACAAGTTCGGCTTTGAGTTCTTTCGTTAATGCGCCTTTGGGTGCTTTTACCTTTAACTGTCCACTATCAACCCAAACCTTTATACCTGCCTTATCCAGTTTAGATATAATACTGTAAACCGTCATAAAGTTACTTCCTCAAAGTCCCCATCGTCTTCATCATCGTCATCATTAAACGACATGGTGACCGAAATTATTTCAGCAATGCTCGCAATTGTCGTGGCTTCGAATAGCGATCGAATACGAAGCTCGACACCCATTTCCTCGCGCACGCGCGAAACCACTTGGGTGACCAGCAAACTATGCCCACCTAAATCAAAGAAATCGTCATTCACAGACACGCGTTTCAATTCCAATACGTTTTGCCAAATAACAGCCAACTGGCGTTCGATATCATTTTTTGGCATGAGATATTCATTACTTTCGTAACAGGTATCATCAGGCTCAGGTAACGCACGCTTATCGACTTTCCCGTTAGCCGTCATAGGCAAATGATCTATAAACATAAAAGCAGACGGCACTAAATAATCAGGGACTCGTTTTTTTAATGCGGATTTCAACGAGCCTATAGAATGTTCCACGGACCCTGACAAGATATAGGCAATCATTTGTTTATCGCCCTTCTCGTCTTGCTTCACTAAAACACAAGCATCCCTAACACCATCGATCATTTTAATATTGGATTCCACCTCACCCAACTCAATACGAAACCCTCTAATCTTGACTTGATCATCTACTCGCCCTAGCAACTCGATATTACCATCCTCTAGAAAACGGCAAATATCACCGGTGCGATAAAGTCTCGCTTCTTCCTGTTCTTTCTCGGCAACAGGATCGGAGTCAGCTACATTACAAGGGTCAACTACATTACAAGAGTCCACTACAGAATATGGGTCAGATACAAAACGTTCCTGAGTTAATGCACCTTGATGCAAATATCCATCAGCCACACCCATTCCCCCGACGTAAAGTTCACCTGGAACTCCAATAGGAACAGGACGCTTCATTTCATCAAGAATAAAAGCAGTGGAATTCGCCACCGGCATTCCAATAGGGACGTTCGTCGCTAAGTCGTCTAATGACTTCACATGATAGTAAGTAGAGAAAGTGGTATTTTCGGTGGGACCGTATCCGTTCACTAAACGCTTCGGTGCAGCCTTACCGTTGAGGCCTTTCAGTACATTGCGTATTTGATTAGGGTCACCTGCTTCACCACCAAACAACACCGTATCAACGCCGGCAAAGGTATCTATTTTCTGCTTCGTTAATAAATTAAATAATGCCACCGTTACGAACATGGCCTTTATTTTCTTGTCCCTTAACTTTGCCGAAAAACGTTCTGCATCTAGTAAAATTTCTCGATCAAATCCGACAAGTTCCCCGCCATTAAGTAATGCTCCCCAAATTTCAAACGTAGCCGCATCGAAGGATACATTTGAAATATGGGCGAGCGTATCACCGGGCATAATGTCAACATAATTGGTATTCACTACCAAACGAGAAACGGCTTTCTGACTGACACAAACGCCTTTTGGCTTGCCTGTGGAGCCCGAGGTATAGATGATATAAGCCAAGGCATTTGAATCTTTAGAAATATTCAAGTTACTGGAATCGTAGGAAGCTAACTTTTCTTTCTGCTCTTCCCAGACTATGCAGGACGGCAAACAAACATTCACATCCATCCCATTCATATACGCCAATACTTTTTGTACTTTGTGCTTGCTTGATTCGCCGACAAGAAATACTGGCGATGCCGTATCTGCAAGCATATAGGCTATACGATCGTCCGGGTACGATGTATCCACCGGGACATAATTACCTCCGGCCTTTAATACAGCCAGTGTATTAATTATCATTGCCACTGAACGTTCCATCGCGATGGCAACACTATCATTAGGTTTAACACCAGCCACTACGAGGCTTCTTGCCATCTGGTTCGATAGTAAATTAAGCTGCTCATAGGACAACTGTTCGCAAGGTAATTGATCATTACCAAAAGACACCGCAATATGATGAGGGTACTGAACCACTTTTTCTTCAAATAGCGCAACTAGTGATGATGTTGAGGAATAATTTATCTGCGTTTTATTCCATTGTTGGGTGACTTGCTCACTTTCCGCATTCGTTAACCAAGGCAAATCAGCTAAATGGCTTTGTGGGGCATTGACGATGCCGTCCAACATGACATTTAAGTGGCCCAACATTCGTTCCACGTCGGCCTGATTAAACAGAGTGTCATTGTAAGACATCTTAAATGTTAACGTTTCACCAGGCGCCACGATCAAAGTTATTGGATAGTTAGCGTGTTCAAATAATCTCACTTCCGTTAGTTTTATGGGTAGGAATTCAAAAAACTTTTCATCCACAGGATAATTTTCAAAAACGACAATGGATTCAAATAAAGGTTGTTTGCTCGGTACCTCTGATTCAGACTGAACGTCAACTAGTGGAATATGTTCATAACGGCGCATATCAACTTGCCGCTTCTGCAATTGTTGCAGCCATTCAATCAGCGGCATATCACCAACAACATGCGTTCGCAAAGGTAAGGTATTAATGAAGATACCGACAGTTTGCTCTACATCTGGCAGTTCGGACGGGCGTCCTGACACGGTGGTACCAAATACCACGTCAGATTCCCTGGAATATCGGCTTATCAATATAGCCCAAACACCTTGAATGATGGTATTCAGTGTTAAGTGGTGTTCGTGAGCGATATCATTTAGACGCTTAAGCTTATCGCCATTCCATTCGATGGTTGTCTCTTTCCATTTTGCTCGGATAGAGACATCAACGGGTACCGTTTTCATTTGCGGAAAACTATTAGGGGCACTAAAACCCTTTAAATAATCGCGCCAGTATTTTTGGGCTTCATCTTTGGGTTGACCTGACAACCAACGAATAAACTTCTGGTATTGTGGTACTGGACCGCTAGGTAGTGGAGTCTCATTTAAAAGATCAGAATAAGTCTGCATGACCTCACCGAGCACCAAAGGCAGAGACCAGCCATCCAAAAGAATATGTTGAAAGGTCCAGACTAACCGTTGCTCATTACCCGGTAAAATTATCCAAGCAAATCGCAATAGCCCGGGGGTAGAAAATTCAAACCCTTTTTGCTTATCCTCTATCAACCACTGATCAAATTCGTGCTTTGCTTGCTGTGAATCCCGTGCCGACCAATCAAGAATATCAATGGCCATTTCCACTTTATCGTAGACCACTTGTATCGGTTTTCGAACGCCATTGTATATAAACGCGGTACGCAGAATATCATGGCGATCAACCACTCTTTGCCAAGCCTTAGCCAACAAATGAAGATCAACACCACCCTCCACACTCAGCTCCATCTGATCCATATAAAAAGCGGATTCCGGCTGATAAATACTATGGAATAACATTCCTTCCTGCATTGGACTCAAGGGATAAATTGACTGGATATTATCAACGGTATAACCCTCACTTTGCGCGAGTATACTTGCCACTTCTTTGTCTAAAGTCGATTGATCCACATTCAGTAGGGGGACATCCGATGGCGTTAACCCCCGATGGGATTCATCTAAGCAATAGCCAACCAATTGAGATAGGTTTTCAATATACTCCTCCGCTACTTTCACAATAGTCGCGGTGTCATGACTATTGGGGTTATAGGTCCAGTACGCTTGAAACTGCCCGTCTTGAATGCGGCAGTTAATGTCTACCAAGTGCTGCCGGACTAAATCCGGCCCACACATATCACCAACGGATTCAGAAGCAGGGTGGATATTACGATCTTGATTAGAAATGTTATCGAGCTGCCCCAAATAGTTAAACACTATTTCAGGTTTTGGAATCTCAGCTAAGAGCTGTCGAATTTTTTTATCATCAGAAAGGTAACGCAATAACCCAAAACTATATCCATTTGAACTATAACCTTTTGAGCCAGCCTCTCCTGTAGACCCGGATCGACTACCCGCCCCATCTACGCCCCTGAGCTGCTCCTTAATAGATTGTATTAACTTTCCTGCTGAGTTTGATTCGGATACGGCAATCTCATCGAAATCAAGCAATATGGGATATGCGCTAGTAAACCAACCCAGCGTATTTGTGACATCTACCGTTGAAGCAATATTCTCTCGTCCATGACTTTCAAGCTGCAGATAGATCTTGCTGCCATTGGTGTGATCTTCGTTTGTGTTGCCCTGATGTTCACCTTTACTCTCTCGTTGCGACCATTCACTGATGGTTTTGGCTAATGCGGACAATAGTAAATCTTCGATATCGGTACGGTAAGCGATATTAGCAAGCGACAGTAGTTGCTTAGTTGTTTTCTGATCCAAGGTCGCCACGCACTCTTTCGCTTGACCGTAGGTATTACGTTGATCCTGGTTATCCAACGGCAACTGAGGAAGTTCTGCACTACCCAAAGTCGACCAATGCTTAACTTTATCTCGAATAACTTCTGTGTTCGTATAATGGGTTAAGGCTTCAGCCCATTGTTGAATCGACGTGGTTTTCGAACCTAAATCTATCTCGTGGCCACTGGATAGTTGGTCCAGAGCAATATCAATATCGTCCATTAATATACGCCAGGAGACAACATCAATAATTAAATGGTGTACCACTAGCAATAAGCGATTATCCTCTCCTTGTGGAGTCTGGATAAAGCCAAAAGTAAACAGCTCTCCTTCTTCAAACTGAAAACTGGTTTGTAGCGTATTAGCAAAGTCATGAATTTTCGACTCTTTATCGTGCCAATCACTATTGTCTAACTGCAACCGATGCAGTTTTATCTGAATTTTTTCTAATCCCCGAAATCGTTGAACCCAACCTTTTGTATCCTGAAAAAACTGCAACCTTAAACCGTCATGCTTTTCAATGATTGCCTTTAAGGATTCCGTTATGTCGCTTTCCGTACACGACTCCTTTACAGCCAACATGAGTCCGTGATTGAAGTGCTCTCGATCTTCTTTATGTTCTTCCATAAACCATTGTTGAATAGGCAGCATCGGCACTTCACCATCAACTAGACCTTGCTCAGCAATTATTTCAATACTTTGCGAGGAAGCAATACTGGCCAATTCAGCGATAGTTTGATACTCGAACATTTGCTGTGGCTGCAAATGCAGACCCGCTCTTTTGGCACGACTGATGATTTGGATAGTGATTATGGAATCCCCACCCAATTCAAAAAAATTGTCGTGAACTCCTATCTGCTTACCCCCTAATACTTCCGACCAAATTTGTGCCAATATTTTTTCTTGAAAAGTGGTGGGTTCTACATATTCAGTATCACCGGCCATACTCTCTGGCTTGGGTAGGTTTTTCTTATTCACTTTTCCATTGGGTGTTAATGGCAATTCATCCAACATAACGAATGCACTAGGAACCATATAATCAGGTAAGCGTGCCTTCATAAACTTACATAAATCAGGAGTTTCAACACCTTCTTCTGAGCAGTCGTTTTCTGATTTTATCGCAACCCAATAAGCAACCAAGACTTTGTGGCCGGGTTGATCTTCTCGTGCAATCACCGTCGCTTCTGATACACCTTCGTGGGCCAACAGGTTTTTCTCGATTTCTCCAATTTCGATTCGAAATCCGCGAATTTTAACTTGATCATCAATACGCCCCAAATACTCCACATGACCCTGGGGATTCATTCGAGCCCAATCTCCGGATCGGTACAGTAAGCCAAAATCAGGATGCTGTATAAAAAGCTTTTCCGTTAATTCTGGTCTATTGAGATAACCCTGCGAGACGCCTTCTCCTCCCAAATAAAGCTCACCTGCTACCCCTATTGGCAATGGCTTGCGATGTTTATCTAAGACATAGAGTGTACTGTTCGAAAGAGGACTACCGATAGGTATAGTATGTCGTTCACTCTCAAGACCTTGCACCTCATACCAGCTACTGAAAACCGTATTCTCCGTTGGCCCATAACCATTAATTAAATGATCGGGTTTCACGCTATCATAGACTTTCATCACCATCTTGGGATCACAAGCATCACCACCGAACAATATAGCCCTAAATGGCTGAAATACTTCCATCCGGTTTTTGGCAAAGTAATTAAACAAAGCCGTGGTCATAAACATGACTGATACTTTCTTTTCACTAAAGTAAGCGGCGAGATCTACATCCGATAAAAGCGTTTCTCTTTCTACAATAACAGTGGTCGCACCATTCAATAATGCTCCCCACAATTCAAAGGTCGCCGCATCAAAAGAGACATTAGAAATATGAGCTATATTATCTGAGGGCACTAATTCAATATAATTCGTATTTTTAACTAATCGCGTTACGCCTTTGTGGTGAACACAGACTCCCTTTGGCCGCCCTGTGGATCCAGAGGTATAAATCACGTAAGCCAATTGCTCCCCATCGAAATCAGGCTTTTCATTTCCTGATTTTAGACTGATGGAGCTGGGATCATTATTGAAACTCGACACATTATTCGCTGAAAAGGATTCTAGGTTTCTTAGAAAGTTTTCATCGTCTAAACAACATATTTTTTGATTCTCTGTTGTCGGTATATTCTCCGCCAGGGGTTGTAGCGTTATCACTATAGACACATCACAATCCGCTAACATGTAAGCTAAACGGTCGGCAGGATATCCAGGATCTAAAGGAGCGTAAGCTGCTCCCACTTTCAGCACTGCCAAAGCAGCCACAGCCATTTCAAAAGAGCGTTCTAAACATACCCCTACAAACGTGCCCGGCTTCACGTTCTGATCTATTAAGTAATGCGCTAAACGATTCGCTCGCCGATTTAGTTCTTGATAGGATATTACGACATCGCCGCGAACCAGGGCATTATTATCCGGCCCCCGTTCAACTTGCTCCTCAAACAACTCATGAATAGCGCGTCCCTTAGGGTAGTCAGTTTTAGTCTGATTCCATTTAGCCAAACTTACCCGCTCATCTGGCAATACATATTGTATCGCCTTCAAATCAGTTTCACCCTCAACCAATTGTCGTATAATGGAAGCCATGCGATTCAAGAAATCGCAAGCATCAAAATCAGCCGGATAATAATTAAAGTGGAAACCAAAGCCATCACTCTCCAACTCCACTATGAGCTGGACCTGATGACGCGGATAGTTGGTATACCGAGTCACTTCTAACTGCTGGCCCGATACATTAACCGAGGGAATAAAATCAATAAAATTATAAATAAACTCTAAATCTTCGGATGACGTCAGCTGCTTACGAGTACCTATAGTTAGCTGTTCATATCCTCGAACTGATTTTTGAAACTGACGTGACGCTGTATAAAGCTGCTTAGTGGTATCGTCCATATCTGTTGGATCAAATACGAATGAAACCTGATTCACATACAGCCCTATACTCAACTCGTGCCCTTTAGGTCGAGCACTCTGGGCACTATGAACCATAAACGATTTACCGGGATGCGCATATTGATTCAGCATCAACGCATAAGCACAACGTAGAAATATAGCTGGTGTTATCACATTTTTTCGACAGTAGCGTTTTATCGCATCAAACTGTTCACCATCAAAGGAAAGGTACTCTTGAACAATTTCATTATCTTTGTCTGCAATGGGAGGCCTACCTCCCATGGACAAGGGTTCTATATCCCGCAATCGAGATGCCCAAAAGTCACGGGTAGCTTCAGTATCGAAATCTTGGCAATGTTGATCGACGAGTTCTAAATAGCTACTTTTGACTTTCGATAATTTCGGTGAGTCCAATGAGACGACATTGGCACCATTTTCAATATAATCATTGTAACGCGCAATCGCTTGATTGAGATGAAACACACCACTCATCCCATCCATAACTATATGATGGCAAGCCATGCTCAAAATAGTTCTGTTATTGTTTAAACGCCAAACGCGATACCTGACTAACTCATTGCTATGAATATCATAGGGCGCATAAATAAAATCACGTACGAGTGTTTCAATTTTATCTTCAGAAAGCTCTATCGCTCTGAGATCCTGAACATCAAAAGGAAGGTAGGCTTGTCGTAAAACACACTGGCAGGCGACTGTTTCGCTGTCACCATCAGGCTGCTCTGTCCCTTGATATATACGCGTCCGTAAAATAGCTTGTTCTTCATGGAATTCAAGAAGAACAGATTCCCAGATACTAATATCAAAGGGTTCATTGACAGAAATGACTAGACCGATACAAACATCTTTTGTATCGGGATCTAGCACGCTAGTGAGATATAAATCTCGCTGCATGGGGGTTAAAGGATAAACCGCTTCTATGCCTAAATGGCTCAGCTTCAGCGAGTTCATCATGGAGTTGTCATCTTGTATCATTGCTAAAGTACCGTTATTTTTATAATTAGCTCATGCTGGACATAAATCAAGCTTGGATAACAGCTTGATGCCCTTATCATTGGCACCTTTTTTTATTGCCTAACTGTATCGACAGATATCGCTTTTCCCATACACTCCCATCCTTGGTAGCTCATGTATAAAGGTCTTTGTTGTAGATTCTGTAATTTTAGGTAATTTATTCAACTTTACGGACGATAGCCTTTTGATATCTAATCTATTTTTGATCGCAATAAGTATCAAAATCAACCGTATATAAAGTTTACCTTATTCCGCCCATTGATGGCAGTTTGGCCGATATATTTTCGGTATTTACACACAGATATTCTGAATTATGTTTAAGCTAGGATATTTTACGCCTATTTTGGACATTCAATCAGTGGGTTATCCCTCATTATTGGCAAATTCATTAGTCGATTTAGCTAACGATTCCTCCTCATTACAATCCGGTAAATCAGCATCGACTCCTCTAATCCGTCGGCTTGAAAGTGCGAAGAACAAACAACAGAAACAAAATAAACCATACAAACTAATTAAAACGGCAACACCTCGCCCCTTTCCATATCCATAAAGCTCGCCCAGCCATAATAAATGTCCCCCCATCAGTTCTGATAAATTACTTTCCTCTAACATTAAGGGTTCAAAAAAATGATCCGACAGAAATCCAGAACTAATATACGCGATAGGTGCTACTGCACTAATAACCATCGTCCGAAAACTAAACAACCTCCCTTGCATATCCGCATCCACTTTGGTTTGCCAAATAGACTGAGTACAAGCCGTAAAAATGGGGTATACCGCCATCGATATAAAAGCGCCGACGCCAAACACGTAAATAGAGGGCACTATTGGGAACAATATGATTAACAACGCAATGGCCAAACCGGAATACAAAACGCCGAAAACCTTTTTTTGCGGCCCGCCCCACGCCATCATAATCAGACCACCAATAATCACACCTGCCCCAGCCACTGACATAACCGCACCCAGTTCCGCTTTATTCGCAAAGCCTAATACAACGGGTATCACTAAGACCTGAATCGCGGCGAGATTAAAGTTAACGATGACTGACAATACGAGTATAAAAATCAGGGCCGGTTTTTTCTGTAAGTAATGCCAGGCATCCCCCATTTCACTCATAATCCCGGTACCACTGGCTTTGTTAACTGATGCCACAGGCGGAATGGTCGCTACCACTAAGACCCCCACACCC
The DNA here is from genome assembly GCA_019090455.1 of Pseudomonadales bacterium. GTDB lineage: Bacteria > Pseudomonadota > Gammaproteobacteria > Pseudomonadales > DC-out160 > DC-out160. Next base: position 73,296 of record JAHRWA010000043.1, on the reverse strand, counting down.
AAGGAGAACGTGGCAAGATCGATAACGAAAACCCAATCTAGACCAATCAAATGTATCAAGGCACCGCCCAGAGCTGGCGCAATTAACATGATAATGCCAAATACTGTCGCTAGCGCACCATTGGCCTTACCGAGATCCTCGTTGTTCACCAGTAAAGTGATGGTCGCCATGAACCCCGGCCTTAAAAAAGCCATACATATGGAACTCAGCGATACGATAATAACGATGTGCCAAACAGCCAAGGTATCGGTCCAGTAGAGACAAGCGACCGCTAAGGTACACAGCACCGAGCCTAGTTGCCCCAAAATGAGCATTTTTTTCCTCGGCCACCGATCGATCAATACTCCGGCGATAGGGGAAAAAACTAAATTGGGCAGCACCCCTGCCACCGCGACCAAGGTAAAATCCATCACCGAGCCTGCTTGCTCATAGACCCAGATACTTAAACCAAAATTAGTTAAGGAAGTCCCCAGAAAAGACAGCGCCTGCCCGGCTAATATAAAATAGAAAGTACCTAAACTTTTACCATTACTCATGTCATCAATTACCCATCAGCTCTACTAACTCAATCACTGCCGCCCCTCGAATAATACCCTCATGATGGGTATCCACTCGATACTGCTGTAAATCCGTCACCAGATCTGACCAGCCCTCTTGGGAGCTAAATTCAAGTTGGGTTCGGGTCGCACAAAAATGTTCCACCGAACAAGCTATCGGTTTCGGCTCATAGGCATTCACCACTTTCATATTCGTCTTCGCTACTGTGAACAAGCGCACTGTCTGCTCAAAGCTAACCCCTTTTGGAACCACTCCCACTTGCTGCGCCTTTTCAAACACAAACACTAAGCGCGACTGCTCGTCCAAGGATCTTAAATGGGCTTTAGGTAAGGGCAATAACTCACTGCCATCAGGATTAACAAATATCGCCTGCAAGTAATCCACATCATCATTCAGGTTGTAATTGGTTTTGTCCGGCATAAAGGTGTCGAATAAAGAAATCTTCGCCACCGTTTCACCACTGGCCAACAATTGCTGCGCCATTTCATAGGCAATCATTCCCCCTAATGAATGTCCGGCTAAACGATAAGGGCCCGATGGTTGAACCGTTTGTATCGCTTTTATATAGTCACTCGCCATTTCTTTTATATCTGAAATAGGCAATTCTTCTTTTTGTAAACCCTTGGCTTGTAAACCATAGAACGGTTGTTCATCCCCCAAAGCCCGAGACAGCTCATGGTACGCCAGCACCTCACCCCCCACTGCGTGAATGCAGAAAATCGGTGTTTTGCTCCCCTCCTCTTGGATCGGGACCAACACCCCCGTGCTTTGAGTTAGGTTCCGGTTTTTCTGAGCTTCCTCTATCTCTGCCGCTAGACTCATCAACGTTTGTGCTTTGAATAACGTCGCCAACGCCAGCGTCACATCAAACTGTTTTTCCACTGCCGACATCATCTGGACACCGACGATGGAATTGCCGCCACGGGCAAAGAAATTATCGTATCGACCTATATCAGTAGTGCTATCCAGTAAACCACGCCAAATCTCAGAAAGTACTTCCTCTGTCTGTGTTTGCGCTGCCACGTAATCAGCTGACTCCTCCTCACTCATCTGGGGCAAATGATTCCGATCTACTTTCCCATTGGGTGTCAGTGGGAAGCTATCCAACACCATAAATTGTGAAGGTACCATATAATCGGGAAGTGATTGCTTTAGGAAAGCTTGCAGCTGTGCCGCATCCACTGTTTTATCTGATGTCCTGCCAGATGCCAGCTGCAGATAACACGCTAAACGATCCCCGTTGCCCGCCAGCACTACTACTGCTAATGTCACGGCTTTATGCAGACTCAAAGCCGATTCGATTTCACCTAACTCGATACGGTAGCCGCGTAGTTTAATCTGATTGTCTCGCCGCCCGAGATACTCCACTTCACCCTGTTGATTGTATCGGCCCAAGTCGCCGGTAGCATAGAGACGTCCGGGTTGTGCGTTTGCAAAGGATGGAGCTTGGTTATAAGGATCTAGTGAAAACTGCTGCTGCGTTAACGTTTCATCATTCAAGTATCCCGGCCCTACGCTTTCGCCACCAATGTGGATTTCGCCGATACAACCTGCGGGCATTAAGGCTTGCTGTTCATCCAGTACGTAAAGTCGGACGTTATCATTCGGTTTGCCTAAGGGAATATCCTCTCGACTTAAATCTTTCTCTTTATCCAACACATAATAGGCAGCAATATCCGCACACTCGGTGGGTCCGTAGCTATTGACCAGTTGTGTCTGTGAATGATTAAGCCAATTACGTAGACGATTGACCTGTATCGCTTCACCGCCTAAGAAGACCCAACGCAAACTGGCTAAGCCACTAAAGTTCTCGTTCGCTTGCGCCTCTTCTACCAAGGGGTAAAACGCACTGGGCGCACAATTAATCCAGGTAACTTTTGACCGCTCTACTTCTTCTGTAATTTCGAGATAGTCAAAATGAGCAGAGCGCGGTAAGACACACGTCGCACCACAGACCAATGGCGCGAAAAAATTCTTCTGCGTCAAATCAAAACCGACTGAGCTGACAATCATGATCCGATCATCAAGCCCCATATCAAACTCGCGGGTATACCAGTTAATTAAATTAATCTCGGCTCGGTGTACCGCACCCGTGGCTTTTGGCAAACCCGTGGAGCCGGAGGTGAAAATCACATACAGCAGTTGCTCGGCACTGATCGTTATGTCGGGGTTTTCTTGTGAATATTTGGGAGATGAATCATTTTGACCTTCATTTAACTTTTGCGACTTTAACGTCAGCGATTTTAACGTCAGCGATTTTATAGTGTGGGTTTCTATATCACTGGCTAGAACCCCTTCACTAAACAACACTTGAGTCGCCTCATGGGTAACTACACTCACTAGCTCTGCATTTTCCACCATATAATGCAGACGTTCTTGGGGATAACTCGCATCCAACGGTACATAGGTCGCACCTGATTTGATAATCCCAAGCAATGCCACCATCATCTCAGCCGAGCGTTCCAAACAGAGTCCTACTCTGTCACCAACATTAACACCAGAAGCGATCAGCCCATGGGCCACTTGGTTCGCCTGTTGATTTAACTCAAGGTAGCTTAAGCTCACATCACCCCAGATCACTGCGGTTTGATCCGGCGTTAACGCCACTTGCTGTTCGATACGGCTGACCACAGACTCCTCTCGGTTATAGTCTCGCTCGGCACTGTTCCACTGATGCAACTGTTGATCTGTCTCTTTACTAGAAAGGAGCTTGATTACACTAACTGGCATTGCGGTATTAACCGCAAGCTCTGCTAGAAGCGTTTTAAAGTGATCCACAAAACGCTGTACGCTACTCGCCTCGAACAGTTCATCGCGATAGGCAAACTGACCGGTGAATTGACCATCCACTTCTTGCATCGATAAGGTGATATCGAATTTCGCCAGTTCCACATCAGTTTCTAGCGCTTCAAATTGCAATCCCGATTGCACAAGTCCGTCTGCCCCCGTTTGATCAGTAGGCGTGTTTTGTAACATAAACATTGCCTGGAACAACGGTGTGTGACTCATATCCCGCGCTACATTCAACTCATCCACAATGCGTTCAAAGGGCACGTCTTGATGATCGTAGGCGGTAAGCGTATTGGTTTTCACTTGCGACAAATAATCGCTGAAGGACTGTTGCGGATCGATGGCAGTGCGCAGACAAAGCGTATTCACAAATACCCCAATCAACGGCTCCAGCACCTCTTGCGTTCGATTCGCTATGGGAGAGCCCACCGCAAAATCAGTTTGTCCGCTATGGCGATATAACAAGACATTGAACACCGCCAACAAAGTCATAAACGGAGTGCACCCTTGCGCTTGTCCTATTTCATAAATCGCCTGACTGATCTCGCGACTGAAAGTAAAACTCACATGAGCCCCTTTCGCCCCTTGTACGGGTAATCTCGTAAAGTCAGTGGGTAGTTCTAAATTCGGTACGCCCTCTAAATGATCTCGCCAATAGGTCAGCTGTTTCTCTAACACATCGCCTTGCAACCACGATCGTTGCCAATGGGCATAATCCGGATATTGGATAGGCAGAGCCGGTAAGGGTGAGCCCCCCTGTGAGAAATAGAGCAATGCAATTTCACGTACCAACACTCCCAAGGACCAACCATCGGAAACAATGTGATGCATGTTGGCGACGAGGACAAACTCTTGCTGGTCCAACTGATACAACGTCGCTCGCATCAAAGGACCGGTGCGTAAATCAAAGGCGGTCATAGCATCCATCGCCACTAAGCCTTTCACCTCAGCTTCAACAACGTCCCCGACATTCTCATCACTCCCGGCATCCAAGTGACGTAAATCGATAGTCGTCAATGACGGATAGTCTCGGTTATACTCCTCGCTTGCGTGTATTACTTGATACACCTGTCCGCTATCTTCATCAACTTGGAAGGTGGTACGCAAACTCTCATGACGTTCCACCAACCGATCAAAGCTACTCGCAAAGGACTCTATATTAAGATCACCTTTGATCCGTACCGCCGTGAACATGTTGTACGCTGCACTTTGGTGATCCAACTCTTGTAAGACAAACAACCGCTGCTGTGCAAAAGACAAAGGAATCGGTTCACTGCGATCCACCGCAACGATGGGCGGCATATCTAATTGCTCCACTCGCTGGCTATGCTCAATTATCTCAGCCAAACCTGCCACGGTGGGAGTTTCAAATAATTTACGTAAAGGTAACTCAACATTAAACTGCGTTCGCACCCGCGCTACCACTTGCGTGGCTAACAGTGAGTGGCCGCCTAGATCGAAGAAGCTATCATAAATCCCGACTCTCTCTACCTTGAGTACACTGCGTAATATATCAGCCAAGGTTATTTCCAAGGCCGTTGTAGGCGCGACGTACCTAACCACGTCACTCACGATATCTTTTGGCAGAGCATGACGATCAATTTTGCCATTGGCATTAAGAGGCCAACTCTTTAATACCAGCAAGCTACTAGGCACCATATAATCGAGCAAATAATCACGTAATATTAAACGCCAATCTGTTTGCGCCAAGCTGTCATCATCACTCAACACATAGGCCAACAACCTATCCTCATGTAGCAGTACCAGACTATCTTTCGCGCCTTCGATTTGCTTCAGGGCAAATTCAATTTCCCCTAATTCAATCCGCTGGCCTCTTAGCTTAACTTGGAAATCACTACGTCCCACATACTGCAACAAGTTGTCCTTATCCCAATAAACCAAATCCCCGGTTAGATATGTGCGTTCCGCCTGGATAGGCGTTTGGATAAAGACCTTGTCTTCTAATTCTTGCCGATTGAGATAACCTGCTCCTACCCCTTGCCCTCCAATAAGCAACTCTCCCACGAGACCCTGGGGTAACAATTGCTGATTTCTATCGACCACCCAAAGTTGCACATTGTCATTAGCAACTCCCAAAGGCACATTCTTGTCAAAGCCCTTGTTGTCATAATTATTGTTGTCAAAATACGGCGCCGGATCAGACACCACATAATACGATGCGATATCCGTACATTCCGTTGGACCGTAACTATTCACCACCTTGCACAGGCAATCGTCGCTCTCTAGCCAGTCGCGCAAGCTTGCCATTCGGATGGACTCTCCCCCAAGAATGACTGTCTTCAAGGAAGACAAGGATGAGTAACGCCGATCTTCGACCAACGGATAAAACGCACTGGGAGCACAATTAATGCGAGTAATGTGCTGCTGTTCTATCGTCTCTATCACTTTTTGAGGATCATAATCTTGGGCATCGACGAAATGCAACGTCCCGCCCGAGAGCAAAGGTGCCCATAAATTTTTCTGACTTAAATCAAAACCCACCGCACTTATCATTAAGTGTTGATCAATTGAATCAAACTCAAATTCCCTGCAATACCACTGCTGCAGGTTGAACACCCCCTGTTGAAGAACACCGGACCCTTTAGGCTGCCCAGTGGAACCCGACGTATAAATAACGTAGAACAAAGAATCTGATTTCGCATAGGAGGACTGAAACAATTCATCGGATACAGACTGACTCGTTTCTGTATCACTCAAATCTGAAAACAATACCGCTTTAGAAAAGGTGATTTCTTGCTGAAGGACTGAGTCTGTCAGAACAAAACAGGCTGAAGAATCGGACTCCATAAACAACAATCGTTCTTTCGGATGTTTGAGATCCATGGGCAAGTAAGCCGCACCCGTCTTTAACACCGCTAATAGTGCAACCACCAGGTTACAATCCTGAGCGAGGCAGACACCAACGATGGCCCCTTCCTTCGCGCCCTGCTGGCGCAACGTTTTCGCCAGCAATGCCGACCGACGATCCAATTCTGCGAAACTCAAAAAATCATCACCACAACGAACTGCAATTTGGGAGTGACTCTGTTTAACTTGCTCCTCGATTAACTGGACCAAAGGCCTGTACGGCATATGCTCCACAGTAGAAGCCATAGCCTGATCGACTAAACCGGCCTCCTCATTGGGAAGCACCAATTTCAAATCACCCAGTGAATCCGTTCCTGCCAACAACTGCTGACTAATCCACTCCATTCTCTCTAAGAAATCGACATCGTCAAACAGATGATCGTAATAGTGCATGATGAGATACAACTCATCATTTGCGACTTTTACCGATAACAACACCTGATTATCCACATCGGGCAGCAATCCAATATTATTATGTGCTTGCCCATTAAAAACGATTCCCTCAAAATAGGCGTTGAAGTTATACAAAAAAGTAACGGGACCCGTTGCCAATATCGTGTTCTGAGCAAAAACTGAAATATTACGATAGTTCTTTATTTCCTTCTGGTAGGTTCTAGCGTCAGCAAAAATATCCTGCATCGTCATTTGGTTATTCAACACTTTTTGACGCATTAAAAAGGGGACTTGCTGGTAGTAACATCCCAGTGTGGCCATATTTTCTTTCCTGCGTCCCAGCGCCAACTCCATTATTGGGAAATCTTTTTCTGCGCCACAGTAGCTATTGAGTAAGTAGCCATAAATACACTTGAAATAATGCGCTGGGGTAATACGGTTTTTACGACAATATTTCTTTAATTTCTGCCATAAAGCATCATCTAGAGGCAGCTGTTTAGAAACCTTTGATCCCCTTGATTCGGATTTAGACGCCTTATTATCCATTCTAAAATGTAACGATTCCGCATCGGCCAGCATGCCCCGCCAGAAAGCCAGGGTGTCAGCTGTATCCATAGCCTGACGATCTTCGGCGACATGATCAGCGTAATTATCGAAAGGATGGGATTCTATTTTTTGGATATTGGCTTCTGTGGAAGTTAGCTTATTCTCGAGAGACCCATTTAATGTTTCGTAAAGACCAATGACCTCTTTCGCATTCTGAACCAAAGCAACACCGTCAGTCACTATATGGTGTGCCGCCACCAAAATCAAAAACCGCTCATCCGACAGTTTAATTAATTTATAATGCGTTAGATCCTTATTGTCTTTTACCGCAATAGGACGATAGACAAAGGCTTCCGCTAAACGCTGTACATCATCTTCATTCAAATCGATATCGGCTGCGGCTTTACTTGTCCAATCCTCAAATTGGAAGTTCACCTCATATTGATTTGGAATCACCTGATAAACGAAATCCATATAAGGAAACGGTGCTTCGATAAAATGCGCTCTCAGCATACTGTTAGCCGCAGCGACATCGTTCAAGCAACGCTGCATTAACAGCGGATCGATTGCCGAATGCATATCCACAACAAATCCAATATTATTTCTGTGATTACCCGGATTCATAACAGAATCGAGATAAATATCCCGCTGCATTGCAGTTAAAGGCCAGACTGAAGCCCCCACTCCCGATGTTTCCACACCTGATATTTCCACGCCAAGAGACTCAATCAATTGCCCTTCAGTCATCCAATCTAGCGACCGACAAGGTAGGTCTAAGTTAGATATCATCGCTTGAGTCAAAGAGACGTAATGACGTAAAAAGGTCGTCATTGTTTTTGAATTAAACAGATCTGTGTTGTATTCCAAAAAGGCAACAATTTCGTCAGTAGACAAATGCAGCTCAAGCGTCATATCCAATTTGGATTCCACTCTTTCAAGCCCTAAGCCTTCAAATTCAAAATCACCCATTCCTCCATTGCTCATCGCTTCCATAATAGAAGCACTATCATTCGCCGCTTGCAGCAACTGGAACGCCACTTGAACTAAGGGAGGATACGCAGGGTCACGATCAAACTGGATGTCTTGCAAGATTCGTTCTGCTGGCACATCCTGATTCGAAAATGCATTTAATACATCTTCTCTTGTGTTTTGCATAAGGGATCGTACAGTCTTGTTATCACTCATATCGCCACGAATAACGACGCTATTAATGAAGAAACCAATCAACCCTTGTAGTTCTGCTTGATCCCGCCCTGCGATAGGCACACCCACCAAGACATCATCTTGTTGAGCATAATGACTCAACAACAATTGGTAAGACGTCAGCATAAACATAAACGGCGTCACACCCAGTTCGGCGCAAACGGCGTTTAGAGACGCAGAAAAACCAATCGGGAAATCAAATCGGACACGATCACCCGACGTTGTTTGTTGAGCTGGACGAGGATAATCTGTTGGCATCCGTAAAAAGCTGGCACTACCCTCTAGGTAGTTTTTCCAATACTCAATTTGACGGTCAATAACCTGATTGTCTAAATGCGTTCTCTGCCACAGAGCATAATCTGCGTACTGAATGGGAAGAACAGGCAGGGTCACCTCACCTGTCAATGAGCCACCGGCATAACCTCGAACCAACTCTTGAGTCAATACACCAATGGAGCCTCCATCAGAAATAATATGATGCATGCAAAATAGAATAATATGCTGCGGCACACCGGCTTCTTGAGGTAATGCTAATACTTGTAAGCGGAACAAAGGACCGGATAACAAATCAAATGGAGTTGTTTCATTGTTTCGCAACTGTTGATTAATTTTCTGTTCTAACTCTTCTGGAGAAACATCGCTAAGATCGATGACAGGCAAAGACCACTTTCCTTCGCTATCACTGCCTCCTTCATTATGATTATCACTACCAAAAATATCAGAATCAGAATCAACAACCATAAACGCATCACCATTTTCATTAGTTTGAAAATGAGTTCGTAAGGTGTCGTGGCGCTGAACAATAGTTTGCATCACCATTTCTAGCACGGACAAATCCAGTTCGCCTGCCAATTTAAATGTACCCGGCATATTGAAAGCAGCGCTATCGGGATTCAATAACCCCATCATCCAAATACGCTGCTGACCATAAGTCAGCGGTATGGGATCGATATTGGCACGCCGCTGAATATCCGGCAAGTTCGATTGATTGATCTGTTGTTTTTTCTCTTCTACCACAATCGTTTGTTCCGCTACGGTGGCATGCTCAAACAGCTCGCGTACCGACAACTCGATATCAAACGCTTTCCTTAACTGCGCTGCTAACTGAGTCACTAATAGAGAATGTCCGCCGAGGTTAAAAAAATTATCCTCTATGCCCACGCGATCAACATCCAGCAACTCTGACCAAACATCACAGAGAACTTCTTGTATCTCGTTAATCGGCGCGACATAGGTCTCGGTCAAAGAGGATAAATCGGGGTCGGGCAAACTATTACGATCAACCTTTCCACTAGAGGTCAGCGGCATCGCATCTAGCACCATAAATACCGCAGGCACCATATAACTCGGCAGTGTTTCTAACAGGTGTTTCTTTAATAAAGAAGCTGCGTTGAGCGCCGCCTCTTCACCCTGATAAGTTCCATCATCAAAAACGACATACGCCACCAACCGGTTATCATTTGCAATCACGGTCGCTTCAGTAATAGCGGGATGTGCCATAAGCTGGTTTTCAATTTCACCCAACTCTATCCGGAAACCTCTCACCTTCACTTGATGATCGTTACGTCCCAGGTATTCAATGTTGCCATCTGGAAGATAACGAACAACATCGCCTGTCTTATACATTCGAGCATTGGCTTCATCACTCAAGGGATCAGCGATAAACGTCTTTAAACTCAGTTCTTCCAGGTTTAGATAGCCTCTAGCTAATCCGCTCCCCGCAATATAAAGCTCGCCAGCCACTCCAGCAGGCAATAGTCGAAGTTTCTGATCCAAGACATACAGCTTCACATTCGCTACGGGTTTGCCTATAGGTACAGGTTTATTATGTGGATGATCCTTCGGACACATCCAAGCGGAAGCATAAACCACCGCTTCAGTAGGACCGTATATATTATGTAACTCAGCGTTGGTGTCGGTGCGGTAAAAACGATGCAGTAATTCAGTGGGCAATGCTTCTCCCGCCACCAAGACTCGCTTAATACTCTGACAGCGTGCCCAATCTTCACTGGATAACAAGGCAGTCAACATGGAGGGGACAAATTGTATCTGTGTTATAGCCTCTTTGACGATGGTCTCTACGAGGTAGTGCGGATCTCGATGTCCTCCCGGCTGGGCGATGACCAGTGTGGCTCCCGCCGCTAAAGTCCAATAGATTTCCAACACCGACACGTCAAAACTATAAGGCGTTTTTAAAAGTACCCGATCATCAATATTCAGTGGGTAATCTCTTAACATCCAATCCACACGATTGACCAAACCGTGATGTTCAATCATCACGCCTTTGGGCTTACCTGTGGAACCCGATGTAAAAATAAGATAAGCCAAATGATTTGTGGTTAAATCGCTTAATTCATCCTTTCTAATATTAGAGTCATCATAAGTGTTAACTTGTTTTTCAAACTCAGCATCATCAAGACGGTAAACCGAAAGTTTATCGGAGCTTGGTACGCGATCTTGCAACGCGGTTTGAGTCAGAATGATGGATGAGCCTGTCGAACCGTTATGAGAAACCAGGTCCTCAATCATATAGCTCAGCCGATCAGCAGGATGATCAGGATCAAGCGGCACGTATGCCCCACCCGCTTTCAATACACCCAACATACCAATAATCATAGAGAAGGAGCGATCGACACAAATCCCCACTAGCTGATCCGGTTGAACACCTTGCTCCATCAGCAAGCGAGCTAAACGGTTAGCGTGACTATTCAGCTCTGCATAAGTTAACGTCTTACCTTCAAAAACCAACGCGATATTCGTCGGAGCTGCTACTACCCGTTCTTCTATTAGCTCAGTGATACCCACGTTCGGATAATCTTTATCGGTATTATTCCAATCCAGTAGTTGAGTCGAACGCTCCGCTGGCGATAGTAATGGAATATCGAAAACCGATTGATCTTTATCGGCAATTATTCCCTCTAGTAATGTTATAAAATGCGTTGATAGCTGTTCGATGGACTCGGCATCAAACAAATCAGAACAATAAATCCAATGAGTTGCTAAACCATTAGGGGTTTCTGACATCGTCAATGACAAATCAAATTTGGCGACAGTCTCTTCCTGCTCTAGCGGGGACAGAGTTAAGCCAGGTAATGCGACTTCAGACATTTCATTATTCTGAACGGCAAACAAAACCTGAAACAGCGGACTGTGCGTCATATTTCGATCGGGGTTTATGGCCTCTACTAGCATTTCGAATGGAATGTGTTGATGCTCATAAGCATCCAGCGCCGTTTGTTTAACATCTGCGAGTAACTCGACAAAACTAGGATCACCTTGAATCTGTGTTCTCAGCACCAGTGTATTGACAAAAAAGCCGATGAGTGGTGATAAATTTTCATCCGTTCTGTTGGCGATGGGCGACCCCAGAACAATATCTTGCTCACCACTGTAACGCGCCAGCAGCACAGCAAACGCTGCCTGTAACGTCATAAACAATGTGGTGCCCTGCTGCTTGCTCAAATCATTAATCGAGGCACTGAGTTTCGCTTCCATCACCGTATCAAAACGAGCGCCTTTGAAGCTGACTTTAGACGGCCGAGAGTGATCTAGCGGTAAGGAGTGAACCTGTGGGATACCGGCCAATTGATCACGCCAATAGGCTAACTCGGCCTCCAACACCTCACCCTGCAACCATCCACGCTGCCATTGCGCGTAGTCAGCATATTGAATGGGCAAGGGCGGTAAGGGATTAACCCCACCGGCTAAATAAGTTTGATAAAGAACCTGTAGCTCTTGTATCAACACGCCCACGGACCAACCATCGGAGGCGATATGGTGCATGGTTGCCAAGACAATGTGCTCGTCATGGGCAACGCGTATAATTCGGGCTCGAAGCAGCACATCTTTGCTTAGATCGAAAGGACTCATTGCCTCGCGATTGACGAGGCGACGCACCAGCTTAGGTTTTTCGGTTTCATTTTTATCAGAAAGATCATCAAGCACAATGTGCAGTTTTGTCATTGGCTGAATAACTTGTATCGCTTGCCCGCCTTTTTCTTCTCCCGGTGCAAACACCGTTCTCAAACTCTCGTGACGTTCCACGATAGTATTAAAAGCGCGTTCTAGCATTTCAAGGTTTAGCTCTCCCTTAAATCGCACAGCCACCGGCATATTGTATGCGGCACTGGACTCTTCGAGTTGATCAATAAACCAAAGCCTCTGTTGCGCATAGGAAAGCTCAAGCGCCTGACACTCTTTGTCGCTATATTCTTTCTCGGAGCGGGGTTCTAACGGAGGTAATATTAATGCGGAGCTGGCAGCGGACCCACTTAACGGATCATCGATTATTTTGGCTAGCTGAGCGATAGTGGGACTATTGAAAATTTGTTTTAGTGGTAATTCAATTCCACGCTCTTTTCTTAACTTCGAGACGAAACGAGTGGCCAATAAAGAGTGGCCGCCCAAATCGAAGAAATTGTCATTGATTCCCACCTTCTCAGTCGCGAGCAAAGACGACCATAATTCACAAAGTAACTTCTCAGTGTCAGTCGTGGGTTCTTTATAATTTTCACTTAACGCCGACAAATCGGGTTCTGGGAGTGCTCTGCGGTCGAGCTTACCGTTGGGTGTCAACGGCATCGACTCTAAAGGAATCAATACTTGCGGCACCATATAACCGGGCAACGACTCGACTAGCGCACAGTGAAGGTCATTGTGAAGGTCATCGTTGTGTGCAGAGTTAGATTCACTAGTCGGTACATAGTACGCAACGATAATAGTCCGGCCGTCTTCTAGCTTCCAATCCAATACCAGTGACTGCTGAACACTAGGCTGGCCACTAATGACCATTTCAATTTCATCCAGCTCAATTCTAAATCCACGAATCTTAACTTGATTGTCGCGACGGCCTAAGTATTCCACGTTCCCATCAGGACGGAAGCGCGCCAAATCCCCTGTCCGATACATCTTCGCATTCGCAACAGCAGAAAACGGATCATCAACAAACACATCATGGGTTAAGTCATCTTTATTCAGATACCCTAATGCTACGCCATCGCCACCAGTATATAACTCCCCAGACACACCAATGGGAACCGGGCGGCGATTCTGATCCAAAATATAGACTGAGGTATTCGCCAAGGGTTTACCGATGGGAATACTCACATCCATAGACCCAATTGACTGCACATCATAACAAGTCGTAAATACCGTATTCTCTGTTGGGCCATAACCATTAATAATATGGTCGGGTTTCGCGATATCGAGAATTCGTTTTACATAGCGTAGGTCACACGCCTCACCACCAAAAATAATCACACGTAAACTATCGAAAAGTGTAATCCTATTTTGCGCGTACTCGTGCATCAGCGAGGTTGTCAGGAACATGACACTCACGCGTTCAGACTTCACCAAGGTTTCAAACTGTTCCGGCTCCAACAATTGATCATAGGTCACAACAACCAATGGAAGCCCGTTGGTCAGTGCTGTCCACAATTCCAAAGTACTCGCATCGAATGCGGTATTGGATAAAAAGCCAATACGATCATTGGGGTTCACTTTCAGAAAATTAGTATTTTGAACCAGTCGCATCACTGCTCGATGTGATACCTGCACTCCTTTTGGCCGACCTGTGGACCCAGAGGTGTACATCACATAACAAACCGTATCGATTGCGACACTGCGAGGCTCTAGTTCAGAAGAAGCAGCTTCTAATAAGTCATCAAACTCACCATACACTAGCACAGCAGTATCATGCTCCACCGACGCCAGAACCTGTGATAATTGTGTTTTCTTGGTTTGTTCCGTTAACAGCACAGCTACTCGGGTGTCGCTGATCATATACGCTAGTCGTTCATCGGGATAAGTGGAATCTAGCGGAACATAAGCGGCACCGACTTTCAGTATGCCTAATAGAGAAATAACAAATTCGATGGAACGATCAATACAAAGTCCTACATGATCGCCAGGCTTCACCTGTTTTTTCAGTAAAACGTTTGCCACTTGATTCGACTTTCGCTGCAAATCACGATAGGTGATGGTTTGGTTCTGTTGAATAATGGCGATTTGATCAGGATTTTTCTCTGCCACAATATCGAATAACTGATCTACGGATACTTGAGGGTAATCCACTTGATTATTGTTAAACTCACGCAGTATCAATTCCTGCTCTTGCTCACTCAACAATTCGATATCTGCAATGGTGGTATTTACATTACCCAAACACTGTTCAACTAGGTTTACGTAATGATTTAATAACTGCTGAATAGTGCTTTCAACAAAGAGGTCGGCATTATATTCCGCTTTAACGGAAACCTCATTGGCACCTTGAAACACCTCAATCATTAAATCAAACTTCGCCACCGAGCGCTCGGGAGCCAGCACCTTTAACTCAAAACCACTTAACGCACTAACTGCCTCGGAACTCATCTCGGCATCGAGGTCTCGCAAGTGATGCAATTGAAAGGCAACCTGAACCAAAGGAGGAAACGATAAGGTTCGCTCCACACCCACCGCATCGATCACCTGATCAAAGGGTACATCTTGATTAGAAAACGCATCGAGAGTGGATTGCTTTACTTCACTTAACAAAGATAAAAATGTTTTTGATGTATCAATCTCAGATCGTATCGCTAGGGTATTAACGAAGAACCCAATGAGATCTTGTACCTCTTTATATTCTCGACCGGCAATGGGTATTCCCACCAGTATATCTTGTTGGTTACTGTATCGAGATAGCAGTACTTGGTAGGCGGTCAACATCAGCATGAAAGGCGTTACACCCGTTTGACGACTGCAATCATCAATCTTCTTCGCCATGCCATCGTTGAGCTTCAGTTCTACCGACGCCCCTTTGTTGGTTGGGTTTTTTAAACGGGGAAAATCGACTGGCAATTGCAGTACTTCTTCCGCACCTGCGAGTTTGTCCTTCCAGTAGTTTAATTGATTTTGAGTGGAGCCTTGTTGTGCCGGGTTTTCATCATTACTAATCCGATCACTAGGGCGACCTTCTAACAAGTTCACTTGCCAGCTGGCATAGTCACTGTATTGAACCGGTAGCAATGGCAACTGCGTTGCCATTTTTTCCGTACTGGCAACGTAAAGCGTCAACCATTCTTTTATTAATACACGCATGGACCAACCATCGGAAATCATATGGTGCATGCAGATCATTAGCGTGTAGGTATTTGAGGAGGATTGGCTGTCATCCTTAGGTAATTTTTCAGAAAATTCTTTAGTTAAAGCCACCCTAAACCCAGCCTTGCTCCCTAAATCAAATGTTGAATATTGATTCTTTTGGGTAATCTGACTCTTTTTTATAACCCGTTCTTCGGCGGTCAAACTAGTCAGGTCATAGTAGTGGAAATAATCACTAGCCGAGGCATCAACAATCTGAACACATTCACCCTCTTCATCCACAAACCGAGTACGCAATATTTCTTGGCGTTTGACCAAACCTGATAATGCTTGTTCAAATTTGGGGACATCAATATCGCCAACGACTTCAGCACTCACTGGCATATTGTAAGCCGTGCTCTTAGGATCGAGCTGGTAGAGAAACCATAGGCGGCGTTGATTAGGTGAAATAGGCAAATGCCCTTCTCTACTCACTGGCAGTATTGGCGCAACCGTCTTGCCGCCACGACTCTTCTCTTGTTCTATCTCCAGCGCTAGCGATGCTAATACACTAAATTGAAATACAGTACGTATGGGTAAATCAACCTGCAAACTATCACGGACTCGCGCAACCACCTGCGTCCCCAATAAGGAATGCCCACCGAGTTCAAAGAAATCGTCATACACACTGACGGCTTTCACACGTAAAACATCTTTCCAAATTGAGACTAACGCGGTTTCAATTTCATTTCTGGGCTCAACCATTTCAACATATTGACGTTGAAACTCCTCTGGCTCAGGCAGTGCTTTGCGGTCTACCTTACCCGCTGGCGTTAAGGGTAGTTTTTCCAAAATAGTAAAACTATTCGGGACCATATAATCTGGTAAAGCATCTGCAAGTTGTTTTCTGGCACTTGCCAAGTCCAACTCAGTTTTAGAACCACCTTGCGACAAGGTGAGATAAGCGGCCAGATTGTGTTGTTGAGAATTCTGATGTTGAGAGTTCTGCTCACCCGAGAATGCGACACAAACGGCTTCTTTAATTCCCTCCAACTTAACCAGCTGTGCTTCTATCTCGCCTAGTTCAATGCGAAAGCCACGCAGTTGCACTTGGGTATCAATTCGTCCTACAAATTCCACATCGCCTTTGTTTGACCACCGCCCTAAATCACCCGAACGATACAAATGATCAGAGGCAATTTGTTCAAATTGATTGGCAACGAATACTTCTTGTGTTTTATCGGGTTTATTCCAATAACCTTCGCCAACGCCCACGCCACCAATACAAATCTCACCGGTTATCCCATTCGGCAACAAACGCCCCTGCTGATCCAAGATCAATACATTAAGATTGGGTAGGGGCTTACCGATAGGGACGGTAATCTCATTGGCAGACAATGGTTCGCGAATTATGGCTTGAATAACATCATCTGATGCCTCTGTGGGGCCATAAGCATTGACCACTGGAATATTAGGATAAATTGCCAGCCATCGATTCACTAATTCAACGGGAGCCGCTTCACCAGTCACCATCATCCAGCGTAAATGCGGTAGCGCACGCGCCTCCTCTTCTAAGGACAGGGCATGCGCGACTACCATCTGAAGAACTACCGGTACTAATTCAGCAATATCAATTTGTTCTTGTCGTAGCAGCCTAAATAGTTTGGGAATATCGATCACGTCGTCCAAAATAACAGACGTGCCGCCTCTCACTACTGGCCCTAAAAACTGCCACACGGATATATCAGAGGAAGACGGTGCGCTTTGGAGAAAATTAAATGCACCGTCAAAATCGAGAACATCGCATTCCGCTAAAATATGATTTAGCGCGCCGTCATGATGCAATAAAGCACCCTTAGGTTTGCCTGTGGAGCCCGAGGTATAAATCATATAAGCGCGGTCTTTCGGTTGCGCCACACTGACAAATTCGGTGGGAGCAGCTTCACTTCGCCCTAACGGATGGCATTCATCAATGTAGATGACATGCGTATCGGTTAATACTTCCTGCTCTAATTGAGCGACCAACTCCCGCTCGGAAACAATGACAGTGACTTTAGAATCATCCAGCATGTAGGCAATTCGATCGCTAGGGTATTTCGGATCAATGGGCACGTAGGCAGCGCCATTTTTCATCACACCCAATATAGCGGCTAGGAAATAGTGACTTCGATTCGCGTACAGTGCCACCAAATGATTACGCCCAATACCGGCGTCCCGCATTTTTAGCGCAAACTCATTGGCTAGTGCATTCAACTCTGTGTAGGTCAACGACACATCATCAAACACGACGGCCATTTTATCAGGACATCGCTGAACCTGTTGTTCAAACAGCGCAGGTATGGTCTCTAAGGAATCGTATTCTACGCTCTCACCCGATTGTTCCAACAGCTTGGTTTTTTCATCGTCAAACACAAGGTCTAGCAAATTCAGGTTATCGTTACCCGCGACGATTTGCTCACTGACCCAGACGATACGTTTTAGGAAATCGAAATCTTCAAATTCATCAGACGCATAAGTTAGGTCGAACCGAATCTCTTCTTTTCTCGCAACAACCGTAAATTCCACCGTCCCCGAAACGTGGTTAATCAGATCGTGAACCTTACTCGGTTTCCCTAAGAAATCCAAAGCCACGACAAAGGGAATAAAGTTATAGAGAAATGCTTGATTGGCGCGAGGCAACAAATCGGCTTGCTTCTGCTCTGACCATAAAGTCTTACCCTTAAGACTTTTTTGAAACGCCCTGACATTAGCAATCAATTGCGGCATCGTAGCGGGCTGACCTTCTGCATCCTCAAAGCAGGACTTATCAAAAACAAAAGGTAAAGCTTGAGCAAAAGCCCCCGCTACGGTTTCGTACCCTTTTTGACGAGAACCCGTCATCTCATCAATATAGAATGTCTCTTCACACTGACTATAACGCTGTAATAAAACACCGTATAAGACTTTAAAATAAAGCGCCGGTGTAATTTTATTTTTCCGTGAATATTTTCTGACGCTCGCCCAATGCTCTGGTGACAACAAAATACTCTTTTTAACCGTGTGCCGACCTTCCAATTCACCATCGATATTTTTTCTTGACGGCTGAGGTATCACAATTGCCTCTAGCGATGAGGGCAATCTATCACGCCAAAACGCTTGCGTTTCAGCCACATCTGCGTAATTCAATTCATGTAAAATATAATCTTTGTAACGGTCCGGCCATTCCGCTATATCTGTTCCCTCAACAATATGCAGATAGCGGTCTCTTAATCCATAGACTAATCCTGCCAACCCTATGCCATCAAAGATCACATGATGACTCGCCAGCACTACCAAAAACCGTTCTTCAGTGACCTTGACGATATGGCAAAACAACAACTCACCATGAATTTCATACGTCCTAAAAACAAGTTCATTCACTCTTTGAGTGATTTGAGATTCGCTTAATGTTTCATTCGACCAATCGAGAAATTCTATGTTTGGATTTCGATTCTGATAGAACACCTGGTACGTGGAATCCAAATAGGCTTTTTTAGATTCCACCAGTTTTATTCTCATAATGCTTTGTTCTGAATAAATCTCAGTAAAAGCACGCGCCATAATATCCCTATCCATCAAGGTGGGGATATCAACGTAAACTCCAAAACTATTCGCTAGCGTATTCGAATCCATTAGCGCAGCAAAATAGATAGATTGCTGATTCATGGTAAGCGGATAGACTGCATCGATTTGTTCCGTATGATCGCATTCAGTCACTCCGATTTCAGAGATCAGGTTTTTTCGATCCACAAGAGGCAAGGCACGAATTGCATGATAGTCGCCAGAGACAACTCCCCTTAACAGGGTTTCATAATGCGTTATCATTCGCGCAATAGAGCTTTCAAAAAAGAGGTCTTGGTTGTACTCCACAAGTACTTCGATCAGGCCATCGCGCTCTTCTAAGATCCAAGTCATATCATACTTAGCAACAACCTGTTCCCGCTCAAGCATTTCAACAGCCAAGCCATCGCTCAATGTGGCACCTTGCGCTCCCTCTACAGACGCTACATTATTCATATTCTGTAGCTGAAATCCCACTTGGACACCCGTTGGGTAAGCAGGGTCTCTAGCGTAGTCCAAACGATCAAACAACATTTCTATGGGTAAATCTTGGTGAGCATACGCCTCTAATAACGTTTCTTTTATGCGTGCGTAAAATTCATCAACCGTCGGATTGTCACCAAACTGAGCACGCACAATCAAACCATTTAAAAACAGTCCAATGATATTCTCAGTGTCCCCATGATGACGACCTGCTATGGGAATACCGACACACACATCGTTGGTATCCGTGTAACGGGACAACAATATTTGGTAGGCACCAATCAATGTCATAAACAATGACAATTGATGCTGTTGGCTAAACCCATTTAAATCACTGACGAGTGATTTCGACAACACCTTTGAATAGGTATTGCCGTTAAATGTCTGCATTGCTGGGCGAGCTTTATCCGTGGGCAGCCGTAAAACTTGTGGCGAACCCTTTAACTTTGTTTCCCAGTAATCGAGTTGCGACTCTAAGGCATCACCCTGCAAATAATCCCGCTGCCAATGGGCATAGTCAGCGTATTGAATTTTTAATGGCGTTAAGGGGGAAGGCAACTTGAGAGCGAAGGCGTTATAAAGCGATAAGATCTCCTGCATAAAGACGTTCATTGACCAACCATCAGAAATCACATGATGCACAGTCATCAACAATAAATGCAGGGGGGGTGCTATTTCCGTATTACCGCGATCAAATGTATAGAGTTTAACTCGAATGAGGGAATCGCTAGCGAGATTAAAAGGCAGTGAAGCATCGGTTATCGCCAATTGCTTTTGTAGCTGACTCAATTCAGCCTCGCCCATTGAAGCAACGTCTATGGTTTGCTGATCAAGACTCCAATTGGCTAAGCTATTAAACTGTAAGAAAGGCTGCCCATCTTCCTCTAGGATATTGACACCTAAGATTTCATGACGCTTGAATATCTCCTGATACACACGCTCTAACAGAGCACAGTCAAGCTTTCCGGTTAACTTCAACGGAAATGGCATATTGAATGCCGTACTACTCGGATCTAACTTTTGCATGAACCACAAACGGTTCTGTGCAAAAGAAATCGGGATTCGTTTTTCTCGAGAAACTCGCGACATCGTCGGAACAGAGAGACCCGTTTCGGCAGTTAGCTCGCTCTCTACTAATATCGAGATGGCAGCTATGGTGGGTTTTTCGAAAATAACGCGCAGTGCTATATTGAGCTGATAAATTGAATTTATACGACTGACTACCTGAGTCGCCAGTAACGAGTGTCCACCTAATTCAAAGAAAGAATCATTTACGCCAATCGGCGATGTATTGAGTATTTCTTCCCAAATCAGCACTAGCTGCTCTTCCACCGCATTTCGAGCTGCTAAGTAATTGGCCGCTCGATCTTCATGACCAGGAATAGGTAAGTTTTTATAATCGGTTTTTCCGTTGGGTGTCAGCGGAATATCATCAAGCCATACGACGGCTTGTGGAATCATGTAATCGGGTAAGGTTAGCCTTAGGAGATCAATCAAATCGCCTTTCTGCACAGTTTTTACGGTGTCGTCGTCATTTGTTTGTACCACGTATGTCGCTAATTGTTGTACCCCATTTATTTCAACTAATGTCACAGCAGCCGCTTTTATTTGCTCATGTTTCTTCAGTGCATTTTCGATTTCACCCGGTTCAACTCTAAAGCCTCGCACTTTAATCTGACCGTCCAAACGATCTATTAGCTGTACGCGCCCATCGGGTAAATACCGCCCTAGATCTCCAGTGCGATATACAGTCTCCTGTCTTTCACGCTGCTCACCTTTTTGGGAAGCCTGACCATCGAACATCGACAACCGAGCCATTGACGGAAATTTTGATGCCGTCAACTCTTCATCGTTCTCATAACCCTTCGACAAATAAGGTGTACGCACAACAATCTCACCCACTTCGCTCACACCAACCGGGTTCAAATTGGCATTTACAATGACAAGTTCTGCTCCCTCAATACCCTTACCGATAGGGATAATATTGGAGCGCCCCATGGTCTGCTCCATATCGATTCGTTCAAAAGCTATCGCTTGTGGTGTTTCAGTCGCTCCGTAAAAGTTAACCAACTGAGCACTGTCAGCAAACAAAGCAAATTCTTGAGCCTGTGAAAAATGCAGCTTTTCACCCCCGAAGCAAACAAGTCGTAAGCAAGCGGCTTTTTCATTCCAAGATTGCACCATCAACTCGCCCATAGACGGAGTCAAATGGGCTACAGTCACTTTATTTTGTGTTATCCACTGACTCAAATATCCGGGTTCGAGCAATTCATTTTGCTCAGGAATACACAACGTGGCACCCATGGCTAAGGGAACAAAAATATCTCGTAATACCGGATCATGAGCAACACCGGACAACAAACTAAAGCAATCATCAGCACCTAACTGAAACTCTTGCTCATACCAATCTACAAAATGGGATAATGGCGTTAAATCATTGGCTATTAGCTTAGGTTCACCTTGGGTGCCCGATGTAAAGCCATAATAAGCGACTTCGCTCAAGGGAATATTTCTGACTAAACGATCGATGTCTTTCTGATCCGAAACGGTGTCATCAATGCCAATATTTAAAACATCATGAGCAAAGAAAGCGGCTTTACTTTCAGGTAAGACCAAACACCGATTGTTAAACTGGCTTTCTAAAAAATCACTTAATGCCGCGATTTCTACAACACTTTCATCGACGATCACATAATCAGCATTAAGAGCCGTCAAATAATATTTGATCTTACTCAGAGGGTAACGGATATCAATTATCGAGAAGCTGCATTTCGCCGTCAGCACACTCAGAAGACTCAAGGGTAATTGCGCCGTTCGCGACACAAGACACGCCACCCGTGCTCCGCTCACCGCTTGCTGCTTAAGATGGCTCGCTAATCGCTGTACACCAGCACCTAATTCCGCATAGCTCCAACTTTCCCTTTGGCCTTTAATAGCGATGGACTGTGCATGTATTTCAGCAGCTGTCGTGATTCTCATCATCACATCTGAAACTGGTGCTGAGCTTGCTTCCTGAAAGACCGCTACACTCTCAGTGTTAGCATCGCTAGTAATTTCATTTTCCAAACCCAGCAAAGATAACTCTTCTATTGTTGTGTTTGGACTCTCTGAAACGGCTTTCAATAAACGTTCAAAATGTTCAAGCATCACGTCCATGCGTGACTTTGTATAAAGGTAAGAATTATAAATAACATCTAACCGAAGACCATCGTCTCCCTCTTTGGCATACAAGGTCATATCAAACTTAGAAACTTGATCAACGTCATCCGCTAACAAGCTCTCAATTTTAATGCCGTCAAAACTCTGTTCCAACTCAGGTAGATTCAGTAAATTAAAAAACACCTGAAACAAAGGAGTTCGACTCAAATCCCGTTCGGGTTTCAACTCCTCTACCAGCTTTTCAAACGGGACATCTTGATTGCTAAAAGTGGCAACCGCGCCATCCTTAACCTGTTTCAAGACATCAATAAAGCGGTCCTGTTTTTCCACTTTCGCACTCATAACTAAAGTACTAATAAAAAAACCAACGACCCCCTCTACTTCAATTCGGTTGCGGCCCGCATTAGGAGTGCCTATATTAATTTGACTCTGATTGGAATACTTGGCCAGCAACACGTCGAATATGGATAACAGACCCATAAATAATGTGGCGTCAGCTTTTTTAATAAGACCTTTGAAATTCTCAAGTACGGTGAGAGGAACTAGACGAGAAACAGTACTACCTGCTAGCTGAGACTTACCCACTCGCTCATAGTCCGTTGGAAGATTAAGTACAAAACCGTCGCGCGGTAGGTATTCTCGCCAAAAGTTCAGCTGCCGCTCTAACTCCTTGCCTGCCAGCCATTGCCGCTGCCACACGGAAAAATCGGCATACTGTATGTCTAGCTCTGGCAGTATATTTAGCTCAGTCCGTTTATCGAGATCGGGCTGTTTAAGAAAGGCGTTGTAATAGGTAATGATCTCTTGCACAACAAGACCAAGAGACCAACCATCCGTGACAATATGATGCATACACATCATCAAAATATGCTGGGGTTGCTGGTTTTTATTAGCTGAGGTCTTTAATAATCTAACTCGAAAAAGAGGATCTATACCTAAGGAAAATGGCGTTTTCAGCTCTCGCTCCACTTCCATTTTTATGCGAGTTTCTTGCTCATCGGACGTTAGTTCACTGATATCGTCTACGACTATGGGAGGTAAAAGTTCAATACTAATATCTTGGTAGGCGGAAAGACCTTCTTGCACAATTTGGGTACGCATAGATTCATGACGCGCAACAACCTGGCGTAAAGCCACTTCAAAATATTCAGTTTTAAAATCACCGAGCAATTTCAAAATGATCGGCATATTGTACGCCACGCTATCGGGCTCTAATTGGTTTAGAATCCACAAACGTTGCTGAGTTAGAGATAAAGGTATGGGTGCTTTACGATCCGCTTTTGGGATGGTTTGAACTTGGGATTTTTGCGCTTCTTTCAAGAACGCAATGATCGCACTTTTTTGCGCTACAACCTGGGCTTTTAACTCTGAATCAAAGACGTCAGCCGGAGCACTAAAACGTAGCGCATCACCCTCAAGCCAAAGTTTTATATTCTTTTCAGCTAAAACACCCAACAATTCCATTACCGACATGCAATCAAACCCTTACTATTCACTAACTATTATTTACTATTTATTATTATTTTTTAACTGGCGAACCAGAGAAATACTCACGTTTTCAAACTAAGATACATCGTACTTTGTTACATCAAATAGGGTGTATAAAATAGTTATTTAAGTATATCGATTTTACTCTGATATGCGTTCAAATATTACTACTTAAGGTTGCTAGGCTTACCTGCCGTGTGTAATGGTCAAAATGGTACAACTTTCAACGCTATAATCTCCCTTTAAGGTGCTCGCTTTTGTTACTTGATTATACTGGCTTCGATTTAGTCTCTAAACTTTTTGATAATAGCCTTTTCAAGCTTGGAAAATCCTTAATCGCTTTGTAATTGTGCGCCATAAACAGGCCCATAATGAGACCAGAAACTGACACCACTAGCTTGAGCTGCGGATTGATATAAGCCAAGACAGGCATCGCAAAAACCACAAGCAGGAGGATCAACCAAGAAGACTCCTTCTGCATCCATTTAGATTCACGTACTCCAGTCAGCCAGTTCATCGCAAAATAAGTTCCAATAAAGCTAACTACGTACCATATGTATTGTGCGAAAGGAATATCTTTGGAACCTACAACCGCTAAAAGGATACCGGCCAAATTAATCACAATTAAATGCACATAAAGATAAGTCAGGGATGACTGTCCCCAAAAAACAGCAATTTTATGGAAGGGTAGTTTTTCTAACGGAACAGTTCGAATGACAATAAAACTAGCGCAGGTAATAAAAGTGATAGTGAAAAAGTGTTCAATGGACATATTCCACTTTTCCGGAAAATCGTTAGCGCCGTACTGATAATACATACCTAAAGCAGCAGCTAGCATTATGCCCCCGACACAATAAATCCACTTTAAGGGAGTAAAAAAGCAGAATACGCCCAGTGGAAACAAATAGAGCCAAGGGAATAAAGGAAATCCTGTCACGACATAGGGAACACCCTCCTCCTTCAAGATCCAAGGTACATAATCTGCGTGTGGCAATAAAACACCCGCCCCCCGCCATTCAGGAAACCACTTATCACTAGCCGCTTTTACACCAAATATCGCCATTGCTACCACAAAATACCAACCCCAACGCTGCTTAAAAAGCGCATTCATACCTAGCAATAAAATACTCCCTAGCATAATGACTTGAATAATTTCCACTCGGAAATCAAATAGCCACAAAGGACTAAAGACAGAGGTAAATGTCAGACCCACAAAAAATAAGATCATGAAATACGAAAATAGATAAGACTTCGGCCGACTACCGGCCTGAAAAATAGTGGTTACTCCAGAAGTGGCAAAAAAAACACAGGTAAAAAAATGGGCAATAGTATAGATGTAATAGGTCCCTACATCATCTGTATTGATCAAAACTGTATGAGCCGGCACCATTAAGATACAACCCAGACCCTTCAGGTAATCAAGACCATCAATTCTACTCATTTTAATACTCTTATTATTATCGTGATAGTCGCTATCACCGTGTCTGCGCTTGTTTAAGCTTCATCTGCCCTTCGGGCAGGGTATTCGAGCTAGTAAGAAATAAAGGTTATGACATACCAATCAACACGATGTTGGTTCTCACTCAAAAAATGTACAATAAAGCAACATAAATCTACAGATTTTACCAGCGCCCTGGTCGACTCAAGGCTCGGTAGATGCATCCATCTACCGAGCAAGTCACTAATGTAATTAGTATATTACGATTCAATCCCAAGGGATTGACGGGCAACGATCTCAATTTAGATACTTACACAACCGAGGCTAATTCTGCAATAAAATTACGTCTAATCGGTATCAATAAAAATAGCTATAGCAAGAATTAAAATTCTTGGATCAATATTGATTGAAGTCAATTTTTTATTGTTCTAAATAAGCTACCAGCGCCCAAGGAAACCGAAAACACCCGAATTTGAATTATTCCTAGTTTTTAAATTGCTACCGAACATACTGAGCGTCTAACTCGTCACTTCATTTCAAGTGATCTCAATTATTTACCCCTTTTTTCAGCAATACTTTAATGAAACCACATGGATATTCCCCATAGACTATATTAGTATATACGCGCGCTTATTTAGGCGTGACCTTTAGGTTTCCATCCCTCCTTATAATGATTTTTTGAAATGCCAACCGGCATGGTACGTACTGAGGCAACAATATGAGTACAGATGAACCGAGTGATAACAGAAGAACCTTCTTAACTGGCGCCACTTGTGCATTATTTGCAGCAGGAGCAGCTGGTGTAGCGGTACCTTATGCACGCTCTTGGAATCCAAGCGTAAGAGCAAAAGCAGCGGGTGCACCCATCACAGTGGACTTAAGTAAAATTTCCGATGGGAGCATGGTTGTTGAAGAATGGCGTGGTCGCCCGATTTATATCATAAAGCGTACCCAGAAAATGCTAGATTCTATCAGCGCTTTGACCACTGAATTGCGCAACCCTAATTCAGAAGATGAGCAACAACCTGATTACGCCAAAAACGATGTACGATCTATTAAGCCAGAAGTATTAGTTATTGAAGGCATTTGTACCCACTTAGGCTGCACACCGAAATTTCGACCGGGCAAAGATCAAGGCGATTTCACTGGATTTTTCTGCCCTTGTCACGGCTCAAAATTTGATTTTGCAGGCCGAGTTTATAAAGGCGTTCCTGCTCCTACCAATTTAAAAGTACCCCCCCATTACTTTGCAGATGACAATACTTTGATTGTCGGCGCAGATAGCGAGGAGACTGCCTAATGAGTCTTATTAAGGAAAAAAGTACGGAGCTACTCAACTGGGTAGACTACCGATTACCTGTTGTTAAAGCGTTCAAAACTCACATGAGTGAGTACTATGCACCTAAGAATTTCAACTTCTGGTACTTCTTCGGTGTTTTAGCGATAGTCGCATTTGTAAACCAATTAGCTAGTGGTATTTGGTTAACCATGTTTTATACACCGACTGCTGATGGCGCCTTTGATTCCATAGAGTACATTATGAGAGATGTGGATTTTGGCTGGCTGCTGCGGTATATGCATTCAGTGGGAGCTTCATTTTTCTTTATCGTTGTTTATTTACATATCTTCCGGGGCATGATGTATGGCTCATACAAAGGTCCACGGGAACTAGTCTGGGTTATCGGTATGGTTATTTACCTGATGATGATGGCTGAAGGCTTTTTTGGTTATGTGCTTCCATTTGGAAACATGTCTTATTGGGGAGCGAAGGTAATTCTCAGCCTTGCGGGGGCAGTACCCGTCGTCGGTGAAGATTTACAAATATGGGTTCAAGGTGACTTTGTGATAGGCGGCGCAACATTGAGCCGGTTCTTTGCAATGCATGTGGCCATGGTGCCATTGATGTTAGTAGTGGGTGTATTTCTACACTTAGTCGCACTACATCAAGTTGGATCTAACAACCCTGAAGGCATAGACATTAAGGCTCAAAAGGACGAAAACGGAATTCCTTTAGATGGCATCCCATTTCACCCTTACTATACTGTTCATGACATGGTTCCGGTGGTCATATTCTTTATGATATTCGCTGCGGCAATATTCTTCTTCCCTGGCGGCGGCGGATACTTCATCGAACCCCCCAACTACACGCCAGCAAACAACTTGAGCACACCGGAGCACATCGCACCTTCTTGGTATTTCACGCCTTTCTACGCGATGCTGCGCGCAGTCACAATCGACTTTTTGGGCATGAGTGCGAAATTCTGGGGACTCGTGGTAATGGGTGGAGCCATCGTTATTGTCTTCTTCCTTCCTTGGTTAGACAAAAGCCCTGTTAAGTCATTGCGATATAAAGGTCCAATCAGCAAGTTCATGCTGGCAACATTCGCGATAAGCTTCTTGGCATTAGGTGTTCTAGGTGCCAAGCCTGCAGATTGGGCGCCTTCTTGGGCAGCACCCGTCTTTACCATTATCTATTTTAGTTATTTTATCGCGATGCCTTTTTATACCAAAATAGAAAAAACGAAACCTGTGCCAGATCGTATTGGTGCTCACTGACCCACTCTCACTAATAGAACACAGGATTAATAATGAAACGGTTAATAATAGTATCTATTTTATTGTGCTTCCCCGTGCTGGCAACAGCATCCGGGGGATCTGCAGAGTTAATGCACTCTGGTTACGATATTCATGATAAAGATTCTCTTCGTAAAGGTGCGAAGCTTTACATTGATAATTGTGCCAGCTGCCATGCCGCGAAGTTTATGCGATATGAGCGTATCGCACAGGATTTGGAAATGACGGATGAAGATGTCATGACCAACCTAGTTCGCTTCGGTGCAAAGAAGCTCAGCGACTCCATCCCCGCTGCAATGACGCCTGAAATGGGTGAAACTGCATTCGGAGTAGCCCCTCCTGACTTAACACTCGAAGCCAACTATCGTGGTGCAGATTGGGTTTATACCTACTTGATGAGCTTTTATAAAGACGAAAGCGCGCCGACGGGTTATAACAACCATCTTCTTCCGGGTGTCGCCATGCCTTGGGTAATGGCGTATGCACAGAGCTCAAAAAGTGAAGAAGAGTTTGCTACGGAAATGCGGGACCTTACTAATTTTATGGTTTATATGGCAGAGCCAATCCGCCCCTATAGAGAAACCCTTGGTAAGTACGTGTTAGGTTTCTTGGTCATTCTGTTGATACCAACTTGGTTGTTAAAGAATGACTACTGGAAAGACATTCACTAATAGTGCTCGCTATCACTTACTTTGTTGATAGATGATAGCGCCACCTAAGTAAATGAAAGTCCGCAGTAAAAAAGCAGCCTTAAGGCTGCTTTTTTTGGTTCTAGCAACATATTATGTGAGTTCAGAACACCCCTCCCTTCCCACCATTGCCGCTTTTCTAGCCCCACCCCAACGATAGTTATTCAAAACACCCGTACTGCGTATAACTCGATGGCACGGAATCAAATAAGCGACTTTGTTTCGAGCCACAGCAGAGGCTACGGCTCTTACAGAAGTCGGTCTTCCAATTGATTCTGCTACTTGTTGATATGACGCTAATCCACCACTCGGTATCTTCAATAGCGCTTGCCAAACTTCAATCTGAAAAGGACTACCTTTAAGTATTAGCTTCAAATCAGAATCATCATTTGTTTCATTGTGAAAAATACGATTACACACGACCGCAGTACTTTGCACATCTTCTTCAATAAAAGCATGAGACCATTCGGACTCCAGCTCCTTCAGAACCGCTAGCCATTCGTTTTCAGAATCAACAAATGCCAGCTTACAGATACCTCGGGAAGTCAGCGCGATAAAGCAACTTCCAAAAGGCGAACTGTGAGTCCCATGTACAATATCAAGCCCAACTCCCGAGCTCCTATACTCGCCAGGAGTCACACTTTCGTAAGTCACCATTAAATCATGGAGACGCCCAGCACCACTCAACCCGCTAAGCAATGCAGAATCTAGCACTGAATTGTTCCGCAGCAAGCTTTTTGCATTCTCCTTAGTTAAATACTGCAAAAACTGTTTTGGCGAGACACCTGCCCATTCACTAAAAACGCGCTGTAAATGGGATGGGCTTAAACCCACATATGCTGACAATTCCTTTAGTTGGGGTTGTGATCTCTTGTTCTCCACCAAATATTCAATAACCTGTGCAATTCTTTGATAGTTTGCATGGTCCTGAGTAATGTCTTGCATATCAATATGGCTCAATACAATGAAGGTTTATCCATTGTGAAAGCTCTTCCCTACGGAAGCCACCCGATAGTTGCTTTCTCGGAAAATAAAGACAATCTTGAGAATTGGATAAAAGATGTTGAATGAGGGAAAAAAACACTTACGGAAAAAGAGGGAGATTAGATCCGGAGAAGAACTCTCCGGATCTGAAGTGACAAGAGATTTATTATTAAGCTATCCCTTAAACACTATTCCTTAAACACTATAGCTCTTGGGTAATCCCATCAAGTTTTCCGCTAAGAAATTGAGAACCATCTCATTGTTGATAGGTACAGTACGTAATACGCGCCCTAATTGACATAGCGCCCCAATGTCATCGATATCTTTGTCTAGCCCAGCTACCCCATATAACTCCAACGCCAGACCACCAATTTCATCAGCAAACATAGTTGACACATATTTCGCCATATTGGCGTACATCCCAACCAACTTTCCAGGCGCTTTGTTATCAAAAGCGTGTGTGGCTTTCTTCATCGCTAGATTAGTCAACTCCAAATCTATTTTCAGCCGTGCTAACTTTTGTTTTACGGTATCGCTTGCACCTGATGCTTGACCGAATACAGGAGATTCCTTCGCTTTCTTAATCGCTCTGCCCAAACTTTCCTCTCCTACTTTCAGCGCAGCCAACGCGACCATTATTCTTTCAAGGTTTAAGGTATAGAAGACGCCTTCCGAAATACCTTTCGACTTACCACTAGTGGTCGATTTGGTACCGACAAGAGCACTTTTCGGTAATATAACGTTATCAAAATAGACGGTAAATTGAGGATCACCCAGAGCGGCGATATCCAGTTCAGTCATGCTAACGCCGTCCATTCCTGCTTCTAACACGAATGTCCCTACGCCTTCTTTTACCCCATCTGTTTCAACTCTTGCGACGACCGCCATAAAATGAGCCGTATCAGCAGCAGAAATAAAGGTCTTTTGTCCACTTAAAGAGTAATGATCGCCCTTATCAACCGCAATTGTAGAAACGTTATGGGTATTCGTACCTGCATTAGGCTCAGTAATGCAATAACAAAACAATTTACCTTGCATCATTTTCGGTAAGTATTCCGTCATGACGGTTGCAGCGCCGCCCTTGCCTGAAGAAACTGCCGCCATAGCCATAGCTGACAACCCATACTTAACAGGTCGTCGGCGTAACATAGATTTCGCCATTCCTTCGCCGGCAGTGGGATCAGCTCCACCGTATACAGACAATACTCGGAATACATCTAGTTTTATCGGCAAGGCCCCTTGCGCATCCGACAACACCATTTCGCGATATTCGGACAAATCACCACCGGTTAATCTTGCCATCATAGTCATCATGGAATTCATGCTCGCATCTTCTGATACCTGAGCAATAACGTCTTTAATCACCTCTAAAAATTTCAAATCCTTTTCTGTTCTACTTTCCCACAACAACTCCTGTTGAACTTTGGTATTTTCTGAACCATCTGCGTTCGGCATTCCCAAAACGTTATCAGAAAAGTTTTCGAGAATACGAGTATTATTGAGCGGGGTAATACGCGACAACAATATAAGAGGCCATATAGAAATAATCCCAGTATCACGATCATAGCCTGACCCACCGTGGGTCTGAGTTGCTATATCACAGGCGGCGAAAACAGCTTCCGTCGCATTTCTTTTTGCGATACCACAGTAAGTTAATAAAGTCTCCGCGTCTTTTTCACCATCAAACACTTCAGCTGCACGCTCAGATAAAAGTTTTGCCATTTCCACATCGGTTTTAGCTCTCACCAAAGGATGTTGCACTGCTTGATATGAAGAAATAGGATCCTTAAAAATTACTCTTTCATTTGCGTACGCAATCGTTTTATCAATTAACCTATCGCCCCAACCAATAGCCATTAGGGAAACAATCAGCATTTGGCGACTGGCAATGCGCTTAATATATTCCGCCGCTTGATCCAATTCACCGATCAAGTTCGCCGCAGGAACCTTCGCACCACTAAGCTTAATATTGACAAATGTATCACCGGTCGCTGCCATTTCTTCGCGCACTTCAGTGACCCGGACATTTAGATGCATTGTCGAACATTCAATTCCTGCACTCTTTGCATCGATAACAAAAAGACTCAGTCCTTTTTCTGGATTATTTGCATCAAACTCTGAAGTTCTTGCAGCAACAATTAAATTCGAGGCCATTTGCGCACAAACCGCGTAACTCTTACCACCATCAAGAATAAAATTATCACCATCACGCTTCGCAGTCGTTGCAATCTCAAACAGGCTATTACCCTGAGTTTGCTCCAAGTCGGCGTAACACCAAAAATCACCTTTCACAATGCTGGGCAACAAGCTTTCTTTTTGTTTCTCGGTACCAAATTGGGAAATAATATCGGAACACACTATCTGGTTATTCAATTGATAAGAGACCAGACCTTCCCGCGCCATATTATGCAGAAAGACGGCTAAATCCGGTGTAGACATACCAGAACCGCCATAAAGCTCATCAACTAAAAGCCCAATATAACCACCGTCACAAATCTCTTTCCAGAAATCTGTTGGGTAATTATCTTTTTTGGTTAATTGCAAAAAATATTGATCATCGAATTGTTTGGATAACTGCCCTGCTACCGCAGCAATCAAACTCTGTTCTTCTGTGTAAGCCGATTCTTGAAACATTTATTATTCCCACTTAGTCATTAACACATTATTTTTAGTTGGCATCTTCAGCCATTCATATTTCACGTTAGGTTATTTAAATAAATTCAAATGGCAGGCACGCCGTTCTTTTTATTTATCAATACACTGTTCTTTATTTATCAAATTGTTAAGCAAAATTGCATGCTACACTACACCATCAAAATTCTAATTTCAAACCTGAAAAATTTCGAAATCATTCACTTTTATGCTTCAGTAAATGCGCATTATCTTCCCAGTTTTGGCCATCAAATTCAGTCACATTCACCACTTCGGGCGCAGTATCAAGACAGCGAATATTGACGTCCACACCGTCAGGATTTGAGCGCGGTATATAAAACGGCTTAATGCCACATATCTCGCAAAAAGTATGCTCCGCTATACCGGTGTTATAACGATAGGTTTTTAGATTATTTTCGCCTGAGGTTAATGTAAAACTGCGTTTTGGTACGATTAAATGCACGAATCCCGATTTCGAACAGATAGAGCAATTACACGCTTCAGCCTCTAATACCTTGGGGGCCTCAACCTCAAAAGTCACAGCACCACAATGACAACTACCCTTATAAATCACTTGCGTCTCCGGCTTGCGATATCTACCGAGATCAACAGCTTCAATCTAAATCAACAGAATCAAAATCAACCATATCCCTGTCATTATAATTAGCTTCACGTTTTTGCATTCCGGCCATAACGGCTTCTATTTGATTATGGCTTTTTAATATCTTGGCTTGTAAACGTTCTTCCATTCGTAGCCCCTCAAGTTGATCGCCATGCCAAGTATTATCCAGCAGGTGCTTTCCTAGCATAATCGCGTTGGGGTTACGCGCGGCAATTCCCGCCGCCATTTCTAGAGCTGTTTCTCGTGGCGTGTCACTCAGCGATGTTACTAAACCAATTTGTAACGCCTCCTCTCCTCCCACAACTCGACCGGTAAAAGTCAGCTCTTTTGCAATATCCAACCGCACCAAGTCACGAAGAGTTTGCGATGCCGACATATCGGGTATGAGGCCCCACTTTATTTCCATGATAGACATTTTTAGATCAGGATTGGCAATGCGAATATCTGCACCCAAAGCAATTTGTGCTCCACCACCATAGGTCACTCCGTGCAGTGCACAAATAACTGGGACTGGGATCGCTTTCCATACGAAGGCGGGTAATTGATAAAAATTAGGCCAAGCCCCACCCTTACCATCACCGAACGGATCTGCCATATTGTTTGAATCAGTAAAATTGGCCAAGTCCATCCCTGCACAAAAACTTCGACCTTCGCCTGAAAGCACGACTGCTCGCACTTGCGTGTTTTTTTGCAATTGCTTGCCCGCAGCAACGATCGCATCAAACATGGGCATACTGAGCGCGTTCATTTTATCCGGGCGATTTAATCGCACATCGGCAATTTGATCCTGTATATCAATAGTCACTAGATTCGTCATATTGTTATCCAACAATTGAATTTGAGAGGTTCAATACTAGCCTAGATTCCTAGCGATTTAACGAAATAGTGTTTTATCGCTTAGTAAAAGTGGTCATAAAAGCAGGAGGGTATTTTACAAACAGCAGTGGATCACCGGCAAATTTTTGATGGATATCAAATTGCGACATCACTTTTCTAAAACTGTCACTCTTCGGCTCAAGGGTATTGAGATGAGGCGTTGGATAAATCTTAACGGAGCCGCCCAGTTTCAAGACTCGATGAAATTCCTGGAATATTCCCTCTAATATAGCGTCATCATTTATCCACGCATACATAGCATAATTAGACAGCACTAAATCTACAGAGTTATCTTCGAATGGCAAATCATCTGCAAGCGTGCCAATCCCTTTCTCCAACCCTCTCGCATTGGGGTCTATCTTACCCTCGCCCCCGACTACGCGTACTTTAAAACGATCAAATAAACCGAACTTGAACCCATTTGCCAACTTAGGATCGATGCCGTAAAACGAAATACCTTTACGCCGACAGGCTTGGAACATCGAATCAGAAACATAAGGCGTCAATCCACAACCAATATCTGCAATGACCTGCCCTTTAAGCTCTGAAAGCACCTGATGCTCTGATTTATTATCAAAAAATATCTTCCGATAATACCCAAAAGAACGTCCCGTACTCACCACTGGCAAAGAAGATAACCCGTAAACGCGCGTTCCTAATTTTATTGCCTCATAAGTTAAATTGGACACCAGAGGTACCACCGTACTATTAATCATACTTGAATCTCTTTTACTTCATTAATCTACCGTCATGCCTAATCAATCAGGTCAAGGTCGAGTCGCATAATCTCACCGGTATTCCTATTCCGGTAGTGCAGTTTGGGCCAGAATACATACAACAATTGAAGGTAGATTTTAAGGCAATATTGAGATTGATTAGCAAAGATAAATCAGATTAGCCGATAGTAGAGCACACGAATCCAGCTAGCATAAAAAAACGCTATTGTTGTGAAAAGTGATGATGCTGTAAAAGTGTATATTTTGATTAAGCGCAGGAGGACAGCACTTTATTCGGGCGCGTTACCGGAACGATACAATATATAGAGATCGATGATAACCTCCGGTATTTGGAGTAAAATGGCTTGGCCCAGTTTTGGGTCTCGCTCCATTTTTAAGATTTCTTGCTCCTCGTGCAATCCCGAAGCCAGAATCATAGGCAATAGCAATTGTGCGACAGTCTCTTCGTTGACGTTATACCAGCTATCTTCTTCCAGGAAGACAGTCTCCATAAATCCAATGGCCCAACTTCGTAAGGCAGATTCGTCAGGCTTAGGGGACAATCTTAACGGACAGGGAAGAACCATCTTTTCACTGTGATAAAGCGAGTATTCAATCGCTTTTTTCAATTTTATTAATGTTTCACCCACTTTTGTAAATTCTGGTTTCGAAATGGATTCTTCATCGACATCAAGTAAAATCGCTAACCAAGCTGCATCGGGGATTTCGACTGGACTTACTGCCAATCCAGAGATAAACCCATGAGTGCCGTAGTAATCGTGAGCGTCAATCAACTCCTCTGTTTGAATAAAATCTTCAAACTCAACTATTTCCGCCTCGGTTAACGTTTGATTTCCCATAAAGCCTCTTCAATTATTAGTCTGTGTAGCGCTCATTTAAAAAAGCCAATTTTAGACCTATTCTGATGATCAAAAAAGGGCTCTAGTTTAATAAATACAGACGAATACCCGAAAAACCAGTAGCTCCCAGCTAAAGCTCATTTTTAGCGTTAGACGATGAAGGGGTATTTAGGGTTTGCATGTAGAAACTAATTTTAGTGAAAGCGGCCTCGATATCATTCTTTAATGCATCCGATTCATGGATTTCAGTGGAATGCCTGTCGATAATATTTAAGATATATTCTTCCTGCTCGTGCTCCAGAGATATTGACATAAACATGTTTTGAATCTCTAGCTTTAAGTGATCTAAACTTTGCCACATATCATGTGTATAAGTTTCAAACTTTTGATTTACCTTTTTCATTTCAAGTTCAGTCGTTTCCAAGGACGCATCAATTGTGGAAGATCTAAGACTCTCAATTTCTTGCTGAGCAATCAAAGTTTGTAGACGACTATCAGCTGCATTCAACATAACCACTAGATTATCCCTACACACATCTTTATTCACATGGACCCCAGGTAAAGTCGTCGCTAAAGCAGATACCGTTTTACCATTAATGATAATAGTGTCTCCAAATACGGCAATTTTATCAGATGTTGATGTGTCGCTCATCATCTGGGCCTCTAAAGAGGTGTTCTCACATCGATAGTTCATCGACCCTTGATTGGTTCGAAATTGAATTTGCGGTGCCAGCCCCACCCCTTCGATGGCGGTCATCAGTTCTATCGCTAACTCATCATAATCATGGCAATCGGGAAGCGCCATGATATAGCTCATCACTTTACCCAATTCACTGGTGGAGCGCATCGCCGTGATTGCAATTTGTTTTGCCTCGTCAGCCTCGGAAGCCACAGCCTTATGGAAGACCCGACTTTCTACTTGGCTCGCAATTTTTTCCAATACCAACTCTTTATTAAATGGCCATTTTATATAATCATCTGCCCCTACCTTGTAAGCCCATATTGCATCGTCCGCTGAACCAAAATCACTGATAAACAGCACATGCCCCGGATGATCAGTATCTTCCTTTACCGCTTGACAGACTTCAGCAAGATTCAATCCATACATGATGGGGTTGAGAATAACGATATCTGGCCGAGTGTTTCGGATATGCTCCACACAATTCAAACTTTCGCACAAACTGCTGACAATATAATGCTTCTCCAATAGCATTTCTAAAGCCTCGAGGTTCTTTTCTTCTTTATCAATAATTAATACTTTTACTGCTGACTGAGACATACTTATTTCTCGTATCGAATAACTAATATAAAGTCCCTAGAATTTCCAGTAGCTGACTAGGCCGTTATCACTAGGTCTTACGTAAGTATGGTCTTTCGCTAGAGTATTTCCAAACCGCATGTATTCAGTTAGGCAAACTAGCCGATATAGCTAAAACATCCGCGAAAAACTCAGCACACATAGTATTTCTTGACCCCAGAGCGTAAGCAAAATTACCAATATAAAAGGTCATTATATTCTCGCTTATTTTTATCCTGATCTTTAGTATAAACTCCGCTGAATTTGTTTTTTCATTCTAGGTTCTAGGTTCTAGGTTCTAGGTTCTAGGTTCTAGGGCTTTACCCTCTATGGTTTTATGTTCTGTGGGTCTCTATAGCAAACAGTGAAATGATAAAAAGCCGACTTGTATTTTACGAAGGAAAATAAAAATGAATCATCTAAAACTATCTTTATTGTTCGTTACCGCCTTACTCATCAGTTGCGGCGGTAGCGGCGACCCGGACAATCCAACCTTTTCCACCGGTGGGACCATTATTGGCTTGTCCGGGTCGTTAAGCATAAGAAACAATTCGGAAGTATTATTGGCCACTGGCTCGAGTTTCACCTTCAATGACCAACTAGCTGTTGGAAGTGTTTATAACGTAACAATTGAATCACAGCCCGAAGGGCAAACTTGTACAGTTTCTAATGGACAGGGGGTCATTCAAAATCAAAACATTGCAAATGTAATCGTGAATTGTGTCGATGAAACTTTCGAAATTCGAGGACAGATCACAGGCTTAACGGAATCAATTACGCTGCAAAACGGAAACATTCTTCTTACCGCTACGGGTAGCCAATTTACATTCCAAGGCCCCTATTCCAATGGCCAAGCCTACAATGTAGAAATCAACACACAACCGACAGGACAAAACTGTACCTTAAATAACGCACAAGGAATTATTCAGAGCGAAGATATTACTGACATCCAATTAATCTGTACTACGATAAACTATGGCTCTATCTCAGGTATGGTGACGGCAGCGGCATTTACATTAGTGGATAATGATACTAACGAACCTACAACAACCCAAGGAATCCCCAATAACTCAGTATCCACCGCGCAGGAAATACCAAATTATTCCATTGTTCACGGTTTTTCCAGTTTTGAAGGTACGGGCAATCAGGATCATATTTTTGCTACGCAGGGGGATGACATAGATGTCTACAAAGTACACCTCCAAAAAGATCAAATTATCGCACTGCAAGTCGTCGATTTTGATTTCACCGGTAGCTATCAAGGCGATCTTGATCTTTATTTGTGGGACATGGATTTAAACTTAATCGTTTATTCTAACACGGTAACCGAATTCGAAGCCATTCAAGTCCCCAGCGATGGAGACTATTATATTGAAGTTTCCGCTTTTAGCGGAATCTCGAAATATGTGCTTTTGCTTGAGCACGTTGGCGTCAACTATACCGGTACCCCTTCCACTCAAGCCGATTTTGTGACTAACCAAAGTATCGTAAAATTCAAACCCTTCACAAATGTATCCGCTTTTTCCAAGAAGGATAGCGGCTTCATCGCTAGCACTTCAAATACCAGCAGCAATCGAACAACACTCGTTACATTCGACTCCCTTTCTCTAGGTTCACCCCTTTCTCTAGGTTCATATAGCACCAGCTCTTCTTCAGGCAGCTATCCCAATTTAACCGATAACAAGTTTATCCAAGAAGTTGCCTCAACCAACGCTCGCAGTTATCAAAAATTCAAAACACTACTAGCGATAAAAAAATTGAGTCAACAAGATGACGTGGAATACGCAGAACCCAACTATATTGTTCAAGCCATGGCAACACCGAATGACACCCATTACGCGGTGCAGTGGCATTATCAAAATATGAAATTAGAGCAAGCGTGGGATATCACCACGGGAACCCCCGCTCAAGGCGATGATGTCATTGTTGCTGTCATCGATACTGGCGTGTTTCTCGCTCATGAGGATCTACAGGGTCAGCTTATTTCTGGTTATGATTTTATTAGCACCCCATCCATGTCAAACGACGGTGACGGTATCGATGCCAACCCTGATGATCCAGGAGACTCAACGGAAAATGGCAAAAGCTCTTGGCATGGCACCCACGTTGCCGGCACCGTTGCTAGCCGCACTGACAATAACCTTGGATTAGCCGGCGTTTCCTGGGGAGCCAAAATTATGCCTTTACGTGTATTGGGTGTAGAGGGCGGAACGTCCAATGATATTATTCAAAGTGTACGATATGCGGCAGGACTCTCCAATGACAGTGGGACCATCCCTGCAAAGAGAGCAGACATCATTAACCTCAGTTTGGGTGGTGGATCATTTTTACAGTCTGCGCAAGAAGCCTATACCGCTGCCCGTAATGAAGGCGTCATCATTATTGCGGCCGCTGGAAACGAAAACACCTCACAATTAAGTTATCCCGCATCTTATGAAGGCGTAGTTTCTGTTAGCGCCACCGATTACAACAACGAGCGAGCACCCTACTCCAATTTCGGTACCGCAATTGATGTCGCGGCACCAGGGGGAGACACATCTGCCGACCTAAACCAAGACCGATATTCCGATGGCGTATGGAGCTGCTTAGTTGATGATTCCAGCGGAACTCGTCAATCCGCATATGTTGCCTACCAAGGGACTTCTATGGCAGCACCTCACATGGCAGGAATTGTTGCTCTTATGAAGGCCGTACATACGGATTTATCTCCCAACGATTTTGACTTATTGCTGAGTAGCGGTACGATTACGACTGATCTTGGGCTTGTAGGTCGAGATGATACGTATGGCCATGGTTTTATCGACGCTTTCAAGGCCGTTCAAGAAGCAAGTCGACTAGCAGGTGGTGGTCAGCTTCCTTCTGTACTTAGCACCTCTCTATCTGCAGTTAATTTCGGTTCTTCCGGCACGACTAAAGAATTTGACTTGATCAATTCGGGAGAAGCATCAGGTTTAGTTTCCCTCACTCCCCCTAGCGAAAGCTGGTTTTCAGTCACTGCTCAAACAGTCGACTCAGATAATTTGGGAACCTATCTTGTGACGATTGACCGCAATGGCCTTCAAGATGGATATTATTCCGAGCGAATCCGATTTACCTCGGCGGCGGGTAGTGCAGTGGAGGTAGTTATTTCCACCAACGTAGGAACAGTCTCTTCCAGCGGAGACTTAGGGGTGACATGGGTGCTATTACTCGACAGTAATTATGACTTTGTCGGTCAAACGACGACTACACCTGTCGGCAACGGAGTACATAGCTATCAAATTGAGAACGTTCCCCCAGGGTCCTATTATCTGTTAGGCGGATCCGACATTGACTACGATGACATTATTTGCCAAGCGGGTGAAAGTTGTGGTGCCTATCCGTTGGTAGATCAAGTATCCGTTATTGAAAAGAATACGGAAGAGTTAACCAGTATAGACTTCACCTTAGAACTTGGATTTGGTATTAGTAATAACTCGGCATCTTCCCAGTTAAAGTTTATTAGTGGAATATCAAATACCATTGGGGTAACCCAAAAGAAATCATCTTTTTCTAAGCCTAATAAAACGATAGAAATCAATCTGGATAACTAGATGCATAACGACGAGTTAATAACAACACTTACGTTCAACCAAGGAAAGAAGAAAGAAAAGCCAATCTAGGACGGGATAAATAATTAGGAGAGACAGTTAACTCAATACATCTAAGTAAAAATAAGGAAGGGATCAAATAAAAATAGGTGCGGGATACGCACCTATTTTTATTTTTAAGCTAAATCAATTCTAAGAGAAATTAGAACGTCAAAAGAGCTTCAACAGCAACACTATCCGTGCTACCGCCAGTTAGATCGTCATCGTCCATTCTATATTCAGTCACGATAAGCAAATTGTCATTTACTTTGAAACTCGGAGAGATGGTGATAGCGCTCATTTCTTCAAAAACGGTATCGCTCGCATCTTCAAGCTCGTACGCATGGTAACGAACAGTGATTCCGAAATCATCCATTGCATAATTAGCCATGAGTAGATAACCAGTACCCTCATCTGTTCCTGAATCTGCTAAGTTATATTCAACAGCGACTGTCAGATCATCCACCGCATATGACGCCCACATATTAATCAAATCAGTGTCATCATGTGACATGAAAAATGCTTTTACTGTTAACTCGTCAGTAGGGTTGAGAGCCAACATAAACTCTGTGCCTACCTTCTGAGCATCAGTATCACCGCCAGTCAAAGTGCCCAGGCTAGTTGCCAATGTCGCTGCGACCTGGTACTTCCCACCATTATAGGTAGTAGAAACACCTTGCTGATAAGCGCCGTAGAAGTATTGCGCATAGCCTGTTCCTGAATACTGATATAAACCAGTGGGCTCTTCAGTTTCCCAACCGGAATAGCTTAGGAAACGACCTGCTTTCACGCTCACTTCTTCATTCACTGCATAGGTGAAGAATGCTTGCTCAACGTCGGTGACTTGACCCGCACCATCGTCCTGATATTCCACATCAACTTGTGCCGTGAGTTTATCATCGAATGTGTACATTAAATCAATTTCGAACTGATCTAATCCTGCAGTAGAACTAGAACCACCACCATCGACATCGGTATAGACCATAGACATGTCAATAAAGCCTGTGACACTAAGATTATCGCTAAGCTCAATGCCTCCAGCGTAAACTGAAGGTGTAACCATCGCGATACTTGCCGCTAAAACTGTAGGTTTTAATAGCTTACTCATAATTATTTACTCTCCTGGCAACTTACAACTTAATTGAAACAGCGACTCTTTAATTGTCATTCACCCGTTCATTTTTTAATCTTCTGTGAGTGATCGTATCACTAACAGTGAGTGCTTGGACTGACATAAACCCAAACACAAAGATTGTCGACAGATAAAAACTTTAGCCCCTATTTATGTCAGGTACGGACTGTAACGTTAAAATTATCAGACATCAATAAATATCAATTGATTGGAACTTCATCGCCTTTCTGCGGTATAGATCGCAAATAGCTTTAAAGTTTTTCACAGTTTTTGCACAAACTTCCTTGGCCATAAAAATAAAATGGAAAATACTAGCCATCCAACTGGCTCATTCATTACCGACTCTCTAATAAATCCTTCATTTAGTTTAATCAGTCAACACCGAAAATTTATGTCAATGACTTAAACAACAGCTGTAAATACTGTTGTGGATAGTTAGAGTGAATCGGACCCGCAATAGTGGCACATAGCTACTGGAAAATTTGCAAAGGTACATCTAGGAACATAACGTCACGAGTGCGTGAAACTGGGTTTTCAATTAGCCAGCTCCACATACTCGTGAACCTAAGAAAAGATTGACTCTAGGAAGGGATGAAACCAGTACCTATAATTTTATATGGACTCGTATTATTTAAAAGCCAATTTAAGCTAGTTCTTTCCTGCCATGGCACGAAGTACCGCACCAGGTGAATCGTACTTCGGCTCCCAGCCTAATTCCGCTCGTGCTTTTTCGGCTGACATAATGACATTGGCTCGACTTGCTTTGATTAACCATTCGGGATCATAGGGACTCAATCCGAATCGATGAGCAATGGATCCTAACTTCAATACCACCTTAGGAATTGGGAATGTCCATTTACCCATTTCAGGTGCAATGTCTCGCATGGTCAAGGCCCCCTCTGTCGTTAAGTTATAAGCGCCATGTGCTTTTTTTACCAGAGCCAACCGGAATGCCATGGCAACGTCCTCTTCGTGCGCTAATTGTAATTGAGCGCCGTCAAATCCTAATAGTGTAGGGATGATGGGTGTATAGGCGAGCAATCGTACGGGACGGGTTGGTGAATCTTGGCCAGCAAAAATACAGGGTCGCAATCTCGCAATTTTAATATCAGCATTGTCTTTTTCAAACTCATTTAACCAATATTCAACTAACGATTTATGGTGCGAATAGAAAAAATCGGGATTTCCTCTTAATTCACAATCCTCCGTCAAAATATCATTATGTCGATCCTCATGCATACCGTATGCAGCGACGGAGGAAGCGTAAACCACTTGCTTTACGCCAGCAGCTGCACAAGCATTAAATACGTTTTTAGTGCCGCCTAAATTGATAGATTCAATTTCCTCTTCCGATAGCCCCCCCGTTTTCTCCACGATAAAAGCTAAGTGGATAACGGCATCAACACCTTCAAAATCGCCCTGTATGGCTTTGTCTCTGACATCACGTTTAACGTAGGTTAATCGACTAGAATTTCTTTTTCGTTTTGGCGTACTGACATCTAAACCTAGAATGTTTACATCTGGCAAATGTTTTAAAAGCTGCTTAATGATCGCATCTCCTAAACTACCAGCAGCACCCGTTATCGCAATTTTTTTTAATTCGTTTGTATCGCCAGCCATGAAACCATCCAACCCATTCTGTTTACAATGAAGATAAGTTATTGTGTATTGAAACTAAGATGTAGTGTAATGAAACCAAGTTATTGTGTAATAAAACTAAGTTGTCGTGAGGCCGGTAATCTAGCGAAATATGCGCTATTAGACAAGGGGAATACATAGCGCACTAAATTATATTGATTATTGATTATTGATTATTGATTCTCTGGACACACTTCAGTACTTCAGTTTGATAAGCTTTCCCCCTTTCATTCACAAAGTCCAACAAGTGCAATGAAGTGGGCACATAACCAAAACCAATTTCACATTCAGGGTGCCATTGAAAAATGGATCCTCCCAACCCAAACCACCCATAAAACCCCTCTCTACCTTCGCTAGTCGCCTTGGCTAACTTACTGCTATTATTAGTGGCTTCTATGAAAGAAGCGACTCCGGCTTGGGTAAAACCTACATCGGTAAAACCCATATCGGCTTCAACAGGATTTTCATGTAATGCATTCCAACCGGCCTCGTTTATTATTTCCAGCCCCGCCCCTTTACCACCTGACGATATGACCGCAGCTATTTTTGCTAAACTTCGTGCAGAACTTTGAGCATTAGCAGAAGGAATTTCACCCTTCACAATGGCAGGATCATTTAAATCACCTATACCACGCGAACCTTTGATAGGAGGCGGCGCTCCCATACTGGTACCACCCTTCATAAGAAAGGCGGCTCGGACGATACCACCTAATAGTTGAAAGAGATTATATTCCATCTTTCTCTTCAACATTTTCGGCTTCAAACTTTCTAACACCTGAAAACCAGCTCCGACTAATTTTACTTTTACAATTCGATCTAACTCTTCTTCTTTCGCCCCAATTATTGCCTCTATCCCAAGTGGCTCGCTAATATCTTGTCGTAGATACTCACCAATGGTACGTCCTTCTGGATCGATTCGCCGAAATAATTCATTTACAATCCAACCCCTGGTCATAGCATGGTATTCTCGAATCCGCCCTTTGGTATCCCTAAATTTCTGTGGATGTCCTTCAATAATTTTGCCAATTTTATTTTTCTTAATGTTCTCAGTCAGTAGGTCATCCTTAGCAATGGGAGTATTAAAAGCTGCTAGTCCGGCTTCGTGCCGCATCAGTTCAGCTACGGTCACCTCACCCTTGCCACTCGCACCAAACTCAGGCCAATAGTCAGTAATTTTAGCGTTGAAATCTAACAACCCTTTTCCACAAAGAGATGCCATGGCAATTGATTCTAGGCTTTTACCACTGCTAAACACATTAACCAAAGAGTCGGGAGTAAACTGGGGGTTATCTACTGTAGCCCAAAGATCAACGACTTTTTCCCCTTTGACGTAAATACAAAGCTGGGTGTCTCTTTCCTTCAAAGTCTTCATGTTTTTCTCGTACAGCCTCCGCACCGATTCATAACCCGTTGCTACCGTACCTTCGATTTTAATTTCTTGACTACGTGCCATCGTCTTTTACTCCAGACCCTAACGTCTTACTCTATTTCGTTTAGAAATTGTTTTGCTAAATCTTGTGCATTTTTTCTGTGATGATT
Organism: Pseudomonadales bacterium; assembly: GCA_019090455.1. Classification (GTDB taxonomy): domain Bacteria; phylum Pseudomonadota; class Gammaproteobacteria; order Pseudomonadales; family DC-out160; genus DC-out160. Next base: position 28,548 of record JAHRWA010000043.1, on the reverse strand, counting down.
ATCTAGGTTGCTCCACTCTCGACAATACCAACAGATACGCGCCGCGATTGATCCCTCGGAGGGTTCTCCGAGCTTTTCCTGTAGCTCCAAAATCTGACTCCCCATCTCTACCAACTCTTCAGTCTTCTTGTCGGTTTTTTCTTTCAGTTCACGGAATAGATTAAAGCCTTTAACACAGAATACTAAATCATTCTTTCCATTAGCCGCACTTTCAAGATGAGGAATCAACAGCGATTTCAATTCAGCTTCAAGCGCATCAAGTCTTGCATATAGTTTTACTTTCGCTACCAATGTCCAGGCACCCGTAATAAACCTTTGTATGATCCACCAACGGCGACTATTGCATCGACGGAAAGCCGACCCCGCAAGCCATTAGACCCAATAAAAACAGCTTCTATAGCACCTCCAACTTCCGTTTTTCCACGATAAGTGAAATCAGCAACAATCGGATGACCATCAATCGTGCCAGCGAATTCCAATTTGGAAGTGAACACATCTTCATAAGCCCCTGGTGGGAACGAAGCAACATCCACGCAAGAAGCCGACGTCAGTGCGCGCGTTCTTGCTGAGGCGATGCCTTCAAGCGTGCCGGTAAAAGTCACTACGCCTTCAACTTCCAAAAGGCAGTTCTCATCGATTTGAGTCAGCGTTAGCGTAGGGAAATCGATTCCAACGGTAAAATCGCCTTCCGCTAATACAAATTCACCTGACCATGCTTGAGCTGAAATCCCGGATGCACCCAACATCAACATTATTCCCAGCACAATTGTTTTTGAATTTCTCATCATAATTTCTCCATGCCATTTTTTTAGAATGCTCGGAGCAACCTTGCTACCGAACTTATATTTTCATCGTGCACGACAAACATTAACATGATATGCATTTTGAGCCTATCGGAGGAAACCTTTTTTGAATAGCCTTGAGTAAAAAATGATACTGACGGATTGTTCGTATTTTTTCGATTCGCTTACTAGTTGAATTCAAGGAGCGTTACTCAGTACCTTCCTCGTACTGAACGACTCCATTTGGTATTACCTCCCATTTTGCTTTTGAGCCAACGTATATGTGCTTACCAATTTCAACCTCTGGATCACCGTCAACACAGCCCAACATGAGTTGATATACCTCGCCATTGAATACGGTACATAGCGTCGACCCACAAATCTTGCAGAATTGAAAACCAAACCCTTGTTCGCCAACATAAGAAATCAATTGATTTTCACCTGACACCCATTTGAAATCACCTGGCTCCACCAGGGCAGACGATGATGCCTGAGAGCTAAAGGCTTTACGGCAACGCGAACAATGGCAGGATTTCGCCTCGCGAAGCTTGCCATCAACTTGATACTTGACTGCACTACAAAAACACTCGCCTGTTATTACCACCTGACTCCCCCTTCTTTTTCAGTATTTCAATGTTTCCAACTTCAGATATCATTCATTGTGGAACATTTATTGCTGTATGTTTATAGAATAATCTCACTATAAACTAGGGAGCTGAATTGTGATAAACTATTTAACGCATGCGCCAATTTACACCCAACAGACAACGATACAGGAGCCAATGATAAAGCAGAGGTCAAATACCGCCAGACTCGACACACAAGATAATCACTCAACCAATAAAATCAGTTCTTCGCCTACTTTTACGTTATCAGAAAGAGGACAAGCTGCCGTACAGTCTGACACACAGTCAAACCCTTACACTTCAGCAACATCAGAGCTTCTGACAAATAAGGGGAGAATGAACATCGATCTAGATAATTATTTTTCCAATACCCCATCCTCGACAGGCTTCTTAGATCAAAACAACCTTCCTCCCCTGCTTCTCCCTTCAGTACAAAACGTCAATGCGATATCCGAGCATGCTTCTACTCGCTTTAAGCAATTACTAGAAGACTACAACATCCCCTCCGCTCCTGAAAAAATCACCTTCGATAACGAAGGTAAAATGCAAATCCCTATAAAATATCCCTATGCTAATGAACTAAATCATGCGTTAGAAGAAAATACCGGAATGGCTCGAGAGCTACGATCTTTACATGCTATCAGTAGTCATGCCGCGGAAATACAAGAGCGTATGCCATTTATTGAAGAAATGAATAATGCTTCATCAAAAGCGGAAACCGATAGCATTATTGCAAAATATAGCCATTTACTATATGACAACAATAGCTATAAAAGTATCGCTCTACTTTTTTCCAGCGAGGGGGATGTCAGTGTAACGGCGAATGGAGAGCCTATAAAATATACCTAGTTCAAACAGCGTCGTTACAACATTATCGCGACAACATTATCGCGACAACATTATCTCCACAATAACTTCGATAAAATAATCTAGACATCTAATATCGTTTTCCTTTCAGCCACAGTGCCCTTTAGGGTAGCTCTAATTCTGTTTCAGAAAAGCCAATCCGACCCTACGGAAAAAACATGCCTTAACACGGAAAGTTAGTGCCACTTGATGGGCATCAGGTGTCAATGCAGACGGGTTATTTCTCTCGCTAAAACAGAAATTTGATGATTCATCGCGAACTAAACTACAAAACTGGACTTGTGATTTTCAAACACTTTCGTCTAGACACAAGAGCCCCCTATATAAGTAGCAAGATAAATTGTGGCGCTCTACATTCTGATGTTATACAACGTATTGTTTATGATCGTTGAAGACACCACTGTACCGAATCCTAGAAGAAGCCCCTTAGCTGGCCATCAATTCAATTCTCACTCTCGTTTACTCGTAGCTACATTCTCACACCTACATCATCGCATCTACATCATCGCACCAACAAGGGGCGACACTTGAAGCTATATTTTAGTGCAGTATTTAGGGGCAAACTTATGAGACAACAACGGCAAACAATTCGCTAAAACACATAACTGCATTACACTCAATTTAGCTAATTATTTTAGTGTGTAGAAAAAGGCAGACTAAAGAGACCTACCTCATTCCACAAAAACAACGAGAGATTAAGAACATATGACGCTGTTTTAGCGAGAACATCATACCTCTTAAAACTTGGGCTACACTAAATTTGAACAATCTGAATTAACGGCTGGCCTAACAATAAAGAGTTTGCCCTAAAAACAAAGAGTTTGATTGTGTAAGAAAACACTCAATAAAGACATGATCAACACAATATAAGGATATAGACAATGAAGCTTGATGCCCATGGGATTTTACAACTGACGAAATTGAGTCGGGCTATAAGAGAAATCGACTCAGATGCGGCCTTCAAGCTGTCTAATGAAGAAGATCAAATAAACTTACTCACCTGTGCTACCGCTTTTGCTAATTCTAATCTCACTATCCACAAAACGTTGTCTCAATTTTGGAACCGTTTAGACAACGAACAAAAGCAACATCTACTCAGCGAAGGCATAACCTTCAAACCAGAGACGGCTCTCACCAAACCGACCGCGCAACCTAATCCAGTGAAGTCAAAAAAACCCAATACCGGTGCCCTACCATCAACAATAAAAGTGCCTACCAAAAAGAAATATAGAGGTAGTACCGTATACGAGAGTAAGGATATCAATTCCCCTGAAGCGCAAGTCTATTTAGAGCAACTCAGTGAAAGCGAAAAATCGCGCGTTATGACCGGCTCCTAGTCAGGCATCACAATGCCTATTGACAGGTAAGTGCACAGTTATTGTTGACGCCTAGCCTTTGCTTTACAGCAACATGATCCCAGTGGTAGAACCTCACACAAGCACATTGCGAGAAAAAAACAACGTGATATAAGCGCAGCCTTAAAAGTGTTTTCGATAACTTGTTTCAACTAAGAGTATGCTTAACCTGGATCGCGTATCTAGGCCCGCAGTGGGATGATAAATAAAATTATTAATATTTGTGTGGTCGTTACCATTAGTACTCGAGCCCGACGGAATATGCATATCACTACTCGCCTTGGCAATGGTAAAATCGAAGGAGCTGGTTTTCGTTAATTTGCGACTGAAGCCAATTGCGATAACATCTATATCTGCCACTGGAACCGTAAAGTCTCTCTTATCGTCAGGAATCCCTGTTTTGCGAGGTTCGAACCCTAAACGCAAAGCCGTCTTGAGACTATATTGATATTCTAAGCCGAAGCCCCAGTTCACTGTATCCACATAACCTCTCGGTATTGTTAAAGCATTGGCACTGGCACCCTTAATCTGAAGTGCGCTGAATAGCGCAAACAACCCAATATTCTGATCTGACTGAAAGTCCAATTGGAACCACTCGCTGGTTTCGGTCCACTTAACATCCACGTTGAACTTGAGTTTGGGCAATACCATCACACTCATTCCAAAGGAAAGATGCTGGGGTGTAACCAACTTAATTGATCCGCTCTCTCGCACGTGGCCATCCTCTGGCATATGCGCCGCATCCTCCAATATCACTCTTAGCGGTTCATATTCGGCAAGCCCTTTAAACATGTTAAGCATACCGTCGAATAGTTGTATATCCACCTCCCCTTCAAGATAGTCGACTGATTCTGTTTGGTAGACCATTCCAAATGTAAGCCACTTATAAACATCCCACAAGAGTCCGATATTAACTGTGTGCGACACATCTTTTTTCATATCGGCTTCAAATTCAAATAAGCTTTCAAACGGACTCAGACGACCGCCACACACATTCAGAAATGGGACCTCCAGGACGAAATCGGTTCTATCGTTTCGATCGCAGACTTGATCGACTAATTCAGATAACTCTCTCACTACGCCACCAGATGATCGATAACTGTGGCTAGCAAGAAACCCGGTAAACGAAAATGCGACAGTTAATCCTACTGAAAAATTATCAGTCACTTGATAGCCGAAAGAAGGCGCAAAAAAAGTGATACGCGAAAGCGCACTCTTGGCACCGTATACTGCCCCTGGATCGTCAGGCGACCGGGAATGTCCAAATGCCGCAGGTGCATAAACGGCATTCGCAAAAGTCCACTTCGATCCTTTTGAATTATAAGAAACCCCACCCAAAGCCACCAAAGGAAAAGGAACCTCGGTAAACCCTTTACCCGGCAAGTACACAGCCAAGCTTTCGATATGACTGGTTTTTCCTTCGATGGGATCCACGAGATCTAACTCATCGTAGCGTTGAATAATATCTGGATTATTAAGGTCAAAATCACCCACAAGAGAAAAATCAGCGGCAAGAATTTTAATCTCCATTTGACGACCTTTCAAACGGGTCAACCCTGCGGGGTTGAAATGTATAGCATCAATTCCAGGGGGATCCGCCGTTACAGCTTGACCTAACGCCAACGCTTTCGCATTGCCAATCAACAAATTTTGAAATAACTGCGCGTTGCAGTAACTGGAGTAAAGGAGAAACAAAAAAATAATTGTGCTTCTAGTTATTATTATCATTCGCATATCAAGTGCCCAGCCTTATTCCATTAATGACCGTTTAACTCAATGACATAAATACTAACAATTGGAAACTAACGTATAAAATCTGAATGGTAAATAGGAGAAATCAAAATAGCATTGCGCCTGTAGCGACAGACAACAAACTGGTTCCAGTGATTTTTGATCTGAGAATAATCGCGAACACTCCATCGTCTTCATTAGAGGTCAGGCGCTTGATAGCATGTTAACTAATTAGCCTAGACTCACCAGTAAAAAAACATTCCAACATTTATTCCAGAATAATTATCTTATTATTTATTGTGAAAAAAATATTAAAATTAATGGCTATGGCTACAGGAAAGGATGAATTAGACAGCTACGTCAATCTCATTCTTCAACAAAAGAATTTTAGTTTAGCCTTACTTATCGATACCGAACGTTTGTTATTTCACCGTACGCCCATGCAATCGATCGAACAACAATGCCTACATAGCTGCGATAAATCTCGTTAGTTTTATGCATGATATGAGCAGCCCTCAATGAGTATTTGACCATCATGCTCTCTAAAACCATAGATGAGTAAGCCAGGCTCATTGCGCTTGTCCAACTTTACTTTCCAAATAACAATAACGTGATCTGGATTTCGATGTATCGCGACTAGATTAGCTATTGTGTGATGACCATAGGTATCGTAACTTTCTTCTATTTGACGATTAAATTCTTCTTCAGGAAACTTTTGATCGGGGTTTTCTTCAATAAGGTATCGGCAAAAATCATCATAGTTCTTTTGATTCCATGCATTCTCAGTATGCTCTGCTAATGGCTTTACTATCTGGAGAATTTCCTTATCGCTGAGACCGTCAAATATCATGTTATTTCCTTAAATTTAGTGTACTGCTTATAATGTAATATTCAGCCAACCGAGTTGTTACTTGAATGACCTCGAGATCCTCGAGAAAAATAAAAAAGAGGTTTTCCGCATGATCTATTTAATTCACCCCGACATCAAGCTGTACAAATCGTTTGTGATTAACAGCAAAGAGGCCTGGCGAAAACTGGGTCAAGATACCCTATTTCACTTTGACCCTCGGCCTCAATCCTATAGTGAGGGTTGGCAACCTCTCGCGATCGAACTGACCTCTTTCTCGAATTCCAAAAAAGTGAAGATGCCAGATATCACTTCCAGAAATGGCCGTCTTTTCTTAAACCAGTCTGCATTTAACGTACTTCGCGACATAATAGAAGCACACGGAGAGTTTCTACCTATTACGCACAAAGAAGGTGATGGATATTTATTTAACATCCTTGAAGATGCCAAAACAAATAACGCGCTGGACACCAAATTAAGTACACGCAATGAATATGGCGATGTGCAATCCATTGCTTTTCACGAGAATAAGCTTGGCGGCGCATCAGTAGTACGTACGGAGTTTGACAGTTATCAGGGGATTTATTGTAGCGAAGCATTTAAAAGTGCAGTAGAAAACGCTGATCTAAAAGGCATAATCTTCAGCACCGATCTTGGCAATATATATCCCCCAGATGATACGGTAGGCAGCCCAATTCAGCATTAAGCCGCCCCCTATTCAACTGGCTCTTGTTCCATAGGCTCTTATTCCATAGGCTCTTATTCAATTGGAACCAATGAATTCAACATCCAACGCATATCAATAGTGGAGACAAAGTTCCAGCTGTATGATCGAGCTGGCGCTAAACGCCAAATCGTTTTCCCGTAGTTAATATCAGCATCGGGACGATGGAGATTATCTAGATTTAAATCACATGTCTCTAATAATAAATTAGTGGTTGTTACCAGTGCATCCGCATTTTCTCCCAATCGATCTTTTGCCCAGGCACCTTTAGCGGAAACACCCGCCACATCACAAGCATGCCGAAAGTCATCCCAACCACTATTCACCTTTACTTGATGCTCACTAGAGGCAAGATAGTAGGGCATGAGGAAACCCGTATAATCACCTAAATCAGAAACGTAAACGCCATAATTGGTAATGAACTCACCCAAATTTGAAAGCAACACCAAAGCCCTTTCGTCTTCTGAATGAATATAATAACGCATCATTGCATCTGCCAAAAAAGCACTCATCCAGGGAGAACATATGGGTAAATCCCCATAATCCGGAGAATTCCATTCATGAACGGCATAGGTATGTAACAAACAACCTTCTTGATTCCAGTTATTTTGAGGATTCAAAAGCATGTTGGTAGAAGCATTCACAATGACTTCAATTCTGTCTGCATACACGGAACTCCCCGTCGCCTCCCAAGCGGTCAGTACCGATAACAACGCATAAGCTTGATGTCGTTCAGTCCATAAACTGGTTTTATCTAAGACATATGTATAAGTTTCATTCCAGGTATCACTTGTTGTCGCTATGCGCTCGATGACTTCGACCATATCGGTATCACCCGTCAGCATTAAATCGACAAATAGTGATTGGCCATAACCGTATTTAAGATCCTTTGTCGGCTTCTTATCAAAATAACCGTCCTCACTAATATGTTTGGCATAAAACTGGGCAGCTCGATGGGCATGCCGTAACCATTTCACATTACCCGTTTGGGTATAGATACCGAATAACGTCATCGTTCGGTCGAATAGCCAAGGCTCATATCCATCGGTACTGGTATCTGGACCCAGGCCTTCGATACCCACATAATCAATTAGCCATTCATCGGTGACAGACTCGCTGACATCATTAACGGCACTATAAGAAAAGTTCTCATAAGCATCATCAAACCAATGTAAATTAAGGTTAGATTGCGGATCACTGTCTTTGGGTAGCGTTCTGCTGCTTAACAAACTAACCGCCATCCATGTCGAGGGTAGCGTCACGTAAACTGCTGGTTCCTTGATATCGTCAACCTCCGGATACTCTAACGGAAAACCACCCTCACTGATAGACACCCATGTCGTTTTCACATCGGCTTGCGCACCTAGCTCTAAAGTACGAGTCGCACCATAATAAACATCCAGTGTCACAGGATCTAGGTCATCGAAAACCACATCGACATAGATCAAAACGCTACGGATAGAGTCCACATCACTAATAGTGTCACTATCGCTACTTAATGATTTCCATCTTGCTGTTTCTTCCACGTGTGATGCTATTTCCACACCACTATCATCTATCACCTTAATATCAGAAAGATCAGCGACGACGGCTCTAGGAAAGGGTAAGCCAAAAGGAACCGTAGTCTCTGCACCGACAGTAACAGTAGCGCCGGGATGCAGAGTGACACGAACACTGCCATGGCTAGGAAGTTCAACAAATAGATCTTTAGACTCAACATCATAATCTACGGGCCCCACAACTTCTTGAGGCGTTACACCCATTGAGCGTGCAGACAGGCCAATAGCTTGCCCAGTCTGCGCCGTAGGGGTGACGTCAAAGATAATCTCAGTACCGATATCACCGGTGACTACTTCATAGTTTTGAGCGGTCGCTCCGCTTATAGTCGTGCCATTGCGTAACCAACCAAAGATGCTGCCGCCTTCTATATCATTATCCGTATCGACGTAACTGTAATTTCCTATGAGAGTATCGCCCACCTCGACATCACCACCATTACTATCAGTGATGACTACATTGCTAGCAACAGGAGGACTGTTATCGTCTGGTTGCACTATTGGATCAGGGGTCGGATCTACTACTGGGTCAGGAGCCGGATTCACTATTGGGTCAGGAGAAGTATCGACTATCGGATTAGGAGTTGAATCCGCTATTGACTCATTTTCTTGAGGAGCATCGGATTCCCCCAAGCAGCCACTCAATATAATGACTACCCCAAGCGTGAGACCCATTTGTAGAAATTGCTTATCAAACGACATACGGACACCTCTGAATACAATTGACTAATTTGTTCGAATCAAGTCGAGTCGAATAGAAGGGAAGATATTTTAAAATATCAGTGAATCAGAATTATAGAGGGTTGCCATCCTAAATAATGATGCCCAGTGCGTATAAACTCAACATCTCGAAAAATAACTTGCCCCATTTACTCCGTTAATCAATGAGCCTAAAGGAATGTGAATGAATGTGATTGAATGTAAGTGAACGTTACCGCGATGAAACCCTAAAAAAACCCTCACAATGCTGAGAAAAATCGAATCAACGTCTCTCGCATTTTTTCGAACAAAGACGTCCAAAAAAATTGGATCATTAGCACAGAATTTTTCTTCTACCCTTGGGGGAAATCATTAGAAGCATTGACGATACGGTGGATACGGCGAACAACAATATCCAGCAAACAAACTAAATTAACCTTCACGAGTTATGTAAACCTTCTTTTTCACCATTATCGCTTCCCATAAATTTGTAAGCAATAATACCGATCACCAACCCCCAGAAGGGCGCACCGATTGAAAATAACGTCATCCCTGATGCTGTGATAGCAAACGTTAACAAAGCAGCATCCTGTTCACGATTATAATGCAGCGCTAGCTTCATGCTATTCCCAATAGTCGCCATTAACGCTAACCCCGCAATGGACATCACTAGCTCCTTAGGAAACACAACAAAAAGCTCGACAACAGTTGCACCCAGAGTCCCCATTACAATATAGAAAAGACCAGCCCAAACGGCAGCACGAAATCGTTGCGTTTCATCTCGATCGACCTCCTCGCCCATGCAAATGGCTGCCGTAATGGCAGCGATATTAATGGCGAAACCGCCAAACGGTGCCATGATCAACCCCGTCAAACCAGTCCAAGTAATAAGTGGCGAAGCCGGCGCTGTATATCCATGCGCGCGCAACACCGCAAGGCCCGGTAAATTCTGAGACATCATTGTCACCAGAAATAGTGGAAAGCCCACTCCGATGACAGTAGACAAACTAAATGACGGTGTCGTTAAAACCGGAATAGTGGAACCAATTGTTACGCCTCCCCAAACCATTGAACCGGTGACATACGCAACCATGACACCTAGAAGAAAACTAACCACGATGGCATAGCGAGCAAAATACCGCTTACCCACGAGGTACCCTACTAACATGGACGCGACCATAACAAACTCCTTTTCCATGGAGTGGAAAGTCCTCAAAACAAATTGAAACAAGATACCTGCTAACAAGGCTGCGGCCAGCGATTGGGGCACTAATCGCATTATTTTCTCAACCCATCCACTCACACCACACAACACAAGCAAAGATGAGGAAAAGATAAACGCACCAATCGCCTCGGCCATGGGAATGCCAGGAAGACTGGTCAATAGCAGCGCCGCGCCAGGAGTGGACCAAGCTGTAAGAATAGGAACGCGATACCACAAAGACAACGCGATGGTTGAAACACCCATGCCGACACCAAGCGCCCACATCCAAGATCCAATCTGCTCAGGACTCGCACCCGACGCAGCAGCGGCCTGAAAGACAATTGCCGCAGCACTGGAGTAACCCACTAATACCGTGATAAACCCTGCCGAAATATAAGTGGGTGAAATGAATTTCAACATAATTTAATCCCAGCATTGGCGATGTGAGTTAGCAATATTCGATTGTGCGTTATAACGCACAGTCTGGACAACCCTACCACCTGTGCGCTATAACGTACACACAATCTTGATGAGAAGATTTTATGAAACTATTTGATAAGACCATTTGATAAAAAACTGAAGAGTAAACCATGGATAATCCAGCCGACCACATAGCCACTAGCTTGAGAATACAAAGAAAACATCTTGGTTGGAGCCTAGACAAAACCGCCAAAGAAACCGGCGTCAGTAAAGCCATGTTAGGGCAGATTGAACGCGGTGAGTCGAACCCAACTGTCACCACACTTTGGCGAATCGCGACAGGGATTAATGTATCTCTCTCTTCGTTGCTGGAAACTCTTCCCGATGATCAAAAGCGAGCGACAACATTATTTCGCGATGCAAAAGCACTGCGTCAGGAATTGGGAAAAGAAGGAATGCAAGTCTCCCAACTTTTCCCCTACGATCCTGACGTCTCCTTTGAGCACTTTGAAATGACTCTGCCCCCTGGTTATGAGCGGTTATCAGCACCGCACAAAACAGGCGTACTGGAATACCTCACAGTAACCGATGGCAAAATAGAAATACTCTCTGAAGGAAAGTGGCACTCACTGATGAAAGCGCAGAGCTTACGGATTAAAGGAGATCTGCCCCACGGATATCGCAATAACACAAAAAAACCCGTCGTCGTTATCTGCATCATCCACTATCCCTGCCGGTGAACAAATCATCAGGCATCTCTTAATCTAGGAATCTATTTAACACCTCCTTCGTCGGAACCATACAAATTTCCTTTTTACCAAATAATCGGTAGCGATTGCTAGCTACCCGGCTTTAAAAATAATCCCTCAAGGATCTAGGTACTATTTTAAAAATAGTGAAAACAAACCCTTTGGATCACGCATTATTATAAAATTGACTGACCCGCTACAAAGATTGCAGACGCCGTCAAAGAGAACGATATGTCGATTGTCCATTTTTCTTATCGATCCAACTTGAATTTGCCGGCGTAACGAAACATCACGCCAAACAAGGGATGTTTAATTATCATTTTCATACTAAACGTGCTGTCATCGATAGATCGCTCTTCTACATAAGCACTACCCAACACTAGGTTTACTGGGATCGGTATAGTGACTCCCAGTAGACGCCAGATATAACCATTGTCTCTGAATATAATCGCCCCTTCTTCGGCCGTTACTTTAAGACGCATACCCACGCCGAGTCGCACAAACTCCACCACCTCATTACCCTGGATATGCTCCATATGAGACTTAAAATGAAAGTGATTTTTGTCGGAGAATTTAAAGATTCGATCCCAATACAAATTCCCATTGCGCGTATTACTATTGTAATGGACCTCTATCGGCACATTAGATCCTCGAAAAGGGACCACCGCACCAAACAGTATAGCAAAGGGTATTAGCAGTTTTGCCGCGGCAGAATGATAGACTTCGGACATCTCTCCACGGACACAAACATAATCGTCAGAAAAGGGTTTTAATGAATAATGCCGCTTGATCACATCGCAAAGGTCATCCCATTGATCCCCTAACACTATCTCAAAAATCGATTTTCTGATCACGATCATTCCAAAAGTAAAGGATAGGGATTGCTTTCTTGCTTTTAGATTCTAAAGTATTCTTAGATCATTGAACAATCAACATTAATCTACCTAGGAAAAATGACACTACTACATTTAAGAAACATCATACTACTGGAGTTAAGAAATGATTCTGCGAACTGACTGAAGTGAACACCACATTAACAATAACGGGTGAGTGGAAAACCTAGAGTAGCCAATATATATTAGTATTTATTGACTGCATCAATACAGTATTGTCTCGATTGAGTTGATATTGAGTAGATGATCTCAGGCAGCAGTCTATGAGGGATCAAACTTGGTATAATTCATTTCACTACGACAGAGATTTAGTGGTATGAAAAACGTAACCTCAACAACAACCGCAACACATAAGAGCAGCTCACGAGATAAGGCTAAATTAATTGCTTCGGTAGGATTCTTGGTTTTATTCTTCAACATATGCTTCTATCTCGCAGCCGGTATATTTTTCAAAGACTACTCATTAAATGTTGATTTAGCTAATCGCCTGAAAATAAATGTCGGAGACCTAAACCTTAGTGCTCAATTAAAAGGTTTGGTTAATGCCTCTGTTGACGCAGTCGTCGATATACCCATCAACACCGAAATCAAGGTTCCGATTGAAACAGAAATCCATATCGATGATATTTTCGATATAAAAACCAGCATCCCTCTCTCGATAAATTTGACCCCAAATGAACTACAGGTGACGAATATTGAACTTCCACTTGATACGGAAATTCTCATAGATGAAGTGATAAGAATTGACGCGACAATCCCCTTAGACACGACAATAGTTATCTACGGCGTAGTGCCAGTCAAAGTGAAAGCCGATATACCCATTAAGGTAGACATTCCCCTTAAGCAAAGCATTCATGTTAGAAAAAACTTAAAAGTGGATTTAAATAAATTTGATATTTCTTTGAATATGGACATCCCTGTTCGGAAAAAAATACGCATAAGTCAGCCCGTTAAAGTCAAAGAAACAATTCCTGTTAAGTTTGCCCAAACACTGGAGGTCCCAATCAAGGCCGAGCTTCCGGTAACGATTAAAGACACCCTTAAGATTAAAGCAACAATGCAAGGCCCGCTCTCCGTAAATTCTGGAAGCTTATTTTTAGACCATAAAGCGCTAAGTATTGATAAGTAACTGGCTTTCAAATTGTTAGTATCATTTATTAGCGCAAGGGGATAGAACAAAAATAAGCTGACATCGTAACAAGACGGCCATATTTTCAAAAACAGAATTATCGATAACAGGAGGATGCTTAGCAACTCTTGATACGGCTCGTTAATGAAGAGGCCGCAGTAACTGTGAATTAACTTTCTGCATCCTCCAGAATCAGTCGAATCAGCATCCGAAGTTCAGCAATGGTTTTTCCCACAATGATTCCGTACTCTGCCAGCAAACCCAAAGCTGATTCACTGTGGGTTTTTGAGACTCGATGAGGCAATCGCGAATACGATTCAGGCTTTGTATTGATGCTCTAATGACTTAACCACTACAAAGATGCCTTGGGGGTCGTAGAGGTTCCCCCGCAATGGCGATTGCAACATTGTGATCATTTGTGTTGCAGGCAACGAAAGGCTTAACTTGATGAGGCAAAAATAAATCAGCTTGAAAAATCTTTTATTGATATACGTGGCCCCAACAATTTGATCTAGAACACGCTTCCATTACGATGTCTTGTTGCCTCGAGACCTAACAGCAACTTGAGTAGTTGTGGTCAACTCACTATTTTATTGGTTGTAAATTTAGTATGAGCATCAAACAAACACACCTGAAAAACATTTTTGCTAAATCGATACTGATTACGTTATGGTTACGCATAGATGGGCACCCACGTTAACAATAACAACCCTGGTAAAATGACTTCATCTAACTTCGCCAATCTTAGTCTATGTGAAAGATGCCCTGTTTCCTCTACGACACTTGTCCTTTCGAGTTAATTACGACAGAACTTTTAGACCTCAAATACACCCAAGTAGGATGACTAATACAGCATTAAAGGGATGATTTAACAAAATGACATACGAAAAAAAAACATACTTTATAGTTTTACTGATAGCCCTGATCAGTGGGGGAGCACTTGCTGAAGAGCACAATGAAACTGATCTTAAGCTAAACGATCGGATTACCCGGCTAGAATCATTGCAAAAACAAACCAAACTTACTCTTCCAGGAGCAGAGATACCTTATCTATACAAAATGGTTTTTAATCATAAGCCAGAAAAATCGATTGCATTAAAACGTAAGTTAATAGATGGGTTAAATCTTGATAACGACAAATCAAATATTATCTATAATAAAAAAACCAAATCTTACGATATTAACAATAGGGAGAATGAATCCGAAACAACCAGCATTCCGAGATCTGATCCAGCAGTGTTGTTGGCCATGATGGTCGAAATCGAAGAGTTTTTAGGCGTAGACGTTCAAGATAAAACAGATATTATTGCTCGAATTAGGAATGGTCATAATAAGATTGATAATAAAGATTGGGATAGCGATCATATACGTTTTGGATTACTAACAAGTACTACGATGCATACTAAAACTCATCATGATTTTGTTACTGAATCATTGGTTCTACATGTTTATCCAGCATATCGCCGATTTATTCCTGGCAAGTATGATCTTCGTCGGCGCATTTCATTTTTTATTGGAGTTGGCGATGTTATTGCTCACGATGTTGATGTTAGTACTGCTGGCGTTGTTTATTCATTAGGGATTGGAATAGACATAGCGAAAGGAGTAACAATAGCAATGGGTGCTCAGCGACAGCAAACTAAAGTAGAGAATATTGATAATGACTTTGACTCCAATTCAGAATTATTCCTGGGAGTAACTCTAAACAAGGATTTCTGGAAAAAACTAGTTGCACAGTAGAAACAAGGTAAACGCCCAATCAACGGCAACCAATTCAGAACACCCCTATCAACAATAACAACGTAGGTAAAATGACTTCATCTAAATTCGTTAATGGTGTTATCTAAGGTGAAAGTCTCTGTAAGTCGCTTGAGTAGTTACGCTGTTTTTCAAGATTTCTGTACCCTTTTCTCTTATTAAATTCGGCTCCCGCAATACATGATGCAAATTAACGCATAGTATTGCCTAAGACCGATCTCAAAAAAAGCCGATTATCTTCAGTCCATTGAACTAAAAGAAATCACTTTCCCTTTACTCATAAATCACTATTATTGAGCAAGCTACTAAACTATTGATCTAGATCGAAGGTACGTGCCCGGAAGCTGGATTCACATAATATCACACCATCCAAACGAGAAATGGAAACGCCAACGCAGATGACTGTAGACAATTCTGACGCTAACCTCAAACCCGTTCAAGCTGGGCAGATATATCGTAAAATGTCGCCAATTGAACGATCCTACCTCTATCACGACAAGTACAGTGAGCAGTCCATTATCTTAAATGCCGTTGTGGAAGGTCATGGTGAATTTAACTTGGACCAATGGCAAACTGCAATGGATAAAATCGCGCAGGTACATCCTGGTACTAGAGTCGTTAGAGCCTGGAAGCTCGGCTTTTCAAAATGGCGAGCAGACGAACCTCACATTCCGGTTACATTAATTGAAGACTCTCTCTGGGATGGGATGGGGCCAGAAAACGCAGATTTTATACGGGCTCGTCTTTCCCCCGTAACAGGACCTGTGTGTGAGGTCTTGTTGGTTAAATCGGATAAATTACGCATTGTTTTTCGCATGCATCACGCCGTTACCGACGCGAGTGGTCTAAGGCAGATTATTGATGACGCCTTTAGAATATTAAAAGGAGAAAAACCCATAGGGTCTAATTCGACACTCTTCGACGTAGACATGCTCGACAGAATAAAGGGCCCTGCAATGCCGACTGTAACCCGCACCGCTATTGCACCCACCGGCCCTGCGAAGGGCACATCATTGAGTCATATTTGGCTCAGAAAAAAAATAGCCGTGAGAGAGTTCAAGCTAATTCCTAAGATGATGCTAGCGATAAAACTAGCCTCAGATAGTCTCGTAATGGACCGACAAAACAGTGGGGATACGAAAGTTCGCTTAACCGTTGACTTACGCCGCCACCTACCCCGCACCTTACAGACTACGGCAAATTGTTCTGGCGCTTTTGATGTTTGTGTCTCTCACGAAGATACTATCGCAGATTTGAATTTACAAATTAGAAATGCCCTCCGGTTAAATGAAGAGATACCAACCCCTCCTCGAAAACTTCTGACGGCAGCTCGATGGGTTCCCACCAAATACCATTCACCCTATAACGCATCAATCGTAAAAGTTCATGAATCGGGTCGATACCAACGCTCAGGAACACTCACCATGATCGGCAAAGGAGATATGGAAAAATACACTGCAGCAGGCTTTATTGCAGAAACGGCATTCGCCATACCGATCCCTTTAAAGCTCTTGCCATTTTTCATGGCTCTATGGGTGCAAAAGGATGGCGTCGAAATGGTAATAGGGATGCCCGAACTATTAGGTAACGACGGAAGATTGGAACAATTTGTTAACAAGCTGGATACGATCATATCCGGTCTCTAAACCAAAAACTGAACAATGTAATCGAAGTGATGTTGCATCTAGAAAAGATTATCTCTAGATCAGCTTTTCACGGATTTTGAAATAATGCTTTAATTTAAGCTTTCTCCACACTCCCCTAGGCTCTGAAATATAGGGAATGAGAGTTCTCTTATGAGAAAATATTTCTACCTGCCAACTTTTATCGTCAAAGAATTTAAAATCAACTAGATTAGATTGAGTAATATCTAAAATTTCAAAGATCCCAGTACTGTATGGCCAGACCAAAACGGCTTTATCAAGAATGTCATAGGATAGATTAAGAAAATAAATATTTAATGACTCCTCATACGGGCAATCATTAGTAGTAAATATTAAATAAAAGTTCCCCTGTTTAACACATGCTTCAAGGACTGCACCTACAACGAAAGAATCAACCTCTTTTCCATCAATCACTAATTGACTCTTGGGTGATTCAGTCTCTGTACCGTCAGATACCCGCTTTAGAGAAAATTCAGAATTATTAAGCAGCTTCATTATAGATTCTCACCAAGCCAACCCCACACCAAACGCAACTAAAGCGCCTCCAACAAAGGCCCCTACGGTGACGCATACTGGCGCTCCTGGACCACAAGCCAGACCTGCAAGCGCCCCGCCAGCAATCCCACCACCAATTCCTGCACCGGTAACAACAATTTCTTTGCCTGCTGCATCCACTTTGTTTTCCGCTGTTGCGACGGTGTAGACTGACAGCGCTATGGATATGACTATTAACCCTCTTCCTGCATGGGAAAGCTTCTTCATTGCCATAGTGACTTTAGGATCAGACTTCCCAGCTGACGTTACAACTTCTGAATATATTTTATTTTTTTTCGCTAGGGGTAGATCATTGAAAGAAACACTACCGCCATATAACGATTTACATTTTTTGGCAATAATTTCATTAAGGGTTCTCCCCTGCTGTTTTATCTGTTGAGCCATTGAACGGCCAACAGGAGTACTCCTGTTTCTGACGACATCCATGATTAGGTTTCTGGTTTCATTGGCTTGCTCTGCCGCCTGTGCCCAGCTTATTTTTCCAGTTGATACCAACATCTTTAGTTCTGTAGACATAGCCCGAATCTGTTTCGCATAGGCTTGCCTTGCTGCCGAATCTAGCGTGAGATGGACACCTACATTCGCTATTTCAAGCTCCAGAGCCCGAATGGCACTTTCAAATACTGCCTTATCATTTTGCTGGTTGTCAGCCATGATAGACTCCTCCATTTGCATTAATCAGGACACCATATTAACAATAAGAATATGAATTGAGCAGATCTAAATTTATCAATCTCATTACTGATGATGGATCTCCTGGTAGCTCCGTTCGTCACCGACCTTTTGATCAAAAGACGCCTGTCACCTCGTAGGTAACGCCGCCTGAAATAATATTGCCAACGGGACCGCGCTGACTGCTGAAATACATTCGCGTGCCATCGGGACTGAAGGCAATACCCGTCACCTCCGATGCTATATGGCCAAACAGCTGCACTATTGGAGACGCTTCACCCGCTTTATTAAGAGCGACAACTTGCATATTACCAGGATCCTCCGCAACGAATAGATCGCCATTGGGCGCTGCGGCAATACCATCGACACCGGTAAGAATTGGGTTGGCAAAAAATCCATCATCGTAGATAACAGATAACACTTGGGTCGTAGTCTCCAACGACCAAACACGGTCATCGCCTTTTGTCGTAAAATAGATATAGCCATCTCGATAAATAATCCCCTCGCCGCCATTAAAAGTCGTGGCGGCAGGTACCTGCGAACGTGTTGATGCTGTCGCAGCAGATGGATCAGCTACTGTGTGCCAAACCAGGTTTGATGTGCCATCACCGTTATCGATAACTTCTGCAGCTTCCAATATTCCTGCCGTTAAATCAGGGTAGCTATCGGGTACAAACCGATAGAGCAGACCACTACCGGAATCCTCTGTTAGGTATAAATGATGGAGACCATCATCAACGGCCACAGCTTCATGATTAAAACGACCTAAAAGAGGCACCTCGACTGCGGGATTGATGCCAAAAGGATCGCACTCGAAAACTCGCCCATTGTTACCATCTTCTTCGCAAGACAACCAAGTATTCCACGGCGTTTTTCCCCCGGCGCAGTTTCTGTTTGAGCCCGTCAAGATGCTGTAGGCATCAACAATATTTCCATCAGAATCGAAGCGAATGGCACCTGCACCACCACGATCGTTATCCAGTTCAGAATTAGAAACATAGATCCAACCACCGTCACTAGTCTCATAGGTTTCTCCACCATCAGGAGAGCCATGCCACTGATAACTGGAGGTGCCAACCCGTTTTCCACTTTTTGCTATCACTCTCGACGTATATCCGGGCAACAGCATAAGGCCATCCGAATTCACAGACAGCAAACCACCTTGAGGAATAAAGTACTCACAGCCAACCATCTGCGTGCTTAGCAAACTCGCGATTGAAGCGACGCCATAGCGAAGCACTTTTCTTCTGTTTACGGAGATATCTTTGTCATTGTCGAAAGTGGCTGTTTTTATTTTGTTGCTCATATTTAATTCCCTTTTTATATATAACCTTGCTTGATTGAAAGCTAGAATACTACCTGCAATAAAACCACCAATAAATTTTAAAATTAATTTATTCCTTTTACGGGGAGAAACCTTATTTTGTGGATTTATGATGCATAGGGAGATGCATAGGGCTGGAGATGCAGGGGATGCATAGGGCGAAAGATGCACAGGGGACAGGTATCAGCTAAAACGCCAGGAATGACTCCATGTCGTTCATTCTCGATAGTGCTTGCCGCCGGTATTCAATACGCCTGTTTGCATACTTCTCTCTTTGTTGAGCTAGTTGAATTAAACTAGTCGAAAAAGGCTAATAGGATCTGGGCATTTGCAAATCATGTTGAGCAATGTAGTTCAGGGTCATTTCATCAGTTACCGGAGCGATACGATTCAGCCGTAGGTTACGCCAATGTCGTTCAATACCGGATTCTGAAATGTAACCCGCGCCACCAAAGGTTTGAATAGCCCGGTCAGCGGCATAAAGTGAGGCTTGTGCGGCACAATACTTTGCCATCGCCGCCTGCACGCCACATTCTCGACCTTGATCAAACAGCCAAGCGGCTTCGTAAGTTTTTAATTTGGCAGTTTCGAGTTGCATTTTTGCTTCAGCCAAAGGGAATTGCAGGCCCTGATGAGTGGCTATGGGTTTACCCCAAACTGATCGTTGTTTGGCGTACTCCACCGCTTTATTCACTAAATAAAGGCCCGTACCGATACTGCCAGCGGAGATGACTAAGCGTTCGGGATTGAGCACGCCGTACAGGGCTTTCCAGCCTTGCCCTTCTTCACCAATCAAGTTCTCTTTCGGAACTTCGATATCGTCGAGGAACACTTGATTGGTATCCATAAAGTGTGAACCCATTTTTTTAAACGGACGAGCTTCGATTTTTGAATTGGGTAAGTCCGCCACTAACAGCGAAACACCGCTGGTTTTTTTGGCGGCATCGTAGGGCGAAGTGCGACACATGATGCCCATATGACTGGCGGAAGCAATACTTGAGATAAACACTTTTTGGCCTTTAATTTTATAGTGATCCACGCAATCAGTGGCCGCAGTCGTAATCTGCGTGATATTAGATCCGGCATCCGGCTCGGTAAAAGCCCCAGCCCAAATGTCTCCCTTAACCACAGCAGGAAGGTACTTATCCTTCTGTGCAGAAGAGCCGCCACTGGTAATTAAGTAGCCTCCAAATACGGGTCCGCAAACCAACAGTGAGCCGCCTTCTCCACCCCCTTTAGGTTCGAGACTGAGCGCCTCAGCGGCAATGCACATTTCGAGTAAGCCCATACCGCTTCCGCCATACTCTTTAGGAATACCAAGCCCCAGTATTCCTTGCTCACTAAGCACCTTCCAAAACTCCGTTGGAAAACGGTAGTCGTCGTC
Organism: Pseudomonadales bacterium; assembly: GCA_019090455.1. Lineage (GTDB taxonomy): Bacteria > Pseudomonadota > Gammaproteobacteria > Pseudomonadales > DC-out160 > DC-out160. The sequence goes on along the minus strand of JAHRWA010000043.1, from coordinate 7,609 downwards.
GATACCTTGCCAATATTCATTATCAAAATCCCCCGAAATTTGACTACACAAATCTCGCAGCATTTTCTGTTCTTCAGATATATCAAAATTCACAGTCGAAACCTCCTTGTAAAAATGGTGTGCCCTTACACTGTTCTACGTCCGTGCGTAGTAAGCGATGTTTATCATAGGATTTCACTAAATGAAATACCAGTTCGAATTCTGCTAGAAAAATTAAACCCACTGATTCGTTAGTGTTAGCACTTTGGGGACAGGCACTGCTTAAAACGCCGCCTTTTAGGCAGCGCATGTCCCTGGTCTTAGTATTATCTTTCTATCTTTATCTTTAAGAATAGAGGCATGCTATCCTGAGTAGTGGTTGGAACAACCGTTTTTAAGATTAAAACCTTATGCTATTTCACCCCCTATCAAAAAAACTTGAACCCACCAACACCAATACCAACACCACAAGTAGATACTGATATGATCATAGCTTTGTATATGGCTGGCGAAATTGGAAAAGATCAACGCAGCGTTGATACATTCGAAGTGGTTGCCAATGCCGGCGTCGTCGGGGATAGATACTTCGGCAAAAATGAATACCCAGGTCAAAACTTAACGTTAATCGAATCCGAACAAATTCAGAGATACAACGAAGAGTACAACGAATCCATCGATCTAGCAGACACACGTCGCAACATTATTACCAAAGGGATTAATCTAAACGAGCTAGTGGGTAAAGAGTTTAGAGTAGGAGAAGTGACCTTGCTAGGTGTTGAACTATGCGAGCCCTGCACCACACTAGGACAACGCCTCACCTCAGACAACATGAGTCAGGCCGCAGTGGTTAAAGCATTCATATCAAGAGGAGGTTTACGAGTCGATGTCGTATCGGATGGGACAATTTCTGTTGGTGATAGGTTTGAGAATACGCCAGCCACTCAATCTATAATAGAGTCAACTCAACACTGGATTCAAACCGTTGTCATCGGATTAAATCTTTGTCCGTTTGCAAAGCAAGAACTGATGAAGAATCGAATTCGCTTTAGCGTATCTGAAGCGATTTCAGAAAGTGAATTGCTAAAGGATTTGGATAAGGAATTTGAGCTATTACTGAAAGACAGCGCCGTCGAAACCACAGTGTTAATCCATCCTAAAGTACTTGAGGATTTTTTAGATTATAACGAATTTCTCTATCATGCCAATGAGGCTCTAGTAAAAAATAATTTGGAAGGTGTATTTCAACTTGCTAGCTTCCATCCAAAGTATCAGTTTGGCGGAACGCAAGTTAGTGACGTAGAGAATTACAGTAATCGATCACCTTATCCTAGTGTGCATATTCTGCGTGAAGGCAGTCTTGAGACAGCTCTAGAGAACTACCCTGATTCAGAATTAATACCGGAGCGTAATATCAAGTTGTTAAATGAATTGGGGATAACGAAAATGAAAAACTTGTTGGAAGGCTGCACTGAAAATGTTGGCACTGACCAATGAAGAGCCTCAGGCACTGCTTAAAACGCCGAATTAATCTTCTTCTGATCTTTCATCTTCTTTTTCGATAGCACATATCCCTGGTACTTATACTCTGCGCACAACTGAAGCCAGTGTAAGTTGGCTCCTGCAACATGCATTTTTATATTATTTTTGCCATCTTTTAAACGGGTTATCTAATAGACTAGAATTGTAATACTTTGCATCACCACTAACTTCAACAGTAACCCAATGTGGAATTTCAAAACTTTCACCCTCACTTGTTAACTCAATTTCAGCTACAACCAAACCCTCATTGTCTCCAAGGAAAATATCAACTTCCCAGGTATGACCGGAGTGAACTACCAAATATCTTGTTTTTTCAACTACAGGCCCGTTACAGAGTTCTGATATTATTTGCTCAGCATCGCTAACTGGTATTTCATACTCGAATTCAGAGCGAGTTACACCTTTGTTTTCGCCTTTGATAGTAAGAAATGCTTGCTCACCGGCAATTCTCGCTCGAACAACCGTTTTATCTGATGTAGAGATATACCCTTGTTTAATAGTGACTCCACCCTCGAGGGAGCCTAATTCAACGAGGTCAATCAAAAACTTTCTTTCTATTTCTTGTGCCACGGATTCCCCTTCACGCTACCGAATATAACGCCACTGTAATGAATATCGGTGAGATGACTGTCTATTGCAGTTTTTTTGCAAAAAAATAGGACAGCTTACACAAAATCCTAATTCACAGCCTTCCAATGTGTTTGATCCTACCCAGTAAATATATTCTCACCTTAATAGCTGAATTATTATTCCCTTTTTCATTTTTCATTTTTCCTTTGAAATAAATTCCGCTTGCCTGAAGAATGTGATCTAGCTCGATTTTATCTCTATTTTTGTGAAACCCCCCTTCTAATTTCTAAAGATAGAGAGCCGCCCTTCGATTCACTATGCTATTCTCTAAAACGGTATTTCGTTCTGATATCATTTCTTCAATGTTTCGGTTGTTTCCTGAATACGTGCAATATCAGCGAACACACTTAAGAATGATTTCCTTTGGAGCGTGTTGGCTTTTTTAATGAGTTCATGAATACACCAACTGTGTTAGATTTGAAACGGTAAATTCTGAATACTGTCATTTAAAAGGCGAAGTTCCACGAGTCCCAATATTTGAGAACTTCACACTGACATATAGAGAGTATTTCTAAATAACTTGTCGACACCATAGAACGCCAATCCTATTGATAAATCAAAAAGGGGAATAAAATGTGTTATAAAAGTTTACTGACAATAGCGACACTCGCCGTCAGCACGTTCCTAAGCGGCTGTGATAATCCAACTCAAATATCCGCAGGTGGAGGGCATGTTTGTGCAGTGACGCAACAAGGCAACGTTTATTGTAGTGGAGAAAATACCGATGGGCAGATCAACGTGCCCAGTAGTCTGGCTGACGCCTCCCTAGTTTCTTCAGGCAATAACCACACTTGTGCTCTTACCACCGCAGGCGTTGAATGTTGGGGGAGCGACACTGACGGACAAAGTACGGTACCTAGTTTAACTAATCCTACGCATGTGTCTGCGGGTCGAGATCATACTTGCGCTTTGGACGACAACGGAGTGAGTTGTTGGGGCGCAAATACTTTTAGTCAAAATACTGTCCCCACTCTCATCAACCCCACGGAGGTGGAAACAGGCGGATTCAGCGCTTGTGCTATAGATGATACTGGCGTGGTTTGTTGGGGTAGTAGTTTTGACTGGACCGGCGGTTCACCTTGGACGCAACCCAGCGTAACTAACCCTAGCCAACTTTCTGTGGGTACAGATCGCTATGTCGTTCTTCATAGCGGTGGGGTGTACAGCGAAGGTGATCCCGACTCTTGTTGCAGCCAAGGTAAGCCAAGTGACTTTACCGGATCAACCTATGTCGCAGCTGGGGAGCATTGGGATATGTGCGCCATCATCGGTATCAGTATTGAGTGCTGGTCTGGTCAAGGTGGCACGGTTTCTGATAGACCAAAACCATCCTTCAGTAACCCTTCTCAAGTTTCCGTTGGCAGCGACTTTTTATGCGCATTGGATGATGACGGCGTAAAGTGTTGGGGTGGCCATTCCGCATGGACCAGTTACACTCGAGATGCGTCCTGCGCTGCTGGCAACTTTTCCACTCCAGGTTGCTGGCAATATTCAGAGCTTATTTTTGAACCTTAGATTGCCGGCTAATTTGGGATTTCCAGGTCAAAGAATGAATGAAGTTTCGGTTGACCGATTAATTTACCTGCAGTTGTCCAACAAACAACATTGAGGACAGGTTGCGTATACTCTCATCGTTGCTTGCAATCGATATTTGCTCCTACGCAATCATGTCCAATCACATGCATATCGTCATCCAACGCTGGTGTGCGAATGAGCCCCCTGCTCTGCCCTGCCCTCCTTCGGATTAATTTTCCTCGGACCTTTCACCTTCTTTTTCTATAGTGCATTTCCCTGGGATTTCCTTACTGATTGTGTCCCTACCAGAGGATAAGGACTTTAATCCACATGTCAGAAATCGCAGAGATTCGTTCGCTGGTCTAGTAGTGAGCGATTTCGCGGGAATAGGCCAAGGGGGGGGGAGCACAGCTGCTATAATATGCTTTTGCAAGATCATATGATCAATCGTAATGCTTTCCTTAGGACTGAATACAATGGAACACGGATTTGTAAGCACTGACGGCAGCAGGGTTCAACAGCCTCCCTTATTAAGAACAGCGTTGGGGACAGGCACCCTTATTAATCTCGGACAGGCACTCTTAGTATCGATCTCACACACAAAAAGACCGATGTTTTTGATTATCCCAATCAGCTGCAACTTATTACAAATTGCCTCATTAGTGGTACATTGCTACAATCATATATACTCACCACTTCGAGGATATACAATGGCTACAACAAGTATACGATTGGACCAAGAACTCGTTGATAAAGCTACAATTATGGCCAAAGCACTTCACCGGACACCTCCCAAACAGATTGAGCACTGGGCAAAGATTGGCAAGATAATGGAAGATAACCCTGACTTACCCTACGAGTTTGTTAGGCAAGCTATTATTGCTGAAGCTGAACATAAAGCCGGAGACTTGGAGGATTACAACTTTGGCTAAAGCAACAACTGTATTACAAACCCCTACATTCAAGAAGGCAGTAAAAAAACTAAAGCCAAACCAAAAAAAAGAACTTGATCTCGCAGTTCGAGGTTTAATGGAAAATCCAGATCTTGGGGAACAAAAAAAAGGAGATTTGGCATTTTTACGCGTGCATAAATTTAAAATGAATAAGCAACTCACACTGTTGGGATATAACTTTAATGACGGGGCCCTGACTCTTGAGTTGATGGCTCTTGGTTCTCACGAGAATTTTTACCGCGATATAAAGCGTCACACTTAAAAGTTGATAGAGAATTGGACAGACACTTAATATAGCCCCTAACTGCAGACGACCGCTTTTTAAGTAATGCATCTCCTTGGGATTTTAATCGCGCAACGCAACAGAGTTTGAAAACATCTATCGTAGCCGGTTTGGAAAACGCGGAGAAGAAAAGAGCGAGCCAATACTGGCTAAGTTTTTATTTCCTAATTTATTTTTTCTCGGATCTTTCATCTTCTTTTTTATAGTGCATGTCCCTGGAGTTTTTATCTCGTAGTGATCCCCAAAAAATCTCTTTAGAAAATCGAAGGTCAAATTAAAGTCCAGATGGCGTGCGCAGATCTAATCAGGTGCGGCCTCCAATTCTTCGCGCAGGGTTTTCCCGGCCATATAAAAATGACAGGACGACCAGAACATGACGACAGGGATGAGATATAACATAGCGTAGCGCAGAGAGTCGTTGCCCAGAGTGGGAGCGAGGTAGTCGCTTAGCATACCCACTGCCCAGGGCCCCATACCGAGGCCGATAATATTGAGAATAAAAAAGAAAATTGCCGATGATACGGCACGCATGCGCACGCCCACCAGGCCGTGGGTGGTGGCAATGGTAATTCCCAGGTACACATTGTGCAGCAGACCGGGAACCACAGATAGCGAGAGTGCCATGTAGGGGTTGCCGACAAGATAGACCGCGACCATAAAGGGCACGCAAATAAAGCCCACCAGCGCGGACAGCCAGACATACCAGCGTTTGTCCCTAGCGGCGAGTTTATCCGCAAGAATGGCGCCTCCAAAAACACCTATTGCACCGCAAAGGCCGATAATTAATGCCAGCCAGGTACCCAGCTCGCCCGTTGTCATGCCGTGGCTGCGAATCATGAAAGAGGCTGTCCAGCTGCTAATACTGTAGCCGGAAAAAGCATTCAATGCTGCGCCCAGAGCCATGTGCCGAAATGAACGTCTACTCCATAACAGGCGCAAAACATCGCCAAAGGGCACCGCCTGGTTTGAGACCTGGCGCTGTTCTGACATTCCGCGTATTGGTTCGGCCAGTGTGGCGCGCACTAAAATGGCCAATATGATCCCGGGAACCCCCACCACCATGAATGCTACACGCCAACCAAAATACTCATTCAGCCAACCGCCAAACAAAAAGCCGAACAAGATACCGAAGTTGACGCCTATGGAATAAAATCCGAGTGCGCTGGCGCGGCGCTCCGCCGGAAAAATATCGGAAATAATGGAGTGTGACGGCGGGCTGCCTCCCGCTTCTCCAATGCCTACGCCTATTCTCGCCAAAAGAAGCTGTACGTAATTTTGTGCCAGGCCGCTCAGTGCCGTCATAAAACTCCAGATAAACACCGCGCCGGCTACGATGTTGCGGCGGTTGGATTTGTCGGCCCAACGTGCTATCGGTATACCGGCGGTTACATAAAATACCGCAAATGCGAAGCCGGTTAACAGGCCCAGTTGGCCGTCACTGAGTTGCAGATCCAGCTTGATCGACTCCTGTAATATGGCCAGCAATTGACGGTCGATAAAGTTGAAGCTGTAGACAACGGTAAGCAGGCCCAGGGCGTAGTAACGGGACTTGGGTGTGGTGTATGAATTTGTTGCAGTCGGCCCTGGTGGAGAGACGGGATTACTGGGGTTATCACCTGGCATAGCGCTTTCTCGCAACGTAGTTTTTATTGTTAATAGTGTTTTCTTATTAAGAAGCACTATGACGCAAGAAATTCGTTTGCACAAGCCGGGGTAGCCGGGGTGTAGGCATGACAACAAGCTAGCGGCGTTGGGTAGCAACGTTGGGGACAGGCACTGCTTAAAACGCTTTTTCTATAGTGCATGTCCCTTGGATTATGATTATGGGGTTCGAATTTATCTTTTTAGCAGTTCCTGTCCTTAAACGGTATTCTTCCTTGTTTAAAATATTTCCATGCTAGCGCATGTTTCCCCCTCAGCGCACTCCTCCTCTAAGCTCCTGCCCTACTTCTGATCAATTTTCCTCGAATCTATCATCTTCCTTTTTTAGAGTGCATGTCCCTGGTATTTGGTTCTAGTATTTGGCTGCATGGATAGGCTTGACACCGAAGCAGCATGCCAGCGGCGAGGTTTCTCGAATGTCAGGTATCAGTAAACGAGGCAATCAAGTCTTGAGAAGACAGTTAATTCATGGTGCTCGCGCAGTGGTGCACTGGTGTGAAGGTAAAGACGATGTACTCAGTTTATGGTTGCAAAAATTGCTCAAAACAAAACACAAATGTCGAGTGGTTGTAGCCCTTGCCAATAAGCTCGCTCGTATTGCATGGGCGGTATTGGCAAAAGGAGAAACCTACAACGTAAACGCATTAGCTTCTCCTTCGGCGGCAGCGTAAGAGAATATTTATAGCGATAAAAAAAATAAAAGCGGTTAATTAAGGAAATGATGACCAGTAGCCGGCCCACTAGTCGTGGTACCGTTGAGCTTACTCGGCTTAAAAATAGCTTGAGACCAATCACGAGGACAGGCACCACTTTTTTGTCAGCTTCGTTCAACCTGGCTTTTTTGTTTTCCCTTTTTAGAGTGCCTGTCCTTGCTTAGCCGAGTTCCTCTGCCCTACTTCGGATCAAATTTCCTCGAATCTATCATCTACCTTTTTTAGAGTGCATGTCCCTCGGATTATGTCAGGTAGTGAACTAATGTTCTTCTTGTCGCTGTCATCATGGAACTGCACATCTAATGATTTCCAGAAGTCAGCCCAGGTTGGCTCAT
>JAHRWA010000042.1 GCA_019090455.1 Pseudomonadales bacterium | reverse complement strand
GTTTCAAACCGAATTATTAATGAAATATCGGGGATATCGAGAGTGGCCTATGATGTGTCGTCAAAGCCTCCGGCGACGATAGAGTGGGAGTAGCTGAAAAGCTTCTGCCACGGGGCAACTGGTCGGATGAAAAAACCATCCACCAGAGCTGGTTTTCAGGTTTTGGGAATATCCGGTTAGACCGTTTGTCTGTTCCAACGGAGCCTAATCAAATCGCCTATGCCGGAGCACGATAAAGGCTTCAAGTTAGCCCGTCCGCTCTGACTATCCGGCACGGGGGTACCAAGCTGATTGAAAGCAATGTGGTCACTGCTGCCTATGTCATTAAAGTAGATCAGATCGAGCCTATACCGAAAAGTAAACTTTATTACCTTATCGCGCAGCTGAGGAGTTTTTCTTCGAGTGTTTCCAGCGAGTCCCTTTCGCTGCTGATGCATTCAATACGACTGTCCATGCAGTCTTTCAACGTGATTGTCGAGAGGGTGTTATCAGTCATGTTGTAAGCAATAACGCCTTGGGATGTGGAAAAGACGCCTTTGATGCGTTCCGCTTCCAACCCTGACAAAAGTAAAAAAAGTTGGTTTGAATCAAAGACCCACTCAGGAGTGAATATCCAGCCCTGGCTGTAAAATCCTTCGCCTTCATTTTTTATGCTCAAGTATCCTGTATTGGGAATGTCGGGTGTCTCAAGCAGAGCTGGAAACTCGTCCTGTTTGTGATGATGAGCATGGCTGTTATCACGGTAGCGGGTAGAAGCTGACAGCCAATTTGCTTGTAAAGCCCCCTGGCTCACCTGGAATACTGACGTGTAATTAAATTCCGGCATGCTTTCCAGAAAATCCAGCAGTGCAGGGAAATCCTCGGATTGGTACTGGTCTGACTTGTTGGCGACAATGACATCGGCGATGGCTAGTTGCTGATTGAAAGAGGGGTGACTGGTATAGCGTTCGTCGTGTACTTTTCTCGCATCTACCAGGGTAACCGTGGCGCGGAGATCGAGGACTTCCCGATAATACTCAGATGTCAGCACAGCCAATACTTCTTTGGGGTGGCCAAGCCCTGTAGGTTCTATCAAGAGACGATGGGGTCTGGCGCTGGCCAGTAGCATATTGAGGGCAACCTGCATGGGGAGACCCGCGACACAGCACATACAACCACCGGGAACTTCGCGAATAAACGTTCCCGACTCCTCGCTTGCTTTGCCGCTGAACAGGCTACCGTCGATACCGACTTCGCCAAATTCATTAACGAGTACGGCCCAGCGTTCACTGTCCGGCTTATTTTTTAGAAGGTTTAGAATGGCGGTGGATTTACCAACCCCCAAAAAACCGGTGATGACATTGGTGGGGATGGCTTTGAATGCTGACATATAGGGATAAGTCCTGCTATTAATCTGCGCAACAGGCAGAACGAAGTTTCATTAAGTTCAGTTGATCGCCTTTACAGGGTACCAAGGGCATGGAAGCCGCTACCAGACTGACCACTATCAGCACTAGGAAACCATAGTGTGTCAAAGGGTTGGTTCGACTGACGCGAAAAAATGCGGGACCAACACATTCAAGTAGCAGCGAGCGAAGAATCACCGCGAGTAGAACCCCGCAAAGGTTTGTCCCTGCGGTCGTTAAAAAAGCCCCATTGAAAGTACGAAGCGCGTACAGACGTGAATTCAGGCAAAGTCGAGGGTCATCAGTACTCGCTGTTGTCCGGCTTTAACCATAGGGGAACGGTGAACAAGCCCCGCGCCCTCATTACCTCCCCACTGTTCGCCCTTGAGCAGGGCAACATCGCCGACTCCCAATGTTTGAATGGCGTCTGCTGATGTGTACAAACCGCTATCTGCATCACTTAGTCCACCGCAGCCAGCACCGAGCTTGTCGCGGTTGACATGGTGGTGAGGAAGCCATTGTGTGCCGCCACCACAGTAAGTGGTTATCAATCGACAGGGTACGCGGTCGACGTGAAACTTTGGACACATGGCGCTTGTTAGTTGAGCCAAGCGCAGGCCGACTACTTCTAATTCGAATAGACAACAAAACATCTCCGCGAGTAACTGGATATCTGCGCGCAGATGTGGAAACTCCGCGAGCTTGGGAAACGTATCTTCCAGGTGGTTGAGCCTGGGCTCTGGCAAGGCTACGTGAGAACTTGAAAAACCTATGCCCGCCATTAGTATTTCGCATTCAGATGTCAAGGAAGGGTTAAGTTGTCTTTGCCAAACGGCCATACCAATATCATCCTGATAGATATCTGCCAGTTTTTCTGGGGTCTTTGCATATACGCTTCGGCGAAATTCCGGAATGGTTAAAAGGCGGGCTGCTGTCATACTTCTGCCCGCCAATATGCAAAAGTGGGTATACCACCCTCATGATTGTTGAGGGGCTGGCGCAACACCTGGGTTTTTCTGGCAACTAGGAAGCTGGAAAGTGCAGCTACCGGGCGCTTGCTGTCAGTGTTTATTGTCATATTCCTCATCGCTATATTGTTTGGGTGTTGTTACATATAAAGCAGGCAGCCTTTTGCAGTACTGCTATGATATAACATATCATTTATGGCGTTTCTTAATCAAGTTAGAGATGAGTGAAAACCGGGTGTTTCATTGGCAAGGCAGCGATTGGCAGGGACTGGAAAATGAAAGGTAATTCACCCTGCGAAGGAGTTGCTGGAAGCCTGAACGCCGGTTTGAGTGTCCTGGCTTCATATCCTGATGTTGCATTGCAAGGCGCAAGTCTCATTCTGCTCTTGGTAATGTTCACCCTATAAAAATGTGTGCGAGCCGCTTGAAGCAGTACAGAGGGGAGGGAGCATCCGCTAGGGCAGGGCTTTAATGCAGAGCGTTAAAGCTGACTTAAAGTCCATAGCTGTCGGGTCTGATCCGGTCGGTATGAATAACTTGGTTTGCTTGAGGATTAGTTCATATTGGGTAAGGCTATTTGTTGTTCGTAATGATATGATGTATCGTATCTTGCTTGATTTGAGTAAGATACGCGTCATCAGTGATGTTGTCGTTGTTGAGAGCAAAGATGTGACAGTTGGGAGCAGGCTGGCTTTGGCAGTGAGTTTATAACTTATCTGTTCAGGGCCTAAAGCAATCATGGCTCGTACATAGGCACCTTAAATGAACTTTAAAATTGTTAATTAACTACTCGAGTAATAGTGTGTTGAGACTAAAAAAATTATTTTTGCTAGGTTCAAGCATTTCATGTGCCTGCTTTGCCCCTCTTACGAGCGCTGAAGAGCCTGCACGACTGGAAACCGTCGTGGTTACGGCCAATCGACATGAAACAGCATTGCAACAAGCGCCCGCAAGTATTTCCGTTATTGACCGAGAAGAGTTAATACTACGAAATACTGATGATTTAGCGGATGCGTTAACGTCTGAAGTCGGAATAGCGGTTACTTCTGTTGGCCAATCTCGACGTGGGATCAGTATTCGCGGTATGCCTGTTAATCATACCTTGTACCTTGTCGATGGGCAGCGAGTGAGTTCAAGCAATAGTGTTATGGCGCATACTGATTTTGAACTTGGTTGGTTGCCATCTGTAGCGATTGAGCGTGTCGAAGTGGTGCGTGGTCCATTGTCATCGCTTTATGGAGCGGATGCTTTAGGTGGTGTCGTGAATACGATTACACGTGTGCCTGATGAAGAATTTTACGGGGAAATTTCAAGCACCTTGACCCGCTTAAGTGGTGATGGCGACACGGGTAAAGCAAATCTATACCTTGCTGGGCCATTGATAAAAGATAAATTAGCATTTTCTTTTTCGGGGGGAGTATTCGAGCGCGATAATTTATCAAGCAGTGATGATGAAAGAGTGTCTGATATTGAGGAGCGCTCTACTCGTGATGGACAGGCAAAATTGTTTTGGACGCCCAATGACAAGCAGCGAATAACGTTTAGTTATGCCACAGGTGATGAAGAGCGTGAGCGTGATTCGCTTTCTCGATCGGGTTACTACAACTTGCATGATGAAATGGATAGGGAACAAATCAGTTTGGCTTATCAGGGTACTTGGAATTGGGGGCATTTAAAACTGAATGCCTACCAATCGAGCTTGGAACGACAACAAAATAGAACAAATGAGCCTGAGCCAAGAGCACCGCAAGAGGTCAAAGATCGAGTACTAGATGGGCACGTAGGTAGGTTTGTTGGACGCGATCACTTTGTCACTGTAGGTGGTCAACTTCGTGAAGAGACATTGGTTGAGGCGCGACTAACGAATAATGGAGAATCAAATGCAAATCACAAAAATATTTTCATTCAGGATGAGTGGCAATTAACTGACGCCTTAATGCTAGTGGGTGGCCTGGCGCTGGATAATCATGATGAATACGATAATGAAATTAGTCCACGTCTGTATGCTGTTTATCAAATCACTGACAATATTACTTTTAGAGGTGGGTATGGTGAAGGGTTTCGTGCGCCTTCGCTGACACAGTTATCCGCTGACTATGAGGTGTTAGCAGCAGGTGGTCGTTTCTGGGTAGAAGGGAATGCTGAGCTAGATCCTGAGCGATCTAAAACGTATGAAGTCGGTATTGAATATCGAGATAGTCATTTATTGCTTTCAGGTAAGTTTTTCGCGAATAGCTTAGAGGATCTCGTCAAAACGCATTGTTACGCAGATTGTGGTATTCGAGGTAGTGAAAGACGTCGCTATGACAATATTGATGAGTCGCGTATTCGCGGTATTGAAGCTGAACTTAAATATCAGCTTTCTAATCAGTTAAATGTCGGCTTGAACTACACCTATCTTGATACAGAAAATCTTGGTACTAATCAGCCTTTACAAGACAGACCAGAGCACATGGCTAACGCCAGCATCAACTGGTCACCCATTGCAGCGATGAATTTGCGCTGGCGTACAGAATATGTGGGTAAACAATACGTAGGTAGTGATAACTACGCCCCTTCTTATGACCTGCATTATCTTGATATGTCCTATGCGTTTGATGGAAAACTAACTTTCTTTGCTGGCATCGAAAATATTTTTGATGAACGTCTGCAAGATGAATCTGACTATTACAGCACCATTGAACCTGGTCGTGAATTTCGGGTAGGGCTCACTGCTTCATTCTGATACAAAAACCAATACTGACAGAGCCGCTTTTATAACAAGGGTGTTGTTGATCGGGTTCTTGATCTGTGGATAAAAGGAAGGCCGACAAAAAATGGCAAGATTAAAAAAATATGTTTTATTGGGGCTGAGCTATTTAATGCTCGTCTCTCCAGCGCATCTGTCCGCGCACTCTGGACATGGAAAGATTAAAGAAGAAAAAGGCGATAATGAAAGGCCGAGAGTTGTTGTTATAACGTCGCAATTTATCATGCCGGCAAAGTTGACGCTTTTACAAGGTATAGCCAGTAGTGAAGGTCTTCAACTAGAAGGCCATATTTACCCACCCTCTGATGAGGAAAATCCCGAGAGTTGGTTAATCGATGCTGATCTGGTCATCTTAGATACGCCACGCCGTGGCCTGCGATTGATGTCTGGCATTCAAGAAATGCTAGCGGAAACCAGCATTCCCTGGATTTTCCCAAGAGGCGGAAAAGTCACCGGTGAGAATTTGCAGCCGGATTTAAAGAGCACATTAAATGCGTATTATCGAGGTGGTGGTAAAGAAAATTTTAGCCATCTGTTGGTATATATTCAGGCCTGGAAATCTGCTCAGGCTACCGATGATATTCCTCCCCCTGTTGAACTGCCCGTTAGTGGCTATTATCACTCGCAAGCAGAGACGACGTTTGAAACGTTAGAAAATTATCTGGCTTGGGGAAAAGCGCGTTGGTCAGAAAATGCGCCCGTGTTGGCCATCGCGATTTCACCTGATGCTATTTCGGATGGACAAACGGCTGTTTACGATCACTTGATCGAGCAAATTGAAAAGGCTGATGCCGTGCCTTTATTGTTCTGGTATGACCGTAATCATCCGAAAGCAGTAAGCGATAAGATCGCTGCCGCAAAACCCGTGTTGATTGTAAATATGACACACATGATAAGTGCTGATCGTAAGCAGGAATTATCTGATTTAAATGTTCCCGTGGTGATTGGTCTCGGTCATCGCGGTAGTGATATGCAGCAATGGCGAGAAGACGCGCAAGGCGTAGTCGGTGGCCGTTATGCAACGCTGATGGTCATCCCGGAAAGTTGGGGTATGTCTGATCCTGTCGTGCTGTCGGCTGTGGAAAACGGTGCTCCTGTGGCCATCCGTGAGCAGGTTGATCTGTTGATTGGTCGCTTTAAAAAATTAGCAAAATTGCAGCAAGCTAAACGGGATGAACTTAAGTTGAGCTTTCTATTTTGGAATAGTCCTTCAGGTGAAAAAAACTTATCTGCTTCAAATTTAAATGTACCGCGCAGCATAGAAAATATTCTCAGTGAATTAGCAAAGCAGGGCTATGACGTTGCGCCTAAAAATGAAGAGGAGATTATTAAACAAGCGCAAAATTTGTTAGCCGCTTATTATCGACCCGAAACACTGGATGCCTTACTCGCTGATGGTAACGCTGCTGTGCTTCCGTTGCGAGATTACAAAAAGTGGTTGAGTACTTTGCCGGCGAAAATCTCAACACTTTTACAGCAGACTTGGGGGGAGCCGGAAGGTCATTGGAGTGTGCGAAAGATTGAGGGAGAAGACAGCTTTGTTATTCCGCGTGCACAGCTGGGAAATTTAGTGCTGTTACCACAACCGCCACGTGCAGATATTGTAGGGCGTAACACGCATGATAAGATCCAACCACCGGGACATTTTTATCTGGCGGTGTATCTCTATTTGCGTGAACACTTTCAGAGCGATGCGATTATTCATTTCGGCACACATGGCAATCAAGAGTGGCTGCCCGGTAAAGATCGTGGCCTCTGGGCTTATGATTATCCAAACTTGGCGGTGGGTAATGTGCCCGTTTTTTACCCCTACATTCAGGACAATACGGGAGAGGCGATGCAGGCTAAACGCCGTGGCCGAGCGACTACCATCAGTCATCAAACGCCGCCTTTTGCACCTTCCGGTTTTTACGATGATTTGAGTGTGGTTCATGATTTAATGCATCAGTATCGAGTCTTAGAAGAGGGTGCCGTACGAAAAGTAACGCTGGATGATTTATTAGCAACTATTTTTGAATTTAATTTTCATAAAGATCTCGATTGGACGGAGGGAAAAGTTACAGAAGAGATTGATGCGTTTATTCTTGTTTTAGATGAGCATCTGCACCGTTTATCTCAAGCAACAACGCCGATTGGTTTGCATACTTTTGGTGAATCTGCCGCAGAAGAATATCGCACAGCAACGGTGATGCAACAGCTAGGCACTGATTATTATCAAGCATTGAATATAGATACGAGTGGGATTTTTTCCTCGGATTTTGAGGCCTTATTTACACAGCCAGCTTATACCTATTTATTGCCATATATTCGCGGCGATAAACAAGCCGGTGAAGCGAAGACTGAGGTCTTGCAAGAGATGATGCAAACAGCAATCCTCAGTGAGCAGCGCCTGGAAAATAATAATGAACTCGCCGCCTTGATGAAAGGTTTACGTGGCGAATTCGTTGAGCCTGGGCCGGGAGGTGATCCGGTACGGAATCCACAAACCAGCAGCGGAACCAATCTGTTTGCCCTGGATCCAGAAAAGATACCCAGTCCGGCAGCGTATCAAGCCGCTGAGAAATCATTTCAGGAACTGGCTGCTGATTATCGTAAAAATAATAATGGCGAAGCATTGGACAAGTTAGCGGTTTCTTTATGGTCTTCAGAGACCATTCGTACGCTAGGTCTGAGCGAAGCACAGGTGATGCATGCCCTGGGTGTTCGTCCTGTTTGGAATAAGGGAGGTAAGGTCACCTCCTTAGAAATTATTCCTCGGTCAGAACTGGGACGACCACGCGTTGATGTTTTGTTGCAGGCCACCAGTGTGTATCGCGATCAGTTTGACGGCATCATGCGCAAGCTTGCACTGGTCATAGAGGCTTTGTCGGAACTGGATGAAGCGCAAAATCCTATCGCCGCGAACAGCCGCAAAGTTGCGCACGCACTGCAGGAGACAGGTTTGGAGCCTGAGATGGCTAAGCGTTATGCGCAGGCGCGGATCTTTAGTAATCCGCCGGGCGATTATGGAACAGGCGTGACCTCTCTCGCTATGGATTCTACGCGTTGGGAGGATAACTCGGTATTAGCGGATCAATTTATTAACAGCCAATCCAACCTTTACAGCAGCCAGGATTGGGGTGTGCCGATCGGCGATATGAAATTGTTGGAGTTGCAGTTGGATGGCGTTGATGCGGTGATGTTGTCGCGCTCGTCTAATTTGCACGGCTTACTTTCTACAGATCACCCCTATGAATACCTCGGTGGATTATCGGCTTCAGTTAAAAAAGTCAGCGGTAAAAATCCGGCGCTTTATATTTCAAATTCCCGTACAGAAAATACAGAAATTATCAGTGCGAAGCGTTTTTTGAGTAATGAATTGCGCACCCATTATCAAAATCCTCAGTGGATTAACGGTATGCAAAAGGAAGGTTATGCGGGCACGGTGAGTATTCTAAGGGTGGTCAACAATCTATTCGGTTGGCAGGCGATAGACAGCAATATGGTGCGAGCCGATCAATGGCAGGAAATCCATGAAACCTATGTGATGGATCAGCGCGACCTCAACATCAACGAGTGGTTTGCTGAGCATAACGCCACGGCACAGGTGCAGCTGATTGAACGCATGATGGAGGCGATTCGTAAAGACTATTGGGATGCATCAGAAGAGACGCGTAAGCAGCTTATTGCGCGCTGGCAAACACTGGTCAATGAGTTTGATGGTCAGGCCGGTGCCGCTAAAACCCAGACGTTTATGGAGAATCAAGCGGTAGGTTTTGGTTTGGCATGGTCGCAAACTGATGCGGAGCAGAGTTCACAAGACAGTGCAGAGACTCCCTCAAAAAATGTGCAAGGACAGGTGTTAGAGGAGGTGAAGCCAGACGCTCAAGATCAACCAATACCTTGGGCTATGTGGCTTGCCTTTTTAGTACTGGCGGCTTGTGTTTTAAGCGGGCTATTGACGCCGTTGTATCAAGTTCGCAAAGCAGAAAAACATAGGGTTTAAATATGATGACGGCGAACAGCTTGGAAACAATTTTATATCAAATATCCAGTGTTTTTTTATGGCCTGCACTACTGCTGATTATGTTTGCCTTGTGCTATACATTGTTTTCGGCGGGTAAATTAATGAGCGATAGCTGGCTAAGACGTCAAGGCCATCGCAGGGGCAAGCTTAGCGTTTATGCAAAAGATACTGCCTGGGCTAGCGAAGATTTAGAGCTTTGGATCATGCGTGAACTTGAACTTATACGCTTAGTTTCCCGCGTCACGCCATTACTCGGTTTGGTTGCGACATTGATCCCGATGGGGCCCGCCTTGTTGTCCTTGTCAGAAAACAATACTGCTGCCGTGGGGCAAAATATGGTTGTGGCATTTGCTGGCGTTACCTTGGCGTTAATTGCTGCCAGTTTGAGTTTTTCGGTGTTAAATATTCGTCGTCGTTGGTTGTTTGAAGAGCTAAGACTCATCGAATGTGACGCTGAATCTCAGACTGTAGATGGGGGTTGATGTGGCAAGACGATTCTCTGATCACGAGGATGATGACGACCCCATCCTGTCAGTTGTGAACTTGATTGACCTTTTCCTGGTGATCACCGTGGTGTTGTTAATTATCATCGCCAGAAACCCGCTCAACCCTTTTGCCAGTGAAGACGTCGTGGTGATTGAAAACCCTGGGCAAGAAAATATGACGATAACGGTCAAAGAGGGTGAGGAAATTACGCGCTATGAAAGTAGTGGCGATATAGGAGAAGGCAATGGAATTAAAGCGGGAATCACCTATAAATTACCGGATGGAAAGATGATATATGTGCCGGAGTAGTGGCCTAAGCCTTTTTTACAGGCGCCCTCAAGAACCCACCGTTGATTCAACACTCCTGTCATCATAAAAGTCCATTTTGAAAACAATTGAATGCCAGGTAAGCGGCGATGCGTTCTTCCCAACTGTGACCCTTGGTTTTTCGGCCGCTGGGCAGGGCCTGGAGCTTTCAGATTGGGGGAGGTTGGGGCCTCTATCTCAACCTGGCATTTTTATAGGCTTTCAGGGATGGAATGGCTGCTGCGATGATGGTTGAAAAAACCATCAGCAGCATAATATACGCATTGCTTTCAGACACTATATTGGTGCTGATATGCAGCCCAAATTCTGATGCGAGGAGATCTTTTGCTACGACTAACACGAAATAGAGCAGTGAGGTGCCGAGGGCAATGGCAGCAAAGCTGATTAACAAGGCTTCCAGTTCGATCAGTAAAAACAGGAACATCGGTGGCGCACCGATGACCCGTAGTAGTTGAATTTCGTGCTCACGTTCGCGGATCGACGCGAGCAGCATCGCGCTCAGTCCCAGCAGGGCGGAGACCAGAATACAGGCTGATATCAGGCGCAGTGTGTGCTCGAAGGTCGCCATCATTTGCCAGAGTTCCGACAAGGCAACACCGGGAAGTATCGC
>JAHRWA010000041.1 GCA_019090455.1 Pseudomonadales bacterium | reverse complement strand
TAAGTTAATCTAGTTGGCGATGTCGGATTTGTACATTACCAAACAACGTCTTAAATGTCTTTCCTAGTTTTTCGGCGATATAAACGGAGCGGTGTTGCCCGCCAGTGCAGCCAATGGCAACAGTCATATAACTACGATTATTTTCTTCAAACTTAGGTAGCCAAGTTCGAAGAAAATGCTCTAAGTCTTCAAGCATGAGTTTGACGCTGGATTGTTCTTCCAAAAAATCAATAACAGGTTGGTCGACCCCTGTGTTTCCTCTTAGACGGTTTACCCAATAGGGGTTGGGGAGGCAGCGAACATCAAAAACCAGATCAGCATCAACGGGTATCCCGTGTTTGAAGCCGAATGATTGGAAGAGTAGAGCGATACCCAAATCTTTGGTTTGCCCCCCTAATCTCAATTTGATGGTGTCTCGTAACTGATGAAGACTCAGGTAGGTTGTGTCGATGGTTAAGTTGGCTTCGTTGATAATGGGTTCTAAAATCGCACGTTCTTCAATGATCGCTTCCGTTAAGGAAATGTTTGCGTCACTGACGGGGTGTTTTCGTCTAGTTTCGCTAAATCTTTTGAGCAGGGTGTCGTCGCTAGCATCTAGAAATATGATTTCAAAGCTGAGATCTTTACGTGCTTGTAGGTCAGCAACAATGCTGGGGAACTTAGCCAGTTGAGATGGTAAGTTTCGTGCGTCGATGCCGATGGCCACTTCAGCGGGGCAAGATAGCGTATCTTGGAATAATTCAGACACTAAATTGGGAATTAACGCGATCGGCAAGTTATCGACGCTGTAAAAGCCGAGGTCTTCCAGTACGTGTAACGCGGTTGTTTTTCCTGACCCTGATCGGCCACTGATTAGGCAAAGTTTCATGGGTAATCTTTTTCTAGGTTGTATTAGCTAGGGAGGTGTTAGCTAGGATCGCGTGAAAATTAGGAACTCATCTTCATAATAGTCGGGAATCAATCGGCTTTCCTGTATTCCCCTTGGCTTTCCCTGTTAGTTCCCAGAATGGAGTCATTTTGAGGCTTGGCCAAGTGAGTGCTATTAGCATTCGTTATATCACCACTTAACTTAATATTGTTTCGTGTTCAGATTGATCCAATATGACTTTTTTTGCCGCTTGATAGAGTGCGTCGTGATTTTTTGTATTGCGTAAGGTGTTCCGAATCGACTCTTGATTTAATAACTCTGCAATTTGGCTGAGTAATTGCAAATGTTCATCCGTCGATTTTTTCGGAACCAGTAAGACAAACAATAAATCAACAGGACTATTGTCGATTGCGTCGTAGTCTACGGGGGTTTGTAATGTAATTAATGCACCGATGGGCTGATGGCAATGATCGATTCTGCAGTGCGGTATACCCACTCCTTCGCCAACACCCGTACTGCCTAGCCGCTCGCGGGCAATTAATTCATCAAAAAGCATGTCGCTATTGATGTCAGGGATTTGTTGAGATATGAGTTTGGATATTTGTGAAACTAAATTCTTTTTGCTCCTGACTTGGAGCCCACAAAACGTTAATTCTGGATTGAGTAAGTCGATAAGTTGCATATGGCAGTGACAACCTGTTGCTAGGGTGAAAGAACTCAGGATGATTGGGGGTAAATAATTCAGCGAGTTTAGTTAAAAAACGATGCAAATCACACTGCAAATTCAATCAATTTACAAAAAAAAACGCTATTTTTTTAAGGCAAGATAGGCTGGTTGCTAAGATACTGAAACAAATAGTCTTTTTGAATGGTACTGGAGGGTGGTTATTACTAAGGGCCTGGCTTGATAAATAAATTTGCGATGTTTTATCAAGCCAGACCCTTATTTTTTGAAGTGCCTTTACTGTCTTTTCGAGACAGGTGGCAGATGGTTTGGCGTTAGGCGCGTTTGCGTTGAATTTTGTCCATATGCTTTAACAGCTGTCGGTCCAACTTATCGGAGAGTGAGTCAATGGCAGCATACATGTCTTGTGAATCCGAATTTGCGAAAATCTTGCCGCCTTTTATCAAAATTGTGGCCTCCGCTTTTTGTACAAGTTTCTCAATGCTTAGGGTTACCTGAATATTGCTGATGCCATCTGAATGGCGTTCCAGTTTTTTAAATTTATCGTTAACATAGTCACTTAGCGCTTGTGTTACCTCAACATGATGGCCGTTGATATTGATTTGCATAGATTGCTCCTCTTGGGTGTTTTAGCGTTTGGTGGTTCTTAAATACAAATTAGTTATACCTCTAAAATGCTCTTAATAGTTTGACTGCAGTCAACTCAGTTTAGACTAATCGTTTTCTTTCGTTTGACGGCGGTATATTCATTGACTCGCGATATTTAGCAATGGTTCTGCGCGCGACTTTAATTTGCTGGTCGGCAAGGAAATTAGCTATTTTGCTATCACTGAGTGGTTTCTTCGGGTTTTCTGCGTTAACTAGCTTTTTAATCATAGCTCTAATAGCGGTGGAAGAGCACTCTCCGCCAGAGGTTGTGCCGACATGACTTGAAAAAAAGTACTTTAGCTCGAATATCCCTTGCGGTGTATGCATAAACTTCTGTGTTGTAACACGCGATATAGTGGATTCATGCATTTCAACGGCTTCCGCTATATCATGAAGTACTAAAGGCTTCATCGCTTCCTCACCGTATTCAAAAAAGCCTTTTTGGTGCTCTACTATTTTTGTAGACACTTTGAGTAGGGTTTCGTTCCGACTCTGTAAGCTCTTAATAAACCATCGCGCTTCTTGCAAGTTGTTTCGAAGGTAATTGTTGGAATCACTGTTGTCTGCCCGTTTAACGAGAGCTGCATAGCCTGAATTGATTCCCAATTTGGGTGCTGTATCCGGGTTTAGCTCTACACTCCACGAATCCTCTCTTTTAGTGACGATGACATCGGGAATAACATATTCTGTTGTGGAAGGCGTGACTTGATCGCCTGGTGTTGGGTTTAGGGTTTGAATTAAATCAATAATGGCTTTAAGGTCCGATTCTCTTAATTTGGCTTTGCGCATTATTTGTGTGTAGTCACGAGCCCCCAGTAGCTTGAGATAATCCTTGGCCACCATTTGTGCTTCAATGCTGTAGGGCGTTTCAAGCGGTAACTGTTTTAATTGAATAACAATGCATTCAGATAGATCGCGTGCGGCGACACCCGGAGGATCAAACTGTTGGATACGATGTAATACGGCTTCGACCTCATCCCGCTCTACATCACCTAGCCCTTGGTTTTGGTAGTCGGAATCATGACTGTTTTTATTTTCATCATTTGGGTATTGATACTCTGCGTTTAAAGCAGGGCCTTCATTTACAATATCGGGGTCGGAAGGTTCCGAATGGGTGACCTCTTCGCCTCTTACCGTTTCTAAGACATCTTCAGCAGTAACCGTTAAATACCCTCTGTCGTCAATCGCTTCAATAATCGCCATTGCGATGACTCTATCGGTATCGCTAAATGGTGTTAGATTTAACTGCCACATCAAATGGTCGTAAAGCGATTCGGTTGTGCCGTTGCGTTCCTCGAAATTGTAGTCTTCCCCTGAGCCACTGCTGCTAGAGTTTGTCGAGGCAGGCATACTTGATTGATACACATCTTCCCAATCAGAATCTACGGGTAGATCGTCCGGAATATTATCTGTGGCGCTGAGATCGATGGTCTCGTTTTCCTGATTTGTCGTCGGTTTTTCATCAGTATTCGAGTTTGCTGTATCAGTGGTGTTTGTTGAGCCCGCCTCACTGCTATTACTGTCTTGGGTATTTCCCTGGTTTTGGCCATCTTCTTCCGAGACTTCGAGCATCGGATTGGAATCTAAGGCTTCCTGAATTTCATTTTTTAAGTCAAGCGTGGACAATTGCAGCAAACGTATTGCTTGCTGCAATTGTGGCGTCATCGTTAAATGGTGGCCAATTCTGAGTTGTAAAGTTGGTTTCATCAATGCTGCAAACTACCTATTCTCTTGCAGTTATAAGGGGCGGTTTGTTTAGCAATTTATATGCCTAATACTTATTTTAGTCCAGTATTTTGACAAAAAGAAAAGAAGTCAGCTGAAAGTTGTGAATATAAATGACCCGATTCGATGAAATTGATCATGGAAATCACCCGTTGAGTTAATTCAATGAGATATGGCTTTTTACCTTTATCATGCAAATTGCTTAATATTGCGATCAACGAAGGTTTATTTATGTACTGATGTAGGGGAGAGCTGAATTAACTATTTAGAGCTGAGATTGTTAGAACTGAAATTGTTAGAGCTGAAAT
>JAHRWA010000040.1 GCA_019090455.1 Pseudomonadales bacterium | reverse complement strand
TGGCCAGATCACCGGAATAACGGATACCCCCATCGGCGATAATCGGCACCCCTGACCCCTTTAAAGCCTCAGCTACATCTGATATCGCTGTACAATTAGGGGACAGACCACGTTTATTCCAATCAAAAACTCCCAGAATTGGAGTAAGCCATTGCCTTTTATGGATGTAATGGCTGGCCGAGATAGGTTTTAACCCAGGCCAAATAGGCCATTACCCGCGCCTGAATCACAGGCAAGTGCAAGTTCTAGTCCAAATTCGGCGCGTCCGAGACTGGTCGCAATGGGAATGGTCATCGAGCCGGTACGTTACCGGGTTGGCTGCAAATTTCTCACCGATGCCACGGATAGCACCACCACCCTTGGGTAGCGCTATGCCTGGTACGGTAATACTTTTGTTTTGTTCATCACGCTGATCAGCAACTGGTTTGTTATTGTTGTTCTGGTCACCGTCCACAACACTTCCCCGCGCGACTTAACGATCACTATCTAATTGTTAGATTATTTTTGGTCGAAACGATATTCCAAACTGTTGCAGGGAGTCGCCTCTTCAGTTGTGCAACCACTTACCCTGATGTCTCTGTCGAAGAGCTACCCAGTGGGCCCGAATCCCTATCCAGTTGATGTCGACCCTGAATTAAGTCGCTCCATAAGCCTTGGCAGGGAAATGATTTTCACATCGCTACCGACCGGAAACTCATCGTCACCACCGTAGAGGATGTACTTATGCGTTGCACCAACGTCATTGCAGGTTTGGCTATAGTGCTTGCCAATCTTAGGTGCAACCCCGTGCTTAATCTCTTCGGCCCAAATTTCAGATGAGGGCATCTTGATGACCAGATCGATCTCGGCACCGGCAGCCGTGCGGTAAAAATAGGTTTCTGCACGATTTGGCAGAATAGAGTGGATATTCTCGACGACAAACCCTTCCCAGCTTTTGCCCAATACCGGATTGGACAATAATCCATCATAAGAATTGATACCCAGCAAGCGGTGGAGGATGCCGCTGTCGCGCACGTAATAACGAGGGGATTTGACTAGTCGCTTTTTAACGTTGGCATGCCAGGGCTCGAGCCGCCTGACCAACAAAAGGGCTGTCAAAATATCAATATAATGAGTGACTGTTTTGGCATCGACTTCTAAATTCGACGCCAGCTTAGAGTAGTTAACTGTTTCACCCTGCAAATGGGCCAACATTGCCCACAGCCGACGTAATCTTGCGGCCGGGACACGAAACCCCATTTGAGGGATACCGCGCTCAAGATAAGTGCGAATCAGGTTTTCTAGCCAGTCCATAGCCAGATTGTCGTCAGGTGCCAGATAGCTGTCCGGAAACCCACCCCTTAGCCAATGGCGCTGTCTTTTTCTGGTGGTCCCCGCCAATTTCAATCAGATTCAGGCCACTCATTTCGAGATAACTGACCCGACCGGCAAGGCTTTCGGAAGACTGGCGCATCAAATCCATTGATGCTGACCCTAACAGCAAAAATTGACCCGCTTTGCGACCCTGCTGCCTGTTCTGGTCGATCAGCCCCCGTAGTACAGGAAACAATTCCGGGCTGCGTTGTATTTCATCCAGAATAACCAACTTATCGGCATGAGCTCTTAAGAAGCTGCCTGGGTCACTAAGCTTGAGTAAATCTTCGGGGGCTTCCAGGTCGAGATTGTTTCGATCTCGACCGCAATGGTTTTTGCCAGCGTTGTCTTACCAATCTGGCGTGCGCTAAGCAAGACAACCGCAGGCACTTGCCCGATAGTTGCTCAAAGCTTCTCTGTAATTCCGCGCGTTAACTTACCTCGCATTTCAGGAGTCAACATCCGATTTTACAAGGTATTTACCGATGCTCGATTGAGCTACTAGGTTTAACTAATGCTACTTTGTGCCTGGGGCTGACAGTTAGCGCGAGTCACTCCGACTCAATCGTCGCAGGCGGTTTGCTGGAACTGTCGTAGGTCACCCGACTAGTACCACGCACTTGATTGCTTGATTGTCCCCAACTCTCATGTTCTGACTGCTTTGGTATCTGTTCTTGTAACTTATGCCGCCATTTATTTTGGCCATTAACCTAAATTTTTTTGATGTTCATACGTCTTCCTCATAGTGGTAGTGAATCCAATGTCAAAACGCTACGGTTATGGCCAATAACGAGGGCTAGAAAAATCGAGCGAACAACGCGGGTGAGAAAGTCATAGAAATCAATATTGCCCTATGACCAAGCCTTCCACTGGGTCATGATGACCCAACCAACCTAGGGGCAGAGTACCGAAAACACCACGAGTAAAATGGTGAGGCTGGAACTGCTCATTGGCACCACCGAGGGTAGCACCGGTAAACGCTGCCTCTTATGCAGCAGTAACAGCCATTATTGATAGTCTGCGTCGATCGGCGGTAAAGATCGTGGCTCACGCCGCTCAGAGGCTATTGCATCAGCAATACCCTGTAGGATTTCTTTAAATCCGACTGAAGTTGCGGGTATTGGCTACGCTGCCGGTCTTGTGAATTAGCCGCTTGTTCAGCTTCATCCATTATCGGTGATCGCGTAACTTGGAAATGCCAGAAACAGAGTAACAACACTGTAAACACAGGGATCAAACAGAGCAATTCGTATGAAGACTGTCCCTAGCTGATGCTGCAGTTGGCACAACTACTTCATACAAAACCCACAATGGAACGATGACCAAGTGTTCAGACGAAAAAGAAAGTTTACTGTCCCATCAATCACCACGATTCGTACTATTTGCAGCAGCGGTAAATCAACCGGCTTTTTATCAAATAAGGGATGATTCTTCTAATAAACACCCTTTCAGCGAACGGGCAAGCAACCCAATGAATCTACCTCCCTCCAATGCCGATGACTCTATCACTGAGCAAAGCGTTGATTGGTTTATGCGCTTGCAGGAGGAAGA
The DNA here is from genome assembly GCA_019090455.1 of Pseudomonadales bacterium. Classification (GTDB taxonomy): domain Bacteria; phylum Pseudomonadota; class Gammaproteobacteria; order Pseudomonadales; family DC-out160; genus DC-out160. The sequence continues at coordinate 6,853 of JAHRWA010000040.1, read as the reverse complement.
CTGCACCCAAGTAGAGCGTGACACGTTCGAAGAATGGCTCAAAAGCGACCCCAAACACACAGCCGCCTTTGATAAAACACGAAAAATATGGGATGTCAGCGCACAGTTAGCACCCACCGTAACCGTACCTTCAGCCCAACACCTCCAAGCACAGCCAAAAACGTATCAACAACCTCCGCAGCCCTTAGCAGCAGCCGAACTACCTCAACGGATGGCTAATACCCAACAACGCACGCGCTGGTCTACATTGGCGCGGGTCGCTTGTGTTGCTTTATTTATATTTTCCAGTGGTGGCTACATGGGTTGGCAGCTCGATAGCATTCCCAATAGCTACCACCGCTACAGTGCAGAACAAACCGTACAACACATCACCCTACCCGATGGCAGTGAAGTGGAACTCAACTTAAATAGCCAACTGAGTTACGCCAACTACCGTCATCACCGCAGCGTTAGCTTTGGAAACGGCGAAGCCTATTTTCAGGTTAGTCATAACAAAGAACAGCCCTTTATTATCAAGGCAGCCAACGGCACCATCACCGTAACCGGCACCCGCTTTAATGTTTGGACGTATCAGGATAATGTCGTTGTCGCCGTTACCGAAGGCTCGGTTAACGTCAACAGTGGCGTAGCAGAACAGACACTGACACGCGGCATGCAAGCCCGTTATGGTGCTGGTGGTACACAGCAAGAATTGACCATTAGTAAAACCGACACCCATCAAACATTGGCGTGGCGCCAAGGCCAGTTAATTCTCGACAACCTCACCCTTGCCGAGGCACTGCCTCAAATAAACCGTTACCTACCCGCACCGTTGGTGCTCACCAGCCCAGCCGTGGCTAAATTGCGTATTGGTGGTATTTACAATACCGGTGATATACAGGGTATGGTCAAAATGCTACCTAAAATTTTGCCGGTCAACCTCAAGCTGCAAAACGATGGCAGCACCCAAATAATGTCGCGTTATATGATTTCCTCTCCACAATAAAACGTCTTAACTCACCACCGTAACATTAGAGACCGAACCCGTTATTCAGGTGATTTCTATTAGCCGTGGTTAATTTTTTGACCATTTAAGGCCTCTTGTCTTAGCCTCAAGCTTTATTTTTTAACTATTTTCACTTCTGACTAAATTTTTTCGCCCGACATTCGTATTACCTGTAGAAATCAAACACTAGAGGTAACACCTTTGTCTATCAAGCACACCCTGCCCCTATCAATCTCCCGAAAAAAATCACTCGCCGTTATGGCTAAATTGGGCGCCTCATTGGCACTCATTTTTTCCTCTTGTGTATTCGCACAGCAAGCCGTTGATATTCCTGCTCAATCCCTCGCCAGTGCATTAAAAGCTCTGGGCCAGCAAACGGGTTTACAGATTATTTATAACGCCGAGTTGATTGCTGGCAAGCAAAGCCCGGCAGTTCAGGGCACGCTAGTAACAGAGAAGGTGTTAGGGCAATTACTGCAAGGCACAGATATTACTTTTAACGTGTCCGGCAATTCAGTCGTGCTGGCTATAGTGGATAGTGATGTGATGACATTTGATGCGGTTAAAGTGAGCGGGGAGACGATTGGAGAAACTGCTGATGGGCCTGTGGAAGGTTATGTGGCTAAGCGCAGCGCAGCAGCAACAAAAACAGATGCACCTATCATAGAAACACCGCAGTCAATGTCTGTAGTAACAAAAGATGAAATAGAACGCAGAAATTCAGATACGATTAAGTCAGCGGTAAGTTATACGCCCGGGGTAATCCCCAGCCGCTATTTTGACAAACGATATGATGATGTTGTCATTCGGGGTTTTACAGACTCCGACTACTATTTAGATGGCCTTAAAACAGCTTCAAATCAATTCAGCTTCACAATTGTAGAACCCTATGGACTTGAGCGGATTGAATTGCTGCGCGGACCATCGTCGACGTTATATGGCCAAAGTTCGACAGGAGGAATTATAAATTCGACGTCCAAGCGTCCTACAGAGGAGCCAGTACGTGAATTAAAGCTGACTCTAGGAAATAATGAAAAGTATCAAGGTGCTTTTGATTTTGGAGGCTCGTTAGATAGTAATGGTCAATGGCTATACAGGTTAACTGGGCTTGTTCGAGAAAGCGAAACACAAACAGATTTTGTTCGCGATGATCGTATTTATATCGCACCTTCTATTGAATGGCGACCGACCGAAGACACCTCAATAACAGTGTTTGCAAATTACTTAAAGGATGATCTTGGCAATAGCGGCGGTACAGCGGCATTCCTTCCTTCGTCAGGTACTGCTCTTCCTAACCCAAATGGAAAAATTGATAGAAGCACCTATGGTGGTGAACCAAGTTCTGATTTCTATGAAAGAGAACAATTTTTTATAGGTTATGATTTTGAGCATCGCTTTAACGACACATTAGCGTTCAAGCAAAATATACGTTATCAGGAATCTGAATTTGATTCTCAAACAGGATTTGGACTTGGCTTTTCTGATCCAGAGAAACGATTATTAAACCGAGCACCCTTTGGAGCTCGCGGCGACACCAAATCGCTCACAGCTGACAATAAAATAGAATTAAAATGGAATACATCTTTTGCAGAAAATACAACATTATTTGGCATAGACTATTACAAAAATGAGCTAACTGAGCAGGCATTTTTTGGTGCTGGCGGCTCTTTGATTGATATTTTCAATCCTGTTTATGGGCAGATACTGAAATTACCTGATACCCCTTTCTCAGACAACACAATAGACGTGCAACAAGTAGGGCTTTACGCCCAAAATCGAATGAAGATCAAAGAGAAATGGATTTTGACGCTTGGTGTTCGCTCAGATGAGTCTACCATTGAAGTAAAAAATCACCTCGATAACGACAGCATTTCAAAACAAACTGACAATGAAACCACTGCCCGCATTGGATTGAATTATCTGTTTAGTAATGGTCTTTCTCCCTATATAAGTTATGCTACATCGTTTACGCCCCAAATTGGCACAGATTTTTTTGGCTCTTCATTTAAACCGTTGACAGGTGAGCAAAAAGAAATAGGCATAAAGTATCAGCCAGTAGGGTCTAATAAATTATTCACTGCTAGTGTGTTTGATATTACTCAAGAAAACGTTTTAACCTCTGACCCAGACACAATAAACCACCCTTTTGCTGAAGTTCAAACGGGAGAAATACGATCCCGCGGATTAGAACTTGAAGCTAAAGTGGAAATAACTGACGCAATAAATATCATTGCTTCTTACACCTATCTTGATCTGGAAATAACTGAGAGTAATGATGGCACCGAAGGGAATACACTACGAGAAATACCAACACACAGCGGGGCTGTTTGGATCGATTATAATTTCCATAGTGGTTCTTTAAATGGCCTTGGAATAGGCGTTGGTGTGAGAGCCACTAGCTCTGTTTATGATAGCAATAATAACAATTATGAGCTTTCTGGATATGCGCTATATGACTTAGCATTACATTATGACTTCGACAAATATCGAACGTCACTTAACGTAAGTAACCTTTTTGATAAAGAAACTTATTCTTGTTTTGGGTCACAATGTTGGTTTGGTGAAAGCCGAAATATTGCAGTAAATGTTTCTTATAATTGGTAGAAAATAAGATAAATTCTGCTATTGCTTTCATGGTTACCCGACAGCCTTGAGATATACCCTTGTACTCCTTCACCGCTATGCTGGCCTGGCGATGGCAGGTTTTCTGCTAATCGCCAGTGTAACCAGCGCTTTGCTCGCATGATACGACGAGCTAGATATAGCAATGAACCCTGATTGGCATCAGCTGGCAATTTCGTCACCTGATGCTTTAGCAACAGCCCCTGCTGACGCGTGAAAACTTGCTGGCAAAGCACCCTGCGGTGCAGGTCAATTACTAGTCTTTGTTGCTGCTTGATCCCAATAAAGCTTTACGTTTTCTTGTTAGCCCCCGCCAGACCCTGTTACGGGAAAGGTAGCGGCCTTATTCAATAACGACTGGCTTATTAAGCCTAATACCTGCGAGTTACTGAGTAAAAAAAATAGGATGCTATTAACCAAGGACATAGCAACCCAATACTGTTTATTTTCCTCCTGCATTACACAATGGCATTGGAAGTTATTGGCCGGTAGTGATGTGGACATGTATTTAATATTCTAAATTTATTATGAATATATACAGGTATTTTTCCATCCCATTTTTTATACCCGTAATTATCGCGGTTGCCGAGTTCTGTTATCGCTGCCTGCCATCAGCCAATTACCTAGGGCATTAGCTTAGGAAAAGACTCAAGTGTCAGAACCTGAAGCTAGAACTGAACAAACCGAGTGGATACCAATGTTTGTCTACCCGCCTCAAGCGCGGCAAAACTCTGGCACCCGGATACACCGATCTGTTTAACCCTACAGGCTGACCTGAATTTATCCTCGGGTGTTACGCTCATTACCAAAAATAATTTTTCATAAAAGTTCGATCAAGCCACCGAGGGCAACAAAGATAGCCGCCTGTGTTTACCTGCCGATAAACCGTGGCTTACGGTAATTCAATAACGGTCATGAATGACTTGCGCGCAGCCGGTTATTCAACAATAGCGTTGGTTGGTATAGAGGAAGCGGCTTCGTCATCAATTTTTTGACGTCGTTTAAACAGCAGTTGATACAACACTCTTCGCTACGCTGGGCGCGTCCTTTGTTTTTGTGATGAGTGTTTTTAGCAGTTCGATATTAGTTAAATTAAATTGGCAGCCCAATAGTCCCACCAATGTCACGCAGTCCATGGCGGCAATGATTATAGATTGAGCGCCCATGCCGGTTGCGCCTGAAACAACCACCCTGCGCAAGAAGAAACTCCAGCGCCGGAACCTGTGCCCGAGCCAGACCCACGATTGAACCACTGCCTGAGCTACCCATTATCGAAGAAACGGAGGCCCTGTTTCCTAAAAAAGAGCCGCCGCCAAAACCTCACCTTATCGAAGTACCTGAACCTTTTGACGAAGAGCAAGTAGCACAGGAAGACAAAGCCCCACCCGCCTTTGAAGCCCCGCCCGACGAAGTGGCCGCAGCACTCATGGACGGCGCGATGCCCTTAACACCGTCACAGGCACCGACCACCTGGCAATCGGTTTTATTGGGCCAGATTGAACATCACAAACGCGACTCCCCTGAAGCACTGCGTAACCGACAAGAGCCTGTTGTGTATGTACGCATCACCATCAACCGCAATGGCTCCATGGTGGATTACCGCTTAACGTAGCTCAGTGCCTACAGCGCTTTAAATCAAAAGGCTCCTGCCTTAATCTCCCGCGCTCAGCCGCTGCCTCCACCGCCCTCCCAAGTCAGTGGTGGCATCGTGGAGTTTGTAGTGGCAGTGGAATTCTTTCGCCGTAGGTACTACCTTCCTTTATATTTTCTTAATTGATAATCATTTGCATTTGAATTAAAATGTCAGCTGATTCTAAACTTATACTGGGTCAGCCTCTAAACCATTGACCTATTCAGTGCTGTAAGGCCGTAGCGAGATACTTCACAGAGGAGTTCAGTCCACACAGCAAGGTGTCTCATATCATGGCAAAAGTAGGTGCCATCAGCACAGACAATACATCGCTGTTGCAATTATATGCCGATAATCGCACCTCGCTAACACGGTTTGCGATACGCCTCACCCGCAGCCATTCTGATGCGGAAGATATTGTACAAGACACCTTTTTCAAGCTCTCGTCAGCGTCATCAGTTGCCCACTCACCCAAAGCCCAGCTTAGTTATTTATTCCAGATCGTTCGTAACTTGTCGGTCGACCACTATCGCAAACAGTCACGAATAAAAAAGCACCACGATGGCAGTGATGTTGATGACGCTGTTAGCAATAGCTCACCCGAAACAAGCTACAGTGACACGCAAACCCTGAATCAGATTGATACCGCATTGGCTGAGTTACCCGAACGGATCCGCTACGCCTTTGAGCGTCACAGGATTCATGGTATTTCACAAAAAGAGATTGCCAGCGAACTGGGTGTATCCAACACCTTGGTGAACTTTATGATTCGTGATGCATTATTGCATTGCAATAAATCGGTCAATACTGGCTCATAAGCACAGCGTCAGAAATACTTTTTAAGACGCTCAAACGCGATTCGAACCGATAGCCCCAGCCGAATAGCAAACGGTAAATTTGATCTCCAAACCGCGTCTTTAATTCACCCGTGTATACCGACTTACCCATATCACGCGTCGAGTCGGCCATCTGATAGCCGCGCAGCCATTTTCAAGCCCATGCCCCGAAACGTTTCAGCATTCTTCACACGCCGTCTATCACGTCCTTTTTCCCTAGCAGGTGACTTACCAGCCACCACCATTCTCTTATCTTAGTTAAGTTGCTTGCTTGCTTGCTTGCTTCCGCGAGCGTAATACCACCGACTTATTGTTAACGTCTCCTGACGCCCCTTGATTGAATAGTTGTGCCTGAAACAGACCGCGCCCGCTTTTGTCACTGCCACCTAAAGGCCATTAACCTTGTCGATTTTGTCTCTGTATTTCAAGCTTCAAAGTTTGGTATCGATCAACGTATCAACTCCCTCTTTAAAGCATTCAATACCATGAATAGCTGAAAATTCATGCCTTGGCATTAATCTGGTATCGCAGTACTGAGTTCGGCGATAACATTTAAAACACCATCAAAAAGTTTGCTTCCAGGTGTTAGAGAACGCCTAAAACCGACAGACAAAAAAAAACCCATTAGTTGCAATGGGTTTGAGTGTAATTACTACTTGTGGATATTGGCCAGTGCTGGACGCGGGATCACTCCCACTCTATCGTCGCCGGAGGCTTTGACGACACATCATAGGCCACTCTCGATATCCCCGATATTTCATTAATAATTCGGTTTGAAAC
>JAHRWA010000039.1 GCA_019090455.1 Pseudomonadales bacterium | reverse complement strand
TTGCGTACATATTTGGAGTTAAAGGTTTGTCAGATAGTAATTTTGTCAATGAAATCAATAAGAGAAGGACTTTTGCAATCATCTCTCACCCGGATGCGGGTAAGACTACCATCACTGAAAAGCTACTCTTATTCGGCAACCTAATCCAAAAAGCCGGGACAGTAAAAGGTCGTGGCTCTGATCGTCATGCCACATCCGATTGGATGGAGATGGAAAAAGAGCGGGGGATTTCGGTGACGACCTCTGTGATGCAATTTCCCTTTAATGACTGCATTGTGAATTTACTGGATACGCCAGGTCATGAGGATTTCTCGGAGGATACCTATCGCACTTTAACGGCGGTTGACTCCGCGTTGATGGTGATTGATGCGAGTAAGGGTGTTGAAACCAGAACCATTAAGTTAATGGATGTGTGTCGGTTGCGGGATACGCCCATCGTTTCGTTTATTAATAAGTTGGATCGTGATACGCGTGATCCTATCGAATTATTGGATGAGATTGAGGATGTATTGAAAATAAAGTGTGCTCCCATCACTTGGCCTATCGGTATGGGTAAGTATTTTAAGGGTGTCTATCACTTAGTAAAGGATGAGACTTATCTTTATAGCACGGGGCAAGGACATCAGATTCAGGAAGAGCGAATTATTAAAGGGCTTGATAATCCAGATCTTGATGAGGTCATCGGTGATTTGGCGGATGACTTAAGAGAAGAGTTGGAGCTTGTTAAAGGTGCTTCTCATGAGTTTGATTTAGACGAGTTTCTGGCGGGTAAGTTGTCGCCTGTTTTTTGCGGTACCGCATTGGGCAATTTTGGGGTTAAACAAATGCTTGATGGTTTGACCGAATGGGCACCGTCGCCGCAGTCTCGTGAGACCAAAGAGCGTAGCATTGAGCCGCAGGAAGAAAAGTTTTCCGGTTTTGTTTTTAAAATACAAGCCAACATGGACCCCAAACACCGCGACCGAATTGCGTTTATGCGTATTTGTTCTGGTCAATATCAGCGTGGCATGAAGATGCATCATGTGCGAATTGGGAAGGATATGAAGGCTGCCGATGCACTGATGTTTTTGGCGGGTGAGCGCGAGCATCTTGAAAGTGCGTGGCCTGGGGATATTATTGGTTTGCACAATCACGGGACCATACAAATTGGTGATACGTTTAGTCAGGGAGAGAAGTTTAACTTTACGGGTATACCTCACTTTGCTCCCGAATTATTTAGGCGTGTTCGGTTGAAAGATCCTCTGAAAAGTAAGCAGCTTTTAAAAGGGTTGAAGCAGTTGTCGGAAGAAGGTGCGACGCAAGTCTTTATGCCGAATCGCAACAATGACATCGTGCTAGGGGCTGTAGGTGTGCTTCAGTTTGATCTCGTGGCTCATCGGTTAAAGGATGAATACAAAGTAGAATGTGTTTATGAAAGCGTGAATGTGAGCACGGCACGTTGGATTTATTGCCAAGACGAGAAGAAGTTAGAAGAGTTTAAGAAAAAAGCCCACGATGGATTGGCTGTAGATGGCGGTGATCACTTAACGTATCTCGCGCCGACAATGGTGAATTTGAATCTGATGCAAGAACGCTGGCCTGATATTGAGTTTAGTGCGACACGTGAGCATTAAATAGGAGAACAGACACTACCTGATTAATTCTAATGGGATAGTGTCTGAACAATTGTTTTAATTCGCTTGCCTCAGAGTTAATGGCTCCTGAATCTTTTCGTTTTTATTTTTTATGTCTCTTTTTCTATGTTTCTTGTTCCTAAAGTGAATGATCATTATGCAGTAACGAGTTGGTCGTACTCTTTGCTTTTGATTAACGTTTGTAATTCACTTGCGCCCCCGATTAATTGGCCTTTGATAAATACCATGGGAAATGTGGGCCATCCGCTCCACATTTTTAGTGCATTTCGCTTACGCCATTCTTTTAAATAACTGCCGTGCTCCAAGTAATGATAGGATGCGCTAGCTTTATCCAGTACTTTGCAGGCTTTTTTGCAATGGGGGTTTTGAGCCATTCCAATGACGACGACGGCATTTTCTTCGATGGCTCGTTGCGCTTCTTCAACAACACTTTTGTTGTTGTTGCTGACTTTGCCTCGAATGGCTTCGTGAATATTGGCTTCTTCTAAGATATGGCGTGACATGAGTGTCTCCTTGTTTGTAAATAATAAAAAGTATGTTAACAACAAAAAGTTTGTAAATAGTAGGTAGTGTCATCACAGCAGATAGCATGCGTATCACTAAAAATGTGTGAGTCATTAGATATTGACGTACAGTGGGAGCCTACCGTGATTGAGTTGTCTTGACTAGCCCCCGTCCACACCCTAGCCTACATTCCGACCCAAACGGAAACTGAATATGAAGATAGCGACAATGCGGTTTAGTGCGCTTGGTGATCTGGCCATGACGATACCTGCTATTCGATCCCTACCGCAAAAACCATTGATGATCACATCGCCGCTAGGCCAGGAAGTGTTGGCTGATGAAGTGGATGATTTCATTATTCTAAAAAGTAAAAAGTTCGGTGATGTGGTTAAGCTGATAAAACAAATTCGCCGAAGTGAAGCGGATGTTCTGCTGGATTTGCAAGGGAGCGATCGGTCAAAAGTTATCAGGCTTTTTTCGGGTAAAAAAGTGATACACCCTGGAGCCATTGATCGGTGTCGGACTCACCGTTGTGCCACGGAAATATTTCTCGATATGGCGATTCATCAAGCGGGGGGTGGTTTATACGACTACAGATCCTCTCGTAGTGAAAAGAATTATATCGTTTTACATCCGGGGTCGAGCCAGAAGTGGGAATCTAAAAGGTTACCGCTTGAGAAGTGGCAAGAATTCAGTAAGGCGCTGTGGGACCGATATGAACTGCCGTTTATGATTACTGGTACAGACAGCGAAAGAGAGTATTGCGAGGCAGTCAAAAAGGTTTTGGTGGGATCGTCTCACAATAGAGCGGGTGAACTTTCAATTAGTGAGTTAAGGGGATTGTTAGACCATGCTTTTCTCACGGTATCCACTGATTCGGGTCCGATGCATTTATCTGCCGTTTTGAAAACTCCCACCATTGGTATTTTTGGTGCGACTAATTGGAAATATTTTGCGCCGTTCGGGCCGTGGTCTGTGGCGCTACATGACGAAGTGTTCTACCAGTCAAAGCTACCGCCTTTGAAAAACCTGATTAACGCGGAGGGCAGTTACGACAATATTTGTCTTTCGCCCGCATTGGATCATCTCGCTCCCTACCTTGAAGGCGCTCGAAAAGGCATCGCCTCTTTCATCTAATAACTCATCAAATAGCTCATCCCATAGGCAATAAATAGAATCCTTGCAATAAACTGGACAAAGGGAGAATACCAATAATACTGATATCTCCCGAGTAAGGATTTTGCGCTATGGAAAGCCAATCTAAGATAACGATTTGGCGTTTTACGGACGAAAATATTGGCCATGACCAACAGTCATTAGGACTGATCGGTGAGCTTGCGAATCAAGTTGAGACGGATGTTTATACCGTCTCCGTGGAGAAGAAAGGTGTTGGTTTGATGTCGGCCTTGCGCGGACGTTATCGTTTCGATCAATCTTTGCCGTCGCCGGATTTAATCATCGGCGCGGGTCATCGTACCCATATCCCCATGTTATCAGCGCGAGCGAATAGAGGCGGTAAAATCATCGTACTGATGAAACCGAGCTTGCCGTTGAGTTGGTTTGATTTGTCATTAGTGCCGGAACATGATGGCGTGAAAGCGGGACGCGAAAGTCTGCATCTAACCCAAGGTGTGCTTAACGGCATGAAAAATTCTCGGCGCCATGATGTGTCTCGCGGCGTGTTTCTTATTGGGGGGCCTTGTAAGCACAGCGCTTGGTCTGATGAAGGTGTTTGTGCGCAGGTGGCTAATATTTGTCGCCAGCAGCCAACGGTCCAGTATTGTTTAACGAATTCTCGGCGCACTCCTGACAGCTTTTTGCAAAAGTTAAGAACACTATCGTTACCTAATTTAAAAATTCAGTCTTATACGGAAACACCATCAGATTGGGTATCAAAACAATTAACCACAGCGCACCAATCCTGGGTGAGTGCGGATAGTGTTTCTATGGTGTATGAAGCATTGACTGCGGGTTCGTCCGTGGGAATTATCGATGTTCCTCTGCGTGAGAATTCACGTATTGCCAATGGTCTAAAAAATCTTGTTGAGCAGAATAGAGTTATTCCGTATCGGCGTTGGGCTGTAGGAAATACGTTAAGAACGACACAAGAACCCTTAGTAGAAGCCAGACGATGTGCTGAATTTGTTAGAGAGCGATGGCTTAGGCATGTACCACAGCGGCTATCAAGCGCTGTGGTGACGACGCTGGTAACTGAAAAGTTGGTGATCGAAAGATCAATGACTAAAACATCAATGTCTAAAAAATCGGTGACTTCACCGCGTTCGGTCAGTATTCGCTAATATGTGTTTTAGTTAACTCTTTTTTCATGCCCTTCCCATTCTTTTTCTCTTAACTTAAATTTTTGGATTTTACCCGTTGCTGTCTTCGGTAAGTCCATAAACTCAATGTATTTCGGGGCTTTGAATCGAGCGATATTGTCTTTACAAAAAGCGATAATATCTTCTGGAGTGGGTAGTTCTTCCGGTTTTAATCCGGGCTTCAAAGTTATAAATGCCTTGGGAACTTCTCCCCATTTTTTATCGGGAACCGGGACCACCGCTGTTTCTAGTACACAGGGGTGTTGGTACAAAACCGCTTCCACTTCGACGGTAGAAATATTTTCGCCGCCACTGATAATAATATCTTTAGCGCGATCCAATATTTGGACGTAATTGTCGGCGTGCATCACCGCGAGATCACCGCTGTGAAACCAACCGCCTTTAAAGGCTTCTTCAGTGGCTTTCGGGTTTTTATAATAGCCTGTCATCACCATGTTACCGCGCATGACAATTTCACCGACGGTTTTGCCATCCCTTGGAACGGGTACCATTGTTTCACGATCAACTACATCCATATAGCTCGCCATGACAAAGGGTACGCCTTGACGGGCTTTGAGTTTGGCTGTTTGGTCCGTGGGGAGTGAGGTCCATTCTTCTTGTTCGGCGCAAATACTATAGGGGCCAAACACTTCTGTGAGTCCATAGACGTGAATGATGTGAGCGCCCATATTCTCCATGCTATGAATAATCGCAGGAGCGGGTGGTGCACCTGCGGTGGTGATAGTGATAGGGTTTTCAAATTTGCGACCACTGGATTCTGCAAAACTATTTAAACCGATCAACACGGTAGGCGCACCGCAGAGGTGGGTTACGCCTTCACTCTTGATTAGATCAAAAACCACTTCTGGTTCCACAGCGCGTAAGCAAACGTGAGTACCACCCACGGCAATGATGCCCCAGCTATAACACCAGCCGTTGCAGTGAAAGAGAGGTAAGGTCCAAAGATAGGTGGACTTTGACGTGACACCGGCTTCCATCACTTCTGCTATGGCATTTAAATAAGCCCCTCGATGATGAAACATCACGCCTTTGGGTTTGCCCGTAGTGCCGCTGGTATAATTGATGGCGATGGTGTCGTATTCATCTTCTACCACCGACTCCACGATGTCACTGGAGCCCATTTTGAGAAAATCTTCATAGTCTTGGGCATCTAGTTTTTCAAAGCTGGGATCATCAACGATGTTGACGTAGAGCTCCACGGCATTGAGTTGTGATTGTATCGAGGCAACGGTAGGGGAAAATTCAGTGTCTACAAAGACGGCTTTCGATTCAGAATGTTCTATGATGTAAGCAATCTCTGGAGCGGCTAGTCGCGTATTCACTGATACTAAGGCGGCTCCTATTAGCGGTACAGCAAAATGCGCTTCCAGCATTGCCGGTGTGTTGGGGCAAATAAACGCGACCTTATCGTCCTTGCCTATTCCTTTTGCCTGCAAAGCACTGGCAAGTTGGTAGACACGATTGGCAAAGTCTTGGTAAGAGTATTGGGTGTCGCCGTAGATGACTGCAGTTTTTGTCGGATAAGTGGTTACCGAGCGTTGTAAAAAACTAATGGGTGATAAGATATCGAAATTGACTTTAGCATTCATGACTTTAACATCCATAATTAAATTCTTGTAAACCAGGCCCGAGATCTTAGCATGATATCGCTAAGTGATTAAATGCTCCGTCATGCGCCGGATATGGTGGGGTTGGCGGGTTACGAGGTTAGCCGCTTTAAAAGGTTAGAGTTTACAGAAGTCAGTTAATTGCTATTTAGAGGTAATAGGCAGATGCCACCCATAAGTGAAGCGCAAGGTTTTGAATGTATAGATGAGCAATCCGATTTTTGGGTTATTCATAAATATCCCGGAATCAGTATGCATTGTGAATACAATGAAATTGGCTTGTGTCAGCGAGTCAAAACTCAATTCAACGTGGAAGCTTGCTTGCCTGTGCATCGCTTGGATAAAGTCACTTCTGGCCTTGTGCTGTTGGCTAAAAAGCCAGAAGCGGCTCGAGAATTATCACTATTATTTCAAAATAAGCAGGTAGAAAAATTCTATATTGCTATCTCGGACCGTAAGCCGAAGAAGAAGCAAGGCCTAATCATAGGCGATATGGCGAAAGCGCGCAGGGGTGCATGGAAGTTAGAGAAAACGAAAAACAATCCGGCGATCACGCAGTTCTTTAGTCGCAGTATCGGCGAGGGCCACCGACTCTATTGGCTGAAACCCAACACGGGTAAAACCCATCAACTTCGGGTAGCCCTACGTAGCATTGGAGCGCCTATAGTGGGCGATCCTCTTTATTACTCTCCAGCGGAAGAAGCGAAACAGTGGGATCGGACTTATTTGCATGCCTACCAATTGGCTTTTGTTTCTAAAGGCATAGAGTATTGCTACCGAGAAAAACCGGTTTGCGGCCAGCTATTCCTTAACGACCTTTTACTTGATTGTTTGAAAAAAGAACAAAACCCTAGCATATTGCCGTGGCCAACCCTGTAGATTAAAGATTGCTGCCATTGGATGGCATTAAAGCTAAGATGTTCAATGCAAAAGGCTTCAGTTTGATCAAAACCCTTGATACAATGCCGCCCTCAATATGAAGCGCTACAAAAAGAAATGGGTCTGTAGCTCAACTGGATAGAGTACCGGCCTTCGAAGCCGGGTGTTGCAGGTTCGAGTCCTGCCAGGCCCACCATTAATCAACAATTTACGTCCATTTCTAATAAGTCGCTTCCTCCTTGGGACATATTTGTGTCAGGTTTTTCTTAATTCGCTAGTTTTTTATCCCCCTCAGTTTTTGCCTCAACCCATTGCTAGATAAAATGAGAAAACGCCTCGGTTTAGTCTGTGGGCGTAATGCCTCCATCTTGTCTCATCCAGTGTATGCTATTCTATTTTATCCTAAACAATCTCATTCCTAAGTTGATCTATTGAGCTTAAAACTGAAAATGAAAGGAGACTCTTAGTGTTGTTGAATGTGTTATGGGAAGAAATTATGAGCTGGGTTCAGACCATTTTATTGGGTTGTTGCATGTTGTTTCTTGTCTCGGTAGCGTCTGCGGGTAGTAATAAGCAGACAGAAGAATTGCAGTCAGCTGATTTTCAAGAGATGGTCGTCACAGGAAATATTAAGAGTAAAAAACTAAATGAGGTTAGTGGTATTGCGCCATCTAGAATGATGGAAGATCGCTACTGGGTTTTAAATGATGGCGGAAATCCGGAGCGGCTTTACTTAATTGACGCAAGTGGGGCACTGTATCTCTCTGTAAAAATCAAAGGGATTAAAAATCGCGATTGGGAAGATTTGTCGAGTTTTACGATGGCGGGCATTTCCTATCTTATGATTGCAGATGTAGGTGATAACCGTTCAAAACGGGATGATATTGCACTTCATATTATTGCAGAGCCCGATATTACCAAGCTTGCTGACATGCGCTCCTCTGTATCCTTTAAGCCGAAGGCCACTATTCATTTACGTTTCGAGGATGGACCTAGAGATTGTGAAGCCGTTGCTGTGGATGTAAAGAGGAAGCGTATCTTACTGGTTTCTAAGCGGACCACACCGCCGGTGTTATACGAGGCCCCTCTTCGATTAACTTCAACTACAGGCAGCATAATTGTCAGACGAATTGCGGAAATTAATCATATACCCAATCCCACCATTGAGGATATGAGAATGCGCCCCATTGTCGGTGTCTATGGCGCGAGCCCCACGGCAATGGACATCAATGAAGCGGGTACTGAAATGGTGCTGTTGACCTATAAACAAGCTTATATTTATCACAATACAGTGAATAGCTGGCGCCTTGCGATTGAACAGCTACCGAAAAAACTGTCCTTTCCGCTAATGGAGCAAGCGGAATCGGTGAGTTATTCACGTGATGGTAAAAGTGTGATTGTGCTAAGTGAAAATGTAGGAACTCCCATTTATTGGTTTGGAAGGTAAATTTGGTTTGGAAGGTGATATTCATTTGCAAGGCAATTTAGGTTTAGCAAGTGATAATGGTGCTGTTTTAATGCTACTGCAGGGAGTCTGAGATATATTCGCGAAAATGACCAGGCACATAGTGCTAATCAACTATACTTATAGGTCGATGGATAGGTTTTGTGGAAATAGTGGAAGTGAGAAAAGTGAAGACAAGAAAAACGAATGAGGTTAGCTAAATTGGGCATTTCTGCTAATAGTGTTTTTTGCGATGAGTAAAGATGCGGATCCGAGGAGCCGGCGCAAAGACCCTCGGGCATCATGTTCTTGGAAGGTGCGTGTTGTTAACGCTCAAAAAAAACAATTTAAAGGTAAGGTAGTTAATGTCTCTCTGGGCGGTGTGATGCTGGAGACTGATAGTGCTTTCTCCATAGGTGAAAACCTTTATATGGAGATTCAAGCTACCCATCAGAATAAAAACCAGGTAATTGTCGTGGTGGGCGAAGTGACATACGCTGCTTTAGGCAAAGGCGGGCACCACCAAATCGGTCTTAAGTTTGCGACGGATACGAGTAAGTTTCGAAATTTTTTAAGAGAATATGTCGCCGATAAGGCAATTTAGATTATTCAGCAGGAAATTCTAAAGTTTGTCCCGAATTATTTAAACGACGTAAAGATTCCAGTACGCGCTGTACCCTTTCTATATGGGCAAGTAACACCGCATCATTTGGCGACAGATTAAGGGACTCCCTCCAAGTTTGATAGGCTTCTTTGAATTGTCCCTGACTGTAATGCCGTTGGCCTAACTCAATGCTGAATTGAATTTCCATATCAATAGCTTGTTCTAGTTCTATCTCTAATTGTCTTATGTGAGGAGTTTTTTCACCGTAAGATTGTAAGTCGAGTAATGTTTTTTTAGCTTCGGCAAAGCGTTTTTTCTCAAATAGATTTTTGTGTTGCGCTAGCAATACTTGAATGCGGTTTTTCTGCTTTTTAGCATTTGAACGTTGTTTTTTCTTAGCAATGTTATTTAATCGGTCATCTATTTTTTTTAATGCGGAGGTACTTTCTTTGTTTGGTGATATGTGATGCGCTAACGTTAAATATTTTAAGGCTTGTTCATTATCTTGATTCTTTAAAGCCATTTTTCCTAATTTGAGTAAAGTGCTCGTTGTGTTTTCAGTTTGTCGGGCGATATTGAGCGCATCTAGTTGTGCGTCTTGGTTCTCTGGGTCGATTTTTGCAATCTCATTAATGAGAGGAGTTCTGTCCGGAAGCGATTGCCCTTCTACGAAAAGTAGCTTTAATTGGAGCGCATCGATCTGGTCTTGGCGATTTTTGTAGAATTCATTTTTAGCGTGTTTGAATTCATCATTATTAGGGATGTTACTGATACCGGTATTGTAAAGTAGTAATGCTTGATGCCAATGGTTTTCCTGAATTAGGGTGCTAGCTTTGGCTAAAAGTTGTTTTTCATAGTTCAAGGCCAGACTTTTCGTCTCGATCAAGAGAATTTGTAGATTTGCATAGTTTTCATTTTTTTTATGTACGAGTTCCAGAGTAGAAATTGATTTTCCAAAGGCCTCTTTTTTATTCCATTGTTGAACTCTATCGGAAAGGTTCGAATCGATTGCATAATAATGAGCGCAGCTCACGATGAGTAGTGATACCCAAATAAGGCCTATTTTAGAGCCTTGTCTTATAGCCGACCGAGTTATAGATGATTGTACAATAGAGGATTGAATTCTAGGCCATTGAGTTTTAATCATGAAGAGCTAGTTCCCAGACTTTTCGGGTGTGTCGATGATTATGAGTGTTTCTGACGTGGAAGACTCTGGTCCTTTGACACAGAGATGTTTAAGGGTTGAGATTCATTTGATAATACCTTTTGAATATTGTTTTCCAGTATCGATTGGTATATTGATGCGATACTTTTCACTTGGTAGGTCGTCACGGGATGTTTGATGCCTCTTAGTTGTATGGCTTCTTTCGGCTCAGCTGTAATACGCCCGAGTACGTCGGAATGAGAAAAAAGTGATTCCGCAATAATGATTTCGCCGCCTTGGGCAACAGTAGCTAAACGCGAAGCTAGATTCACTGCGTCACCAACCACGGTGTATTGCATTCGATCCATTGAGCCAAGGTTACCTGCCAACATTTCCCCTGAGTTTACGCCTATGCGAAGATTGATGGGGGGTTTAGATTCCTGCTGGCGTTTTTTGTTCACCTCAACTGCCAGTTTTTGAATCATTAGAGCGCATGCTATGGCATGGAATCGATGTTCGACATCAAAATTGGGTGCGCCAAAGACAACCATTGCACAGTCACCCATAAACTTGTCAATTGTCCCTCGATAGTAGTATGCGGCTTTACCAATATAGGAAAAACACTCGTTCAACATTTTAGCGACATCTTCAGGTGGTAATTCTTCTGACATCTGCGTGAACCCGACGATGTCGGCGAAAAGAACCGTAGCGGTGACTTTTTTCCCGCCCAGCTCTACACTCGTTATGTTCTGTAGCATCTCATCTGCCACATCGGAGGAGACGAATTGGGAAAGTACGTGCTCCACTTGGGATTTCTCAAGCAGACCCCGGCCCATGTTGTTGAAGGTTTTCATTAATTCACCGATTTCGTCATTGCGACGTTCGGCCAGTTGGACATCAAAGTTTCCTTCTCCCATTAATTTGGTTGCTTCCATTAAATCATGAATTGGTTTTGCCATCCTGCGACTAATGGCAAAGGCGATTAGGGCAGTCACCAATATCAGTAAAGTGGTTGTGATTGCGATAATCTTGATTGAGTGGATCGTAGCTTGTTTCAAATTGTGGTAATTGAAACTCACTAGCGCGTGTCCCGTGGTGATTTCCCGATACTTGATGGGACTAATAAAGGAAATGGTATCTGATGAATGATGTCTTTTTTCGTCTTCTCTTACCCATTCAAATTGGTAATGATTTTCTGACAATTGTTGTGCTGAGTCGTAAATCTCGAGTAAATCTTGCTTTGGTAAATAGCCGGAATGTACCAGTTTTTCTCCCGCGTCCGAGTATATGGCAGCACCGATCACAGTCTTGTTTTTAGTTATCTTATTGACGATGACTCTAAGGCCTAAGGCGTCCTTCGATAGGACAGGTTCCATGGATATCTCAGCTAACTGTTGAACTACTGTGTTACCAAATTCTTTCATCTGGCTCTGTAATAATTGCGTTTGATAGGAAGTAATGAATACCCCGAGAATTGACATGCCAGCAGTGATTAACACGATAATACAAAGCGCCATTTTGGAAACGATGGATGTTTGCTTTGTATTGGTCGGTTGGGTCTTTGTCATGGCAGAAAACGGAAAGCGACTTCTTAAGGGAAAATAAAAAGTATAGCAGGCTAGCAGCATCCGTTATTCTGAGGGGTTAGCTAATTCAGACGGAAGTTATGTCCGAATTAGCTAACAATCGAGTTTATTTGATGAAATAGAGTATAACGGCGACTGCGATTGCGAGGCCGCTCATGGCATAAGATTTAAGTTGATTCTTACCGATGGCTTCAGTTAACGGAACTTGAATTTGGCGCCTAATTTCGTCGACAGTATTTTGGGTGTAGGATTCAGCGATCTCTTTTGCGGTTTGTTCGGCGATATCTGCCGCTGTTTGTTCGGCAACTGTGGCGCTTCTCACGCTAGCAGTTGAGTTTGCAAGGCGTTTTACCTCTTCGAGCAAGGCAGAATCCAATGTTTCTGGTTTTTCAGTTTCTGAGCGAATATCAGCTAATTGATTGCTAACTTGCAATGTTATGTCATTGGATAGCTCATCGAAACGGGCATCAACTAAGTTGCTAGAGACCGCCTGACTGGTATCAGCCGCAATTTCGGCTAGCTGCGGTTTACATAACCGAATGACGTCTGATTGCAAGTCTTCGGACATCTTTATAATTGTGTCTTCAACTGTTTTTTTCGCAGTACTTTCGCATTCGACAATCAGCTCACGCCGAAATTGTTTTAAACGTTCTTCTACTAATTTCTCCAAGGTGTGTTTGGCAACACCATTGGCGGTGTCTTTGGCTAGCTTTTCAATGGAATCTCTGGACATGCCTGCCGAAATATCAGGGTAGAGGGCAGTGATTGGTTTTGGTTGTGAGTTTTTATCCTTGGGTGGACCGCCAAGTTGATCGAGTATTCGGGAGACTTCCTTTAGGGAGGCGGGTTTGGGCAATATGGCGATGGCGCCGTAGGATAGGGCTTGCTTCAAGTATTCGCTGCCTTCTTTCGAAGTACACATGACTACCGGTATCGTAGTCCAATTCTTATTTTCTTTGATCGCTTTTGTGGCCTGAAACCCATCCATGCCCGGCATGAGGTGATCCATAAATATAATGTCAGGTTGATCACCGCTCGTCATTTTGTTGAGATATGACATGGCTTCTTCAGCCGACATCGCGAAATCGACACCAACACTCATTTTTTGAAGAATTTTTTTTAACGAGAATCTGGCTGACTTGGAGTCATCAACTACTAGCGCTTTATGTACGGACATATAAGAGTCTTTTAATTTCCATTAGAAATGGGGAAGGGTCATCAACAGTTTAGCTTAAACTGCTTGTATAAGCTGCCAGTAAAGCAGGACTCACTACACCTAACTGGGAATTATGGTGTCTCTGGAATTAATCTTTTGTCCATCGTTCGTGCCGATAGAGTTGGAGGTCATTAATCAATGGGGTCCGCTTCTAATGCAAGCTCCCTTACTTCCTGAGCAACTTGCTCTTCAATGTGGGTTTGCTGAGCGGATTTTACGCGTTGCTTCGGTTGGGGTTTGTGAGCGCCGGTATTCTCAGTTTTAGATACTGGGCTACCCGATTTGGGTATTTGAAGGTATTCCATTACTTGTGTAATTTCGTCCAAGGTGATCTGTAAGCCCTGAATCTCGGTATTTCGGGTGGATACTTTTTCTTCCAAGTCTCGAATTTCCGCTTCTAGCCGTTTTGCTCTTGATCTAATATCGGCTTCTTTATTCTTTGCATCTGTAATGATTTCAGCGACTTGAACATTGGTGGACTCCAATGTTCTTCTAATAACAGTACTAATAATATTAATGTCGCCATCCGGCATTTGTCGCATTAGCTCTATGGCATTGTCGATACCGTAACCCGTAGGATTACTGTCAAATTGCTGAATGAATTCACTAGTATCATCTTTAAGGCGTTTGTAGGGGGCTGAAGTCTGTTCGTGTGGGAGTCTGTTAGAATCCTCAAGGTTGAATACCTTGCGTATGGTGGCAGTCGCGCCGGGGCTATTTTCTTCCGCAGGTGTGAATTGCACTGTTGGATTGTCTTCTTTGTTATTTTGATTTTTTGAGAAGATCCCCATGTTATTGTCCTCGGTCTTGCTAAATTAATTAGTCGCTAAGAGTTTGACTGTCCTTAAAAGCACCAAATAGGATAATAATTCCGGCAATTGAAAAGACGGCAGTAAAAATAGAGAGAATACCGTAGTTGCCACTGTACAGCTGGCCGGAGAAAAACGCACCACCTACTAGTAGTAAGGTGCCAATTATTGTTTCTCCGACGATTTGGTTTTTCTTGCTTACATGCCAATATTTACGTGAAGTTAGTTTTTGATGCAACGTATTTTCGTTGTTTGGTGTGTGGTTTTCTTCTTGTCGTTCGGAATCAAATAACGTGGCTTGTATTGTGTTCGTGCTGACTTCTTGAGGGGCATTAAGCTGAATGGGTATGATTTCTTGTTCGTTTGATGGCCCAGGTTCATTTGATGGCCCAGGTTCACTTGAAAGTACAGGTTCACTTGACGGTACAGGTTCGGGGTCTTCAAAACTTGGTAATTCTTCGTCGGTGAGTATCGAGGGAGGATCGGGTATTGCTTCTTCCATCAGCAGTTGATCCAGCAATGCCTTATTCTCAGAGGAACTCGAATTATCAGAATTTAGGTATGTTGGTGTCGGTTGTGGGCTGTCATCAGTAGTTGAGTTTTGGGAAAATGTGAAAAAATCGCGGCTATTCTCCCGCATGCTTTCAATGAGTGCGGCTCCACCATTGCGTAGGCCAAATTTCATTTCATCTTTTGTAATGGGAACCACTAAATGGAAGTCATAGATTTCGCCATTTAAAGCGACGTTATCAGGGAATCCATCCACTAACTCTGATACCGATATCATGACAACGCCTGACCAGCCAGCTTCAGCGAAAAACTCTTTTTTTACGGAAGCTATGTGGCCAAAACCGATTGAATCATTAACCTCACTTTCTGCCTCAAAACTAGCGAGGAGTTCGCTATAAGTTTCAGGTTTTGCATCGGTAATGCCAACAAACACTTTTGTTGATATTTCGGGAAGTGCTAACAGTCCCCATGCGTTTTGGGCAGCGGTGCCCATGCGCGCGTAGGCCACCACGTGGTCATCAGTGACAGCCTCATCAAATTGATAATTCTTCAAGGATGCGTTTGCCGAAATAGGAGATTGCTCCATGGCAAAGACATAAATATCGTGTTGCTCTTGAGTGAGTTCAATAGTGTTCATAGTAATGATGGGGTCAATTTTTTTGGTGGAATTCCTGAATGTGTCAATTGACGACGCATGCTCGGATAATACCCGAAAACCCAACAGGTGTCTTGGGTTGATCAAGCCGCTAGTATTTTGTGGTTGTTAGGCTGTAGTGTAAATGTTGGTGGATAGGGTGTCCTGACCTAGATGTAACAGATTATGGTGTTTTTGTTACAGAAGGTAGCGAGATTGTATCCGGAGTTTATGCGTACTGCCTTAGATTACGATCGGCTAGGCCATTGTGCTCAAATTGATAATGTCTTCACTGGATAGTGGAGGGGCTTGCGCTATACCCGGCTTGCCAATGGTTTTCTTTGATTTAGATAAGTAATGACCAAGATGCTTTAGCATGATTTCAATGGTGATGTTGTAGGAAGGAATCGTGGACATTGCAAAGCTAATGCTGGTATTGAGTTTTTCTTTGTCGGCCCAGAGTGCAAATTCATACTGTAGCCTCATTGCGACCAGCTCGGCTGATTTTTTGTCGATATTAGTGATAAGAAAAGCAAAAGTGTTTCCTGAAAATCGAGCAGATATGTCGTTTCGCCTAAGATTAATAAGTGTAATTCGAGATAAATGTTTGAGAATTGAGTCTCCAGTAGGCTGCCCGAGTTTTTTGGTAAGGGTATGGTAGTTTTCAATTTCTGCAATGAATAAAACCATTGGTATTGGTGTACGTTGAGATAAAGTCATTAAATAGTTGGCTGCTATGATAAAGGCAGGTTTGTTTAGCATGCCTGTTAGCGGATCGATCTCTCCTAATCGAGCTGCGACGGTTCTATAGTGCTCATTTGTACGCATAATCAAGGAGAGTAAAAACAAGCAGACGCCACTAAAAAAAAGTGAACCCAGGTAGGGATAGTGAAGAGGTTGATCTAAATGTAGCTGTCTAATTACCGAACATAAGAGGGCGAGAATTGACGTTACTGATAGCAGTTCAAAATAAGTCTTGTGGCCATGTTGCACCGCGTTTGCCAGTAGCATGCCAACGAGCATGAACATAGACAGTGGAAAGCTGTTGCTATCAACGAGTAATGCAGCAGACCCGAATAAGATATCTATCCACGTATCAATGCGAATTCGTGATTCAGAAATTGGGTAATTGAAGAATGTCCACCAGCTGGCCAATTGGAATGTGGTAAAGCTAGCAATTATCCAATATAGAGTCTGCTTACTGATGAATATAGGTGCGCTAGGTAACCAAATAAAGTATGTCGTGATTAAGCCGATGAGAAGCAAACGTGCAGTAATTAGACCACGGGAAAACTGGGGTTCTTCTTGTAATGAAGATGATTTTTCAATTGACAAGCTAGCTGATTTTGCCATGGTATAGGGGGGCTTACGGGTTCTGTTTGAAAATTCTGGCTAATGTTTGGCTTAGCTCTTGTTCCATATGTAGTCTCTTTTGGGCTATTTCATTGAGCTCCGGCATAAAATACTGAAAATTATTGCGCCCTTGTTCTTTTGCCCTGTAGCGAGCAATATCCGCTTGTTTGATAAGTGTGCTGGCATCACATTCAAACTCCTCAGAAACGGAAATACCGATACTAGTGGAAATGAATATCGGTTGGTTGGCGATAGAGCTAGGGCTTTTAAAACTCTCTAAAATCTGTCTTGAGATAACAGTGGCATCTTGAGGATCCAAAAGACCTTCCAGGATCACAGCGAATTCATCTCCTCCTATGCGAGCTACCGTATCCTGGCGCCTGACACATTTAACTATTTTGGCTGAAGCTTCTTTTAGCAACATGTCGCCGACCTCATAGCCTAAAGTCTCGTTTACACCGTGGAAGTGATCCAAATCCAAGAAGAGTACAGCTATGTATTTGCCGCTTCTTTCCGCCCTAAAAATGGCCTGTGATAGGCGGTCGCGGAATAAATGTCTATTTGCCACGCCTGTTAATGCATCATAATGAGCTAACTTAGCAATTTGCTCTTCGCTTTGCTTTCGGGCGATCGCATAGCGAATAATGCGTTGTAATAAAGTAGGGTTCCAATCATTGCGAACAATATAGTCGTGAGCACCTCGCTGCAGCGATTTTAGCGCAAAGTCTTCTTTGTCTTCGCTGGTAATGACAATAACAGGCACGCCGGGTGCATTGTGTGTTAGTTCGTCTAAAGCTTGATAGTTATCTTCATCAATAATGTTTAGGTCAAGTAGAATAAAGTCGAAGAGAGCAGACGATACTTTTTTTAGCGCTTCAGACAACTCTTTTACGTAAAAACTATCGACGCTGTATGCATCAAGTTCTGCCAGGCTATCTTGCAGCGCTGAGACCTGACTTCTGTCTTCACTTAATAGTAAGACGCGTATTTTTCGCTTTTTTATTGCATTGTTATTCATTCGTTTGGGCGCTTGTATTTCCAGTTTTAAGTTTTAAGTTGCTTCCCCTATTCTATTTTAGCTGAAAAACCATAGGCGTCTATTTTCAGTCTCTATTTCATCTAGTTGTATAGTTGGTTTCATAAATTTGTAATAATTAGGCAGGTATAAGTAGCTCTGTCAGCAGTTTTATTTTGAGGTTTTTATGATAAAAGCGAGTGATTTGAAGAAAGGCATGGTAGTCGAGATAAATAATCAGCCCCATATTGTTAAAAATGTCGATGTAAAGTCGCCGTCCTCACGGGGGGCGTCAACACTTTATAAGTTTCGCTTCAATAATATTCAATCCCATCAGAAAGTGGAGCAGAGTGTTAAAGGGGATGAAATTTATAGGGAGTTGGCTTTGGATCGTAGGGCCATTCAGTTTTCCTATATAGATGGTGAAGATATTATTTTTATGGACATTGAAGATTACACCCAATATAGCATGAGTAAAGCTGATCTAGTGGATGAATTGTTTTACTTATCAGAAGGGATTGAGGGTTTGGTTGCATTATTGTCCGATGGGGGTGTATTGGGGGTAGAGTTGCCCCAATCAGTCATACTGCAAGTGACTAGTACTGCGCCAGGTCTGAAGGGAGCAACTGCCTCAGGTAGAACGAAGCCTGCTACTTTAAATACCGGATTAGTTATTCAGGTTCCTGAATATATGGAGACAGATGAAATGGTTAAAGTTAATACATCTGACGGCAAGTTTATGTCACGCGCATAGCCCGCCACTAAAATTAAGGCCGTCACTAAGTTGGAAGCTTCAGCTGTCACTCTCAACGATATTAAATACATTAAATTGGAGAGCTTAAAGTATCCCAGATTAGTTTGAGTGAACTTCAATTTCAGTCAGAACGGAATTAGAAATAAAGCAATTATTGCTGGTCAGTTCATGCATTTTATCTATTTGTTCTTGGCTAGGAGCGGCATCGCGAAAGCGAATAACCGGATTAAGGATCACTTTTGTTACTGCTATACGCCCCTTCGCATTCTTACCTAGATAGCCAACTGCGTGATCTTCGTATGTTTTGACTATGTGGTTGTTCTTGGCGCAAACTGCCAAGAAAGACAGCATATGGCAGCTTGATAAGGAGGCAACATAGGTCTGCTCAGGATCTAGGTAGTCGTCATTTTGATCCCGAGGGTTGGTCGACGCTGTTATTTTAGTGTCACCCTCAAAACCAATAGAGTAGGTTTCGTGGTTGTCATTGTTTTTATTCCAGCTGACGGTAACGTGATGTTCTGACATAGGCGACTCTCCACTGTTAAATGTATAGCACGAATAATTTATCGGATTTTAGCAATTGCTCGTGTTCGTGGTAGTTGCGGCTAGTGAAAATTGATTGGCAGCAAATAAATATTACTAGCGAGGTGATTTTAAAAACGCGAATTGCTATTGAAGGGGGGCAAAGCAAAAATGAAATAATAGTAAACCCGTTATCCCTCCTGAAACCCCCCCGCAGAAAATTAGCTTGCCCTTACTTTGGGATATCAAGGGGTCGATTAAACCTATCAGTGACTGATGATTGCCCAGCTGATCGAGCTTATTGTTAAAGTGCGCGTTAACTTCAAGTGCGCGATTTTTATTAAATTCGTCATCTTCAAAAGGTAGGCTGAAAATGTTGATCGTTTTTTCTGTCGCTGTATTTTTTAAATCGACGAATCCACTAGGCCCAGTGGTAAGTTGTGAAAGCGTCTTTATCGCCATGTTATCAATGATGGGCTGCAAATGTTTTCTGACGAGCTGTCTTGTTCTCTTATGTTTTGGTCCATGAAATGTGTGATAAATAATGTTTGGGGTAGTGAGTATTTTGTTAGATAAGAATTCAGAAAGAACGTTATTGATTTGATGCCTAAATTGATAAAGAGCGCCGGGTAACTCAATAGGGCCTGGCTTATATTCCCCTTTTGAACCATGAATTAATTTTACTAATACCGCGTTAGTTGTTGAGCCAATCAATAGGCCAAGCACGGGTAATATCCAGGTGTTAGGCGTGTAGTACATGAATAGTGCTGGGATGCAGCCTAGAATCATCGCAGTGGGAATGGCTGATCGGACGAGTAGTCGATAAATTTGATGGCCCGCATCGAAAAATAATTGATTGAGTAGTGCAGGGTCTTCTTTAAATGAATTGATAACAAGTTGGTCTAAGTCGAATAAGTAGGTAATTTCTTTGCCCAAGTCATCGACGATATTATCGATGACTTTACGAAATTGGCGATGACAGTGGGAGTAAATTCGATTCTTAACAATGATAGGTAAGTTTTCCCAGATAATACTATTTTCCATTTCCATCACTTCGTCAATGTACTGGTCTAGGTGAGGGCGGTGGATGCGCTCAATTTGATTAACCAGCATTTCTGGCTCTATCAATTCAAATAGTTGATGCAATGAAACTTGATTGAGAATGAAATTGCGGGTTAGTGCGCGACTAATTTTTTCTACGTGTCGGTGCGCTAAACCTTGCCAGCCAATACGATTGAATAAACCAATAAAGTTGGCGGGATAAAAAGTTAGACGAATCAGAAGCCAGTTGCAGCTCGCGAGAACGATAGCAAAGGCCAAGGTAACACCGATGTATTTCCAGAGAGGAAAGGAATTTATCAACTCAAGCATTTAATGAGGCGACCTTGATGAGTAGTCTTAATTATTATTTAAATTATGTACCAAGTTGCATGGGTAGAGTCATCGCTCTTTATTCCCGGCTGAATTAACGATTTAGTGGGTCGCTATACTCAGCTAAAATCGGGGGCTATCCTTTGCTAGATTTGATGTCACTATTCGTTATTTTTGTTCGCAATTTCTGGTAGATTGCATTTTTCTAAAAATAGGATACAAAAGTATAGTCCAAACTTCGCAGTATCTGCTTTTTTTAGTACATATATATTTTATAGAACTATATTTTTGAGGTATCAAAAAGAGCCAGCGAACAAATATAAAAATTGAATAGTGCCTGCTAGCAAGCCAAGTAATGCACCGATAGCTATCAATATCCATTCATCTTCCTCAAATGCCGGTCGCAGTAAATCTTGGAATTCAGCTGGCGAAAGGTTTTCCATTCTCTCCTGGATTAGATTTGCAACTAAGTTGGCTCTTTCTTCATTGAAAACAGGGTCATCAAATTGATCGGTGGAGATCTCTATTGCTTTTTCTTCGATTGATTTTTTCAAGCGAACATATCCACTGGGGCCGATAGCCAGTTGAGCCGCAAATTTAACGGTCCCGCCTTCCACTACTGGTTTAATGTGTTTCTTAATCAGCGTTTTGGCTCGGTCTTTTTTGGGCCCATTCAGCATGGCCGCCATGAGATGTTTAATTGTCATTACTTCTCTAGTGACAATGTGGCAGAAGACCTCGGCAACTTCTTTTTGCCTTTTTATGAATACACCTTGCAGCGTCCAACGCGAAATTTTAATAGGGTTTAAGGGGCGAAAAATAAGATTCAGTGCAAGCCAGTTTGTTGCATACCCTACGAAACAACCAAATGCCGGGAGAACCCAAGCTTTGGGGTATAGTATCCATACGATCATTTGAATCACGCCAAAAATTACTCCAAATACCAAGCCAGAATTGATGACGAATTTGAATTCCTTTTCGCCTACTTGCTTAAACACGCGGTTCAGTAGGGTTGTATCAGAGGATAGCTGTGTAACAATCATGTGTTTTAGATCTATCAAGTCTTCAATATTCTCACCTATATCTTGGATCATGTTATTTAACACGACAGGCAATTGTTTTCGTGCACGGCTGTAAACTCTTTGTTTTAGTACGTTTGGTAAGTTTTCCCATAAAATGGCATTTCTATCTGTCATTATTTCATCCGTATATTCCTCTATACGAGATATGCTGGCCTCTGCAATATGGTGTGCAATTTTATCGGGTTCCATCTGTTCAAACACTTCAGTCAGTGACCCGAGTTTGCTTATGACTTTATCCACGACAATGTTTGCCATTTTTTCCACGTTACGGGGAATAATGCCTTGCCATCCAAGGTAGGGAGGTATTCCAATAAATTCAGTCGGGTAAAAAGTAAGTTGTATGGCCAGCCAATTTGTAGTCCAGCCGACACCGCCAGCAATGAGCGGAATAGCCCAATAGGCTAAGGCGTCTGGTCCGAACAACACTGAGAAAATTTGGTTACATGCTTGAAGTAAAGATTCCAACATTTAGCTACGCCTTCCTTTCGATAGACAAAATATACTTGAGTGTTAAATAAAATTAATAGAAGCCGAGCTGTCAGTAAGTGGCGACCTATAAAAATGCAATAACTTTATGATGGAAAATCGAGGCTGATTTTCCATCATAAAGTTATTGTTTTGAGGGGATTAACAACAATAATGTTATTGCCCCTAAATGACCGAAATGAAATAAAAAATTAGGGGCGCTCACTAACGATTATTTTTAGAATTGGGGCTATTATAACGTGCGAGCCAATACTCGTTAATACCTTTTGTGAGCATATAATCTTTTTTTGCCGATAATCCTCGGCACCTAAAGATCTAAGTTGATCCTTAGGTAAATAAAGGTGGCTTATTTGAGTGGTGAGCAAATTACATCGTGATTTAGTCAATAGTTGAGTTCAGACTTCAAAGGTTGGGCAATGATTGTAGATGACAGTGAGTCGATGATACAGCTTATGCTGATAAGTGTTGTTGAGGGCGCGATTAATAAGGCGTTGTCCTTGGACCCCGCGTTACTTGCATCTTTGCGAGAGTTCAAAGGTAAGGTGATTCGTATTAAAACGATTGCACCGTATGCGTCCTTTTATATCGTGATATGTGAAGACGGAGTGCAGGTTCTTCATCAGCATTATGGGTCCGTGGATGCGCGAGTACGAGCCCCTGCTGCGACATTGGCTTGGTATCTCTTCGGGTTGCCTGAATCTGAAGCCTCTCCAGGCGATGACCGAATAATGATTGTGGGCGATCGTGAGTTGATCGAGAGTTTGTCTGACTTAGCGAAAGATCTTAATATCTGGTTATCCGTTCAGGGTATTCTTAAGGAGTGGATGCCTCATTACGATTCTGTGGAGGAAATCTGGCAGTCCCTGAAAAGCCAAGATCCGATTTGGGTCGAGCGTATGCAATACTTACCTCAAGTTGTAAATGATGCTGTGATACATCTTCGTCGTCATAGTGACATGCAGAAAGAGAGGTTAGATGAAATGAAAACGCTTCTTTTGAAATTTGAAAGACGACAGCGATTGACGACTAGAGTTGTCGTTGGTGGTTTGGTGGTGCTCATCGTTGTTGCAATATCCGCCGTTAAATACATGCATTTTCCTTGGTTGCAGGAAGAACCGATTCAAGCTGCATTTTATGGGACGGTGGGACTCTTTGGTATGGTAGTTTCTCAAAAAAGAGGGAGTATTCAGAGCTCTGATATTGTGAGGAGCTAGCTATTTTGGTGAGGAAGGATGAACTTTTTTTACAGGCTTTTTTCCTAGTATTGTTTTGAGCCCATCCTCGACAATTTCTGCTCCCGTTTTTGCCATGGTTCGGGTGGTACCTCTTAATACTTCGCGTGAGGGGATAGATGAGATACCGTTTAGAACGCCCTGACGTACTTTCTCTTCTACAGTGTCACCCAGAGACGTTATGCTCTCATCAATTTTTTGTTCCAGCTTAATTTTAATCCTCTTTTCGAAAATATAATAACCAGCGGCTAGCGTAGTTATGCTAGTGAGTAAGGCTGTTGCAATGATTATGATGATGGTATTTACTAACATATCAATGGCACTTGTCGTGATCTATTCAATCTCATTAAGGGAGAAGCAGCGTATTTTGGTGACTTAACTATGAATTCATCGTCTGTACAGGTCGATTGTCTGTATAGACCGATCGCTGGTATATATCGATGAAAGCTAGAAATATTATCAAGATTGAGGGGGATTCAATAGTAACACTCTGTTGTGAATTTGTATTGGTATGCATTAACAGCTAACTTGCAGAAAGCAATTGCTGGCTTGGTGTGGGTAACTTTAGAATTTGATATATTGCTCGGATCATAGTGTAGGTTCTCAAGTATATAGAATAGATTTGATGCGAGGTCAGAGTGAAATGAGTACAGATAAAGAAAGTCAGCCAGTCAATGCTGAAGGCTTCGAGAAAGATTTTTCCGATAAAGGCTTTTGGTCTAAAACGAAAAACTTCGCATTCACAGCAGGCATAGAGGTGATCAGCAAAGCCACTCTACTCTTTTACGCAGCAAAATCCGAAAAGACGCCTTTGTGGGCTAAAACGGTCATTTATGCTGCGCTCGGATACTTTATCAATTCGATGGATGCCATTCCCGATCTAACACCGATGGTGGGTTTTGCGGATGATTTGGGTGTGTTGGTCGCAGCAATCGCAACGGTTGCCGCATTTATCAATCCGGAAAGTCAACGAAAGGCGGATGAGAAGTTGGAGCAATGGTTTGGATCTGGCGATAAAGACGATGAAAGTCAGGATGAATAAGTAAGGGAATTGGTGCTCGTATCTATATATACAGGTGCTCGTACTTATTATGGCAATTAGCTATAAATGTTATCGACGACAAGCAATGGCATAATATAAAATTTGATTTGATTTGATTTGATTTGATTTGATAGTTTGATTGTTTAATAGCTTGTCACTGTAACCATAAAAAGGGGAATGTATGCGTCGTGTGGTTTTTAATCAAAAAGGGGGAGTAGGCAAATCCAGCATTGCTTCAAATCTTGCTGCTATTAGTGCCCACAAAGGGCTAAAAACATTGTTAATTGATTTGGATTCGCAATGTAATTCTACTCAATATCTGTTGGGGAAAAATGCCGGACGAATTCAGAATGATGTAGGAGTATTTTTTTCGCAGTTGCTGTCGTTTAAATTGAGGCCTCAAAAGTTACAGTCATTTATTCATAGGACTCCGTTCCCTAATTTGGATATTATTCCTTCTAGTCCCGTGTTGGGTGAGATACAGGGTCAGCTAGAAGCCAAACACAAAATATATAAATTGCGTGATGCCTTAGCATCACTTGATCGCTATGACGCCGTCTATATTGATACACCGCCAGCCTATAACTTTTACACCATGTCGGCGCTCATTTCGGCTCATTCCTGTCTTATTCCTTTTGACTGTGATGAATTTTCTCGACAAGCGCTGTATAGCTTGATGGATAATGTAGAAGAAATCTGTCAGGACCATAATAGTAAGCTCAAAATAGAAGGCATTGTGGTTAATCAATTTCAGCCTAGAGCGAGCTTGCCTGTGCGGGTGGTGAATGAATTGAAGGAAGAGGGATTGCCTATTCTCAATAGTTATATCTCATCTTCAGTAAAAATGCGGGAATCACACGATCAGAGTCTTCCGTTAATTCAAAGTGCGCCAAAGCATAAATTAACGTCTGAATTCTTAGCCTTATTTGATGAACTTCATCCTCAGATGAGTTCAGCCGTCACCAACCAGCGAAGCAAACAAAGCGCTGACAAAGAATCAGTTTAAGACTAAATTTCTATTGTCCTTGATGTTGAGTTCCTTGTGTCTAGGCGAGGATCTCCTTGCCTACCCGAAATTCTTATTTAATGCCTTTTTTCGTTCTTTTAGTTGGAGCCGCCAGTCCTGCGGACTTTACTGTGCTGGGTTTGGAACAGAGACTGCAGTAATGGCAGCCTTGCAAGATAAGTGTTGTTAATAAAAAACTGGTAATTGCCCATGTCAGGGCAATGTAGCCAAATAAGGTGGGTGCCAGCATCAATGTTGTCATCAACGATTCTTGATAATAAAAAAACCATTGGTGATTGTCTGGAAAGATACGGACATGTAAATCGTAAAAGAAATCTACTGGGCCAATGGCTAAAACAGCGAGTCCCGCAGCGGTAAATATGACGATCATCGTGCCAATGAGAGTGGTTTTTTTTGGCATAGGTATTTGCTTTTTCCGCAGGAGGAGGAGCGCCGGGAAAAGCGCTAAGGTTGATGCCACTCCAGTCCAAAAAAATATCGTAATGATCTTTGCGACATCTTGTAAGTGAATGATTTCCGCCGTCGTCAGTAAATTATCAATGGGATTGCCATTAGGGTGATGGTATTTGATCTCGCTTAGACCTTCCCCTTGATTCTGAACGGCCTTCAAAATAGCACTAAATAATCGAAAGCGTTCAGCCTCATTTGTATCTGTAAAATTGTGTTTATATTTGTTTTCGGGAGCATATCGATCGATCGCTTGTTCGATGTGAATGTGTTGATACCAAAATGGGTATAGAAAATCGGCGGTCGCAAGCACTTTCCAGCTGAGATAAAAGCTAGAAAGTATAATCAATAAAAAGGGCCCAAACCAAAGGGTAAGCGATGCAAATGCGCTTTTCATTGGGTTTTTAATAGGGGATGGTTGTTTCATCTTAGTGGACCTTAGGCAGAGGGTGCCTGCAAATGCGAAGGGTTGAGAGGGATAATATTAAAAGTCGTGTTTTTATTTGCTAGTATTATAGCTTATCAATAAATCCTAGATTCAATATATTAATTTGGTTTCATAAATCGGGGGCGGGGTACGTAATGGATTTTTTCAATTGTGACAAAGTACTTTGGAACAAACTATTTCGATCTACCATTTTTCTGTTGGTGTTGACCTTCGCCATGACGGGATGTAGCGGCAAGAAGGTAATTCATTATTCTATTGAACAACGCTATGCGGCAGCTCAATATGCTATCAAGGAGAATATACGTTTGCAGGCCATTGCTGATGCTTGTGCTCAAGGTGGAATGCACCTTGAAGGCTTCGGCAGATTGGTTCAACACAAATGGTGGGAGAAAAATTGGCCTTACGTTGCTGTGAGTGATGCGGAATTAAAGGCCAATATACAACTGAGGCAGGGCCAAATTGGCAAGGTTGCAGGCCAATTGGATGCGATTCGTTTTGTATTGGAAGCCACTTCAGAAGGGAATCAAGATTTGGTATCGCGTATTGTACGAACAAATTACCGTGAAAAGGCTTGCGGGAGATATCTTGAGCCTTACCGTAGTGGGCTTAAAGATATGGAAAAAAATAAAGCCATGTTTCCTGTTCTTGAAAATATTAAAGCCGACTATATAGAAGAAGCGACGACCAAGCCTCATCTCGTTCCCCGTATTGATTCTAATTTGAAAGCGCAACGTAAAGAGGGGCGATCGTTAATGCTGGTTGAAAAAATTGCCCGTAAGCGAATTTGCTTAGAAAATTCAGTCGTTAATATCCTCAGTGACTGGCCATTAGAGTATTACGGCGTTTATTGTAAAAATGGCAGCCAAGTAGTAGTGCGCTGTGACTGGGGAAATTGTAAAAAAGGAGAAGAGCCACCTAATTAGGATTGGTGTAACGGTATATCCGGTATATCCGGTATATCCGGTATTTCTCTATCTGTTTGAGATCAAAAAAGATTGAAGGGGCTTACGGCCCCTTTTTTTGTTCGAATTTGATAGCGAAAAAGGCGTTAGTGGGTAACGAAGAGAGTGCGTCAAATAATAATTGTTTTTCTGCCGACATATTATTGACGCTATGGAACGAACTAGCATGAACAGGTATGGATGTGACAAAAACTCTTACTATTACATTGTATTAGAAGTGTAACTAGCACTAAATACATCGTCAAATCGCGTGACAAACTTCACAGAGCTGGTTAATATGTAATCATAGTGTCAGTTGGCCAAGAGCCGCTGAATGAGACTTCTGAGTACGGATGCTATCGAGCTGCTGTTCTAGTCGATTCGACTGGTTGAGAGGTGTTTGTGAAGGTAAAACGACTAATCGGATTGTATCTATTTCTTTTTCCTTGTTGGGCGTTTGCTCATGTTGAAGTCTTTAGTGGTAGTGATCTTTCCTTAGTCGCTTACGAGGGCAGCTCCGTCATTGTTGCAGGTCGCGATTGTGATTTCTTAGATAAGGGGCTGGTGGATGTGGGTTCCGTTAGCTGTATCAGTCAAATTAATAGCTCCAATCATATCGTGACCGGTGGAAATAATGATGATTTTTCCAATGTGGCTATGGGAGTTTTAATGCGAACGTTATGGGGGTTGGTATATGATAACCTCACACCCAATAGGGCTAGTAGCGCTGAATCTGATGTCGAATCCGGAGCGCGAGTCAATTTTCAAACTGACCTTACGACTGTTCGTTTAAAATGGTCTCTCAATTTCTAATCCCCATTCTTATTTTACAGCCTCCTGATTGCGTTGAACCGTATTCGGCATAATCGAATCTAATATTGCAGGCCAGACCTGTTCCCAACAGCAAGAGTGGTCGTAACCATCTAAGGTTTTGTATTGCGCTTTTTCTCTATTGGCCACCTTTTTAATAAATACCGGTAATACGTTCTTGTCTGCATCCCCAGAGTAGTGGATTTGCTGAATATGCTGCGGTAGCCGTGGTTGTTTTGCTGGATTAAGGGAAAGGTGTAGTGGGGAGTATTGGTGGTGTTGAGTCCAGCTGTCTGTATCAAGGTTGCCTGCTAAAGTAATCACTGTTTGGGTCTTGCTCAATCTTGGGGCAATGAGCATTGCTAAAGTGCCACCACCAGAATGTCCAATCAAAGCGAGCGATTGATACTGCTCTCCTAGTTGCGTATAAGCCTGCGTTAACGTGCGTAACACTTCCTCACCATAGCGAGCAAAAGTCCATAGCAGTACATTACAGCTGTCATTTTTCTGATGATCGTTTTTAAGTGAATAGTAACAAGGACGGCCAACGTAGATCGAAGGCACCGTGTCTAAAGTCATGAGATCCAACATGATAGGGACTTTGGGGGTGGGGTCCTTGGAGGGAACGTGCAGGCTTGTCCAGGCGTGACCATCTCCCTCTATATAAATGTGCAGTTCCTCTGTAGATGGTTGGGTTCGATTTTGAATATAGGCCTGATTAGCAAAGGTTTGTAATTGAAACCCATTGATGTGAATTATCTGACTCTGCAGATTATGCTTTTTTGCTAAGCGGAGATGCTGCGGCATGCTGCTACAGCTCGCCGCTATTAGACACAAAAACAAGAGTATCAGCTTACGTGATATGTCATTGAGGTGCGTTAGCCTATGGCTGAAAATAGAGAGCCTTCCTGATCGCTATAACTTTTCCACCGTAAAATCTAAAAGTGGTGTTTGATCCCACTGGGCTTGGTGGGTGACGACTGCGGTGCTCGCTTTTTCCGGTTGCAGATAAGATTCAGCGACTCTGCGAAGATCGTCCACGCTCACTTGAAGAACCTGTTGTCGATACTGATTACGGTATTCGCTGGTTCTTCCATATAGCTTGCTGTGAAATGCCTGCTTCGCTTCTCCTGCGGGTGAGCTAGGTTTATCAATGTCACCGACGATACCGAGTATGGCTTCTTCCAGAAAACGGGATTCTTTTTTGCCGTCCATTAACCACTCTATGGATTTATCAAAGTCACTGAGTGTTTCTGCTAGACGAGGGTCTCGATAGGAGAAGAACTGAAAAGCGGCGATATTCGCATTATGCGCTGCACCCCCGCCATAAGCACCGCCTTGTTCTCTGATGACGCGATGGAGAAAACCATTTCGAAGATAAGCTCCCAGTACATTTAATACGGGAGCATCCGGGTGATTAGGGGGTACTGTGGGGTAGGCCTTGGCGCAAAAATTAACTTGCGAGTTAGCGATCCAGGCTTCTTTAACTTGTTCTTGAACTGCGGGTAGCGTGATAGCTTGGAAGTGCTTGCTAGTATCCTTGTTATTGTGAGCGATATTGTGACCACCGTTATTACACCAGGTAGCCTGGAGATCTTGATGGAGTTGTTCTTGCTTCTCTTTTTCTCCCACGAGCAAAAACTGTTTAGGAGAGGTCTTGATGAGACTGTGGATGGTTTGGAATTGATTTGCGAGCGCCTCTAAGTTTTCCTGTTGATTCAAGCTGTCATCCAACTTTTTGAGAGACTGAATGCCTTTAAGTCCACTGAGCCGGTGGCTTAGTGCGCTGGCTGGACTCATTCCGCTGGTGGCTGCATTCATGGCTAAGCTGTGGCCTTGGCCCGTCACGCTTTGTTCTAATTGGGCTCTGTCTTGTGCGACGATTTCTCGAATACGTTGTAATTCGTCAAACCGTGGATCTTCTAATGTGGCTTGAATGAGTTCGCATAATGGTAAGTGATTATTGGCCAAGGCCTTGCTGGAAAGCGTAAAGTGCCCGGCAACAGATTGAACATCGCTAGTACTACCGCGTAATGTAGTAAAAGCGGAGACTCCTCCGCTGATGCGCGATTGCCAAGATTGTACCGCGAGATAATCTTTATCGGCACATCCCAGTTCGGTCAAACAACTAGTGAAAAGGGGTAGGCTTTGTAAGAGTGTGTTATCAAGTTGAGGTAAATCGTAGATGACCTGTTGATACACTAATCCATTGGTACCTTGAGCATAATAACTCGATTTGCATTGCCCGCTGCTTTCAATACTTTCCGGAATATTGATACCGGCGGGTACATCTTGCAAACCGACTTTTGGTAATACAGAAGCATCGTCTTCTTGAGCTTGGCGATTCTCTAAGGCTTGAGTTTGGTCAATGATATCTTGTTTTTCCGACGTGCTTAATTTCGATTTAATACGCGCTAATAAATCTTTTTCGGCCTGCTCCTTGCGTTCACTAATAAGAGGGTCTGGCTTGAGAGAAAGACGAACGCGATGGGGGTTTTCAAGTAGGAGTTGTTTGGCTAAGTTGGGTATGAACTGTGGGTCTTTGATCGAGACTCGTAGTCGATCCAGTGCAGTTTCCAAATCCATAGCGGCTATCGTGTCGCCGCGATGCATCGCTGCCGATAATCCGCTTAATATGATTTGCAGACCGTAGGGATAGCCGTCACCTCCGACTTCTCTTTGGCTTAACTCCAATTGATGTAGGACGGCCTCGACCTCTTCAAGTGGGACCCCATTGGCAGCGACATCTTGCAGTGTATCAATCACTAGCTGTTCTACCGCATCGGCATCTTCTGGATTACTGCCTTCTATGCCGCACATAAAGCACATTTCTAATTGGGAATCATCTAAGCCACAGAGTGGTGATGGGGCGCTGCCCAATTTTGTGGTTTCAAGTACTTTGCGTAGAGGGGAGGCGCTGTTTTCCAATAACACGTTTGACAGTAAATGCGCTTGCAGTCGCGTGTCGAGATCATCGGCTCGGTTTAGTAGCCATGCCAATACCGTATGTGTTTTATTTTCGACGGACTCTGATGCAGGGATGGGATAGCATTCTTCTACGGTAATAGGTGCATAATAGCGTTTTTCGTCATCTACGCTAATGGTCTCCGGTGATTGTTCAAACCGTTTTAACGCGAGTTCTTCAAATTGTGTCTGGTGTTCTATCACCGGTATGTCGCCGTATGTCATAAAAACGGCATTGCTGGGGTGGTAATGGTTTTTATAAAAACCTTTTAATTCTTCATAACTCAGGTCAGTGATATGTTCCGGATCACCACCACTATTGTAGTGGTAGGTGCTAGTGGGATAGACGTATTTGTAAAGCACATCATAAAGGGTGCTCGCAGCGGAACTCATGGCACCTTTCATTTCATTGAAGACTACGCCTTTAAATACCAAATCGCTGGTGCTGTCTTTAGCCTCAGCGAATTCCATACGATGTCCCTCTTGAGCGAAATCCAGTGGATCGAGGCGAGAGAAGAATACAGCGTCCAAGTAGACCCCCAACAAATTATTAAAATCTTTTTTGTTCTGGCTAGCAAAGGGATACGCGGTCCAATCGCTGCTAGTAAAGGCGTTCATAAAGGTATTCAAGGAACGTCGAATCATCATAAAGAACGGATCTCTCACAGGATAACGTTCACTACCACACAGCGCAGTATGCTCTAAAATGTGTGCCACGCCTTTAGAATCTGTGGGAACAGTGCGCAGAGCAACGAGAAAAACATTCTCATTATTGTCAGCAGCTACATGAATATGCTGAGCCCCTGTAGTGAGATGGCGATATTCTTGTACTTCAACATTGAGTGCGCTAATAGATTGAGTTCGTATCAGATCGAAGGCGGTATGGTGTGCAATAGTCATAAGGATTCCTGTAATTGTCCTTTGGTATTCTAGCCCAATTTGCTAGTGTCTGTACCCCCTCCAGAGAAATGAATATCAGCGGACAGTTCGAGAAAAATAATGACAAATAAAATATACACAATGTCTGATATGCACGTGGACTATAAGGGTAATTTTGATCACTTACTTAACCTGAATGATCCTGCTTATGCGGAAGCAACCTTAATTGTTGCTGGTGACGCGACGGATGATTTAGGAAAATTAGAACAATTGTTATCCCATTTTAAAACGATTTATGCCGAAGTCTTTTTTGTGCCCGGTAATCACGAACTGTGGGTAAGACGTGGTGGATTTGAGGACTCAGTGTCTAAGTTTTGGGCGATTGTGAAAATGTGTGAGCGAATTGGAGTTCAGACTCAGCCGAAAAAATTGGGGGTGGGAGATAAGGCCGCTTGGGTGGTGCCGCTGTTTTCCTGGTACACCAAACCGGAAGAAGGCGAGGATTCTCTTTATTATGATAAATCCTCAGCGACTAATCCGGTTAAGGATGAGACTGAGGCAATATGGAGCGATAACTTTTTTTGTCGTTGGACGCAATTGAAAACCAACCAACGTGTGGTGGATTTTTTTCTTGATCTCAATGTGGCGACTTGTCAGCGGGATTACGATGCGCCTGTGATTTCGTTTAGTCATTTTTTACCACGCCAAGATTTGATTTTTCCTTTGGGTAATTGGCGGCAGAACCTGAGTCAATTTAAAGATCCGTTACCGCAGTTTAATTTCACTGGTGTTGCAGGCACTGTCGACTTGGATAGCCAGGTACGACAACTCGGCTCGCTATTACATATCTATGGACATCAGCATCGAAACCGTCATCGTAAAGAGGAAGGAATCACCTATATATCACACTGCTTCGGCTACCCTAAGGAACGAAGCCAAGCTTATTGGAGAGGAGACAATTTGCCGAAGCTAATTTGGGATGATGGCGAGATTGAGGTTGAGAGTGAGTTTTAGGGGAATGCATCAAGGCATACAGCGGGCCCTCTTCTATTTTTTCCTGTCATTTCTTGTGGCTGTGAGTGGTCAGGGATTTTGTCAGTCCGAAAGCAATGAAGAAGCGGGTGATTTCGAATTTCTCTTAGGTCTTGATGATGTCGTGAATGAAGGCCTCGCGATAAAAGAAATCTCCAGGATAAATGAAAATCGACCCTTTAGGTTTGAGCTATCCAATGCCGATAGGCATGGCGAATATTGGGGGCAATCTCTTTCGATGGATAAGGAAAACCTCTTCAAACCATCAGATCAATTATCATTAGGGTTTTATACTGATTCGCTAAATTCTGTATACAGCTTGATAGGGCGCTATAGCCAACCTTTTAATGGAAGGTCGAATAGTTCTCCTTGGCGCTGGAATTTGGGTTTTGATTTAGGCGAAGTGCATCGCTCGGCTTTTGATTGGGTTGTTCCGTTATCAGCTGAACAACGTGAAAGGCTGGCAAATCGTAGTCAATTTGGTTTTCTATCGAATACCGATGTCGGTGATTTTTATGTTGCCACTCTCTTTGATCAATTCGAGGAGTCACAATTTGGGATGGTGATGAGTTTGGAAGGTGTGCTGTTGGAAAATCAAGACCGCTTTTTTCAAATTGATTTAGGTCTCAAATGGCAGAGAATTAATCTGTCTTATACCTTAACTTCAAAATTCAAGGTTGATATCACGGATACACTTTGCAGTCGGTTTCCCAATGCTTGTGGATCGACGGAAGTGTGTATTGATGACCCCAACCCCTCAGACAGTGATCCTGATGATGTCACGGTTTCTCGAGATTATTGTTTGTTGAATTCCACGACGTTACCGGGTGATGATCATTTTGATTTTCTATTACCTTTTGTTTCGATTGTCGGTGCCACTGATATTGATGGGCAAGAATTTTATGGGCGAGCTTCGATGACACACAGTGCTGCAAACATTATGGGCACTGATGATGAGTTGGGTGTATTGGGAAGGCCTAATGCCGACAATGACTTCGTTATCATTGATTGGCTGTTGTCGTGGGATTGGTGTCTCAATTGTAAAGATGCAGATTCAAAGGCTAGTGAGGTCAGTAGAGTGAATAGTGGGATGGATCGTCATCTACAAATGACGACTCAAGGTCAAAGCAGTTTGGGGTCTATTTTACCCCCCCAAATGTTAGCTCCATTGGGAGGTGGCGCGACGGTACGAGGGTATCCGGAGTCACAGGTTAGCGCTGATACCGTTGTGAGTGCGACGATGGAATATCATTGGTTACTTCCTCGGAATGAAAAAGGCATGGGTCTAGAAGAGGTGTTTTTATTCGTCGATGCCGCGTACTTCCGTATTGAGCGAGAGGGAAGATTACCGTTTTTATCTAGCTCCTATGGACTAACGGATGCTTCGGGTACTCTCGCCAGCTTAGGTTTGGGGCTGGTCCTTGCTTTGGGTGATAGTCTTGCTGTCGATGCGACGGTGGGTTATCCGCTTAAGGAAATCAACCGCTTGGATACGATAGCGACGGTTCAAGACTTCACTCTTTATGGACCTGAAAATACGATTGAAGCCGGTGATGTGACGGCTCATCTCAATTTTAGTTGGATTTTCTGAAATCCCTGTCAACCTATTTTTCCCTTTCTCGTTTAACTATAGATAGCGTTAATTTAAGAGATAACCCGAATTTAAGGGGCATTTAAATTCTTTGCTATTTGGTTGCTTACTATTTTTATAATACTAATTCGGGAGTGACGGAGATGTTAAATCATCGATTGAAAATAACGAGTAAGGGGAGCACGGGCTTAATAGTCCTGGGTTTATTGACGGCTTGTTTAGGTTTTTCAGGATGCGGAGGCAGTGGCACGACTGCTGAAGAGACAAAGGAGCTGAGTGCATCAGTACAGAATACGGGGCAACTGCAAGTGGCCATTACCGATGCGGAGGGTGACTTTCTTTCTTATACCGTTGATGTGGAATCGATTACGTTAAAGAAAGCCAATGGCGCGGAGGTGGAAACCATACCGCTGACGACTCGCATTGATTTTGCAGAATACACGGAGATGACTGAGTTTTTTAATGTGGTGACTTTACCCACAGGAGTCTATGTTTCAGCAGCACTCAATTTAAATTATCAAGATGCGGAAATCGTTATCCAAGATGATAATGGAATGGCCTATTCCGCTACTGCCTTTGATTCCAGTGGTGAGACAATCACATCAATGCAAGTGTCAGTTCAACTTGATGATGATTTACCTATTGTGATTAAACATGGCGTACCGGCGTCCTTGACCCTGGACTTTGACTTGGAAGCGTCAAATACCATTGAGTCTTTTGATCCGGCTATTGTGACGGTGGAGCCTTTTATTTTAGCCGATGCGGAGTTCAATCGAGATCGAGGGCATCGAGCCAGAGGTCTCTTGAAATCCGTTGATGTGGAGTCTAGTCAATTTAGTGCGAAGCTCCGCCCCTTTTATCGCAGGCACGGTGAATTTGGCGAGGTAACAGTCACGACTCATGGAACAACCCATTATGAGATTAATGGTGAGCTGGCAACAGGTGAGGCCGGCTTGCTTTTGATGGCAAGACTGGATGTGGATACCCCCATTCTTACCTTTGGCCATATGGCTGTAGTGAGCGATGAAGTTGATGATAATCTGAGAACCAATATCGGATTCGTGGCTGATCGAGTGCACGCTGGTACCAGTGTACCTTGGTTTGGTCATGATGCGATTCGAGGTGTTGTGATCGCTAGAGATGAGAATATTGTAACGGTGCGTGGACGTCATTGGGACAGAGCGGATCGATCCGTTTCGTTCAATGACAATGTACTGGTCACTCTGACTGAATCCACAAGAGTCACTCGCCAAGGATTAGATAATGAGGGAGTGGACATCGATTCCATCTCAGTGGGACAGCGTCTTGTGGCATTTGGTGAACTCAATAGAGAGCAGAGAGGTGATGTCAGCGGAGAAAGATTGAGAGAGATCTCGCTGAATACTCGCAATGGTCACGTGAGGATGATGATGAATGTCATTAAAGGAGTTGTGGTATCTGTCGAGCCGCTAGCGGTGGATCTGCTTTGGATCAATGGACGTCGGCCTGATTTGTTTGATTTTTCGGGGACTGGCGCAGAAGAAACTAGCGATGCAGAGCGTGATTATTATGAAATCGATTCGGGCAGTCTGACGCTTGAGAACATAGACTTTCGTGATGTAGTCAAAACCCGAGGATTCATAACACCGTTTGGCAGCGCTCCTGAAGATTATGAGGCACACACCATGATAGAAACCAATATCGAGCAGTGAAGGTTGGCTTATGGCAAAGAATGGGAAACCCGTTAAGATATTGGAGCATTTTTTTAAACGAGGTTATTAAATCTGGACAAGCAATTGGCGTTAGATCGGTTCTTAGCCAGCGTTGAAGCAAGGTCTTTTAGAATGGCAGAGCTATCAACCCGAAACAGAGAGGATGCGTTGGACATCGTACAAGATTCGATGATTAAACTGGTGCGCCGATACAGTGAACGACCGGAAGCGGAATGGCCTGCTTTATTTAGGCGTATTTTACAAAATACGATAGTGGACTTTCATCGTAAACGGTCAGTGAAAAATCGCGTTATGTCTTGGGTAGGGATGACGGCTGGCGAGTATGAAGAACAGGTTGAAGATCCGATTCAAACTGCAAAAGATAATAATGCACAAGAGCCTTATCGAGAGCTTGAAAAAGGACTGGCAACGGAAAAGATGGTAGCGGCAGTGATGGAGTTGCCGCTACGCCAGCAACAGACTTTTTTGTTGAGAAGCTGGGAAGGGTTAAATGTAAAAGAAACGGCGGCGGCGATGGGATGCTCTGGTGGTAGTGTTAAAACGCATTACTCCAGGGCCATTGGGAGTTTGAAAAAGAAATTGCTAGCTCAAGGGATAGATTGGCAATGAGGTTGAGAAACCGTAGATCGGAGGTGTGTTATGAAAGAGGATGACTTAGGTTTAGGTTCTGACTCTGGTCAAAATCAGGGTCAAGGTCAGGGTCAGCACCAAATGCAAGAACATATCAATCAGTCGTTGGATGAAAGTGTTCACAGTCTGGATGCCGTTACGCGCTCGAAGTTGAATCAGGCGCGAGAGAAAGCGATTGCGATAAACTCGGATCAAGGCCGCATTTTTCAAATGCCTGGGTTCGCTCTGACTTCCCTAGCCGCCACAGCTGCAGTGGCGGTTATGTGGATAGTGATTCCCGATACTCCGGAAAAGATAGATGTATCGCAGTCGCTTGTTGAATTGATCGATGTTGAATTGATCGATGTTGAAATGACAGGAGAGGTAGTCGAAGGTTTGTTTGAAGAGTATTGGCAGGAAGACCCAGACTTTATTGACGAGCTAGAGTTTGTGGCGTGGTTGGTTGATGACGAAGCGATGATGGGAGAGCCGCTTCCAGAGAACACGGCGCTAGGAG
Organism: Pseudomonadales bacterium; assembly: GCA_019090455.1. Lineage (GTDB taxonomy): Bacteria > Pseudomonadota > Gammaproteobacteria > Pseudomonadales > DC-out160 > DC-out160. Next base: position 419,689 of record JAHRWA010000039.1, on the reverse strand, counting down.
AAGTGCATGCCGGCTGAGATCAGCAGGATCAAGCTGGGTGTAACCGTTTTTTTTTGTGGAATGGTTAACGTGATGGCGAGTGAAGTAGAAGCACCTAGTGTGGAGTTTTTGGAGTATTTAGGTCAATTTCAGGAGGACGACGGTCAATGGTTAGATCCTTTTGAAGTTGATGCAATGGCCAATGCGACATCTAAATCGATATCTGACGATGCTGTCACCCTGTCAGAGAAGCGAGAAAATAGTGTTCGTCATGGAGCAAATACTGAAACAGAAAGGGGGAGCAATTAAATGAAACGTATGATGATAATAAGTGAAGTATTGATTGCCCGTGTTGTGTTGTTGAGTCTTTGTGTGTTGTGGACAATGACCAGTTTAGCAGATGCAGAGCCCGTTTCTGGCCGAAATTGGGAACAATTGACAGCTGACCAACGACAGGTGCTTTCTCGATTTTCTGATAGCTGGGATGGCTTTGCTCCTGACAAACAAGCGTATCTATCGAGAGGGGCAGACCGTTGGCAGGTGATGACTCCAGACGAAAAATTGACAGCCAAAAAACGCTTTCAACGTTGGAAGAAATTGACGCCAGAAAAACGTCAGAAATTAAAAACGAGATTTGAAAAATATAGGGGGTTACCAATAGAGCGACGACAGGAGATAAAACGTAAGTATAAATGGTTTATGAATTTGCCTCCGGAAAAAAGGCAGCACTTAAAGAAAAGGTGGAAAAAGCTGACACCTGCACAGAAAAAGTTAGCTAAAGAACGAATGGGTAAAAGGCCAGAAAGCCGTAAGGTACCTAGGCGAAAAGGTCAGAACTTAACGCCTGCGGAGAGAAGGCCGGTGATTCGTGAAATGTTGCAAAAAAATCGCAGAAATAGAGAGGTGATACAGCAAAACTGACCAAATTTCGTCCCCAATTGGAAACGACAGTCTATTCTAAAAAGACAGTGTTTACATAAAGATATACGCAAGACACTGCCATTGAATGGCTACTATTTTGTAGTTGTTTTGCTAGTACTGGGGGTTGGAAAGCGGTGAATAATAGGGCGTATCCGCGCCAGAGTCTTTTTTTAACAGCACAATATAAGATTGGAGATGGTCCACTAGTCAGCTGTGTCATCCGAGATTTTTGTTCTGGCGGGGTGTATTTGACCTACGTTAGTGATCCCGATGCCAGATTGATGAGTCCTGCCCAAATTCGGCGGGGAGTTTGTGTCGAATTGCTGATGATGATTTCGGGCCGTTTTATTAAAATGCAGGCGAAATTAGCCCATCAGACGGCGGGTGCTTTGGGGTTAGAATTCTCGGAGCCGGATCCCGTTGCATTGGCGGCCTTGCAAAGCATCGCTGAGAGTACTCAAGCCAATTCAGAAGAAAAAAAATCAGACGAACCTGCGCAGCTCTCAAGTTATCGAGGGGGAGTAGAAGATTCAAGAAAAACCCCGAGTAAGCTGGATGTCGTCAAACTAAAAAAAGTGGTGAAACGTCTCTGTATTGCGACTGATGATTTCATCATGCCCTTGTTCGATATGGTATTTGCTGAAATAGAATATAGCCTGGTAGCAGCGGCGAATAAGCTGGATAGACGGGAGCAGCAGAATATTTATTACCATTGTATTCCTACCATTGAGCGTGAAAAAGAAGCCATCCAAGTCGAGTTTCAGGAATCCTTTGAGCAGCACAACGCGAACATAATTTTACTGAGTCAAAGAAACGAGCTACATCCCCATCTTATCAAAGCCCCTCAGCTGTCAATTGTTGAGAAAGAAGAATTCGAAGATTGGTTGACCTTAAAGGTGATGGTGACCAAAGCAGAGAGTGCTTATCGGGAACCTCTATTAGAATTGCAATTGCGTCTTGATGATTTAACGAAAACGAAAATCGGGCAAACTAACAACCCCTTTGGTCCCTCAGTATTATGTGATTGTTTTCGAGGAGCCATTGAACCTTTGCAATTACATAAAAAGGTGACAAAACTCATTTACTCTGGATTTAAGGAGAAAGTCCTGAGTCAATTGGACCCACTATACCGAGAATTGAATAGTACGTTGGCGGAGGAGGGCGTTCTTCCAAAATTAGATCTCAGTCAATACCAGCAGGCCGAGAAACCGGAAGTAAAAAAACAAAGAGCAAAAAAAGAAGTAGTCAACAAAAGGGAAGATAAGCATAAGGAACGGCGAAAGAAAAGTTCGACTGCGGCGGTGGGCCAATCCGTAACGAATCAATCTAGTCAATCCACGAATCAAGGCAACGGAAAAACGCTTTCCAATAGAACTGACAGAAAAGGCGCCGACTTAGATAGGAGCCAGCCTGTTCAGCTCTCTACTCAATTTGTTCAGCAATCGTCGACCACACCAAAAGCGTACGGCGCGGCACATGAACTATTGCAAATAAAAAAATATCGTGAATCTGCTATTTCAAATCAGGTGGAAGGCGAGCAAATCCCATCCTTTCGTCGCTATGTCAATTCCCCCAAGACAATGCGGCCTGCCTACAGTCCGAAAGAAATTATTGACGCCTTAAACAAAATGCAGTCTACCTATGGCAAGCAGGCATCGGCGGAAGCGATACAAGAGGCGAAGGAAAGGGGTAAGTGGGTAGATGGGCACGCATTGTTGAGTAAGCTAGAAACTGTCTTGGCTGAAAAAAAACCTTCAGAAAAGGAAATCGGGTCCGAGGAAGCGGAAGCTGTTGAAGTGCTGGAGCGGTTGTTTGAATCTATCGTTTCAAACCCGATTCTTTCTGATGAGATAAAGCCCCTTTTTAGTCGTCTGTTGGTGCCTGCGGTCAAAGTGCTGATATTGGATGCATCGTTATTAACCTATCCTAACCATCCTGTACGACAAGTATTGAATTACGTCGCGAGATTAGGTTTGAAGAATGGCGCCTGTTTTGATGAGTCGATTCTATACGCAGAGTGGGCCGTGAGTGAAATAGCGGAGAATTTCGAAACAAAGTTAGTCGTGTTTGAAGGAGTCATTGAAAAGCTAGAAGAGATGTTGTCTAAGCAGGAGCAGGTTTATCAGCGAAACGTAAGTCGTGTTACCGAAGCTTGTGAAGGCCAGGATCGAATTGAAAAAGCGCGTATTAGAATTGACGCAGAAATCAGCCAGCGACTTGATAGCAAACAAGTACCGACACTGTTGTTGAAATTATTGGATGCGGGCTGGAGAGAGTTGTTGTTGCTCTCTTATTTGCGGCAAGGCGATAAGAGTAAGCCCTGGGTAATGGGGTTGCAAATTGTTGAACAGCTGTTCTTGCAATTGACGAATCAGTCGGTGGATAAGCCGTATGGTGCTGACTCTGCACCGGCGATCATACCGGAAGCACTCTTGAAACTCATTAATAATGGATTATTGAAAGTTGCCGATACGGAATCGCTGCATGCAGAGGTCTTGGCAGAGCTTAAAGAAAATCTCTTAGGAGGGCGGATAAAACCTCAATTAGTCGATTTTAAACCGCTGGTATCAGCGACGCCGCGATCCATCATTGAGAAATTAAAGCGCAAGGGCAGAATGGAGTCTGAAGTTGCGAGTGAGGCAGATTTTCAGAAATGGAGTGACAGAGCGCTGAGTCTTGAGATGGGGGAGTGGGTCGCCTTTAAATTTCCTGGAAAAGGGATCGAGAGAGCGCGGTTGGCTTGGATTTCAAAGTCCCGTGATAAATTCGTATTTGTTAATCACCAAGGGCTAAAGGTAATAGAGCAAACATTAGATGAGTTTGCAGTGAATTTGTCTAGAGAGGCGGCGTGGTCGATTGCACATAAGGATTTGCCTATCGTGGATCAAGGTTTAGATTCAATGGTTCAAAAAATTTATGATCAATTGGCCTATGAAACGACTCACGATCAGTTAACTGGGCTGGTGAGTCGTAAGGAATTTGAACGAATATTAGGGCGAGCTATTGTTAGGGCAAAGCGGGATGGCATTATACATTGTCTGATATATATGGATTTGGATCAATTTAAGGTGATCAATAGTACCTGTGGCTATGAAGCGGGTGATAGTTTATTGCGACAAATAGGGGAGTTGCTGACAGGGCTGTTTGCTGACGAAGCTAGTGAGGGTTGTGTTGCAAGATTGGGAGGTAATACTTTCGCTATCTTGGTTGAAAACTGTAAAGAGGAGAAGGGGTATCGAATAGCCGACAATATGATTACAGCAATCCAGTCGTTTCGGTTTAAGTGGAAAGGAACGCCCTTCACTTTAGGGGTCAGTATGGGTTTGATGGAAATTACGAATGAGTGTGATTTGGTTTCCAATTTATTTAAACATAGTGAGTCTGCTTGTGTGGCTGCCAAGAGCGCAGGGCGAGACCGGGTACACATTTATAAGCCTGATGATGAAGAGTTGGTATCTCGCCAAAATGTGATGGAATGGGTGGCTAAAGTTCATCGAGCATTGGATGAAAATCGGCTTCGATTGCGAGCACAAAGAATTGAACCTATCGTTCCGCTGGGAGAGACGGAGTCGACATTGCGATTGCACTATGAAGTGTTGTTGTGTGTTGAGGATGAAGATGGCAATCAAATTCCGCCGGTGGAATTTATCAATGCAGCTGAAAAGTACAACAGAATGCAAATCGTGGATCGGTGGGTGATAAATACGGTGTTTCGTTGGATGCAAAAAAATCCCGCTAAATTGGAGAGCTTTGGCGGGTTTTCTATTAATCTGTCTGGAGATTCTTTAAATGATGAACGCTTGATGAAGTTTATCTTTGAGGAATTTCGTAATTTTGAAATTCCAAGGAATAAGATCTGCTTTGAGGTGACGGAAACAGTCGCCATCACCAATATCGCTGATGCTGCCGACTTTATCGAAGAAATGAAAAACATAGGTTGTGAATTTTCACTCGATGATTTTGGTTCTGGTATGTCGTCCTATACCTATCTTAAGAATTTACCGGTGGACTATATAAAGATTGACGGTGCTTTTGTAAAAGGCATTGCGACGGATGCCAACGATTTTTCTATGGTAAAATCGATTACGGAGATGGGGCATTTAATGGGGAAAAAGGTCGTAGCAGAATTCGTAGAAAATGAGGCGATATTAGAAAAACTAAGGGAAATTGGGGTGGACTACGCACAAGGCTATGGCATAGAAAAGCCGCGTTGGATATTTGATGAGTAGGCATTTAGGGGGAATAATGGCTGAACTTTTCTTCTTCCGATTGATCTATAATGATTGTGAGTGCAATTTCGGTTTTTAAAGTACAGCTGCATTATTAAGGCACAGCTTTGGTTTCTATATCTAAAATACGATATTAATTGGTCTATCGTATTTCGCTCCGTATAATAAGAGCTGTTGTAATGTCTTGTTGAAAAGAGTGTTTCTACGCATCAAACCTTCATCTCAAAGAGTTGCTTTAACTATGACTAAGTCTGATCGATATCGAATGCTGGTTGTTCTTATCAGCATTGCTGGCCTGATTCCCGTTTTGAGTTCCTGTGGTGATAGAAAAATTAATACGGGCCATATACACGATTCGGCAGTGGGTGGTTTATCTTGGACTATTGATGACGAAACTGGATTGACGGGAGCTACAGGCGATTTTCCTTATGACGATAGCGATGGCAAAGAGAAAACGGTCAGTTTTACGCTAGGCTCCATTCAGCTGGGAAGTACGACCGCAGAACGAGATTTAACCATAGTCGATTTAGTAGAGGGAGCGTCAGGAGTTAAGAATAATTCAGTGACTAATATCGCTCGATTGTTGCAAACTTTAGATGATGATGGTGACCTAGAAAATGGTATCACCATTACTGAATTCGTTTCGCTGCAAGCGACCGAGGATCTTGATTTTGATCAAGACCCAGAAGACTTCACAGGCGACACTGCAGTCGTTGATTTTCTAGAGAGAGTCAATATAAACGCTTTAAGGACTGCAGAAGATGCTCAAGTGCACTTGAGTGAAACCATCGTTGCACTTAATTCAAGTAACAATAGTGCCCCGGTTGCGGATGCTGGAGATAATCAAAGTGTGAATTCTGGTGATACGGTGGAGCTTTCAGGTACCGGCAGCGATGAGGATGGCTCTATCGAGAGATATATCTGGACTCCAGACAGTGACAACGCAGTGACAGTGGAAGTGATAAATAGTATCTCGGAGGAAGGGGAGTATTCTGCCAGTTTCACTGCACCTGAAGTGGAGTCTTCAATAGAGTTGGCTATTATTTTGAAGTTAATTGACGATGACGGTGAAGAGGGAACAGATGAAGTTGTTATTACCGTATCGCCTTGATATAGAAGTTAATTCAGTACAGGTTTAATCCCGAACTATTTAATATCTAAATTGTTTAATATGAAAATCACTAATTAAGGAAATATAATGAAAAAGTGTCATCAGTTCAGACGTTATATCATGTTGTTTTGTATTGTTGTTCAAGGGAGCTTTATTGCTCAGGGATGCAGTGCAGAGAGTGGTGTACAGCGGTTTCAAGAGGGGGTTCACTATACTGTAGTTTCAAGGCAGGCGAAGAAAAATGCTGGGGGTAAGGTATCGGTTGTTGAATTTTTCTCTTTTGCTTGCCCCCATTGTTATAGCTTGGAACCGGTAATGAATAAATGGAAAGAAACGGCAGCGAGTCATGTGGATTTTTCTATGATGCCTGCTTTTTGGAATCCGTACTTTCAGTTATTGGCGCATGCGTATTACACAGCGGATGTATTGAAGGTTAAGGATAAGGTCGTCACTAATCTTTTTGAGGCACTGCATCTACAAGGTCGGCAATTAAAATCAGAAGGTGCACTAGCGGATTTTTTCGTTGAACATGGGGTTGCGAAAGCTGATTTTGATAAGACCTTTAATTCATTTTCCGTGAAACAAAAGGTGAAACTCGCTAACACACGCTTCAAACAGTTTGATTTGAAAGGTGTGCCTGGTGTGGTTGTCGGGGGCAAATATTTCACGGATGTGAAAATGGCAGGCAGTCGCGAAGCGATAACTGAAGTCATCGATTTTCTTGTTAGAAAGTCGAAAAAGGAACAATCTTAAATTGAAAATAGTATCGGTTGGTGTTTACGTAACCTTTTTGCTACTAGTGGCGTGTAATACCACCAATGAACCGCTGGTTGTGACTGCGGTATATGGCTCATCACAGTGTTTTGTGAACCAACAACAAATATCAAAAATAAAGACACAGCAAGAATTGACTGTTCTGATGGACAAGGGTTTAGCGCCGATACAACGACGGTTACGCGTTGGTGCTAAACCGGAGGCTGTGCCCCCAGTTGATTCTGTGAATGTTGATTTCGAAAAGCACGATGTCTATCTCATTTCCCAGGGTTCAAAATCCTCAGCAGGCTATTCTATAAAGCTGGCAAGTGAGGTTGCAACAATCGAAAACGATACCCTCATTTTGCCTATTGAAATAAAACAGCCTCGTCGGGGAACCATGCAGGCTCAGTTGATGACCTCGCCCTGTCTCGTAATATCATTGCCTAAAGCCCGTTATAGCAAAGTGCTCGCTGGCAACCTACAGCTATAGAGACCTATGGCTATAGAGTTCGGGGTTGTATTGTTAAGTCTCTTCTTCCCCCCCAAGCACTTGTAATAAGCGGGGAATAAATCGATCAATTTCCATGGACATTAATGCGAAATCGGCATCCAGCTTGCTCGCGGCGTCATCTCCACCTTGATCATCTGCTTGTTCCATGATTAAGTCTGAGAATTTTAGGCGTTTTATACTGATATCATCTTGTAGCACAAAGCTAATCTGTTCTTTCCATTCTAATGCTAGTTTGACAACTTCTTTACCCGACTCTAAATGCAGCTGGACTTCATCGCCCAAAAGGTCTTGGCCTTTACAGCGAACCACAGAAGATTCATCTCGCGTATCTCTTAGTTCACATTCGTCCTGTAATTCGAAATCCGCGGGTGTTTTTTGATTACGTATCCATCGTGTCATTGCTCTTGAGGGGGCATGTTTTAAATTGGGTATAATAGCGGGTAACTTACCTAGTGATTCTCTTAATAACGAGGTGAAGTCATCTGCTTTGTTGGCGCTGCTGCTATCGACACATAGAATTTGTGCTTCACTTGATAGATAGGCGTAGGTTAAATGAGAGCGAGTGAATGCTCTCGGGCGTAAATCGAAAATAACCTCATCGCGTATATCAGATCGTTCTTTTCTTGAGACCCCCCTGTCTTGTTCGATTTTGATAGTTTCTACTTTTTCTAGCAGTGCTTCATTGATGACGGCGCTAGGTAACACTCTCTCTTGCTTCTTTGCGCAGACCATAATGTTGCCATTAATCTCGTGAAATAACTCGGTACTTTCAGGACCAAAGGGGGAGACCCAACCAATACTGAATTCATCTTGTTTACCGCAGGGCTTAAAGGCTTTAGTTGCCAACTTATCCTGCAATGTTTTGGTGTTTAGACGAAAAGGTTTGGAAAAACGATAAAATCTGATGTTTTTAAACCACATGCTATAAGTCTCAGTTTGTACTTTTATATTAATTTAAGGGTTCGAAAATCGGACAAAATAAAGATTTTGAATAGGTGGTGGGTGAATGTGCCGCTTAAGACTTTAACGTTTTAAATAATATCGTTTAAGACAATATCGTTTAAGACTCTATTGATTGAGTATCTATCATATTTGAGTCCTTTACCTATTGTAACTAGGTGGCGAATAGGAAACGGCGTAGGCTCTGGGCACACATTTTGAAGAGGCGCAATTATGCCTAAGTCTCTTGTGTGAGGCTATTGATTTAGTTGTTTTAAAGGAGGTCTTTTATTTTTATTGCTTTGCATAACGCTGCTTTGGTTCTTTAATCAAGTCTGCAAGTATGCGAGCGGTTTCTTTGAGGAGTGGGTCGTTATCATTGACGAGGCGCAATGGAATACTATTGTCTTTTTCTTCACGCTCTTTTTCTAAATCGGACATTTTTTCAATCAAAGGTTCGTTCTTCGCTTTGCGCCTTTTATTTTCAAGATTTAACCGGCGCTGTTCCGCATCTTTCTGTTCGGTGCGACGAGTCTGTTCATTGAGCATGATTTTAGTATCACTGCGAATGCCTTCCAAAATCCCGATTTGTGCAATGAGATAGTTAAAGTCAGGGTCATTTTTAATGCGTTTTTCGTGACGTGTTCGCAATAGGGGAATTACGGGTTTTAACTTTTGAAAAGCACGGAATTGTGTCGATTTAATCGTGTCCCAGGTTAAGGCGTTTTCTAAAGCGCTTTCGCCAATGACTTTATGATCGTATTGGCTGGGAAAGGCGATGTCGGGCACTATTCCCTGATGTTGATTGCTTCCACCTGATATACGATAGAATTTGGCTTGCGTTATTTTTAATTGTCCGCGATTTAGCGATTTCAGAGCTTGTACTGTACCTTTGCCAAAAGTTTGGCTGCCGACAATCAACCCGCGTTCATAGTCTTGTATGGCACCTGCAAAAATTTCAGAGGCAGAGGCACTCAGTCGGTTGACCAATACCACCAAAGGGCCGTTGTAGATAATACTGGGGTCGGTATCGCGGAGCAGATCAATTCGTCCACGATCATCTTTTATCTGAACAGCCGGCCCTGAACGTATAAATAAACCCAGCATTGTTTTGGCTTCCTGCAATGAGCCACCGCCATTATTACGTAAATCAATTACTAGGCCATCCACTTGGTCTTTTTGTAGTTCTGCGAGCAACCGAGAAACGTCTCGAGTGGTGCTTCGATAATTGGGATCACCGTTTTGTAGTCCTTTAAAATCAATATAGAAGGTCGGCACATTGATAATGCCCATTTTATAATGCTTGTTTCCCTCATCAATTTCCCAAATATCTTTTCGAGCTGCTTGATCTTCCAATTTAACCGTATTTCGTTTGATTCGAATAACTTTAGTTCCATGCTCGTTCTCAGCATCGGCACTTTTAATTTGCAGTCGAACAATACTCTCTTTGGGTCCTCGTATCAGTTGTACCACTTCATCGATACGCCAGCCTATAACGTCCACCACTTGGCCGTCGCCTTGTGCTACTCCCACAATCTTGTCGGCAGGTTTGAGTAGTTTACTTTTGTCTGCAGGACCACCAGGAACAAGTCGCACTACTTTTGTGTATTCATTTTCATTTTGTAGAACAGCACCTATTCCCTCTAGCTGTAAACTCATATTGATATTGAAATTCTCAGAAGAGCGGGGAGAAAAATATTGTGTGTGGGGATCGTAGGTTTGTGCGAGTGCATTCATATAAATTTGGAAGGCATCTTCAGCATTCACTTGCAGAGATCGGTTTAGTTGGCTGCGATAACGTTTAACTAATATGCCTTTGATTTCATCAACGGGCTTGTCAGTTAGTTTTAGACTAAGGATGGCTCCTTTTATTCGCTTTCGCCAAAGCTCATCCAAGTCTGCCTTGCTTTTCGCCCAAGCTGCTTTTTCTCTGTTTGAGTCCAAGTATTCGTCAACATCAAACTTGATGCTGACGATGTCAGTTTCCAGAAAATTAATGACGTATTGAAGTCGTTCTACAAATCGATCTTGGTAGCGATTGTAAATCTCAAAGCCTAGCCTTAAATTCCCTGATTTTAAGGAGTCATCGATGATAAAACGGTACTTCTCAAAGGCAGCAATATCAGAAGCGAGAAAGTAACTCTTAGTTGAGTCGAGATCAGATAAATAGCGGTCAAATACCCGACTTGATAAATTGTCATCGATGGCGAGTTCGTTGTAATGCGCGTAATTCAATTGATCTAGTATATTAACGCTAGTGCGCGAGTGGTCGCTCAGGGGGGAGAGTGGTTTGAGTTGAATTAGCGATAGATCATCGGGTAGGCTAGATTTCGCTAGGCTGATTGTCGACCAGAGGAGCAAAGCAAAAAAGGCGAATATAATTTTCATAGAGGGTGTGTATGTAGCCATTCTGTTGATGCCGAGGTTTGTCGTGCAATAGGTCGTGTTAGGCAGAGAAAACTTCTGTAGCATTGATGAATTCCTATATTGACTTCTTTACTTTAAAAGTTCATTTGTTCACGAATTTTGACTAGAGGAAGGTGAAGTTTTGAAGAAGGCTGAACTGCAGGGTAAAATTGAGGTGGCTACTTTCTGTGTAGCTAATATCTATAACTTGGCTTGAGGTTTTACCTTGACCCACTTCATTTTGCTTATTCACAATCTGACTCGAACCTATCCTATAGCATAGCCGTACACAGGGAATTTGGCCTTCTTGAAATAGCTGTTTTTTATAAGGTCGATGTATCTATTGTGCCTAGATCTTAAGTAAAGATAAACCGCAGTGAAGAATAATGTAAGTAGGAAGATTTGGGGGCAATTTGAAATGCCCCTTTTTGTTTGCGACTGACGATAGAGCCTTCTTTTATCCGAAGCTTTGCACAATCTCTTTTACATCGGTGGGAAGGTTTTGAAATTCCAAGCCGGCATCGTAATGGGTGTGCATCGGGTCGTTTTGATCATCGCTACGAGACCATTTGCAGCGTGCCGAAAAGGCCAGAGTTTTACCTCCTTCTATATCCAGTACATTTTCAATTGCTATGAATAAATTGTCATTTCGTTTTATGGGGTGGTCAATAACTAGGTGGCATCCATTCTTCGATAAATCAGATAGATGACCAATTTGATGCTTGGTCTTGGGGTCCAATACTTTTAGCTGATAAATTAACGGTTTGCGGCGATCACGGCGTTGGTCTTCCATAATGTTCATCCCGGTAGTATAGATTTGGAGAATATGGTGAAGGTATGATCATAGTTTAGTCCATAAGTGTGAACTGTGTCACATTAAATGTGCCTTGGTGTCTTGGCAGCGCAACACGAGCGTGAGTTCTTTCAGTACAACCAAGGGATCTATAGCCTTTGATATGAGCTTCTTTGCGACTAAAGAAACTCCATAAATTATGAATCTTATCAATTAGGTAGGTGTTGTTGGAGAGATGCGATGGCACATCTAAATGTTAATTGCGGATTGCCGCGCAATGTCGAGAGCGTTGTTGATTATTGCAATATTGAACTGCGTGTAAAAAACATACATATAGTCGTCTATTGTTAAAATATCTCAAGTTGGGTTGGTGTTGATCGTGAGTGCTGCGGTGAATTCGCAGTCGTTACTAAGGTGATTTTGAATGTCTGAAGCGAACGTGCCAAATAAGTATTTGGGGAAACTATGGAAGACTCTTTTTGATGAGCATACTGCTGGACTACTAAGCCCGGAGCAAATTACTAGAGAAAGTCGAACACGTTTACACTGTCGCTCCGATGAATTGGTATTGATTCGTCGCATTGAGCGAGATGCTTACGATATTCGGGAAGGGAAGAAAGAGATCAACGAAGTTGGGCGTGTGGTAACCACAGAAACGTATATGGGTACAGAGGATATTAAGTTGTCACCGATTATCGTTACCGAAGGACACGGGCCGACAGTGACTTCATTAGGCTTAACCTTTTCCAGTATGTATAGCGCAGTTAAACGGAACACTTCTTTGCTTGATTTATTGCGGGCATTGACGATACGGCGAATCTATATTTTCGCTGAGGCAAAGGCCGCTATTGTTAACAATCAAGCTGTCATGGATACCACGGTAGATCGTCAGTGGGTTTTACGCTGGCAGCAGGCTGCTCAAGATGTTCGGTCTGAAACGCTTCAGCTAATGTGGGCAAAAGTACTAGGCGCAGAAGTGGTAACGCCGGGGACTTTTTCACTTCGTGCGATAGATTGTCTGAGCCAAATGTCGGAGCGTGAGGTGGAAATGTTGCATATAATTTCTCGCCTCAGTATGGGGGGGGTTATTTGTCGAGAGGCCACTGGCTATTTTAAGGAGGAGATACACGGAGAATTGTTCGAGAAACTGGAAGAATTGGGAGTGATATTTGGTGTACGATATGGCAATTGTTCGACCCAAATAAAAAGCCAATCCAATTCTAGCTTCAAAGCTGTCTTGCGCTGTCAAAACAAGGCAATCTATATTCAACATGATCTATCTGATTCAGAATTCGAAGTTCCTATTTATGGTATTACCTCCCATGGAAAGGCGATTATGAGTTTAGGTAAAGGCGATGCCGATATGGGGTATTTGTGGGCTGTGAGTAGTGACTTGAAGGCGCGCGGCTATCAAGTCAGTCTTGGCGATTGGGTGGGTGATGATGATGCGGGTTTATATAGCGCGCGTGTAGAAAGCTAAGAGCTTGATTCGAAGTTTTATAAAAAGGTTTAAGTCAGTATGCCCACACGTAATAAAATTGGTTTGGCACTGATTCTAGTGTCTTTTGGATTGTTGATTCCCGGATTGTATCTACCTCTTCTTAATATTAATGTCACTTTCTCGATGATGGGTATGGAAATGGAAATACTCGACGAGACTCGAAGTATTTTGCAAACCATAGAGACCTTATATCGAGAGGGCAACGCGCTAGTTGCCGGATTGATACTGTTGTTCAGTGTTGTGGTTCCGCTAGCTAAAGGTTTGTCTCTTATTGCGGCGCTATTTCTTAAATCACCGGTCGCTCGGCGTCGTATCGATAGCTTGGTGAGAGCCATAAGTAAATGGTCGATGGCGGATGTTTTTGTGGTGGGGATTCTAGTTGCGTTTCTGTCTGCGAAAGCAATGGCTAATATGTCTTCCACACTGCATAGCGGGTTTTACTTTTTTCTTGGTTATTGTCTAGTGTCCATAGCATCGCTTTATTTTCTTGTGATAGATGATGTGAACGCCGATACGAATGCTTCGTAGGGTGCGTTCCTCTTGTTTCATTAGCTAGATGAGCTGTTCAAGCTAATTGAGACTTAATAAGTTGACTAATTTATGTCTCATCTGAATGGGGTATCTATACTCTTAGAGAGGATAGAGACATGTATATAACAGGTTTGGCATCAAGCAGTAGCGATAAGAATGAAGAAGTCCTAGAAAGGTCTGAAGCGGCCTTAGTGGAACGTTTGAATGATGGCTTAGAGGGGCGAGGTCGAGGGTTTCCCATTCAATTCCCTCAACCTTTAGAGCAATCATTTCGTACCTATAATTCGGGCCTAGCCTTACCTGCAACGAGAGCGGCCTCGATAGTGCTGTTGCTGTTGCTGTTGGGGACCGGACTGGTAGATTTTTTGGTGATGCCTGAGATTGCAGATGCCTTGTGGAAGGTGCGAACTCCCCTTGTTGGAATATCCTTGGCCTCAATTTTGTTGTCGTATACGCCGGGCTTCGCGGCTTATTCTCATTGGGTGGTATTGACTTACCTTAGTGTCAGTGCGTTTGCGTATTTGAATATGTCACACCTTAGTTATGAATTTAGTTCTGGTCTTGGCACTGGTCTAGGTTCTAGTGCCTACGCGCTTATGTATTCGACGCTGTTTGGAGTGGGGTCCTGCTTTTTGTTGATCATGTCGCGGAGTTTGTTTCGGTGGAGTGTCCTTTGTGACGTGACTTTATTGGTGTTGGCAAATGTCCATTGGATCTTATATCAGTCTATCGAACTCGAGTTGTTGGTGGCGTACAATGTGATATTGATAAGTTGTTTGGCTATGTGCCTTATTGCGAATTATCTTTATGAAAAGGGAAATCGAAATCACTATCTTTATGTGCAGAAAATACGTTTGGCTCGGTTTGAGCGTGAAGAGCTTGAAGATTCCAGTGATCGCTTTCGGTTTTTAGTGTCTCTTGATTCGGTGACGGGCGTTGCTAATAAAAGTAGTCTGGATCGTGGCTACAAATTAGAGTGGGAGCGTGCTGCGCGCCGTAAGAGTTATTTGTCTTTATTGGTTGTGACGGTTGATGAGTTTGATGGTTATCGGCAGTGCTACGGGATGATTGAAGCGGATAAGTGCCTTAAAAAAGTGGCAGCAGAACTTAAACGGTTTGCGAGGCGGCCAGGCGATATTGCTGCTCGTTACGGTGATGATCTTTTTTATGTGGTGTTGGCCGATACGGGTGTAGAGAATGCGACTCTGGTAGCCCAAAATATGTTGGATAATATTCGAAGCTTGGATATACCGAATGATTTTTCGAAAGTTGAACCCCAGGTCACTGTCAGTATTGGCGTGGCTAGTTTAATACCCTTGCCCAGTATGTTTACCGCAGATTTAACGGATAAAGCGAAGAAGGCGAATAAGCTATCTGAAAAGCAAGGCCGTAATCGTGTGGTGAGTTTTTCTCACTAGCCTAAGCCGCTTTTTTAACGGTAAATTGCCGTTGAAAGTAAATCCGACTTTAGGGTAAATCAACCAAGGTATTGAAGGCTTTGAGTACTTGGTAAAGTGCGTAAGAGTCTTTAGATCCCACCAATTCACGAATAGAGTGCATGGCAAACTGGGGGACTCCCACATCGATGGTTCTCACGCCGATTTCACTGGCAGTGATGGGGCCGATAGTACTGCCGCAAGCCATGTCGCTACGCACTACAAAATTCTGCGTTGTTACGTTTTGCATTTGACTAATCTGTTTGAAAATAGCGATGGTTTCGCTATTGGAAGCGTAGCGTTGGTTTGCGTTGATTTTGATGACAGGGCCTCTATTAAGAATAGGGCCATGTTTGCTGTCGTGTTTGTCTGCGTAATTGGGGTGTATCCCGTGTGCATTGTCCACGGATATCATCATTGACTTGCACAGCATGCGTGTTAGATCTTCTGGGTGTGAGCCCAAGCGTTCGAGTACGGATTTCAGGAATGGGCCTTGAGCACCGCTGGCACTCATGCTGCCCACTTCTTCATGATCGGTGCAGACCAGCAGCGCGGGTGTGTTTTCGTCGGCTTCCATAATAGCCATTAACCCAATATAGCAGCTCAACAAATTATCCATTCGGGCACCGGCAATAAACTCGTCCTTTAGACCGACTCGGTTGGGAGCTTGTGTGTCATAAAATGACAATTCATAGTCCAATATTTCTTTGATTTCAGTTTCGCCATCTCGATTCATTTCTTTGAGCAAAAGTGATTTGAAGTCCGGTTCCCGTTTACCTGGAACTTGCATCAAGATAGGAGGCAGATGCTTTTGTTTGTTAATAGTGCGTTTTTCATTGGCTTCTCGATCAAGGTGAATGGCGAGACTGGGGATGGTGGCGACGGGTTTTTGAAAATCCACCAGGCGAGATTCAATGTTTCCCTCTTTTCCAAGGCAATGTACTCGCCCTGCTATGGATAGGTCTCTATCAAACCAGGGGTTTAGTAACACACCTCCGTATACTTCCACTCCTAGTTGGAGATAGTGATTGTTGAGCATCTCTGGATTGGGTTTTATTTTCAAGCAGGGGCTGTCAGTGTGCGCGCCGACCATGCGAAAACCTGATTCTCTAAAATCTCGATTTCCCGTGGTAAATACGATAACTGAGGAATCGTTGCGAGTGACGAAATAGCGACCATTCTTGATTTGATCCCAGGAATCCGATTCATTGAGTTTAGTAAAGCCAGCATGCTTGAGTGCGCTGGAAATTGTTTGCACTGCGTGGAATGGGGTGGGTGACGATTGTAAAAAACTCAGTAGACCTTCATTGAATTGGTCGATTTTCATGTTTGATTGATTCCGCTGCGTGTGGGCTCATGCCTATTTTTCTTTTGATTATTCTAGCATGAGTTGAGACGTACATTTGTAATGTTGCTAAGCGATCGCCAGAAAAGGAGCCGAGCAGTATGCTTGATATGAGGAATAAGCACGTGATGCTGGAATCCTTGTTTTGGCTGATGTAGTAAACTGTAGTAATAAAGGAAAGCAATAAACAAAAGTATTGAGCAGAAGCCTTAGTAGGTCGATTCGGTCGCAGGGTACCTTTCTTCTAGTGCTTTATACACGTCGTTGCGAAAATCTACTGAGTTAGCATCTAGCTTATTCAGAACGTCGGCAAGTTGCTCATTGTCTTCTTTGCCATCCCATACTTTAATGTAGCTTCCGTCCTTGTAGCCATGATCTTGTCGGAAAAAGTTGAGTACATTCTTGCCTACATATTGTTGGAACAGTTCATCGGGACTCATGTCAGCGAGTGTTAGTAGAGTGTTAAATTCCTTAATAGCGAATGATTTTGTCTCTAGGGTTTTATGCGCTAGTTTCTCAATTGCAATTTTGAAATCTGTTTCATTTGTGCTTTGTTCTAATTCGGTCGCAATATCCAGAGCAATGTCTTCATTGTTGTTGGATTCGATAAGCAGAATGCTTAAGCCAAAATGGAAAATATCGACGATTTCTAATTTGATTTGTTCCACATCTGGAGTTTGTTTCTTCCACCACTTCCAGCCATAGTGATCCATGAGTTCTGCACATTCAGTCCAGATGGCTCGGTGCCACTCATAGCCCGCTTCACGCCATTGACTGTTGATTTTAGTGTTCATCTCATCTTGGAGAGTAAGCATTTGAACTATTTTATTCGTTGTGTGGCTGATCAATGTTGCGCTGGTCATGAGATATCCATTACCGATTGTGTGTAGTGTCTTTAAGACTGGAATTACGAATTTATAAATATAAGCAAATTGGTTTGATATGCAAGGGTGACTCTCTCTTTATCATTAAAAAGGATAGTGATCATCAGAAAGGGCATGGGCTGTCAAATTGCATGGATTCTCCACTGGTGGGGTGAGATAAAGTGAGTTGTGTCGCATGCAGCAGCAGCCGTTTTGACAGTTCAATTACCGAAGGTGGTGCATAAAGTCTGTCCCCTAGAATAGGGTGGCCAAGCTCTAGCAAATGAACTCGCAGTTGATGAGAGCGTCCGGTGATGGGGTTTAGTGTGAAGCGTGTTGCGGGTTCACCAGAGGATGTCGTTATTGTGTCGCTTGCTTGCCAGTGGGTCGTCGCTTGTTTTCCCGATTCGATGTCGACTTTTTGTTTGGGGCGGTTTGGCCAGTCAGCAATAAGTGGGAAGTTGATGGTGCCGGCCTTTTCCTTTGGTTTGCCAATTCCGACAGCGGTGTAGGTCTTGCTGATTTCGCGGTCGTGAAACTGGCGGCTAAGCTCTCGGTGAGCACTTCGAGTTAAAGCCATGACAATGACCCCGGATGTAGCGCAATCCAATCGGTGAACGTTCTGAGCTCGCGGATATTGTGCTTGAACACGACTGGCTAAGCTGTCTTGCTTATCGGGGCCTTTACCTGGAACTGAGAGTAACCAGGCGGGCTTATTTAATATAACGATACATTCGTCAATATATAGAATGTCGATAGCTAGGTTAGGCATGAATTAGTCGTGGTGGTCTTCACCGTATTGAGCGATTTCAATGAGGATGCCATTGGTGCTTTTAGGGTGAATCCAAGCAACGCTAGTTCCGTGTGCGCCAGGCTTAGGTTTGTCAGAAATAAATTGATAACCTTTTGCAGTCAATCGTTTCATATCTGCTTCCAAGTCATCACTACGAAAACAAAGATGGTGTAGTCCGCCACCTTTATTGTCTAAGTATTTCTGGATTGGACCTTCTCCATTAAGGGGATGAACTAATTCAATTTGGGTTTTTGCCACAGGTAGGAATGCAGTAGACGTTTTTGCGTCGGCAACATCTTCCGTACCCTTTAAGGTTAAGCCGAAGTCTTCAGAAAAACGTTCTATGGCTGCTTGGAAGTCAGGTACAGCAACGGCGATGTGATCTAAGCCAATAATCATGTTAATTCCTTAGTAATAGTCATGTTTTAATCTTGCTGTTGAAGTCAGGGCTGGAGGTCAAAGCAGGTTGTAAATTGATCGTTTTTGCCCGATATGTTCAGATGCCGGCCATTCTAGTGGTTTTCTTACCATAAGATAAGCATTTTTAGCCCTGGCGACTTCACGAATACGGGCTTTCTGAAGGTGATTGATTTATTATATGCGCCCGCAAGCCGCAGGGATCAAAGAGGTTTACAAATGTCTGATGAGAACAAGACTGATAACAACGAATATCGACCCGTAAAACACACTCTAGAGGAGTGGGAAGAGTTGGCTACTAAGCAACTTAGGGGCAAATCATTAGATAGTTTGATTTGGAATACACCCGAGGGCGTTGATATTAAACCTCTTTATTCTCAAGCTGATACGCAGGCTCTACCTTATACCGATACTATGCCGGGTCTCGAACCCTTCGTGCGCGGACCACAAGCCACAATGTATGCCGGTCGGCCTTGGACTATTCGTCAATATGCCGGGTTTTCAACAGCAGAAGAATCTAACGCTTTCTATCGCAAAAACCTTGCGGCGGGCCAACAAGGGGTATCCGTCGCATTTGATCTCGCGACACATCGGGGATACGACTCTGACCACCCACGTGTGGCAGGTGATGTGGGGAAGGCTGGAGTTGCGATTGATTCTGTAGAAGATATGAAAGTGTTATTCGACGGGATTCCTCTGGGTAAAGTCTCAACCTCAATGACCATGAATGGGGCTGTGTTGCCAACGTTGGCCAACTATATCGTGGCGGCAGAAGAGCAGGGTGTATCACCTGACCAGCTGGCAGGGACGATTCAAAACGACATTCTGAAAGAATTTATGGTGCGTAATACCTACATATACCCACCAAAGCAATCGATGAAAGCCATCGGCGATATCATCGCTTACTGCTCCGAGAATATGCCTAAGTTCAATACCATTTCAATATCCGGTTACCATATTCAAGAGGCTGGGGGGGATGCAGCGATTGAGTTGGCTTATACCCTATCGGATGGCAAGGAATATATCCGTACTGCTATCGATGCCGGGCTAGCGATCGATAAATTTGCATCTCGATTGTCCTTCTTTTTTGGTATAGGCATGAATTTCTACATGGAGATTGCGAAGCTGCGAGCAGCCCGCTTACTGTGGTCGGAAATTGTAAGCGAATTTGATCCAAAAAATGTGAAGTCAAAAATGTTGCGTACCCATTGCCAAACCTCGGGCTGGTCTTTGACGGAGCAAGATCCTTACAACAACGTGGTTCGTACTACCGTAGAGGCGATGGCCGCTATTTTTGGCGGTACGCAATCGTTGCATACCAATGCGCTGGATGAAGCCGTTGCATTGCCTACCGAGTTTTCAGCGCGTATTGCGAGAAATACTCAAATCGTATTGCAGGAAGAGACAGGTATCACCAAGGTTATTGATCCCTGGGGCGGCTCTTACATGATGGAGAGTCTCACACAGGACATCGCGGATCGGGCTCGTGAATTGATTTCTGAAATTGATGAGCGAGGCGGCATGGCGACTGCGCTAGAAACAGGGTTGCCGAAGTTAAGAATTGAAGAATCCGCAGCGAAGAAGCAGGCTCGCATCGATCGGGGTGAAGACGTTATTGTTGGTGTGAACAAATATCTTCTCGAGGAGGAAGAGGAGTTAGAGATTCTTGAGATTGATAATGACGTTGTTCGAGAGCAACAAATTGCGGGGCTGAAAAAGCTGCGGGCTAATCGCGATGAAAAGGCGACACAAGCGGCATTGGCTGCGCTATCGCAATGTGCCGAGACAGGTGAAGGAAACTTGCTGGCTCTTTCTGTCGATGCTGCTCGTGCTCGTGCCACTGTCGGTGAAATCTCTTTTGCTCTTGAGGAAAAGTGGGGTCGATATAAAGCTCAATCGCAGACAATTTCGGGCGTCTACGGTAGTGCTTACAATGATGATGAAGATTGGAATGGAATCAAATCTGATATCAATGATTTTGTTTCCACGCATGGCCGTCGGCCGCGAATGTTGGTGGCGAAGATGGGGCAGGATGGACATGATCGCGGTGCAAAGGTCATTGCAACTGCCTTTGCAGATGTCGGTTTTGATATTGATCTATCCCCTATGTTCTCTACACCGGAAGAGGTGGCTAAGCAGGCGGTTGAAAATGATGTCCATATAGTCGGTGTTTCATCGCAAGCAGCAGGACACAAAACATTGATACCCGCATTGATAGCAGAACTGAAGAAGCAGGGTGCTGATGACATTATTGTTATCGCCGGTGGGGTTATACCAAAGCAAGACTATCAAGCTTTATATGATGAAGGTGTGAAAGGTATCTTTGGACCAGGTACAAAAATCCCCCTTGCTGCTAGAGGTGTATTGATTGAAGTAAACAAGGCAGTGAATTCATAAAGAAGGTGGGAGCATTGCGTGTCACAGGTTGATGTGATTTCGAAGATCAGTATAGATAAGCTGATTCAAGGTGATCGCCGTTCATTAGCGAAGGCAATCACCTTAGTTGAGAGTACTCTTTCAAATGATAGAGAAAAGTCCCAACAGCTTTTAGAAAGAATACTGCCCTATTCCGGTAATAGTATGCGTATCGGTATTACGGGAATTCCTGGTGTTGGTAAGTCGACTTTTATCGAAACCTTTGGATTGTTTCTGCTGGGATTAGGAAAAAAAGTAGCCGTATTGGCCGTTGACCCAAGCTCCCCTATTGCAGGCGGCAGCATACTGGGCGACAAAACACGTATGGAATATTTGTCTCGAGAGAGTAATGCCTATATTCGACCCTCGCCTTCCGGTGGAGCATTGGGTGGAGTGGCTCATAAAACTCGCGAAACCATGTTGCTGTGCGAAGCTGCCGGATACGATGTAATTTTGGTTGAAACCGTGGGTGTTGGGCAATCTGAATATGAAGTTGCGGGCATGGTGGATTTTTTTCTAGTGCTGATGTTGCCCAATGCGGGGGACGAGCTACAAGGCATTAAGAAAGGCATTTTGGAGTTGGCTGATTCCATCGTGATAAACAAAGCTGACGGTGAAAGTTTGAATATGGCGCAACAGACAAAACGTCATTACCTTAATGCATTTCAATTGGTACAACATGGGGCGTTTTGGCAACCTAAAGTTGTAACCTGCTCTGCTTTGGAAAATGAAAACATCGCGGATGTCTGGGACATGTTGGTGGAGTATTTTGAATTAGCGAAAAAGCAGTTAGTGGAGAGTTCTGTTGGCCCAGGACCTGTGAACAAAAGCTCTGAGAATGAAAGCTCTGAGAATACAAACTCTGCTAACGTCGTTTCTGAACCGGAAAATGAGACTCAGCTGTCGAGTTTTGATGAGAAACGTGCAAGTCAAAATAAAGCCTGGATGTGGAAACTGATTCGAGAAATGCTGGATATTCGTTTAAAACAAAATACCCAAGTACGACAGGCCTGGCCTTTGCTTGAATCGCGTGTAGTGAAGGGAGAAATTGCGCCCTATGCAGCAGCCAAGCAAATAATGGATGTATTCTCCTAAGCATCCTAAACAAACTGCCATTTGATTTAAAAATTTTAACCTTTCGAGGTTGCTGTTCATTCTATAGGTTGGCACATCAAAGCCTCTTATTCATGAACAATAGTATTCGTAAACATTAATAGTTAAAGAGATAGAAACCATGTCAAAGGAAAAGCCGAGCGCTTTAAAAAGCGTTCCCTCCCTAGAAAATCCATTTGATAAACCTCAAGAAGTGAAGTTTGAAATTCCCGGTGAAATTGCAAGTGAGCCAGGAATTTACGAACAAGCTTTGAAAGAGGGTTGGGACTTAATGCAGCGCCCTACTCAGTCTGCGGGTGTGGTTGCGATTGAGCGACAGCATCAAAAAAAGCGGATGACTGTTTGGGAACGGATTAAAGTGTTAACTGACAAAGAGCCTAAAATTCTATATCAAAACTGGGGTAAGAATTTGGATGGGGCATCCCTTGTGACTGGCATTATTGATGTTGATGGTCGTGATGTCGCTATCTATGGTCATGATTTTACGGTTAGAGCAGGATCCATGGATGCTACTAATGGACGTAAACTCGCTGAACTTTTTCGATTGGCTGGAAAACGTAAAATACCGGTAATTGGAATGAATGATAGCGCAGGTGCTTTCGTACCAGCTGGTGTTGGTGGGCTGGACGGCTATTCTGCCGCATTTACCGCGCTAAGAAAAATCAGCGGCGTTGTACCTTCTATCATGTGCATGTTCGGATTCAATGCCGGGGGCGGAGCTTATCTTCCTCGACAAGGTAGTTTTGTTATCCAGCCTAACGAAACTTTTTTCGGCTTAACTGGGCCGGGAGTTGTTAAATCAGTATTAGGTGAAGATGTTACCGCTGATGAATTAGGTGGGCCGGGAGTGCATAGTAAATCAGGAGTGACAGATTTTGTTGTTCCCGATGAAGTTAGCGCTTTAGAAACCGTGAAGAAATTATTGAGCTATATTCCCGATAATAATGCCAGTATGGCACCTTTTCAGGCGACCTCTGATCCCATTGATCGAAAGACTTGGGATGCGGATATTCTATTGAAAAAGGCTTTCAATTCGCCTACCGGCTATAACACACCTGTTGATATTCGAATTTTAATACAACAGATATGTGATCATGGCGATTTTTTTGAGATACAACCTGATCGAGCACAAAATACAGTTTGTGCATTAGGCCGTTTGGGTGGAAACGTAGTGGGCTTTTGTGCGAATAACAGTGCGGTTTCATCGGGTCAGATAGACGTGGACGCGGCGCTTAAAATTGCTCGCTTTGTGCGTTTTTGTAACCTCTATAATATTCCCGTTATCTTTGTGGAAGATACTACCGGATTCTTACCGGGTACGGATCAGGAAAAACGGGGGATTGTGCAAGCAGGCCGGGCGATGCTAGATGCCATTATCGATTTGCGAACTCCTCGAATACTATTGATAGTTCGAAATGCTTTTGGTGGAGCCTATGCGGCTTTTAACGCTTATGCGACTGGAGCAGATTTGGTATTGGCATTGCCCACGACTCGTTTAGCGGTAATGGGGCCAGCCGGAAAAGAGTTTGTTTTTAAGGATGAGATGAGAGCGCTGCGCGGACAAGTGGCGAGCAGAATCGCTACGCTGACGAAGGATGGTGTCAGTAAAGCCGATGCTGAACAGCAAACGAATGCTTGGTTCGTAGAGCAAGAAAAAATGCTGGGTCAACGATACGAAGAAGAATTAATGAATCCACGAGAGGCTCTGAGTCTTGGATCTATCTCTCAATTGGTTATGCCTTATGATTTGCGTCAAGTCCTGGGTGAGAATCTTGAATTCTTATTAAGACATTACACACCGGAACCCATGCAATCCATACAACGTGAATTCCATTAATAGTGACAAGATTTGAGAGTGATGAGGTTCTTACAGTGAATAATGTTAGCAGCGACAATAAAGATAACTTGTATATTAATAACCCTTTGATTCATCAGGATCGGCGCCGTCAAAGCACCGATTCGGTTTGGGTAAAGCAATTTGATTGTACGGCACTGAAGCCGTTAATTATTTGCCGTGGTCCTATTCGTAAAGAAGCGATGGATGTTTTTGACGAAATGGGTATCGATAGTTATGGCATTCTTTTGTCAGAAAAAGATTCTATCGTCTACAACCAAGCGCTGGCGCCGGAATTGCGCCAACTGACGGATACCAATCGTATTCATCGTGTCCCTGATTATAGTGGCGCAGATAAAGAAGAGCGGACTCAGCGTATTAATCAGATTATTGCTATTGCTCATGAAAATGGATACAACGCCATTTTTGCGGGCTATGGTTTTATGGCTGAAGATGAGCAAATGGTACGTGCAATGGAACGGGCCGGGCTTAATTTTATTGGGCCAAATTCCGGTACACAGCGCGCGGCTGGATTGAAGGATGAGGCTAAACGCACCGCGCTTGAATGTGATGTGAGTGTTACTCCAGGGGTCGATAATCTAACGGCGCTAACGCTATTAGAAAAATATAAAGACATTGCGGGTTTGAAAAAACTGGTTGCTGAAAAGGGACTAGAAGTTTCTGATGCTGTTTTTGATTCCGGTAATGCCGTCACTGATATTGCGGATGATGTATTGTCTTCGGCGTATGACAAGGGCATTGATCTTATTTCGGTTGACGAAATGTCAGCTGAGGCCATCAAGCAGGTTGTAGCAACATTCAAAAAGTTTTCTGAAAACCGAATTCGACTAAAAGCGATTGGCGGCGGCGGCGGAAAAGGGCAGCGTATCCTCAAGGCCCCTTCATCGTTTAAAGGTGATTTAGATTCTCGGATTGAACAGGCGGCAGGCGAGACCCCTGAGCTGATTCTAGAAATTATCAATGAGGTTAAAACTAACGGTGTCGGTGACAATAAAAATATACTCATCGAACTGAATATTGAAACGACTCGTCACCAAGAAATTCAGGTGATTGGTAATGGTGAATGGTGCACGACGCTAGGAGCTCGTGACTGCTCCTTGCAAATGCATGAGCAAAAACTATTAGAAGTTTCGCAAACTCAGGAAGATTTAAAAAAGGCAATTGAAGACGCAAGGGGCCAAAATAAAGAAGCCGAAGCGCTAGCGCTTGAAGGTGATTTGATTATCCTACAAAAAATGGAAATTGAATCCGAAAAGTTTGGTTTGGCTGTGGGGCTGGATTCAGTTTCAACATTTGAGTGTATCGTGGATAAAGAAATGCACTTCTTTATGGAAATGAATACACGAATTCAGGTTGAGCACCGAGTATCAGAGCTGTGTTATTCCTTAAAGTTTGCCAATCCAGATGATGCCAATGACTTTTTTGTCGTTGATTCCTTAGTGGAAGCCATGGTGTTAATCGCATCTCACGGCACCGCACTACCTAAGCCGAGTCGAATACAACGAAAAAGTGTCGCTGTTGAAGCGCGTTTGAATGCGACCAACCGTGCATTGAAACCCCATGCGGGTGGGCAGGTTCAGTATTGGTCGAATCCGATTGAAGGTGAAATACGAGATGACCAAGGTATTAGCTTAAGAAATCCGGATACGGGTCGATTTATGCATTATACCTTGGCGGGTGCTTACGATAGCAATATCGCTTTGTTGTTAACGACCGGAGGAGATCGTCGTGAAAGCTACAAGAAAATGGCTAGCGTATTGCGTCGAACTGTCTTAAACGGAGAGCGATTAGCAACAAATCTTGAATTTCATTATGGCTTAGTGCAGTGGTTCCTAGCAGAAAATGTAAGGGCTAAATCGACAACACAATTTATTGTACCTTACCTAACTATGGTGGGCTTATTGAAGCAGCAAGCTGACGATCTTGATATTAATTTCGCCTATGATGCTCTTAAAAAACATTATCTAATTAAGACCAAAGAGAATTTTGAAGGAGACGACCAGCTTAGTGAAGCGTTAATTGCGCAGAAGGCGGCATTTGACCGTAAACGGACATTGGTATTGCGGCCAACTCAGATGTTATTGGATGAGCCTCATTACTATGCAGGTTGGTTGAGCTTTAATAAGTTTAATATGCAATTTGATGGCGATGACGTTGTGTGGCGGGTGAATCCGTATGAGGTATTGGATCAGACTTATCATTATCTGAATATGGATT
The DNA here is from genome assembly GCA_019090455.1 of Pseudomonadales bacterium. Lineage (GTDB taxonomy): Bacteria > Pseudomonadota > Gammaproteobacteria > Pseudomonadales > DC-out160 > DC-out160. The sequence goes on along the minus strand of JAHRWA010000039.1, from coordinate 393,558 downwards.
ATAAAGAAAACTTGCCTGCTGCTTACGGCGTTTGGAAGCATGATAATGATATTCTACAAGCGGCTTTGCGGTTCTATACTGATATTAAAGCACGTTTGAATATTAGTGATTACCCAGAGTTGAATACCGCCCTACTTTCAAAAAACCCACAAGGCGGTTTGGATCAAGCTGCTTGGGACAAAGTGCAGTCTTCTCATGCTGGCTTTCAGGCAGGTATGGAAATTTTTGAAATGCTGCTGAAGAATGCCAAGAAACAAGGTTTCTATGAGCTTAAGGTGAATGACAATCTAACCATCTCTATTCCTGAAAAGTTGCAAGATGAAGAGTTGCAAGATGCCATGTCGAAAGTGTTGGTGCCACCGCCAGCGACAAAAGCGGATGAGATTTCTGCTGTGTGTGGTGGAATGTTCTACGCGCAAGAAGCACCGGGTTTGCCGGCCTTTGTAAACGAAGGTGATCATTTTAACGAGGGTGATCCCCTTTATATTGTTGAAGTGATGAAAATGTTTAACAAGGTCTATGCACCGTTTTCCGGCACTATTGATAAAATCGTCTTGGAAAATACCGAAGGTGAAATTGTAAAAGAGGGGCAATCGCTCTTTAAAGTGACGCCTGATGAAAAGCTAGTGGAAGTGGATCCCGAAGAAGTGAAAGCGCGAGTTCGCAAGAGTACGGAAATGGCTTTAGCGGAAGTGCTCTAATGGCAATGCACCCCTTTCAGAAAATAGAGGTTATTTCTTAGGGGTGCACTTTCAGTTAATATAGGTTTTAAATGGATTTTAATGTCAAGGAAGGCAATCGGTTTGGCCTGTTAAAGAGCATTCCTGTGTTCGGCGCGATTCGAGAGGATGTGATCGAGCAGCTAGTGTCTGATGCACCGATCATTCAGGTGAAACAAGGCGATTATTTGTTTCGAGAAGGGGACTCAACCACCTCGATGTATGTTATTGAAACGGGCCAAGTCGCGGTATTGAAGGCGTGGAATAATAAAGAATACCTCCTTAAGCACTTATATGCCGGTGATTGTATTGGTGAAATGGCATTGTTTGATTTTTTTCCGCGTAGTGCCTCTATTGTAGCAGTACAGAATTCACGACTTGTGGAAATAACGTCTGCCAACTTGTTAGATATATACGATAGGGACTTGGAGCAATTTACCTTGATCCAAATGAACTTGGGTCGAGAGGTCACTAGACGGCTGCGAGATGCAGACGAGCGGCTTTTCAAAGATCGAATTGAAGCCGCCATTAGCGATGGTGGCGTAACATTCTATTCCTCTTAAATTCTCGACTGTTACGACTAGATTACTATAACCGGTTGCTCCCTATCACCAATGTGAGTTTCTCGATAAAAGCTAACCGTATACTTAAATAAAATTGTAACCATTAGTGGCTTGGCAGAGATGGCGGTAGAGGTATTACTACACGAAGTGTTTCAGCCGTTAACAGCTTGGTTACTCTTTTCACGTTTTTAGCTTCGACACCTCTTGCCCAACCCTATATCTGGGGCATTCATTAATTAGTCCAGAGACGAGAGTGTAGGTGCTGTAACAGACCGTAACTCGGAGTAATTAGGTGTGTCTAGGAGCAATGCTGTTATTTCTAATTGCTTGTGATATCTTCTTGGCCTGTTCAACAAGTACACATATGTAACGTTTTGGTATTCAGTAATGTGTTGTTAAGAGTCGTTGATTTGTTGGATTAAATACTAATATAAATATTGTTTGTCATATGAGGTCTTTTGAAAATGCTATTCTCTTCACCCAATGTCGTTTGTTTGATGGTGAATCCGTTTCGGCGGAGGCGTTTTTATTCTCTGATCTTAAGTGCTGGGTTATTAAGTTCAATGTCGTCAAGTTCAATGAAGTCATTTTCTAAGAGGTTCTGTTCTTTGCAGGTTATTGCGGGTTTTATCAGCTTAGTACTTATGATGTGTAGTGTATCCGTTAGGGCGGAGCAGTTATGTGAATTTATGTCGGCGAATCAGTGGGCTAGTTTTGATTCAATGCCAAAAATTAAAACGAAGAGTAGTCCTAAAACGGCGCAAGAGTATTACGACATCGCCGTTAAACGTTATTTTGAAAACTTACATGAAGGAAGAGTGACGCAGTCAGATTTGGTTTATAAACACTATTTAGAGAGCAAGTTAGATACATTGGCAGCTGATCGTGAGAGTGCCGTGCGCCAGATTAAGAATAAAATTGTTGAATTGGAAGGTGACGTTTTTGACGATGAAATTAGGACTTTGTTTTTTATGGCTGCGCAAAAGGGGCATAAAGTCGCGCAGTTTTGTCTAGGTCGAGTCTATGAATATGGCGTCGGCGTCCCTATCAGCTATGTGGACTCCTATTCTTGGTATGCGGTTGCATCATCGCAGCTAACGCCTGGTGGGAATGCGTTGATGTGGGGGGTATCCCAGAGACTTGAAGCAACGGAAGTCAGTTTGGCAGAAAAAAGGGCTAAAAAGTATATTCAGCAATATACCGGAAAATAAACAATTTCCGCGATATAGCGCCACTGTTGTTTTTATTTAAATCACGCCTCGCTTAATCAGTGAGTTGTATTCTTCTTCGGATAATCTCAACTCGTCCATGTACACGGATTTGTTATGACTACCAATCGCTGGCCCTGCCCATTCGGTTCGCCCTGGAGTTCGGTTTAGCTTGGGTAGAATGGCTGGGATCGTTAAAGGTTCACCCTCCACATCGACGGATTCAAACAGTCCTCTTGCTTTATAGTGGGGATCATTGAACATGTCGGCGACGTTATAGATAGGGCCACCAGGTACCTTGGCTTCTTCCAGTTTGTCTAACACTTCTTGAGAAGTGAGTGTCGAAGTCCACTGTGCCAGAGCGGCATCTATTTCCTGTTCGTGCTCAACCCTGCCTACATTGGTGGCCATTCTTGTATCATTCGCCATGTCGGTATATCCGGCAACCTTCATTAAACGTTTAAAAATAGAGTCGCCGTTGCCACCAATCACAACAAACTTTTTGTCTTTGCAACTATAGGTATTCGTGGGGACGATACCAGTCAATGTGGTGCCGGATGGTTCGCGAATAACTTGAGCGCCATCGTATTCGGGTACTACCCCTTCCATTAAATTGAAAATTGATTCGTAGAGCGCTATATCGACTACCTGTCCGCCAGGTTTTTCACCACTTTTATATTTACTTTTTTGTCGTTCCAATAGCGCTAACAAAATGCCCATGGCGGCATGTAGGCCAGCTAATGAGTCTCCCATGCTAAGGTTGGGGCGTACGGGCGCATCTCCTGGGAAACCATTTACATAACGAAAGCCACTGTACGCTTCTGTTACTGAAGCGTACCCAGGCTTGTGAGAGTTGGGGCCTGTTTGTCCATAACCAGATATACGGGTGTATATCAAATTGGGATTGGTCTTTTTTATTTCATCAGGACCCAACCCCCATTTCTCCATGGTTCCAGGGCGAAAATTTTCGATAAGGACATCAGACTGATCAACCAATTGTTTTACTATTTCTCGACCCTCTTGGCTTTTTAGGTCCAGTGTGACGCATTTTTTGTTTCTCGCTAGGCTTCTCCACCAGAGTGAAGTGTCGTCTTTAAGAATGCGCCATTGGCGAATAGGATCACCCGTTTTTGGAGGTTCGACTTTAATGACGTCGGCACCAAAATAACCCAGCAGCGTGCCAGTGAAGGGGCCTGCCAGTAATTGTCCAAGTTCCAAAACTTTTATACCATCTAACGGTCTGCTACCACTGTCATCAATCATAAGCTGTCACTATTCATTGGTCGTCATTACAACTAATTTAGGAATGTGTTTAAAGCGGAATTCAATGATAGCGTTATTTATGATTGAGTACAGTCAAAAAACGACGCTGTTTTTTGGGATTTGGAAGGCTTGGGGTAAGTTTATAAAAGCTCCGTTGAAGGAGCCTCTATAACGAGATGCGCGTAGTGATACCATTGCGCTTTGATATAAATGTATTGAGTTTTGATATCAAGATGAGGTTGCTGATCTATCTTTGCAAGTGTGCTTTAGAAAGAGGCAGTTTTGATTAAAGTTTCATTACTATTCTGGAAAAAAACTTCGGCTGCCACTCTTAGATGTTGAATGGCGAAGTCGATATCGAATCCATCTTCAAAAAGTTGAATTGCCGTTTCGGCTTCAGTCCGGCAGAATCTTAAAATGGTTGCTTGTGGGAGCTGTAAGTCCCGACCCAATGCAGTTTGTATTTGTTGTGCATATTGTTCTTTTGTCACCTAGCGGGATTCTCCGTTGGCAGTTTCGTTATGATGAATTTATCGGTGTCGTGTTACTTAAATTAAAGTAGTATTTCTTAACTTATCGTAGATTTTTTTCGCGAGACAACGAATTCGGATAGTAAAATGTTTTTCCGCTAGGGTCTAGTCTCTTATGCAGTGAATATGACCCGGACTGAATCTAAGTAAATAGTAGATTCCTGTAAGCAGGTTTGAAGCTCACTATTTTTATCTCTAATAAATTGAATTTCTTCGTTTCGAATATTTGAATTATGTTTTTGAAGTGAAACTAAACGGCGTACTTCCTCATTTAATTCGGTATTCATTGCATGTGTTGCCTGTGTTATGACGCTGGATAGTGATTCATGCGCTAATTTTTCGGACAACCGAATTGTTTTTTCTAAGGGGTTACGTTGATTTTGAAGCAGCTGTTTAACCGTGCCTTTAGGTAGGTCTTTTAGCTGTTGATCAATGACGTCAAAATTAACTTTCTCAGCGAGGTTTTGACCCGCCTCATCAATTAATATGCGTACAAAGGTGGTGGGTAGATATCGTGAGGATTGTAGCGCTTTCGGCGCAGTACAATTGATACGATAAAACGTTTCAACTAATACGGTTCCCGGTTTAACTGATTTGTTTCGAAGAACGGCGACGCAGGTATTTCCTAATTCTTGGCTTTGTACTAGGTCGAATGTACCCCGAACCAGAGGATGTTCCCACGTGATAAACTCCATATCCTCTCTACTCAGCGCAATTTCTCTATTTGAGGTGATAGTGCAGCCGTCTTCCGGCAGGGAGGGGAAGCCGTCTATTAGCATGTGGTTGCCGGGCTTGATGATCCAGCAGTCCTCTGAATGATCATCGCAGTCGATACCGTAGCAATCGAAAACCAGATCTAAATACCGCTTTAGCGCAACGGTGCTTTCTTGCTCCTGAATATTGTCGATGAACTGCAGGTTTGATAATTTTCCTGATGAATTGATTTCCAAAAGGCGATCACGACCTTTCTCTAACGTCGAATTGAGTTGTTCGCGTAAGTTCTGGGTTTGAGAAATGAGCTCGTCGATGAGAGTGTTTTTATCTTCTGTTCCCGCTTGCAGAGCTTTGAGTAACAATGGCTGCATTTTTTCAAAAACGATGGAGCCACAGGCACAAGATTTTTCAAATGCATTGAGTCCCTCATGGTACCAGCGAAATAAAACCTCCTGGCTACTATCTTGTAAATAGGGGACGTGGATTTGAATGTCTTTGTTCTGGCCAATGCGATCTAAGCGCCCGATTCGTTGCTCTAATAAATCAGGGTTGAGGGGTAAATCAAACAACACCATGTGGTGTGCGAATTGAAAATTTCGGCCTTCGCTACCAATCTCAGAGCAGATGAGTGCTTTCGCCCCTTGGTCAGAATCAGCAAAGTAGGCAGCGCCTCTGTCTCGCTCGATAATACTCAATCCTTCGTGAAAGACCGTCGTTCTCAATCCTTGTCGCAAACGAAGATAGTCCTCGAGCTGCATCGCCGTATTGGCGCGCGCGCATATAATAAGAAGCTTTCCGCGTGTTTTCTTTATGAGGTTGATGACAAACTCAACTCTAGGGTCCTCTTGAATCCAGGTGTCTGCCTTTTGCTTGTTTGATTCAAGTGGATTGTTTGATTCAGGGTGAATGAGGTCCTCAATGCTGGGCGTTGTCATGTGTTCCCGGTAGCTATCGGGAAGAGGCAAAGGAGCGGGGTTTAGCAATCGTAGTGGGAAATCCTTCATTGCCGCACGAGTATTGCGAAACAAAACACGGCTAGTGCCGTGTTGATCTAGGAGTATTGAAAGTAGTTTTCGTCGAGCGGTACGGGCGACATCTTCGCTGTCAGTGGCCCCCTCATTGGGGTTTTCCTGAAGGTCGTGGTCTTCTAGTTCTGTTTTTTCATTCTCATCTGGCTCTGTATTATTATCAAGGGAGGTTATGGGGACGGCGATTGCTTGTTCTAATAAGGAATTGAGGTTGGGATTTTCTATTGTTGCTAATTGCGTGTTCAACAGAGTGAGTGTTGCCGAATCGAGTTGTTCTTGGCCAATCAGTTTGTTGGCAGCCTCAGCAATGCTCTCGTATTCTTTCTCTTCATTTACAAATGATTCAAAGTCATGGAATCGTTGCGGGTCTAAGATTCGGAGTCGAGCAAAATGACTGGCATGACCGAGCTGTTCCGGAGTCGCGGTTAACAGTAATACTCCCTTCGTTGCAGTGGCGAGTGATTCAACAATCTCATATTCTTTACTGGCGGTGTCGGGAGACCATGCGAGATGGTGGGCTTCATCCACAGTGAGTATATCCCAATCTGCTGCTATCGCCTGTTGACCGCGTTGTTCGTTATTAACTAGCCATTGTAGGCTGCACAGTACTAGCTGTTCTGTTTGAAAGGGATTCGAATCAGGAGTGTGTTCAAGAATCGCGTTGCAGCGCTCTTCAGTAAAAATACTGAATTTACAATTAAACCGACGTAGCATTTCAACCAGCCATTGGTGAATCAATGACTCGGGAACGACGCATAGCACTCGCTGGGCTCGGCCAGTGATAAGTTGTTGGTGCATGATGAGTCCGGCTTCAATTGTTTTACCGAGGCCCACTTCGTCGGCTAATAATACCCGGGGAGCATGTCTATTTCCGACCTCATGGGCAATGTGCATTTGATGAGGAAGTAGGTTGACTCTTGGGCCTGCGAGGCCTTGCTGCGGTTGACGGGCGAGATTGTTGGCGTAGTGAAAACTTTGGTAGCGCAGTCGGAACCATTTGAGTTTATCCGCCTGACCAGAAAGAAGACGCTGCGACGGTTGGTCTAGTCGAATTTGGTAATGTAGCTGAGTTTCATTGAAGGAGGCATCGGAACCGTCATCTTTGGTGCCTAAATAGAACATTAACCCACTGTCATCCACTGTACTCTCAATGTGTAAGGTCCATCCGTCTTGATGTTGTATGCTGTCGCCTTCTCTAAATATAACTCGATTCAAAGGGGCATCTTTTTGCGCGTACAATCGGGATTCACCAACGCCGGGGAAAAAAACCTCAACTCGCCGATGTTCAGTGCCTGCAATAATACCTAAGCCAAGTTCGCTTTCAGTAGCGCTTAACCAGCGTTGACCAGGGTAAAATAGTTCTTGAAGGTTTTGCATTAGCGAGGACTCTACAAGTAGCATTTATCTGATTGAACCTGCCCGAAGGTGGCCCAAAAAACGGCGGCCATGGTACCTGATTTGGACGGACATTTCACAAATCCTTGTCATTCTTGTGTTACTAATTATAGAGCTAGATTGATGTTGTGGATTGTTTATTGATCTGTCTTTGCAGTCGAACGCCATTAAATTTCAGATCCAGCAGTGGATGTGGTAAAAAGCGCTTCTAGTTTTGGGCCTCATGCCATTGCTCTAACTGCAACTCCAGCTCAATGGGTAGATATTTTTATGTGCGTCGACTCTCTACCTAGTTTCCTATAATGTTTTTAGCTTAGAAAAGAACGGTGATAAAATGTATAAGATATTGACTTTAAATCAAATTTCGATAAAAGGGTTGGAAAGGTTTAGTCGTGAGAATTATGAGCTAGCCAGTGAAATCGGTCACCCTGATGCGATTATGGTTCGTAGCCAAAAAATCAAAGAGGATGATCTGGGTGATTCAATTCAGGCGATAGCCAGAGCGGGAGCGGGGGTGAATAATGTGCCTGTTCTAGCCTGCACCGCAAAAGGGATTCCGGTGTTTAATGCCCCCGGAGCTAATGCAAATGCAGTTAAGGAGTTAGTTGCAACTGCACTTATTTTATCGAGCCGTGGCATAGTCCAAGGTATTCAGTATGTGAATACCTTGGGTCATATAGATGATTCTAAAGAGATGCACCAGTTACTCGAGAAAGAGAAAAAACAATTCAAAGGCTCAGAGGTAGCCGGTAAAACTTTAGGTGTGATCGGCCTTGGTGCAATTGGGTCGAAAGTCGCGACTATGGCATTGCAACTGGGCATGGACGTAGTTGGCTACGATCCAGCACTTTCAGTGGATGCCGCGTGGAGATTGCCATCAGAAGTCAAAAAAATGGAGAACCTACAGAGTTTGCTAGGACGATCTGACTATATCACTTTGCATCTGCCAGCAATCGACGCGACACGTAACTTAATTAATCACGAGGTGATTTCCAGTTTCAAGAAAGGCGCGCACTTACTTAATTTTGCGCGTTCTGAAATTGTCGATACCAATGCTATTTTGGAAGGTTTAGATAGTGGTCAGTTGGGTGGGTATGCTGCAGATTTTCCTGAGCCTGTTTTGATCGGCCGTAATGATGTGTTGTTGATGCCACATATCGGAGCCAGTACTGCTGAAGCAGAAGAAAATTGTGCGATTATGGTTGCCAATCAGTTGATCGATTTTTTGGAGAACGGAAACATAACAAACTCCGTCAATTTTCCTCAAATAAGCTTGGAAAGAACTGAAGGGTACCGGATTGCGTTAGCCAATAGTAATAAACCTAAAATGTTGAATCAGATTTTGTCTATATTAGCCGAGGATAATATCAATGTTATCGATATGCTCAACAAAAGCCGTAATGACGTGGCGTACACTTTGTTGGATGTTGATGTAAAGCCTGAACGTGGCTTAATAGCGAAACTTGAAAACATCGATGGCGTTATTAATGTGCGATCCATATAGCGGTACAAAAGCGTTAAATTGCCGTACGTAGTTCATCTCTTTGGTGGGGGGAATTTAGTGGCAATAGCTAATATTCCTAATGCATATGATGGCCTATTGTATGCAACGATGGTCGATTGTGAAATCATAACGTTAGCTTAGCTAATTGATGAATATCTTAACTTGACGGAATGGTTTCTGAACTCCACTATTGAATTAGCACCTTTGAAAATAATTTTGGCCAGCACGATCTAAATAGGATTTTATTGCGTGGTGGTCAATTCATTCAACGATGGTGAACTGATAAATTGTCCATAATTTCCTGCTTTAGAAATGGGAATGAGAACCTACAAATGATTCGATATTTTGCCGGAATGATCCTCTTGGCGACCCAACTTTCTTTTCGTAAGACCCTACTTTTTGTTATGCAGCTAGGTTTGTATGCATCCCTTTCTTCATTTTCTTGGTCTGGTGAATATATAGGGGAAAGAAACACCTTCAATCGTTTTCATGGCCAGGGGACTTATGTTTCTGGTCGTGGCCTTAAATACGAGGGTAACTGGATTGATGGCAGAAAAAGTGGCAAAGGAGTACAGACTTGGTCAAATGGGGATATATATAATGGGGATTGGCTGGAGAATAAGCGTAATGGGTTGGGTGTTCAGACATGGGCTGATGGTGGAAAATACGATGGGGAATGGGTAGGCGGTAAACGTAACGGTAAAGGGGTTTATACATTCGTAAACGGAGATGTGTATACCGGTTCTTTTCGCGCCAATATCAAAAAAGGTCAAGGAGAGATAGTTTATAAAAACGGTAGCCGTTACCGTGGATCTTGGGATAAGGACCTTCGGGCAGGGAAGGGGCTAATAATTTATAAAAATGGTTCCGTACTGGAGGGTCAATGGAAGGAAGGGAAGTTTGCCGGTAGAGGGACATTTGCGACAAAGAAATATAAATATACCGGCGTTATCAGAAACGGAAAACCTCATGGTGTCGGAAGTTGTGTTCAAGGAGGAAAAAAATCATCTTGCGAATTTAAAAACGGTAACCGAGTTGTACCGGTGGTAGTTGCTGTTGCTCCAAAGCCAAAACCAAAGCCAAAGCCAGCTAAGGTGGTCCCTAAACCAGTTTCTAAGCCTGTCGTAGTGGCTCCAAAGCCGAAGCCCAAGCCGAGGACTCCTGCTGTTTCCAGTAAACCGCATTTTCAGTTTGATCATAATTGGTACTCTGGAGGCAAATATAGAGTACCGGTGAAAAGTGGATACACCAAGGATGCGCGTCACGATGGTGATATGCGTATTCGAACTGAAAACGAAAAATTCTTACTGACTATAACCATTGATGAATATAAAGGACCGGGAGAATACCCCTTGCGCTACTTTGCCGGTGTAGTGTCTGAAAAGGGCGTTGCTTCCTATGCCACCTCATCCGATAAGGTAGGAAAGGTGAAAATCACAAGAGATGACGGAAAAACTGTTTCTGGAATATTTCAAATGACTCTTTTCCGGAATGGTAATGCGAGTGGCGGCGAAGCTAGAATTGTCAATAAAGGTAGCTTTAGTGTATTGGAAACTCCCTAAGCTCCATCCCTCTTCTTTCAAATCTCTAATTCACTGGATATAGATCGACTAAGGCCGACGGTCGATCTGCTTTCTTAGCGGGCTTCTCGCGTAATTTAACTATCGCAGCTGCTAGCACATTTCCTTGCCATTGAAGTTTTGGGTCACGATACAGAATATGCTGTAGGTTATCGATAGCCATTATTAGTTCGCTATATTGATCCGAACGTTTTGGGTTTGGGTGAGTTTGCACTAAGTGTTTTTCATGCAGATGATTTTCAATTCGGTGGGACAAATCGCCAAGTGAAATTATTTTCGCATTGAAATAAATGTTTCCCCAATTGATCAATGTATATTTTGCATCTTCTGGATCATTATTGTTACAGGCGTTCATTACGTTTTCATAGAGGGCTGAAATTTTAGCAGGTTGCTTTTTAATAGCGACTTTGTTGTGTTTTGACTGGGTTGATAACTTTTTCCAAAGAAATATTAATAATCCGGTGGTGCTCAGCCATAAAGTTAGGAATATGCCTGAGAGTACCTTCCATAGTGGCGATATGCCTTCGCTAAACCTGTTTTCTGATGTTGAGAGATGATTGGGCGACGGAGTGTCGAGATCTGATAATTTAGCGTATTCAGGGGATGGGGCAACAACGATGGTACGTTCAGGTATGGACGAAATTTCCATTTTATTTGTTGTTGTATTCCACCAGTAGGTTTTAATTTCGGGTAGCCTAAATTCACCGGGTTTTGTTGGTACTATAGCGATTGATTCCGCTCTTGTGGTTAGTATGCCTCGGGCTTTGTCAGTTTTGTTTTCAGATTGCGCTTGATCAGGGTAAATTTTAAAAAATTTGGATACAATCGTACTCTGGCTCGGTAAATGAGTGCTCAATTGTTTGAGTACCTGTAATTTAATCGTACGTGTTATGGGCTCTCCTACCTTAAATTGAGGGGGTTCTAAGCTCCAGGATTCCTCAATGACGACCTGCTCGGCTGGGAGCCATCGATCTTTAGGAAAGTGTGCCGGTATTTCTTTTACATCGATTGATATGGGCAAGGAACTCTCATTAATACGTATCGTATTTTTATTAAGAAAAAAACCATTTTGCCCCGAAATTCTAGATCCTTCTAGTTTGAATGGATCTATTACAAGCTCGCCAGTTTGCTGTGGAAATATGGCATATTTCCATTCTTTGACACGGTAGCGAACGCCTTCAATGTTGGTTCGGTATTCTCTCTTTTCACCTAAGGGTTCCTGAATAGAGGTCTCGAATAGGGGGTCAATTATTTTTCCTTCTATTTCCGTGCTGTGGAAAACTCTCACCATAAGAATAACTTGTTCTTGAAAATAAACGTCACGTTTGTTGACTTCACTGTGAATGAAAACGGGTTTGTCCGCACGAACGCGGTTGTCTTCAAATGAGGTCCGAATTACCTTTATTGCTATGGGAGAGGTTTTTTGATTGTTAACAATGAGCGACGGAATATGTAGGCTACCTGAATGCCGAGGTGAAATTTTAATGATCCAGCGAGTCTTCGTGGTCTTGTGACCATTTTGGGTCGATGTGTAATTCGTTAGTTTCGGTTTTTGTATGATTTTAAAATGCACTTCCAGCGGCTTAATATTGGGGATGTCCGAGGTCTTCTTTCCAGATTCAATAGTGAGTTTAATGATGTCTCCGATGCGGACTTCATCTCTGTCCACGAAGGAGAATAGTGTTGCCCCATAAGTTGACATACTGATGGCGCACAGCAATACCAAATGAGACGCAGCGATGAATGGTGAAAATAATAGAGTGTAAATCTTCATAATATTGTTACCGAGGGTTTATTACCAAGGATCTCCAACCGACTCATTATCCAAGCCGCTATCTTGCGATTGAAGCGCAAACTTACGGCGCAATAGACCACCAGGGTCTTCATTTATTTGTTTAAGCCACTGGTTTAAGGATTTTCGTTCTTGGGGTGTTAAAGGATTAGCTCTTTGGAGCTGAGAGTTCTGCTGCGAGCTCGATGGAGCTTGCAATATTGGGGGCGGTGCATCTCGTTTTTTGTGCTGACTATTTGGCGAGTCCTTAGGCTTACTTTTTTCCTTTTTATTCGAGGCTGTTTTTTCGTTGTTGGCAGGAGGGCTTTGCATTGGATCGTTATTTTTGTCCTTATTTGAATCGCTTTTGCGATTGTTCTCGGATGAGGGCGACTTTAACTGAAGCGCTTTTTCCACTAACGTCTTATTAAATAGAATGTCAGTATTTGAGGGGGCTAGATTTAATGCCTGTTCATAGGCATCAATTGCTTTTCTGTATTGGCCTGTTTGAGCCAGTGAGTTTCCGATGTTGTAATGAATGTCGGAGAGACTGAGTCCCACTTTCTCGGCGGAGTCTTGATTATCGAGAAGCGCTTTGTAAAGTTTTTCTGAGTTATTAAATTTTCCGGCTTTATAGAGTGCGCTAGCTTTCCAGGATTGTGAGAGGAATAATTCAGAGGCCAGGACTGATCGATTGTCTTCCATTGCTATGAAGCCTTGCTGGTCTTTCGTTTTCCACAGATCTTCCCACACTCCAGCTTGAGACAGTTTAGGATTGGATATTAGAACGGTGAGCAAAAGGCAGCTTAGCCATCCGCGTCTAAAAGCTAAGCTTGCCAAAGGTAAAATAAAAACGATTAGCCAAAACCCATCTTCTTGCCAAATGTCGAATTGGCGAGTGGTTGTTTTCGTGGTATCGAGTTGTGCTGTTGGACGCAATAAATGATTGATGTCTGAATCATCAGCACTGACTTCCGAATACCGCCCACCTAAATCACGAGCCAATTTTTTGAGCGAATCACGATTGAGTTTAGGGATAACAATAGCGCCTAAATTGTCTTTGAGGTAATAGCCGCCGGCAAGTGGTATAGGGGCTCCCTGCTCCGTACCAATACCCAATATTGACAGCGTTATTTTATTTTTATTAATCATATCGGGAATGATATTGGCATCGGTTTCATCAATACCGTCTGTGAGCATGATGATAGTTGCTTTTTGGTGTTTGCCTCTTTCTAGCATCGCGACCGCTTTTGTGATGGCTGCCCTAGGGTTGCTACCGTGTATCGGCATAATTGCTGGATCTAGCGTAGGGATAATGGCATCAATAGTTTTGATATCATCGGTCAGAGGGATAACCACATGAGCATCACCCGCATAGACGATCAGGCTGGTGCTACCTCCATTTCGGTGAGATAGAATGTCGGATAATTTGTGTTTTGCTCGTGTTATTCGGTTAGGGGGTAAATCCAGCGCATTCATTGATTGTGAAAGATCTAATACGAGTATCTGAGCGTCATTTGATTGCTCCAAAGCCTGGGGAAGCTGGCGCCACGTGGGACCCGACATTGCAACGATGGCTAGTAACCAGGCTCCACTAATGATAAAGAGAGGTAACTTGTTGGGTTGATAATCCTTTTCAGCTAAGAGATGAGGAAGAAGATGATGAGGAATGACTTTATGCCAATTTCCCTGACTTTCTTTGCTATTCCAAAGTAAAAATATCAACAGAGCGTAAGGCAATAATGCAAGCAGCCAAAGAGGCCGAATAAAATGAAAATGAATGATTGCCTGAGTTAACTCGTGTGTTGGAGTTTCAATAAGTGAAAGGTTAAGGCTGACTATTTCAGATAAGGAACGGCTCATTAGGCGGCCTTTTTTTCTGATAATTTGGGTGGAGTGATCGGCAGCGATGAGTTGTTATTAACATAGGGGAAATGAATGCCGTGTTTTTTTAGATATAGAAAAGCCATGATCGTACTCAAGAATAAGGCTATTCCAAGGGGCCAGTGGAAGAGGGCCCTTTTCGGGCGTAATGTAGCCGCGTCCGATTTTGCGGGTTCAAGCTGATCGAGAAGAACATATATTTCCTCTAATGACTCTATGTCTTGGCCGCGAAAATAACGGCCATCCGTAATTTCTGCAATTTTCTTTAGGGTTTTTTCATCAAGGTCTTTTGATGGATCAACTTTAGTTGATCCTAGTACCCCTCTGATAATTTGTTTTTCTGCACCGATGCCAATAGTGTAGATTTTTAGTCTCACTGATAATGCCAGTTGAGCCGCTTTGATGGGAGATAACTCCCCTGATGTATTGGTACCGTCAGTCAACAGTATTAACACGCGGCTTTTGGCGGGGCGATCCTTTAGTCGTTTGATGGCAAGACCAATAGCATCTCCTAGGGCTGTTTTACTGCCGGCGATGCCTATACGTGATTCACCTAGTAAAGTGGCAATAATCGTGTTGTCGTAGGTCAACGGTGATTGCAAGTAGGCCTGACTACCAAATAGAATTAAGCCTAATCGATCATCCTCCCGCCTTTCAATAAAGTCAGACATAACCACTTTAATAGCCTCTAACCGGTCTATATCTCTATTCCCTCGACGGAAATCAGTTCTGTTCATGCTGCTGGAAAGGTCCACGGCAATCATAAGGTCACGACTTTCGCTGGGTAATTTTATGGCGGGCCCAACAACGTGCAGGCCCGAGGCGGCTACGAGCAGACTGAACCAGATAAGATAGGGGAGTAGGTTGCTCAATAGGGCTTTGCGTCTTCCTATTGCTTTTGTGCCACCTAGTTCTTTTAGATCATCGTAGAATGGCACTCTTAAAGCAGTTTGATCGGCAGAGCGGGCAGGGGGAATTATCCATTTTACAATCCAAGGTAACGGGAAAAAGAAGAATGCGGTCCACCACTCAGCAGAAATCATTTTTGTGTGGCGATCCATTTACGGCAAATATCAATAAGATTGGCGGCGTCGGGTGATTCTTTGTGTTCGCTGCCCTGTTTGTTATTGAATGGTTTGTTAATAGGGTTATTGAATGGTTTGTTGAGCGGGCAATAGCGATATTCGATGAGATCGGCACCGTTTCCGGAAAAAAATTGATTGGTATGGCCTTTGTCATCGAGAAATTTTAGCCACTTTAATCCTGTGAGTCCTGCCACTTCTTTTCTGGGGAAAAGGGAAAGACATACTCTGCGCATTAATTCCGATAAGTCATTGACCAGCTGATGGTAGTCCGCGTTACTGACGTATTGGGTTTCAATGGCCTTCAAATGTTGCAGTGCCTCATTTCGATAAGTGTACTTGTTTATTCGCTGGGCATACCAAAAAATACTGTAGCCAACAATCACCAGAAACAAGCCGGCTAGTATCCACCAAGCAATAGTGGATGGCCATAGTGAAATGGGTTCGGGTAAGTGTATGTCCCTCAGCTTTGCCAGTGGATTCAATTGAGCCAAAGGGCTGGGGGGATTGAGTGGTACTATGGCTTCTAGGACGATTTTCATTAGCGATTTTTCCGCTTCATTCTACTGGTTTGCCCCAGGGAATTTCTCAGGGATTCAGCGACGTCAGCATTGGTGGAAAGATCAATTAAGGGGATTCCCAGAGTGATAAGTTGACTTCTTATTCGCTTGTGATGCTGCGTAAAACGGCGAGTGTAATTCTGTCTCATAGCCTGACCGCTGGTGTTTACGCTGACGCGGTGCTTGCCGTCACTAAAGCTATATTGCCCCGCTTTTGGCAGCTCCAACTCCATGGCATCAAATATGAAAATACTCACTATATCGTTGTGGCGTTTTAGTAAGGATAGGTGCTGTAAGGAGATGTCATCAAAGGAGCGAAAATCACTGATAATAAAAATTAAACTACTCGGGCGAACGACTTGATTTAGCCCGGCAAGCGCTTTCGTAAAACTGCGCTTATCCACTGTGTCTGTCTTCTGCGCCATACTTAAAGATTGGTTGAAGTTAACCAACGAGTGGAATAATCGTTGTATGCCCTTTTTGCCTTCTTTTGGGCGTATTTCTTGGTGCTCATTGTCGGAAAAAACGAAACCTCCAATGCGGTCGCCATTTCCAATGGTGCCCCACGCGAGACTCGCTGCCGCTTTCGCTGCTGTGACGGATTTAAAAACACTTTTACTGCCAAAAAACATGGACTGACTTTGGTCGACTACCAAATAGACCGGTCTCTCGCGTTCTTCTCGGTACAATTTCGTGTGTGGCTTATTGGTTCGTGCGGTGACACGCCAGTCAATATTGCGAATATCATCACCGGGTTGATAAATACGGACTTCGCTAAAATCAATACCTTTGCCTCGAAAAGAGGAGGCATGCCCGCCAGCCAAAGAAGTGAGTGCCTTCTTATGCGCAAGCAGATTTACGCGACTGCTATTGTGGCGCATGCTTACAAGCTCTTCGATACTGGTGTAGGCGCCGGACTCTTTCATCTTCTTGAACCCATTTTTGTAATACCTTGTGTACTATTATCTAATGTGCAATCACGGGGCAGCGACTAAGTCTAAAATTTCACTGATGATTTGATCATTGGTTATGCCTTTTGCTTCTGCTTCGAAACTGAGGCCAATTCGGTGGCGCAGAGTATCGGGTGCGACGGACTGTACATCTTCAGGGGTTACGTAGTCTCGGTGGTTTAACCAGGCGTGCGCGCGCGCGCAACGATCAAGCGCTATCGTGCCTCTGGGACTGACGCCGTATTCGATACTGGTGCCTAACCGCTCTCCGTAATCACTTGGTGAACGAGTCGCCATCACGAGTTGAATAATGTATTCCTCTAATGCGGGTAGCATATAAATATCGAGTACTTGTTTGCGTGCCAGAAATATATCTTGCTGAGTGACTTTTCCTGCGCCTGTCTTGCTTTCGGGTATTGGCGACTTTGATTGTGACTGATTTGCCTTTGAGGAGGAGTGCAACGTGGAATCTATCAGGGTGTGATTTTCTGACCGGACCAGTTTCAAAATTTCTCTCTCAGCTTCTATGCCGGGATAGTCAATATGTACGTGCATAAGAAAGCGGTCCAACTGAGCTTCTGGCAACGGGAAGGTGCCTTCTTGCTCGATAGGGTTGAGCGTTGCCATTACTAAAAAGAGGGGGGGTAGGGCATGAGTTGTAGGGCCAACACTGACTTGCTTTTCCCCCATGGCTTCTAACAGCGCAGATTGCACTTTAGCAGGAGCACGATTGATCTCATCGGCTAGGACTAGGTTGTGAAATATCGGACCTTTTTGGAAAACAAAACTCGAATCCTGAGGCCGATAAATTTCGGTGCCGGTCACGTCTGAAGGTAATAGATCGGGGGTGAACTGAATGCGATGAAAGTCACCTTCGATGGCATTACAAAGCTCTTTGATAGCTTTGGTCTTTGCCAAGCCTGGGGCACCTTCTACCAATAAGTGGCCATCAGCCAGTAGGGTGATTAAGAGCCGATCAACCAGGTGTTTCTGACCGATTATTTGTGTGGATAAAACCTGCTTTAGCGCATTAAACGCAGCCCATTGTGACATAACTATCTAAATTCCTGATTTTGTTTGCAAATATTATACACGCTAGCTCAAAAGTGGGAGTCCGTAAGAAGCGTTTTAATGAAATAAATGGCCAGTACGGCAACCCTGATTCCTCAGTAACGAAAGAGAGTGCAATATATCAAATTGCTATATTGATCATAAAGAACACAAATGATGGATATAAGCTAGGATTAATTGAGAAGCACTGAATATCGTTACGTCATTCGAGACTGTTAGATGAGCTCAGGAAAGGGATGTCAGTAAAACGATGAATTTTCGTAAGGCCATGAAAGTTAGGAAGGACCCTGTTTATGAACCATGAAATAACCAATTCAAGTCAAAGCGTTCTAGGTGAAAATCATAGTGAGTTTTTATCTCAGTTACAGAGCGTTCTTGAATCCCGGTTTCCTTCAGAAAAAGCGGCGACAATTACGCAATTTGCCAAAATTTATTATGCAGCATCTCCCATCACTGAACTGCTCACCACTCGTAAGGACGATTTGTACGGTGCAACGGTATCTGCTTGGGAGTTTTTGCAAACCTTTAATGCCGTAAAACCTAAATTACGCGTCTATAACCCTGAGTTTGAGCAGCATGGATGGCAATCAAATCATTCTGTCGTCGAAGTGTTGTGTAAAGACATCCCTTTTTTGGTGGATTCGGTGAGGATGGTATTAAATCGCTCCGGTATTGTCGTACACAGCATTTGTAATTCGGTCTATCGCGCATCGAGAGATGAAAAGCACGGTCTTTTGGAAATTAAGAATCAAATAATTGAGGTAGAAAGCGCAAGGCAAATGCCATCGGCAGAAGAAGGGATGCAAGCAGAAGCATTTTTACATGTTGAAGTCGCGCGAGAAAGTAATAGACAAACTCTCAAGAAAGTAGAAGAAGCGATTATTGAGACGGTAAAAGAGCTTGAATTGGTGGTCTGTGATTTTACCAAAATGCTGAAAGTGGCGGGTGGTTTAGCGACGCAATTGAAAAAAGGAATGACATTATGGGATAACGCCTCGAGTCAGAATCAGAGCATAGAGAACCAGACCATAAAAAATAGTGCACAAGACGCAGTGAATGAAGCATTTGAATTTATTAATTGGATGATCGAAAACCATTTTACATTTTTGGGGGGGTGCGAATACCAACTTGAGAATGAAGGTGCAGGCAGTGTGCTGAAGCCGGTGGTAGGGAGTGAACTCGGTATTCTTCGATCGAGTACGGATATAGATTTACTCAATGACGTCATGCAAGCTCCCGTTAAGAATGGTCCTGGGTTTTCCCTGAAAGAGAATGATGACACAGGTCAGAATATTTTGGTTTTTGCGAAGTCAGCGACTAAATCAAAGGTACATCGCCCTGCTTATCCCGATATTGTCGTGGTGCGTCAATATAATGAAGAGGGTAACTATATAGGTGAATATCGTTTTATTGGCTTGTATACGTCTCAAGTTTATAGTGATCGCACCCAATCGATCCCAGTGATTCGACAAAAAGTGAATGAGGTAATAAAACTCAGTGGTTTCGGATCAAATGGTCATGACGGTAAATTCTTACAGCAGATAATCGAAACATTTCCGAGAGAAGAGTTGTTTCAAATTAGCCAAGTTGCGTTATTTGAAACGGTTGTTGGTATTCTGCATATGCAAGAAAGACCTATATTAAAGCTTTTTATGCGGCAGGATATTTTTGGTCGATTTGTTTCGGCGATCATATATACACCGAAAGAAACCTATAATACGGAATTGCGAAATAAATTTCAGCAAGTATTGCAGTCCAATTTGCCGGTGTTGGATTTAGAGTATTCGACAGTTTTTTCTGAATCTATTTTAGCGCGAGCACAGATTACTTTACGAGTGGATACGCAAAAAAGCGTTCACTACAATGTGGTAGATATTGAAAACTGCTTAAAGAATATGGCGCGCAATTGGGATGATGATTTGGTCGATGCGTTAGTGGAAACTTGTGGAGAAGAGAGTGGGTTTGCTTATGCATCTCAATTCAAAGGTGCGTTTCCTGCGAGCTACCGAGAAGATGTAGAGACGCGTACGGCAGTTTATGATGTCCAGAAAATGTTGGAATTAGATTCTGACCAAGATTTGGGGATGACGTTTTATCGATCCTTGGGGGATGATGCGAAACAGTTTCGGTTTAAGTTATTTCGTGCGAATGATGTCTTGCCTTTATCGCAGGTCTTGCCGATTCTTGAGCATTTAGGGCTGAGCGTCATGGCAGCACGTCCCTATGACATTGTATTAAAGGATGGGCGTCGTTTCTATATTAATAATTTCAGCGTTCACTATGGAGAGTCTGCTGAAATTAAAATCGATGATGTACAAGATATATTTCAAGATGCATTTGATAACGTGTGGCACGGTAGAGCTGAAAATGACGGGTTTAATCGCTTAGTCTTAGGCGTGGGGCTGGATTGGCGAACCGTTGCGATGTTGCGAGCCTATGCTAAATATTTAAAGCAAGTTTGTTTCGGATTTAGTCAGCAATACATTGAAACGGTACTGGCTAAAAATGTACACGTGACGCATTGCTTGTGCGCCTTGTTTTTCTTACGGTTTGATCCGGCTCGTAATATTGGTAGTGATCACAAAGAAAAATTATTATTGAAAGAAATTTATCAACAGTTGGATGCTGTTGAAAACCTAGATGAAGATCGGATTCTGCGGCGATATTTGGATGTGATGCTGGGAACAGTGCGAACTAATTATTTTCAGAAAGAGGAAGGCGGATTACATAAGCCTTATATGTCCTTTAAGTTCACACCCGATAAAATTCCAGATCTTCCCAAACCTCTACCTATGTTTGAAATCTTCGTTTATTCACCACAAGTTGAGGGGGTACATCTTCGAGGAGGTAAGGTTGCGCGCGGTGGATTACGTTGGTCTGATCGTCCAGAAGATTTTAGGACTGAGGTGTTGGGATTGGTGAAAGCGCAGCAGGTTAAGAATGCCGTTATTGTCCCTGTAGGAGCAAAGGGTGGGTTTGTGTGTAAAACACTGCCGGAACACGGGAGTCGAGAAGATATTATGACGGAGGTAGTTTCCTGTTATCAGACCTTTATCCGTGGGCTTTTAGATATTACAGACAATATTTGCAGTGAGGGTGATAAGAAAACCTCAGTGGTGCCACCCGAAAATGTACGTCGTATGGATGGGGATGATCCTTATCTGGTAGTCGCTGCGGATAAAGGAACGGCGACGTTTTCAGATATAGCGAATGATATTGCAGAAGAATATAAATTCTGGCTCGGCGATGCCTTTGCGTCCGGTGGAAGCGTAGGTTACGACCACAAAAAAATGGGTATTACGGCAAGAGGTGCATGGGTTTCAGTGCAGCGCCATTTTCGTGAGATCGGTGTTGATGTGCAAACCACTGAATTTACTGTGGTGGGTATCGGTGATATGGCGGGAGATGTGTTTGGCAATGGTATGTTGTTGTCGGAGCATATTCGCTTAGTTGCAGCCTTTAATCACAAGCATATATTTATCGATCCGAATCCCGATGCTGCAACCTCCTTTGAAGAGCGTCAACGATTGTTTACATTACCACGTTCCAGTTGGGCCGATTTCAATAAAAAACTGATCTCCAAGGGCGGTGGTATATTCTTGAAATCGGCGAAGTCCATTCGAATTTCACCTGAGATGCAATTACGCTTCGATATCAATAGTTCAATGATGACGAACACAACCATGACTCCTGCCGATTTGATATCGACTTTAATGAAAGCGCCAGTAGATTTGATTTGGAACGGTGGCATTGGTACCTATGCCAAAGGCGCTGGAGAGCTTAATAGTAACGTCGGCGATAAGGCTAATGACGCTGTTAGAATCGACGGCAATCAAATTAGAGCTCAGGTTATTGGAGAAGGAGGTAATTTGGGTTTTACGCAACTTAGCCGCGTGGAATATAGCTTGAGCGGCGGTTTATCCAATACGGATTTTATTGACAATGCAGGCGGTGTCGATTGTTCGGATCATGAAGTGAATATTAAAATTTTATTGAATGATGTTGTGTTAAATGGAGATATGACCCTCAAACAGCGGAATGAAATGCTGGTGGAAATGACTAACGATGTGTCGCAATTAGTGTTGGATAATAATTGTCAACAAGTACAAGCGATTAGTCTTGCGCAAGTGCAATCGGCGGACAGAATTGGAGAATATCGACGCTTAATTCAGTATTTGGAGTTGGAAGGAAAGTTAGATCGAGAGCTTGAATTTATTCCTAGTGATGAAAGTTTAACGGAACGTGAATCCAATGGCCTGGGCCTTTCTAGACCTGAAATAAGCGTGTTAGTTTCTTATTGTAAGGCGAACTTGAAAGAGGAGTTGATCACTTCAAAAGTGCCTGATGATACCTATGTCGCGCAAGCGCTTACCACGGCATTTCCACCTGCCATTGTATCTCAATTCAGTGATCAGTTAGAGCAGCATAAACTGCGACGAGAAATCATTGCCACGCAGGTTGCCAATGATCTGGTTAATTATATGGGACCCACTTTTATCCACCGTATGATGGATGCGGCAGGTGCTAACGTGCCTGATATCGCTAAGGCATTTGTTATTGCTAAAGATGTATTTCGCATGGAAGAAATATGGGTGGAGATTGAGACGTTTGATTTTAAAATTGCAGCTCAAGATCAAATGCATATGATGTTGGAGTTGATGCGTTTAGTGCGTCGTGGGGCAAGATGGTTTTTACGTAATAAACGCTGTGAACTCATCGTCTCCGAGGCAATTGAACGATTTTCGCCGGGCGTCTTAGAGGTGTCGAAACAACTGCCCACTTTGTTAGTGGGGAGCCGATTGAGTCAATGGGAGGACAACAAAGCAAGTTATAGGGAGAAGGGCTTCTCTGATCAGCTATCTGGCGCGGCGGCTGGCTCAAACAGTTTGTTGCCTGTTTTGGGTATCATCGAGGCAGCTGGAATTGCAAAAAGACCGGTAACTGAAGTTGCTCAATATTATTATGCATTGGGCGACAAGCTGGATTTGTTTTGGTTTGCTCAATCGATAGATGAATTGCCGGTGGAAAATCATTGGCAGGCTTTAGCACGTGAGGCTTTTCGTGATGATTTGGATTGGCAGCAACGTTCTTTAACGGTCAGTGTTCTTCAAATGGGGGGGGGGGGAAGCATTGAGAGCCTTATTGATCAGTGGTGTGAAAGACATCAGCATATGGTTGGCCGTTGGGCTTCTATGGTGAGTAATCTACGATCGGCTCAACATCACGAATTCTCTATGTATGCCGTGGCATTGCGAGAACTATTGGATTTAGCGCAATTGTCTGAGCATAGCCATTAGCGAGAGATAGCCATTAGCGAGAGATAGTCTTTTAGCTAAAGATAGCCATTAGCGATACGCGAGAGATAAGCTAATATAGAACTCTCAAGATGAGTGGTTTGGTTTATATCTAGGGGGCTCTGCAAGGCGTGGCTGACGCGAGTAATATTATCATTAGTTTGAATATCACAGCTGATGAGTACCTCCTGTGGTACCAAGGCTCTGTGAAAAGCGTTTATACTCATGCACTTGATGGTCGTTCGATTTCTTTTCCCGCAAACATTTTGCAGCCCTTCGTGACTCGTTCTGGCATTCAGGGGCGATTTGCTATTGCCTTTGATAAAAGTAATAAATTTGTTTCAATTCAACAAGTGAGTTGATCTTGAATTGCTGCGATAGCGAAAGCTATTAATCTTCGAGGAATGTCTTTAACCACTCTCTCTAATCGAGGATAATCGCCTCGCTTTGTTTTTCCATGGATTTAAATGACAGGTTTTAAAAGAACAGGCTTTAAGCCATGGATTCTTATGTTCGATATCTTATGCACTCAGTAGGTTCGCTTATGTTTTTTAAAATTGCGCGCGACGTCTTGTTTAAAATGCCCACGGAGACGTCTCATGAATTATCGCTTCGCAGTATTGATACAGCGCATAAAATGGGCCTGTCTGCTCTTGTAGGCGGTGAGAAGCCTATGAATAAGCCTGTTGAGGTGATGGGTATTCAATTCCCTAATCCGGTAGGGCTGGCCGCTGGCTTGGATAAAAACGGGGATCATATTGATGGATTAGCGGCTCTTGGGTTTGGCTGTATTGAGATCGGTACAGTGACTCCACTGCCACAGCCGGGGAACCCTAAACCAAGGCTATTTCGTCTGATTGAGCAGCAGGCAATCATCAATCGCATGGGGTTTAATAACAAAGGGGTGGATCATCTGGTGAAGCGGGTGCAGCGCTCTCAATATAAGGGTGTGTTGGGTATCAATATAGGGAAGAATAAAGACACACCCTTAGAGAACGCGTTGGACGATTATCTGGTTTGTTTGCGCAAGGTGTATCAATTGGCAAGTTATGTGGTGATAAATATCTCTTCGCCTAATACGCCTGGTTTAAGGCATTTACAGTTAGGTGATTCACTTAAATCACTACTGGACCCTTTAAAAGAGGAGCAATTGAAGCTAGCAAAAGAACACGGGCGTTATGTACCTTTGGTCGTAAAAATTGCACCTGATTTGTTGGAAGAGGAGATCGTTGATGTGGCGACAATCTTCAAGAGCATGGAAATTGATGGCGCTATTGCGACCAATACCACCTCTGAAAGAGTGGGTGCCGAATCTTCTCAATTTAAAAATGAAGAGGGTGGATTAAGTGGGCGGCCAGTTTTTGAAAAGTCGACCTGGGCTTTGTCGGTATTATGTGATGAATTGGCTGGAGCGATTCCAGTGATCGGTCTTGGTGGTATTCATTCCGGTAATGACGCAATGCAAAAGAAGGAGCGGGGTGCTTCTCTCGTTCAGATATATACTGGGTTTATTTATGAAGGCCCTCCATTAATAAAAGACATTGTAGCTGTCTGGAAGTAAGCGCATAAAAAAAGGTCTTCTTGAAGGAAGACCTTTTTGGGTTGTAGTTTCTGATTTTTTGTTTGTGTTTAATTGTTATTATTAATTCTGAATTGAATTAATATCTTCGTGGCATAGCGTTATTGCTATAACCTCTGATGTTAGTAATTAACGGTGCGGTGTATCCCCGGTACGCCTGTAAAACCAGCCCAATGATCAGCTCTGCCGTCTCGCCAACCCGATAACCAAAATTGACGAGTTGTGGTGTCGGTGTAAGGGCACATATCTCTTGAACGAACTTGCAAACCAGCTTGGTAACCACGAGAATACGCGCGGTTGGATTTATCTCGTTTTACTCTCTTCATATGGTATCGACCTCGATTGTTATATTGGCGACTTACCCTCGAGTTCCTCTTGCATGCACCGTATCCTGTCGCGAATTGACGCAGCTCTCTTTGGCTCCTATGGTCTAATCGTTGCACCACTAGAGCGTTTAGCTATGTTGGATGGCGGGCGAGAAAACTCGTAAAACACCTTATTAATATCGGATATCTGGCGTTATGTCGACAACTTTATAGTCATATAGATATGTTGTTTTTAGTGGGTTTTGGAATAAACCAAAACTGTTTTTAAGTTGTTGATATTTAACAAAAAAATATTGGCTCTATTGGATTTTTCGGTAGACCATAATGGCATTATTTTCTAGCAAAAAAGGGTTTTTAATTGGATATCGTAGACCGAAATTTAGGTGAAAGAGAGTTTATCGTTACCTGTTTAACGGGGGCCGAAAACTATGTTATGGATGAAATCAAGGGCTTAGGTGGGCGTCCTATAACTAATGATACGCAAGGGGATAATAGCGCTAGCAGTCCTAATGCGGGAGTCGTTATTTTTTTAGCTAATATAGGCGTTGCCTATAAATTATGTCTCTGGTCGCAGCTAGCAAATCGAATTTTGATGCCGTTGTGCCAGTTTCAAGCCGCCGATGAACAGGATCTATATGATCAAATATATGCGGAGGATTGGTCGACGCATATTGGCGAAGAAGCGACTATTTCTATTCAAACTGTGCTGCAAAGTGCCTTCATCACTCATACCAACTTTGCTACCTACAAAGCGAAAGATGCCATTGTTGATCAGTTAAGGGATAAAACGGGACAGCGCCCTTCTATTGCAGTGATAAAACCGGATGTCCCTCTGCACCTGCATATCAAAGGCAATGACGTGACATTATCTTTGGACTTGTCGGGTGATAGCTTGCATCGACGTGGTTATCGACAGGTGAATGTCGAAGCCCCGATGAAGGAAACGCTAGCGGCTAGTTTTGTTGCATTTGCAGGAGTGCAGCGCCATGGTTCACTTCTTGGTTCAAGTTCAAGTACGAGTGAAGATCAGGAGTTGCTTCAAATTGTCGATCCTATGTGTGGATCGGGTACGCTGTTATTTGAATCCTTTATTCGAGTTTCGGGTATTGCGCCTGGCATTAGGCGGGACTATTTCGGTTTTCTCGGATGGAAGCAGCATGATGATGTGTTATGGCAATCGATACTAGCGGAAGCGAAAGCACTGTCGAGTAAGAGGGCTAATGCTTCTCAATTACCTAAAATTGTGGGCTTTGATGCTGACCGTTCATCCATCGGGACGCTTAGGGAAAACATTAAGTTATTGGGCTGGGAGAAACACATTCATGTCGAACGAAGTGATTTAAGTCACCTGAGAATAAAGCCCCTTGGTAATCGCTCACAGAATTTAATTATTTCAAATCCACCTTACGGTGAGCGGTTGGGAGAGAAAGAGGTTCTTAGTTATCTCTACCAATTTCTAGGTGATCGTTTACGTCAGAACTTCAGCGAATGGCAGGTCTCTCTGATTTGCTCTGAGATCGATTTGCTGGATACCTTGAGATTGCAAAGCCATGATAATCAGCAAGTCTATAATGGCCCATTGAAGTGCTTTATTCGCCATTATCGCATACCTGAAATAGATTCTTCTGAGCAGTCAACAGACTTTAAATGGCCGGAATTAGAGAAATGTGAAAACCCTGATGGGATCGCTTTTGCTAATCGCATAGGAAAAAATTATAAACAAATTAAAAAATGGTTAAAGCAAGAGGATATCCATAGTTTTCGCATCTACGATGCAGACATGCCGGAATACAATATGGCTATCGATTTCTTTGAGAGCCGGTTGCATATTCAAGAGTATAAGGCACCGAATACGATTGATCCGGTTCTGGCTAAGCAGCGATTTGATCTCGCGGCTAAAACGATTTCTCAAATTATGCAAGTGCCCCGACGACGGGTATTCACTAAAATTCGTAGTCAGCAGAAAGGCAAACAACAATACCAGCAGCGCAGTAAGCAAGGTCGTTTTTTTGTCGTGGAAGAAAAGGGGGCTAAACTCCTCATTAATCTAACGGACTATTTAGATACGGGTTTGTTTTTAGATCACCGGGCGATACGGTATCATTTTCAGCAAATAGCGAAAGGTAAGCGTTTTCTTAATTTGTATGGGTACACCGGAACCGCGACCATTCATGCGGCGATGGGCGGAGCGAAAGTGACGCACAGTGTGGACATGTCTCCGACCTACTGTCGCTGGGCACGGTCTAATTTGGCTTTGAATGGTTTTAGTGATATCAATCACAAGATATTTCAAGACGATTGTGAAAAGTGGTTAGATCGATGCCAGCATCAATATGATATTATCTTTATTGATCCTCCGACGTTTTCAAATTCTAAGAAGACGGAAAAACACTTTGATATTCAAGCAGATCATGTACCGCTAATTTCCTCTGCACTCAAACGTCTAGAGCCAGGTGGAGAGCTGTATTTTTCCACTAATTTTCGTCGATTCAAATTGGATGAGGAAGCCTTTCTGGCATATCAAGTTGTTGAAATTACGAATAAAACTACCTCTAAGGATTTTATGATCGGAGCAAAAAAATCGGCTAAAATTCATCGTTGTTGGAAAATTACTTATTAAAACACCTGTTTAATGTAGACAGACTTGCAGTGTAAGGACCACCTCTGCAACCTCCACTTCTGTAACCGCCACTACTCAATTCATATAGCATTCCAATGTTGAATCTAGAAACGCTTAATTAGTTTGAGAAATTATTAAAGCATTTCGCGTCGCCGCCGTTACTATTTTTGTAGGCAAAAGGTAGTTTCGGTGGAGGCCATATATGTTAACTCTAGGAACCCAAACAACGGATTATATGCTTCGTTTCGAGGGCTCTGCTCACACTAGAGCGGACATGAGCCAGGGAGAGCGTAACACCCAAGCCAGGGAAGCCAATGCAAAGGATGGACGTGCTATTGGTGGAGGTGCAGTAGATGGAAATGCAGGTGATGGAGAATTATCACGGCGAGACAAGGATGTCCTACACCACCATAAGTTACAGAGAATTCATCGAGTTTTAAATGTTGAGCTTTCTGTTAATTTGTCAGCGAGTTTTCATCGTACTCAGGAATCTAAATCCCTTCCTTCTTATTCTGAACCCCAGTTCGACGCCGATGAGGTGGTCAATAATATGATGTCATTCATCAAAGGGCGGATTGATGAAGAGCTAGCTGCAGGTAAGAACAAGCAGGAGTTGGAGAAATTAATAGAGCAAGCAGAAGCCGGTGTGATGAAAGGTATTGGTGAAGCGACCGGTGCTTTGAAAAGTATGGGAATGTTTGATGACGATGTTACCCAAGGTATTGCGGATATCCAAGAAGGGTTGGCTCACGGCGTACACGATTTATATGGATATATTTTGGAGGGTCAAGCTGAGGAAGAGCCGACAACAGTAGACTCTTCTCAGTCTCAGGAAGTTTCACCGACGTCCCCCTCAGTTGATTATAAACAAGGTGTTTCTCAAGAAGTTAGTTCTGATTCTCGGCAAGTTAATTATAGTCACAGTCAATCTTCTGATATTACGGCAATGTTTGAACGTTTTCAGCCGACGATGATGTCCGATGGAGTCATGTCAGTAGAACGGTCCGGTGCCACATCTTTTACTGTAGATGAAACCTTTAACTTTGAAGTGAAGACTAAGGATGGGGATATTATTCGTCTTAATATAGATAGAGGGTTGAGCCATCTATCGAGTTTTGGTACGACGAGAACAGGTGGTGGTTTTGGTGCAGCTTATAGCGAGCAGTCTAGTAGCTATGCCAATATTTCATATTCTGTCGAAGGTGAGTTAGATGAGGGTGAGTTAGATGCTTTAGATGCATTGTTTGCTAAAGTAAACAAATTGGCTGACTCCTTTTTTGCAGGTGATATTGGGCAAGCTTTCAATCAAGCGATAAGCCTAAATTATGATTCTACTGAACTAGCGGGTTTTTCTCTGAATTTAATGCAGACACAAACAATGGCGGAAGTGTATAAAGAAGTGGCTCATATGACTGAACCTGTCAGAGGTGAAGGTAATAATCGGCCCGACTTGTTCCAGTCAGTGGGTCCGTTTGTGAGGGATATTGTAGAGAGCTTTCAGGATTTGGAAGCGCATTCGCCATTTGATCATGTGGCAGAGCTGGTTTCGACGTTGTTGGGCAAAGCGGTAGCTGAGATTTCTGATCACGATGCAGATAAAAATCAACATACAGATTTTAATTCATATATTCGGAATTTTCTCAATGAGATCGGACAGCAGTATCACTTAATGCCGTAATGTATCTAGAAACATGAGTCCGTCATAAAAAAACCACCGATAATACGGTGGTTTTTTTATGAGACTGAGATCTTTACGTTAGTTGCTCTTATGCAACTTCCTCATCTGGTAAGGTGATATTGAGTTCAAGTACGGAAAGATCTTGATTCTTGTCCAAATTGACAGAGATTTGTTCCTCAGCAATGGGAATATACTTACGAATGACTTCTAATATCTCTTTTTGTAATGCGGGCAGGTAGTCTGGCTGATCCCTGTTATGGCGCTCGTGCGCAACAATAATTTGTAGCCGGTCTTTTGCAATTGAGGCCGTGTCTACTTTTTTAGATTTAAAGTAGTCTAAAAATTTCATTGATTACCCCCAAACATTCGCTTTAAAAATCCTTTTTTTGCTACCGTGAGGAAGCGATGCTCAACCTCTTCCCCCAGTAATCGATTCACTGCATCTTCGTATGCTTGACCAGCGATGGATTCGTCGTCAAGAATAACGGGAACCCCTTGGTTTGAGGCCTTAAGAACGGTCTTGGATTCGGGAATAATCCCGAGTAGCTGAATAGCGAGAATATCTTCCACGTCTTCTACGCTAAGCATCTCACCTTTTTCTACACGCTCAGGGCTATAACGAGTTAGAAGTAAATACTCTTCAATAGGTTCCCCGCCTGTTTCGGCACGCATAGTTTTGCTTTGTAGTATACCGAGAATTCGATCTGAGTCTCGAACGGAGGAAACTTCAGGGTTCGTCACGATGATAGCGACATCGGCAAAATACATTGCCATATGTGCACCCTTTTCTATCCCTGCCGGTGAATCACATACGATGTAGTCAAAGGTTTCTGCCAGCTCGTTTAGTACGCGTTGTACGCCTTCTTGAGTCAGGGCGTCTTTATCTCTGGTCTGTGAAGCGGGTAGGATGAAGAGTCCTTCTGTACGTTTATCTTTAATTAGCGCTTGATTCAGAGTCGCTTCTTCATTGATGACGTTTACGAAATCATACACCACGCGCCGTTCGCAATTCATGACCAAATCTAGGTTTCTTAGGCCCACATCAAAGTCGATGATGGCGGTTTTTTTACCTTTTAGGGCCAAACCGGTACCGATGGCTGCGCTTGTGGTGGTTTTACCAACCCCACCCTTTCCTGATGTGACTACGATAATCTTAGCCAAGGTTTTATCCTTCCTATTTTAGATCTTTTCGATGATGAGATGCTTGCTATCTAAGCGAGCTTGCATGGGTTGTTTCCACAGGGGTTGGCTGCGCAAATCTTCGCTGACCTTGTAATGGCCTGCAATCGATATTAGTTCAGCTTCCAAACTGTGGCAAAAAATTCGTGCGTTGCTATTGCCCTTTACTCCCGCCAAAGCTCTACCACGCAAGGGACCGTATACGTGTATATTTCCATCCGCTAGGACTTCTGCACCCGCACTGACGGGAGCCAAAACTATGAGATCACCGCCTTGAGCATAAATTTGTTGCCCTGAACGAACGGGTCTAGTGACGGTTTGGGAAATAGCGCTAAGGGTTGCCGTGTCCACGGGTGCTTTAGTGCTGAGGGATTTTGTTTCTTTGTTTTGAGATGAGTCTTGCTTTTGAGGGGTAAGACTCTCGCGATTTTTGCTGGCCGGAATTCTTGGTAGGCCTGCGACAATAGCTGCCAGTTGATGTTCTTCAGATCCGCCTTTAATTGCCACGGGATAAAGACCGTATTCTTGGCAAAGTTGGCTCAAATCAATAAAATCGATATTTTCATTTGGGTTGCTTAATTTTTCCAAGCTAAGAACAACAGGGGTTTGTTGAAAAAAATTCGGCGCACGCTGTGTCGCTTGCGTCATCTGCTGATTAAAACGATCAAAATGAAATTCGTGTAATTCTAGAACCATCAGGGTCAGCTGGCTTCCTTTTAGGTTAAAGGTTGGGCCTGATGGTGGTTGTGAGTTATTGAGGCTGGCTTTGGATTGCAGGTTTCCGCCATTTTGTTCATTGGCCGGCTTAAACTCTTCTCGGTTTGGTATCGTATTATTCTTCAACTCTTCGATTGTATCTTCAGTTTTGGTCATATAATCGTCGTTTTAGTTGTTATGAATGGTGAATGTTTTTGATAAATACCGTCATTATAAAATAGGTCAGTGAATGATCGTGCAAGCTTGGATCTAGCTGTGAGAATTTTTACGATTTTGTACTAACCCCATTATGATTTGCAATGAAACATTGGAAATAGGATTGACCACTATTCTGTAGAGGAGATTGTAATGCATCTATGTAGTAGCGTAAAACAGCATTTGTTAATTGTGGATTTGAAAATGAGAATGAGTGCGCACTTCTTGCTATCAGTAATTAGTAGGGGCGCTGAATACGATCAATCAATACGATCAATCAATACGAACAATGCCTTTCGTATTCGAAAGAAAATGACAATGCACTCTGTATCAGAGCTTGCTTAGTTTAAACCAAAAAAGCGTTTTGCTGTTGCAGTAGTGTGTTCCGCAATTTCTGTCACATCTAAGCCATAGCAGTTTGCGATACTGGCAGCGATATGGGGTAAGTAGGAAGGTTCATTGCGTCTAGATTTGGGCTTGATTCGTTGGCTGGGATCTAGATCGCGAGGTAATAGATAAGGTGCATCGGTTTCGATCATTAATCGATTGAGCGGAATATTCTTAACGATGGCAGCCAGGGATTTTCCCCTACGTTCATCACATATCCAGCCGGTGATTCCGATATAGAGATCTAAGTCTAGGTATTTGAATAGTGCTTCTTTTTCGCCAGTGAAGCAGTGCACTACTCCGTCACTGAATTGATCCCGATGATGAGTGATAATTTCGGTTAATTTACGGTGGGCATCGCGCTCATGGATAAATAGCGGTTTATTGGTTTCGTTGGCCAGTTCGATGTGTTTTTCAAACGCCTCAATTTGCTTTTGTCTGGGTGAAAAATCTCGATTGAAATCAAGTCCTGTTTCACCCACGGCCTTCACTTTTTCGTTGGACAGTAATGCCAGCAAATTGTGGTAGCTGAAGGCCTGATAACTGCTAGCGTCGTGAGGATGAATGCCTGCTGTCGTCGATAAGTACTCAGGATATAGATCGGTAAGTTTCAGGGCATCTTCAGAGCTAGCTTCACTGGTACCTGTGACCACAATATGTGTCACGTCATTTTTTTTTGATCTGTTGATAACGGCTTCAATATCTTTGTTAAAAGATTCGTTACATAGGTTCGCACCAATATCGATGAAAGGCATAAAGAGAGATTCGCTAGCTAGTATAAGGGGGGCTGATTTTGCCTAATTTAGGATGGTATTACAAATAGAGGCGGACCACCTGATACTATTAATGTAGGCTGATTCCATATCCTCAGGCGTGATACCGATGGTTGCCAATGTATCCCAGTCTATATGATCCCAATCCGCACGCTCATGAGCAATTGTAGTTTGAAGGATTTTACCGAGTTGGCCTTTTTGGTGAAGTAGTGCGTCCGTAATATTGTCCGCAAGCGGAAGGTCTTTTAATACTTCTGGCATCTCCCGGTCAAAAAAAGCGTCCAATGTAGAAAATAAACCCACGGTAAAGTAGCAGTCAATTTCAGTTTCTCTGAGCTGTTCGGCCAACTGTTCACACATTCTCGCACGTACCAGGGCGGTCAGCATGAGTGCATGGGGCTTTTCAGACATCTGAGACATGGAGATGAGCGCGGCCCAACTTTTGATTTTCTTCAGTCCCAGCAGCGTGACCGCTCTTTTAATGCTGTCGACTTTTTTGGGTAGAGCATAGGCGGCAGCGTTGAAAACTTTGAGAAGCTTGTACGTTAAGGTAGGATCTTGTGAAATGAGTTTTTCGATGTGGTTAAACTCGGTCTGAGGGTTTTGCAGTTCCGCTAATAGTTGCATCACCACGACTTTAGAGGCTGCTAGCGTACCGCCTTTTATGATTTGAGGTCGGCATAGGAAATACCCCTGAAATAATTCAAAGCCTAAGCCCCTGCAATACTCCATCATCTCACTGGTTTCCACTTTTTCGGCAATCAATTGAACTTTGAAAAACCGCAGTCGAGATACCCAATTCGCAATGGTCTCTCGGTCATGGGCTAATACGTCTAGCTTGACGATGGAAGCGACCCGTAAAATGGGAATGTACTTTTCATCAAAAATAAAATCATCTAAAGCAATCTTATAACCTTGCGCCGCCAAATCAACGATGGCTTGTGTGACTTTATCATCTATCTCTACATCTTCTAAGACTTCAATGACCACCTGTTCGGGATCAAAGAGAGGCGGATTGAGTAGCCACTTACGGGTAAAATTGATAAATGCAGGAAGTGATCCGGTGACTGTTTCTATACCGACCTCGGTAAACGCATTCAGAATAACCTGGGATGTGGCTTTATCGCCATCCCATATCCCCATGGTCGTTTGATCAGCAGGACGAAAGAGCAACTCATACGCTGTAATACGCATTGAGGTGTCGTAAATGGGCTGTCTTGCTAATAGTATTTTGTCTGCACTCATGAGTCTTACGATTACTAGCCGGGTATGGTTTCAATTTGAAGAATACTTCGCTTTTAGTTTAGTTGTAAATAACCAACTTTATACGTAGTGGATGGAACTTATTGCGGGGTGAGTGAAACCAAATTTCGGCTAATATGGCCGTTTTAGCGATATTGTATCCTCTAATTTCTCTTATTTAGTCGGTAGTCATCAGTAGTCATCAATAGATAGCTACAATTATAAGGAAGGAATACGACAACGTTTTTAAAGATAAAGGAAAGAAACAAAGTCGAATTGATCTGTGATAATGAAAGGGGAGTAGCATGGCAGGTGTTTTGGATGTGGTGGATCAGCGGACGCAATTGGTGGGTGCCAATAGGCTTGAGCTCTTGATGTTCAAACTGAAGTGTAATCAAGTCTACGCAATCAATGTCTTCAAAGTGCAAGAAGTACAACAAATGCCTAAATTAACTTATATTCCTCAACGCCATTCCGTAGTGGCGGGTGTCACTCATGTTAGAGGCCATACCATACCCGTTATTGATCTTAGTCATGCCATTCGGCGTGGTAGGTTAGTGGATACAGAAAATTGTAATATTATTATTACTGAATATAAC
The DNA here is from genome assembly GCA_019090455.1 of Pseudomonadales bacterium. GTDB lineage: Bacteria > Pseudomonadota > Gammaproteobacteria > Pseudomonadales > DC-out160 > DC-out160. Next base: position 359,147 of record JAHRWA010000039.1, on the reverse strand, counting down.
TGTACGGTACAAGCCTTTATGGTAGGTAGCGTGGATAGAATTGTGAATATGAACTGGGAGGAAATTGTGCCTCCGCCCGTAGGAACGGGAAAGAAACATTTTTTAACGGCCATTACTCGCTATGACGATAAAATGATTGAAATAATTGATGTTGAAAAGGTATTAGCGAGAATCACTGACTATGATACAAAAATATCCGATGGAATACTGGATGACAATATTAAAGACTTAGCGGCGGGTCTGAGAATATTGTTGGTAGACGATTCATCTGTTGCGTTAACGCAGGCTAAAATGACGATAGAACAGCTAGGCGTTGAAGTGGTGACAGAATCGGATGGCGCGAGAGGTCTCGCATTGCTCCGTAAATGGGTCGCCGAGGGATACGATTTTAAAAATAATTTTTTGCTGCTAGTGACGGATGCGGAAATGCCAGAGATGGATGGTTATATGCTAACTACCGCATGTCGAAGTGAGGCTATTTTAAGGGATATTCATATCATTCTGAATACTTCTTTGAGTGGTAACTTTAATGTCGCAATGGCCAATAAAGTAGGCTGTGATGAATTTATTTCCAAATTTCAACCTGACCGTTTAGCTAAAATGGTGCAAGACCAGATTAAGTTGCGGATCAACTCTCGACAGTCCTAACCCTTAACTCTAAAACAAACCAATCTGCAAGATACGCTGATCTTTGGTGGCGTATCTTTTTGTCTAAGTTCTGAGTTCTAAGTTCTAAGTTGATAAGTTCTAAGGTCATAAGGTCCATGACTCAAGGTCCAATTTAGCTCACGTTAAATTAATAAGTGATTTCTTCAGTTTGGATAACTCAGTGCTTTGCGTTTTGCTGGTCTACTTTACGTAACCAAATTCTATTGCTGCTTATTTGGTACGATAAATGAATAAACCGCTAGGATTGTATTGATGAAAACTCTTAAAATACTCACTTGGGGAATGACTTGTGTCGGGATCATGTTGACGGTGACGGCTTGTGCACAACGGGGTGAGTACATAAAGAGTTCTCAGGTGCAGGTTGTAGCAACTGATGTAGCAACTGAATTGGAAATTTTAAACGATACTGATGAGTTTACTCAGCTGAGGGTTAGTGCGCAATTTAGAGTGCAAGCTCTCAAAAATGAAATTGACAAGCTATTACTAAAGCTGACCAACATCAGAGTTTCAGGCAATAAAGGGGTTTTAGCGTTTGAGAATTCGGAGTTGAAACAGCATTTCCTCGTTGAGAGTAATGTGATTGATGGTGATCCTAAAGACAGTGAGAATGTGATAGATGAGGGTGCAGTTATCGTCGATAGTGATGCAAAGTCAGTAGACATGACTTCAAGCAGAATACAATTTTCAAAAAATTCGAAGAACACAAAAACGAAAATAGCCATTGATCAGGTGTTGGCTTTATCGATTGACCCTAATTCGGTCACTGAGCCTAAACGAAATTCCGCGGAGTATAATTTTAGCGTGGTTTATGTTTACGATGAGCAGCCTCCGTGGGATGGTATGTGGAATACCTTAGAAGAAGCGGGTGAAGAGGATAAGTGGCGAGGAATCAATCGGCGAAAACACACGTATTTTATTTATGTCGGTGCCTATAATACAAAAAAAATCGCTTCAAATCGCCAGGTCAATCTTGATTTACTCACGGGACAATCACCCTCTATTCGAGCCCGCGATGATACAACCTATCAGCTTGCATCACGGGTTCAGTAAAGAACCTAAATATTAAAAATTTCAAATAATAAGATAATTTAGGAATTGTATATGTCAATAATGACCAATTCGTTGGAGTGCATTTCTGCGAGTTTCAATAGGAGACCCATAGAAGAAATGCTTCATCATCCCGTTAAAACATGGATGTGCGCCTTAGTATGTACGTTAGCAATGATGAGTCTAGAGGGAACCGCTGGTGAGTTGGGTGGCGAAAAAACGAATGCGATGGAAGAGGAACTGGCGCAAGCCAAGTTGATTCTAGTGCGAGCACAAGACGCTGCTGACCATCTGCTCTACATGGCCCAGCAAGAGGCAAGTCAGATAAAGAATGAAAGTAATACGGATTCTATTCCTGACCAGAATTCAAAAACGAAAACGATATCACCTCTGATAGTGAAAAATGAAGTCGTAGCTGTGGAATTACAAAGTGCTACGATCGAGGAGATAACGAATGCGTTGATGCCCATCGGCTGGCGAGTGATGGTGGATGTCACCGATCAAAGAATACTGGCGCGGCGTTTTCAGTTTGTCACGACAAAACCAAGAGATCAGGCTCTAGCCATGTTTGTTAAAACGGTAGGGTTGAATTATCAATATTTCTTTGATTTGTTAGATGAGAAAGGCGATCCAGTTCCACTCTTAGTGATCAGTGAAGACATGACTCGGTGAGCTTTGATAAGTGACCCTGTTTCTAGGTGATCTAGTTTCAATGTGCAATTAATTCTAAAAATGAATTCTTTACCGCTAAATCGGTATGTATATATAGAGAAAACTTTAAATGAAGACGAATGCAATCCCTTTGTTTTTTTATGGTGCCCTAATTCTGATGTTATCCGCTTGCGCTGTTAAACCGTTTGAAGACAGTGCCAAGTACAGTCCAATGATATCGGAAACACACACACCAATCCCTGCGCAATTCGAAACGTATATTCGTGAAGTGACACCCGACGAGGGAGTGCTGCGTAAAAAGGTGAGTCTAGTCGGTAATGTGATGTTGATAGATGCACTGCGGACTAAATTTCCTGACTTGACCTTAAAGCCATTGGACTCCGGAGTGGATCTCACTAAGACCGTTAATGTTTTTGCTAATGGTATGTCAGCGAAAGATTACCTGAATTATCTCAGCGCATTGACGGGGTATGAAATTGTTCTTATCAATCGCATTTTAGAGGTTCGTTCTTATCTTCGTAAAGAATGGAATTTGGCTGCATTTGCGTCACAGCGTAATGTGAGTTTAACGGTGGGCTCATCATTGGGTCGCGGTACATCATCAAGCGATTCATCAGCAGCGGGTTCATCGGGTTCGGATAATTCAGTATCCCATAATTTTGACGTGGATGAGTGGGCAACAATCATAGAAGGAGCGGAGGGGATACTCGGTTCGGGGCGTGTTAGCAAGGGCAAGGAGAATAATAAAATTCGACCCCTTAAACCTTTTGTTCATGGGATACGCTCTATTGGTATTGTGTCTGCGGGTGGTGTGCCGAGTAGGATGGAGGCTCTCGACCGTTATTTTACAAAAATAAACCATCTGGGCACTCGACAGATCAACATTTCAGTACAAGCATTTGATGTCACGTTGTCTGATTCCAGGGGCATGGGTATCGATTGGAAAAGTCTATCGGCCGTGGGCGGTAGTATTAATGGAAATGATCTGGGTTTTGATTTTAAGTCATTTCCGAATAATCAGGTGTTAAGTCAAAGCCTATTTTCAACCAATATTACCTATGAAGGATCTCAGGGAGGGGGAGATGCGTTGTTAAATTTCCTGAGTCATTTTGGTGAAGTCGAGTTGTTGAATCAACCCAATGTCACGGTTCGAAACGGTTCCTATGCTTATCTTCATACCGGTGAAGAGATAGGGTTTATTGGCGAAATAAAGATTGCGGAAGATAATAACTCTGCCATTGCGGCGCCGACAGTAGAGCGTATTCGAGTAGGGGTAACGTTAGCGGTGACTCCCAGAGTACTCGATGATAATCGAGTGTTATTGGATATTTGGCCTGTGGTGAGTTCGCTAGATGATAGTACTACGGAACCCATATTTGTGGTGGATGGGAACCCTATCACGAGTCCGAAGATTGTATTGCAGGAGCTATCAACGCAGGTGATTACGGAATCGGGGGTTCCTATTCAGATGGGCGGATTTATTCGTAGAAGTATCGCAAAACAACTCCAGGATCTACCGTGGCGAAACCGTCTAACGGGAAAACTGCTGTCTCCCTTATTTTCTAGTGAAGCCAATGAACTCCGTCGCCAGGAGCTAGTGCTGATGGTCACGCCTACGATAATCGATGGAGTGTAGAGTCTCATCATGCACCGTTTAGCCCAAAGCCTTTATCGCCCAGTGACTATTGATCAGCAAAAAGTGGTTCTCATACCTGAAGTTGTGGGAACCGTTCCTATCACCGAGCAACATGAATATGTTGAGTTGGTGGGTGCAACGAATACTCGTCCTGCAATCAATGTCAGAGAGTCCGATATCGAGATGGCGAGAGAGAGCTATCCAGGGGTTCAGGTATTTGGATTGTGGCATACGCTGATGGAAAGTGGTGCCATTAATTACAATCACACTTTACAAGTGGTGAAAGGGAGCGAAGGGGATGGATTCTATCTTTGCTGTGAGGTGGGCAGAGCGAGCTACTCTGGTGTGTATGAAGCAGGATTCTTTGCCGCAGATGCTAGCTTTAGTTTAAATGATGCCGGATATATTGATCCGATGCTTGAAGAGTTGTTGTTGCCAGAGCAAGAAGCGAAGTTGGCAAAAGAAATTCTTGGGCAGAGAAAGGCGGAGTCAAGAGCAGCCTGGGTAAGATTCGCGGTCATGCTAAGTGCGATTTTATTATTGGGCGGGCTGACTGATCTGGCCTTAAAATTTTTCTACTCTCACCAATACGCAACGTTAGAAAATAAATCGGTGCTGTTGGACACCGTAAAGAGTGGTTTGAATGAATTAAGAACCACGAGGTTGACAGAGGTTCCTAATGATTCAGCCGCATTGCGGCGTATTGCGAGCTTATGGGCTCTAGATAACGCATTGCGATCAAAACCGGGACAAAGTATGCAGCTGAAAACACTGCGTTTTCATGCGCCCAATATTCAAAGTGATCCATCAGCATTATTTCCATGGATTAAGGCGATTCCCAATCCGAATGGCAGTTGGAGCCTAAGCTTTATTCGGGGGTCGTTGTGACATCTTCTACACCGCAGTTTGTACTGCTCACGCTTGCCCTGTTGTTTACCGTCAGCGAAATTATAAGTCGGCATCAGCAGAGAGTTGCACCGCTAGCGCAAGAGAGTATAGAGACCATTGATGAGAATATTCAAGAGTACAACACCATGGCCGAACAGCTGGGTCAGCTAGAAATATTGCCTCCGGTTGGTGATCAGTGGGCTTACGCAAAGGCCGTGGCTGCCCATTTCCTGGTGGAACTCAATACCACTAACAGCAGTGTTAATCGTAAAACTAACTTTAATGGTCAGGCTAACTTTAATAAAAAAACCAATAGTGTTGGCTATACGGGTCCTCTTGCCGCCTGGACTGGGTCAATAGTAGGTTCTACGGGGCAAGTCTTGGCAGCGGCACAGAAAATTCAAGAAACGGTGCCCGCTTATATTTATAGTTTTCAAATCAGTGGTGATCAAAGCCAGCTGACATTATCTGTGTTAGGGAGTGAATAATATGAAAGAGTCTATCTCGTGTTGTCTAACGATTATGATGGGGCTTTGTGTGTTTCCGTTTTCGATGTCCGTGCAATCAGAAAGTCTGAATGGTGCGCAGATTTTGGAGACACAAGCGCGACGTGCGCAGGAGCTCACTCGATTGGCACATGAAGCCAAAGTTGCAGAGCAGCAAGCCAATATTGCTCAGGCTACAAAAAGGCTAAGGAATGCGGGAGGCTATCATAGCCCATCTATCGATAGCCATAATGTTGATAGATGGACTATGAATAGAGAAGGAATAAATAGGCGAGAAGTTGAAGACGTATCCCTGTCGTATTCTGACCGCGCATTAAAAAATGGAGATGATTTCGAAATCCCCAAACTAAAAGCCATTGATGGAAATTCTGCGATTCTTAGAACAATCAAATACGGAACATTGGTGGCTACGCAAGGTTCCGTGCTACCAGATGGTTTTACTGTCATGTCCATTGAGAGGAATAAAGGCGTGACGCTGGTTCGTGATGGAGTGACTTATATAGCGCCTTTTTCCTGGGATTAGCTTTTTCATGGTGCTAGATTTTTCAAGAGATTGATCCGGCTCTGTTATTAACGCGTATTTGTAATAGTCAAAATTATTGGGGACAACGGTCGATAGAATGACGGGGGATACTAACAATTTGAAAAATCGAGTGTCGGAGCAATTTCACGGTTTACTACAAAAGCTTGTGGATCAAAGCGCACTATCTCAAGAGCTCGTAAAAAATGTGGTAGAGCCCACTTCCAATTCTGAGATTGTACCGAGATTGTGGGAGCTTGGCGTTGATGACTGTATTTTGGCTGAGGTTATTGCTGGTATCTTTAACCTACAAGTTTTTGTTGGCACGGTTTCGGATAGGGACAATTTGATACGCAGTGGTAACGATCGCTGTCCATGGTTGATCGCGGATCGAGTGCTGTACGTAACGAACCCTTATGACCGCAATCAAATCGAGCCTCTGATGCGTCGAAACAAAATCGCAAAAGATGTTATTGATTTTGACTGCCTGGGTATTCTAGCCATGTCTGATTTTGATGCTGATTCTGTTAGCTTGGCAAATTATGATCAAGGTGGAATATCGAAAACTCAAGGTGGAGCATGGGCAAACGGTTTTGTGAATGATCTTTTGAATGAGGCGATACAAGCAAGGGCGAGCGATATACACATTAATCCTGAATCTCACGGCGGTACAGTAAAAATGAGAATTGACGGTCGTTGTGAATTATCCCGGTCAGTGGAGTTGCAAACCATAACCGCCAATCGATTTCGATTAGTGGCTAACAATTTGATGGAGCGTGTGGGTAAGCAGAATAATTATCTAGAACCTTGTTCGGGTTATCTGGTTTTTCAAGCGGCTCATCGACAGATGAGTATGCGATTAGAAATGGCACCGGTGAAAGTGTTCACGGAACTTCTACCTAAAATAACGATTAGGATCATGAACAATCAGCGTAACCTGGGTCGAATAGATCAATTGGGCCTACCTGCTTATCAACTTAACTTGTTAAGGGAGATAGCGCGACGGTCTAGCGGTCTCATTGTTGTCACTGGGCCTACTGGAAGTGGCAAGTCCACAACCTTAAAGTCTTTACTAAGAGATATACGTGATCACTTTCCAGAAAAAACCATATTTACGATTGAGGACCCAGTAGAAGATCAATTGGAGGGGATTACCTCGCTGGAAATTTCAAAATATATGAATTTTCCTACCGCGCTAAAATCCATTTTGCGTCATGACCCTGATGTATTAATGGTAGGAGAAATTCGGGATTCAGAAACGGCAGAGTTAGCGTTGCGAGCATCCATGACAGGACATCTAGTGTTGACGACTTTGCACACTAATGATGCCCATGGTGCGATTAGTCGTTTACGCAATTTGGGCTTAGACGACACACTCTTAGCGGAAAACCTATTTGCAGTGACGGCTCAACGATTGGTGAGTCGAGTGTGTCACGATTGTAGCGAGAAAGTTGAAATTAGGAACAACAAAAAACTGTTTGAGAAATACGGTACTTCACCGGAGCTGACAGCACCCAATGTTAGTGTTCCTATTATTGCTTTGAAACCGGACTGTAATCAATGCAGTGAGGGTTATATGGGGCGTCACCTGGTCAATGAAATATTTCTCGTGGATTCGCTCTCAGCTAATATGATTGCGGAAGGAACAAGTGCGAGTACCATTCGAGCCCAGCAGTTTCAAACGGGAAAGTTTAAAGATCTTTGGGATGATGGATTTCGCCTTGCAACCGCTGGCGTTACTACATTGGATGCTCTGGAAAATACGCTTAATTCCCTATCAACTCTTCGGGATGATTTACAAATTGATTTCAGCTGAGGAGACGACTCAAATTACGTTTTTTCGATTTGAATGTTTCGTGTTATTAAATTAATGCCTGTCTAGTTACAGGAGCGATTTATAAAAGACATTCGAATTTAAAGTCACACGGTCTAAAAACTATTTAGGATATTGCATGATTAATCGAAACAAGAACGAATCATTGGCGAACGAATCAAAGGCGAGTGGGTTTACCCTAATTGAATTGGTGACAGTCATTGGGATATTGGCGGTGATGTCCTTATTCGTGTTTCGCCAGTTTGGTGGAGCGCAAGATGAAGCGAAATACGGAATTTCACAGACCATTTTATTAAAAGATTTTCCACAAGCGATATCCAGTGCATTAACACGCTATGGTAGTTGTGCAGGATTGACGGTGAATGTGACAGCCTCGGGTGGTGAAGAGCTGACTCGGTTGGGAATTAATGCGGTCAACCCTTGGGGAGAAGCGTGGGATGAGGCAGGGGGTGAAGGGGGGGTGCAAGCGGCAGGTGAGGAGTCTTTGACCATAGAGTACAATATGCATAATGATCAAAATGCAAGTGACATGGCAGCGGCTATATCAAGATTGGGTGCTGGTGCGGGCGTTGTTACGGCGGCGACGGCAACGGTTGGTAGTCGTTATGTACGGGTAGAATACCCTTGTTCCATTGGAGTCGGTAGCGCTTAATTTTACAAAGCGTATTGCTGGCAAGTGTATTGTTAGATCACGATAGCCGATGGACTCAGCTAATATGATATACCTAGTTCATTACCTTGATTCTCAAGGTCAATTGACGAATGTACGTGTTGATGCCGACTCACGTGATGAGGCGAGACTACTGTCGCGGATACCGGAACGCCGGATAGAGATGGTTCGGGAAGATATTGTAGGTAGGATCTCGTTAGCGTTGACACCGCCCGGACCGCCATCCAATAGCCAAGCCGTATTTATGCAAACTTTAAGCAGTAGCTTGTCCACGGGTAAAACGGTTAAGTCGGCGTTACTGAGTCTCGTGGCTGAAGCGAAATGGCTTAAATACGATGAGGATAAGCTTGATCAGTGTGAAGAGTTAGCCGATTATTTTCGTTTATTTCGATTTGATAAGAATGCGATTTTATTGGCGCAAACCGCTACCAAAACAGGAAAGTATGTAGAGGTTTTACAGCAAGCATCCCGTTATTTATTGGATCAAGAAAAAATAAAAAGTGAGGTGTCGGCTGAACTCAAGATGGGGATTACGTATATCATCATCGGAACGCTTTTCTTTCTGTTGGTCCCCTTATTTATTGGGGCCAGCTTGGAGGGAATTAAAACCGGGTCGGCTGCTATGTTTAAACCCAACGCGGTAACGAATGCATTAATTGCCTGGGGTAACATGATTAGTGCTTATTGGTTTGTTCCCGTTTTTGTCATTCCTGTGGTGATTTGGTATCGAGTGATCCTATGGCAGTTGATCAGAGGCCTACCTTTTTTGAGAGTGATACATCAAAAAATCAAGCTGAGTCGGTCGGTTAGGTTTGTCGGTTCTTATCGTTTATTAAATGACGTCGGTATTGTGGATTCCGGCGCGATATTGTCGATACTGCAGGCCAGCAGTGGCGAAGATGCTGAAGTCTATAAACGCATGTATGCCCAGTTGGCTACCTCTGAAACTTTGGGTGCGACATTCGATCTGCAATCTTGGCCTGTTGCGGTGAAAGAAACCATGAGTGTATTTGGGGAAGTGGATGAAGCTGAGAAAGTGAAAATACTCAGAGCTTTAGAGGAAACTTTACATATGGAGCATTTACATGTTTCAAGAACGCTCTCGAAGACGCTTGCTCGAATAGGGTTTGTGTTGATGGTGTCCTGTGTGTTGGCGGCCATCATTGGGTTTTACCTGCCGATTGTCGGGGGTGCTTCGGGTGGTCGTTTTTAATGTTTTGCATTCAAAACCAGGCATAGGCAAAGTCGATCAACCTACAACAGTCGATCAATCTACAAGTGAATGGGGTTTTACTTTGATAGAGTTACTCTCGGTGGTCAGCATTATTTCCACGCTGACGATTATGTTGTGGAACAACTACGATACAGAAATGTTGAATCAAGGCGCGTATGCCACCATACGAAATGCACAGCATATGGTAAATGCGCTTGCGATAGAGGATAGGGCTGTCACCAATCCCAATACAGCGAATTATCAATATCAATTTGCAGAGTCCAGCGACACCTCGCAGTTTAGTGTTGCCTCTATTAGAGGTGTTGCCATTCCTGAGGAAACTCTAGTTAGTGATGAAGGAGTCTTGAGTAATCGCTATCAGTTTATTCGAACTAATTCCTTGCTGTGTGCCATTGTTGAGCTGCCAGGTCTAGATTGGAATAGGTCTTTTCACGGTGCTGGCATCACACTTTTTTCGACGAATGAGATGCAGAATAATGCATCGAAAGTGGAACTGTGCCCGAGATCTACTCGCACAGAAGTGACGGTGGATTTGACAGCGATGTCTCGATTTATCAAGAGTCGTTATTATTGGCAGCAGGTTCGTTAATGCGACTAGTTGAAATTAATCGAGAAGTTGATACTAAGCGAGACCAACGGCTGGTTCAGAGTTCAAAGTGTGTAGGCGGTTTCACCTTAATTGAAGTGTTAATGGGGATACTGTTAATCGTTTTGCTTTCTTCTATTTCCGGTGTCTTTTTATCAGATTCTAAAGAGAAGTTTCGTGTTGACCAAACCGTTTACGTGACGCAGTCAATCGTGTCGGCTGCACAATATTTTTATCTCTCTAATAGGGAGTGGCCTGGTACCAATAGAAATAGAATAGGTGACAGGAAAAATGAAAAATGTGCCGATGGTTTCGTCGATATAGTGGGTGGCTATTTAGGGGGGATAGCCACACCTGACTCTCACCCAACACTTCAAGCTATTTCCAGTCCATTGAATCGAGAACTGATTATACGATGCACCCATGTGGATGGAACCATGACGCTGGATCAATTTTGGGTTAGACAGTGCATACCTGATGATTGGATGGGATATGTCGTTAATGCTTTGGCAAATACCAAGAGGTTAGTACCGTCGGTCAATAACACTCAGTATCCGCGGTCTTATCTGAGATGTGATGCAGGTGATGCCATGGTAGAAACATTAGTTCCTGTTCCTGGCAGAGAGTCGTATACGGAGGGGTTTGTAGAACTAACCGGTTCGGTTGTGACTAAACCTCTATGCGCAGCGGGTCTCAGAGCTGAATTATATCTAGCGCCACTACAAATTTGTCAGCGTTTTATCAATAGTGGACTTCCCCAGTTGGGTGATGAAAAAGATCTGGCGGGTATCAGTTTTGAGGTTTTGGATGAAGGAGTTGGGTGGCGCTTGGAACAGCACTTAGCGAGAACGGTGGCGGAAGTGAGCGGTATTGCGGAAGGTGGCCCAACCTATCAGTGGAGTGATGAAGCGCGTTGGGTGGGCGGCTTAACCAACACTGGCGGTTGCAGTGGTGGTCAAAATAATCGATTTAGGGTTTGGAAACTATGTCAATAAACGAGAGTGTCAATAAATGAGATAGTCAGTAAACGAGAGTGTCAAGAATATGAAACATAGAACTACGCTGTCACCATCTAGATTCGCCTTTAATGATTTGGGTTTCACTTTGATTGAACTGATGGTGGTGATCGGCTTGATTAGTGTTGTTGCACTTTTTTCGGGTCGTCAACTTCTACACAAACATTCGGAAACAAGGGCGATGCGATTAGTTAGTGATATTCTGACTGTTGCAGTTGCAGCACAGGCGGACTATGTAAATAGAGGTCAATGGCAAGGGCAAAGTGATGATCAGCCTTGTGAGTCGCTATTTGAAAGTCTGGATAACATCCGTTTTGCCAATATTGACTTAAACCAAGATCTAGATGAAAGCGCTTATTACGACTTTTCCTGTCCCGATGTCGCGGGTAGGCATCCTATGCTGGAAATAACTTGGGAAATGCCCAACCAAACTATTCAGCAAATTGTGCATCAAAATTTGCCGCTCAGTGCGATAGAGGTGGATAACGTTTCTTTGGATGCGGAAGGGCAGGATAGTAGTGGCAATAGCCTAACTGTTTATCAGGTGCGGCATTACGTTGTGGCCCCGTCTGCGAATAGGCATTCTATCGGAATCCATTTAGGCAGAGAAAGAATTCGCGGTGGCACCGCGGGGTTTGATCTTGATAGAGCGTGCGGAAGAGGGCTAGACGCGGAAGTATTATCTGAATCTATCAGCGGATTTTGTAGCAGTGAATCTGTTTCTGGATATAGTCTTATTCAAGAGAACGGTGAATCGGGAGATAGAAGTTTATATGTGTATGAGATAAATGAGAGCGGGGGCAGTCAATGGGCGGTATCTTCAGACATTTGTAATGGTAAGCCGATTGAAATTAGTATTTTGTATCGTTGTGTACCGCATAGTTAATCTAATATGAATGGCTAGCTCTATTTGTTTATTTAATTGTTGGGTCTAACACTCGATAGTGCTAGACCTCAAATAGGGGGGAATGAACGCGGATCGCCTGGGAGCTATACACTTACCTTCAGAATTTGCATTGAATTGGTTTTTCCTAATTCACCCATTTTGCAACCTTTAGTTAAAATGACGAAATCGCCTTCCTGTATTACTTTTAGCGTTCGCAATTCGTGTATGGCTTTATCATTAATTTCATCAGGTTTCAGAGTGGTGGGATCAAATAGAATAGATTCAACTCCTCTATAAAGAGCCGTTTTTCGTTGGGTCTTTGGATGAGGAGTGAGGGCATAAATGGGGATGCCTGATCTCATTCTCGACATGAGTAGTGGTGTTGAACCGGATTCCGTTAAACAGATTATGGCTTTAACGCCATTGAGGTGATTCGCCGTATACATAGTGGCCATGGCAATGGAGTCATTGGTGCGCGTAAACTCTCTGTCTAGCCGGTGACTCGATCGTAAGACAATCGGATGTTTTTCTGCACCGATACACACTCTGGCAACGGTAGAGACAACCTCACAGGGATAATCTCCGGCAGCAGTTTCTCCAGAGAGCATTACTGCGTCTGTGCCATCTAATACGGCATTGGCCACATCGAATACTTCGGCGCGTGTTGGCATGGGATTGTGTATCATGGATTCCATCATTTGCGTCGCCACAATGACGACACGATCCAGTGTTCTTGCGCGGTTGATTATTTGTTTTTGGACTCCGATGAGTTCGGCATCTCCAATCTCGACACCCAAATCGCCTCGAGCTACCATCACCGCATCAGAGGCAATGATAATGTCATCTAGGGTTTCGTCGCTAGCGACGGTTTCAGCGCGTTCGATTTTGGCAATGACTTCTGCGTGACTCCCTGCTTCTCTAATGAGTTTTCTCGCATAGTGCATATCATCTGCGTAACGAGGAAAAGAGACGGCGATATAGTCTACGTCGATAGCGGCAGCAGTCTTGATGTCGATTTTATCTTTTTCTGTTAGTGCATCCGCTGAGAGTCCGCCGCCTTTTTTATTGATGCCTTTGTTGTTGGAAAGTTTTCCGCCTATATCGACGGTACAATGCACTTTGTTACCGCTAATTTCCGAAACCGTCAGCACGATTTTTCCGTCATCGAGCAATAGCATATCCCCGGCATCACAATCAGAAGGTAGCGTTTTGTAGTCGATACCGACACATTTGTCAGTACCCGCCGCACTATCAAAATCGGCATCTAGACAAAAACTTTGTCCTGAATTTAATTGAACTGTTCCTTCTTTAAATCGGCCTATTCGAATTTTTGGGCCTTGAAGGTCTGCCAATATAGCGACGTTGAGTTTATGTTTGGCCGATAGTTCTCTGACAATGCTCGCTCGATTTTTGTGTTCTTCCGCGCTGCCGTGGGAAAAATTAAGCCTAACAACATTGACGCCTGCCAGTAAAATCTCTTCGATAGTGTCCGGCGTGGCAGTGGATGGGCCTAGAGTGCTGACAATTTTGGTTCTTCTTTTGACTTGATGCATTGGTTTCCTTTATTTAACTACCGTAGAGATCTAAGGAGTTTAGGCAGCGCTATGCTTACCATTGTGCTGATCATCGATTTGATTTTTGGTATTGCCGGAGACTTCTCGTATTGTATTCATGAGTGTTAAGCCTGTATCGAGCATACGATTAGAGAAAGCCCACTCATTGTCATACCAGGCAAGCACCTTGACTAAATTGCCATTGACTCGAGTTTGAGTGCTATCAAAAACACAGGACGCAGGTTGGTGATTGAAGTCTGATGAGACTAAGGGGTCCCGATTATAAAGTAGAACGTCATCATGGTCATTAACTGCAGCGTTAAACATGATTCTGTTGACTTCGTCAGTGGTGGTTTTTTGGGCGGCAATAAAGCTGAGATCGACTAGTGACACATTCAGTGTAGGTACGCGTACAGCCATACCATCCAATTTCCCGTTTAACTCTGGCAGTACTAATCCCACTGCGGCAGCGGCGCCCGTTTTAGTGGGAATCATCGATTGTACTGCGGAGCGTGCTCGATGAAGATCTGTATTATAAACATCCGTGAGAGATTGATCGTTGGTGAATGCGTGTATGGTGGTCATCAAACCATTTTCGATGCCTAGTTTGTCGTTGAGCGGTTTTGCTAAGGGCGCTAAACAGTTTGTTGTGCAGGATGCATTGGAAATGATTTTGTGATCGACGGTTAAAATGTGGTGATTGACGCCGTACACAATTGTGGCATCTACTCCTGAAGCCGGTGCAGAGATGATGACGCGTTTTGCTCCGGCATCAATATGCGGCATGGATTTTTCTTTGGATGTAAAGAGTCCGGTACACTCGAAAACGAGATCGACATTAAGATCCCCCCAGGGAAGATCTCTTGGGTTACGTTCGGAAAAAATCTTGATGAGATCACCATTGACGGAAATCCCGGTGTCATGGACATCGATAGCGCCATTAAAACGCCCATGAGTGGTATCGAATTTTAAGAGGTGGGCGTTGGTATCGGAGTCTCCTAAATCGTTAATGGCCACCACTCGCATGTGGGATCGATGACCTGATTCGTATAATGAGCGTAAGCAGTTTCGGCCAATTCGGCCAAATCCATTGATAGCTATATTGATAGGATCAATGGGCTGTGTTGTTGCTGAATTATTTAAACGAGGCATGACTGCTTCCTCCTAATATCAATTTGTCTGCATTAGTAAGTATAGCGAGTCATACCCATTTTTTATTGATTGTGAGTGGGTACTTAGAACAGTTTGAGCTTATTGGGCAAGGGTTAAGTTCAGTCGGGCACACGTTGTAGCGATCGTGCGAAAGTATAGCTTATGAGCAGGCCGAATTGTTTTTCTTGGTTGGTTTCCATTAGAGGGCTGGTTTCGAATGTACTCCCCTTTAGCCATTTTACCCGAGTATAAACGGACCAATTCCAGGAACCCCAATGTTGGCTGATAGCCATGGATACGTAAGAACCGGCATAGCCTGAAGCAGGTTGATAGCTAGGACGATCTGAGGTTGCAAAAGCAGGATCAACTCCATAGTAATACTCGAGGTAACGACGATTAGCAAATAGAGTCGCAAGGGTAAATCGAAAGTCCATTGGTTTAGACAATAGGGGGTTAGATAATAGGGGATCGGAGTTTTGAAAAGTGATCTGGCGTTGATACCGTAATTTAGGATTGAGCAGCCAACCTCGATCGTCCACATGGGAGAGGTCAGTGGCAAGACTCAATCTGAGAGGCAGTTTAAAGATCCATCTTCTAGGTTGACTGAGATTTCTGTCGAGGCGAATTTCAATGGAGGGGCCCATTTGTAATGTGGCATCTAAATCCGGCATTTGGTCTCTGATGGCAATATCGCTACTGTCTACTGGAGGAGTTCCGTCGGCACTGAGTTTGACGTGGATGCGATCACTTTTAAAAATAGGTGTTGAGACACTGTCCTGGTCGATTTTTAAGTATTTCCCATTGTAATGAAGAATGGGCGTAGGAAGGAGATAACTTTTGGTATGACGGCTTCCGGGATAACTCCGCACATTGACGTATATGAGTCCGCCGCCCATTTCCCAAAGAGGTTGGTCAGCGAAAGCTTCAAATGTCGGCATTAAGCAAGCAAGACCAATTAAAGTAATATTTAAATAATGAGAAAGAGTTATTTTTACCGACGTTAGATATACGATTTGCATAGATTGGTAGCGGTGCCTTTGACAAAATGGTCGGCTGTAATTGGCCGTACACTAGGTGTTATCGCCTTGTGAAGGTTTTAGTATTTCAGTCCAGCAAACGGATGGCAAATTCATTTTTTGTAGATAGGGGAGAACGGATCAATTCCGGTTTTCTTATTTGCGGGAAATTGTCCCACGTTTGGTTTACACTCGATAGAAATGAGTACATCATTGCGCATCAGTACTTAAGTGAGTGAAAAACAGTAGTTTGTTGTATGTAAAACGCTCGATTCAGGTGGTGCTTTTTCTAAGCAGGCATATGCTTAAGCTAGCTCATCGGAACAGAGTGATAAATTAAACTGAGATTACTTATGATCAAATTTGGAAAGTGGATGGTAAAGCTAATGGCTATTATGGCTATTGGTTTGTTGTCAGCTTGCATGGAATATCACGGTCGCGTGGTAGATGCTGGAGGGATTCCGATAAGTGGAGCCAAATTACACGTGACCGATGTCATGGGTAGTGAATGGAGTACTTACACCAATAAAGATGGATATTATTTTATCGATAATCTGTCTGACTATGGCCATGATATTTTTGCCTCTAAAGAGGGTTATATCACGCAAGTGTATGACTCGCAGATCAATCTATTCCCAGAGATCAATTTCGTGATGCTGAGTGATGCATCCGATTTGGTTCAATCTGAAGTGGCGAATAGGGAGGAGGTTGAGTTAATTGATGTGCCCGTAACGGGTCAAGTGGAGTTAAGTTCTGTTATTGATGGTGCTTAATCTATTGATGGAGTGAATGCGCTTGAATCACTGTCGCTGGATCTAGGGCATCTTAAGGTATCAAACGTATTTAAAAGTCCAATTAGTCCGTCGTAACGATGATTCCAATACTTAGGCTAGAAGACTTCCAGTTAGTTTCATTGAGACGTGTGGAAGCCGTATCGCCATCCTCAAAATAGATAGTGTCAATGCCATTACGTGTTTGCCAACGCTCATTATGATAGCTCGCGTTGAGTTTAAGCCTTTTGCCAATCTGATAAGAATAATTGATTTTAATGGAAATGCCGCTGCCGCTAGCGTAATGCGCAAAACTTTTCGGGTGTGCAAAATCACTTCGTAAATTCCAGTCTGCCTCCGCATAGTATTCAGGAAAATGGAATTGACTGCGCAAAGTAAAATAATGTTTATCCACATTTTTTTCGCTAATCAATCCCAACCAGAAACCATACCACTGCGCCTGATAACTGCTGTCTAGCCCGCTGAACTGTCCTACGGAGGGTGTACGTCGGGCGGTTGAGAGTACCTGCTCTCCCTCTCGAATCACGAAACTTTGAACGTTGTATGCATACCCTAGAAGCGGCGTAAACCGCCATGTTTCAGAAAGATTTAGTTTTATACCAATGGCATTTACCAGATTAAAGGTGAAAGACCCTTCAGGATTCGAGAGGCTACGACTAAATTCCTCACTACGATTATCGCCGTCGTAATCCGAATCCTGAATACTACCTCCCTCAATGTAACCCGCACTAATATGGGATTCGATGTATAGGTTTGTGAATCTCCCTTTACGCTTTTTAATTTGGTAATCAATCGCGGTTTCAGTAATGTTGAGATCGAAATAGCTTAATTCCGATAGCGTATTCGGTTGTTTTTCCCCACTAAAATCACTGGCAATACTCCAATCGAAATCCCCTTTTCTACTGCCCAGAGAAAAGATGATTTCTGTTTCATAGTCGAGGTCGGATTTAATGTTATCAGTGGGGTGAATTTTGGACGTGGTACCATATTCTGACGCTTCAATATCAGATCGTGCGATGATCTTAGGAGACTCCTCTGTACCTGATGGCGGTGTTGTTGTGTTGTCTGATACTGCTAAGGCTACTGCTGACGTTGAAAAAAATAATACTGCTGCAGCAACTACTTCCCTAAATTGCATGCGAATGCCCTTCTACTGCTAACTGCTAACTGCTGACCCAGATCATTTAGGTCGTATCTATTAAGTAGTAGCTCCTTTTGATGGGATGACTAAATAAAGAACAGCGCTAAGCAGGGTTTGTTTTATGTCCCTTCTGAAGGAAAGCCAGTAATGGGGTGCCAAAATAGCTAATAAATGCAGGGGCGAAAAAAAACGCCCCGAAGGGCGTTATACGGCTTAGTGAAAAAGTTTACTCATCCGTTAAAAGGGTTCCTTCAGAGTATTTGATTTCGATAGGATCACCATCGGCATTAGAGGTTGGAGTACCGCCCATTTCGTGGTGAGTGTAATCAGGCACATTATCAAGATTCACGCTATCGGCTGCTGAAATATCAGGTTGATCGCCATTAGGGAATGCAGTAACAACACCGAGGAAAAGACTCATTTCCATTGGTTTGACAAAGTATCGTGTGCCGACTGAATCCGTGACAACTTGTCCTTCAGTTAAGCGTCGTACCTTGTCACCCAAGCCTGAAATATCCCAGTCGTTGATCGCTAACTCGTGGTATAAGTCGGGCAAGCCATGCATCCATCCGTCATACTGCAAGCTGACACTATCTTCGATCCCTTGGCCAAGATTATCCACTAAGGCAACGTTACTGAGATTGATAGGGTCAGATAATATAATGAATGAACTATCCGACATATCCATCAAGAATTGCTGCTTGCCCCAGCTATCACCGTCGCTACCTGCGTATTCATAGTTAAATTGTACCGGTACTCGGCCACCATTCTCGTCGGGATTGATCCATCCCCATTCGTCAACGCTCAGAGCGGTGCCGTCTGCGTCCAAGGGTTGGTCGTCTGAGTTGAAGGCGGTAAGTCCCCAGCTGTCTTCCGCAAACAATTCACCTGCGGTCAAAGATTCGCTTGCGTCACTAGAGACCACCAACAAGAGATAATTGGTTTCTTCAGTGGGGTCTTCTTCAAGCACTAGCTTAACATCTGGATTCCAGGGCATCGCAAGGTAGGAGGTGCCAGTCGGTAGGAGGCTGTTGCTGGCATCGGTATTGGCGGGGTTTGCCGCTATTTGCAATTCCAATTTGGCGGTATAGTCTGTGGCTGCGCCATCACTAGCACTTCGAGTGACGACAAAGTTTTGTCCGCTGGTATGCATGTAGTACTCATACCCTCTCTCCGGCATAAACTCGCTATCGCCATTTTCCGCAAATGTGGGCGTCCAAGTACTTTGATCGAAGCTCTCCAGCGTTTTCATTACCCAACCTGTTGTGGTGGTTGGGCCACTAAATTCTCCGGTGTAAGAAATATAAGCAGAGCCGCCTATATTGATCCACATATTCATCCCATCAGTGCCTTCGAGTACCGTTCCGCCGGCGGTGGGGCTGAGACCATTATGTCCCCATTCTGCGGGATAGAATCCGGCAACTGTGAAAGTAAAGCCGCTAACGCTAACACTTTCAGAAAGGTAGACAAAGTCGTTGCAGACAAAGTTCATGCCTTCTTCATAGCAGCTGCCGATATTGATAAAACGTCGATCGTCATCGCCTAGCTCTAGGCTTGCTAATAAGGCTTGGCCTGCAGTGCTAGAAAGAGAGGTGAAGTCTTTGGCTCCCACTTCCGAATCTTTAGATTGGCAAACTGGGGTTTCGCCCCACTCAACATAACCCCCTTCACAGAAGTACCAATCGTCAGTCATGTAGAAAAGATCATAATTGTCATTTAAAAAAGTTTCCACCGCGACATTTTCTATGTCACTCAAACTGGCATCAACCATGGCTCGCATCGTAAAGGTGCCGTCGAACTCTTTTAATTTATAGGTTGCCGCAGTTTCACCTGGGCGTACATCTTGCCGTGTGAGTGTCGTGCCATCTTCGCCATTAGTGGTGGGGGTAATATTGCCCGGTCCCCATAATTGATGACGACCCTGCCATGCACCATAGTAAGCAAATTCATCGAAAGAAATGTTTTCATCACTGGATGCGGTGGCTTCGAATGTGACGGGAAAACCGAAACTCAGATGGGATTGAACATCATCACCTTCGCTTATTCCAGCGTCCTCATCTGCATCCGCGTAGAATAAATCGTAACGGTGTACTAGATGAATGGCGCCTGCCAGATTTCGGTCTTTATAAGAGGCCTCGTCGGAATCACCGTCGTTAATTTCTTCGACGCCGAGGTAGGTAGCATTATAGGCGTATTGTGCAACGTTAGAAGGGACGCCGTTATCGCAGGGGCTACTCATAGAGTCCATGCCACCATCACCTTCCATTCCTCCGTCGCCTTCCATGCCTTCGTCACCTTCTCCTCCTCCCATGCCGTCCCAACAGGCTTCCCAATCGGGGTAGGAAACTTTACCGTGACCGTTTTCACCATCACGTACCAGTACGCCTTTCATATCTTCGGAAAAGGCTTCGCCACCCATTCCCATGTCCATAGTGAATCGGTCGTGGACTTGTAGGGTGCTAGCGCCCTCAGCATCGATGCGAGCACTGGCCGCAAAAAAGTGACCGGGGCCTGATTCTGGAATGACGTCAACATCGGTTGCAGAGGCACCCATGAGTACGTTTAAATCCCATTCGCCATAATTAACAAGTGAGCCATCCTCTGCCTTATCGGGAGCAGAATAAATGAGAAGCTCCATCTTAATCAGCTCTTCTTCGCCACTCATACGATCTCGCTCTGGTATCCAAGCAAAGAGTCGGTTGACATCACCTTCAGTATTACCCGTTACGTCATCAGGCAGATCCATGACAATCATGCGAGAATCAATGGTCCATGTTTGGAGTTCTTTTATATCCTTGCCATCTTGCTCGCCTTTCCAAGAGATGACAGCTTGATAGGCGCCTTGATTCACATTTTCTGCGTCGGCATATTTTGTTTGTGCTAATGCACCAAATACCTGCTCGATCACGTCGAACTGTTCTAATGCGCGTTCCTCAACATAAATGCTCGGAGTGGCTTGAGCATAATCTGACGTGTCATCCAGCTCAGAGGTAGCCGTGGCTCTGGATATTCTGTTCGCTCTACGCATAAACGAAGGAGTTGCCGTAGAGTCAGCAGGTATAGCGGATATCTCAGAAGGAACTTCAATACCGGTGGTGAGAGTCGATATTGTTTCTCCGTCACTATTGGTCGTGCCTGTCCCCTCATTGGTTGTGCCGGTTCCCTCATTGGTGTTGCTACCGCCGTCATCTCCGCCTCCACCGCCACCGCCACCACCACCGCCACATGCAGCTAATACGATGCTGCAGATAGCGGCTGCTAGAACCTTGCGAACGAATTGAGGATTTTTGTCAGACATACCAATACTCCTTAGTCCTACGATATCGCGAGTTTTTTCAGTCGCGATTTTTCGATTGACTAATTGTTAATTGCGAATAGTAAAGAGGGATTTCGGAAACATGACATTGCATTTCTAAAAACATCATTGATGTGTTGAGTTGTAAAACGGATCGATGAAATAGAATTTGAAAATGAGTGACTGTTTACGTTCTGTTACTAAATACTATAGGCTTTAGTTTTGAGAAGTGGTGAGTAATTTTATGTGTCGTTAAGACCAATTTAGAATACCTGTGGCAGCGTGATGGCCCTATTGACGATAAAGGAAAACGTCAGAAAATCAGCTGATAGAAAATTCTGTGTGAGGTGTATGAATTAACTATAAAATAAAAATGTAACGCTTGTTTTGTTAGCGTTTGCCGGAGTGTGACGAAGCCAGTTAATAGCTAACAAAAAATATCTGAAATCCAAAAACATTTTGAATGAAGCCTGTTTAAAGCCTATTTGTTCATTTTAATTTCAATTTCTGTGTTTTTATATTCGATTAAAATCGGAAAAATAAATTGTAACTTATGTAATGTTTTGTCATGTGTGGTTTTCGTTTATTCAAGCCAAGCTAAACTGATTAATGAATGGTACGCATCGTAGTGTGGTGAAGGCGAATGATCGAATTACATAAATCCGGTAAAAATAAGGTGATACGTTTAATTGCTGGTAAAGATGTGGACGGGGTGATGTCCACATCTTTCGAGAATGTGGACATCAATGAGGATGATCAAGATCGTGACGACAGCCTTTATAGTGACGGGCTGTTAAATCAAATCATTAATTTGATCCCGGGAGCTGTCTATCTGCGTGATTTGGAAGGACGTTTTTTGTTGGTAAATTTGGCGGCTGCAGATCTCTTTGATTGTGCTGTTGAAGAGTTGCTTAGCCTTAGTGGAGAGGACGCTAGCAATTTGTTGGGTGACGGTCACCGACATATGAGAGATGACTTGAAGGTGATAGAAAATAACAGGTATGTTTATTTAGCAGAAGAACAATTTGTTTGTGTTAGGGGGGTAGATCATTACTTCCAGACGACGAAAATACCTTATAGCTTCGATGACTATTCTGCAGCGGAAGCGCTTCTCTCTATCGGGGTAGATATTACAGAAGCAAGAGAAACGGAACGAAAACTGAAAAGCAAAGCTAATTTTGATCCACTAACAGGTCTGGGTAATCGCAATCAACTACGAATGTGTCTGAAGCAGGCATTGCTGCGCGGTGGTCGAACGAATAAGCCAGGTTCTTTAATGCTGCTGGATATTGATGATTTTCGAGAAGTGAATGAAGTGCTGGGACATTCAACTGGTGACGAATTGTTAATACAGGTTGCGGCTGCAATAAAAAGTATCTTGCCGCCCATTTGTGTATTAACGCATTTAAGTGGAGATGAATTTGCCATTTTGTTACCCGAAATTGAATCGGAAAACGATGTGGCGCTATTAGCAGAGAACATCATTCGCGAAATTGAGACGCCATTTATTATTAGTGAAAACCGTATCGAAGTGAAAATGAGTATTGGCAGTGTGTTTTTTCCGGCGGATGCAGATGACTACGAAGAGTTGTTTAAACGAGTTGATTTGGCATTAGCCGGCGCTAAAAGAAAAGGCGGGGACTGCTATTGTCAGTTTGTAGCGGAAATGAGCATCGCGATACAGCGTCGTAGAACTATCGCAAGTGAACTTTCAAATGCGATAGATAAAGATCAATGCAGCCTTCATTATCAGCCTCTGATATGTGCAAGTACCGGAGAGTTAGTGGGAATGGAAGCCTTAATGCGCTGGGAGAAAGAAGGGGTGTCCGTTTCCCCTGTCGAATTTATTCCGGTGGCCGAAGAAACAGGATTAATCGTTCCGCTAGGCGAGTGGGTGATCGCTAAAGCCTGTCGGGAGATGGGGCGATGGATAACGTCCAATCGTAATATTCGGATATCTATCAATTTATCCACCGTGCAGTTTCGACAAAAGAACTTAGTTGAAATGGTGCGTCGGTTATTGAGGGAGAATAGAGTTGCTCCAGAGAATATTGAATTTGAAATAACAGAAAGCACCTTGATGGAAGATTTGGATGATGCGGTGCGCACGATGCAAGGTTTGCACGATATGGGGATACACATTGCGATTGATGATTTTGGAACGGGCTATTCCTCATTGAATTATTTGAAACGCTTTCCCATCAATAAAATCAAAATCGATCGTAGTTTTATAATGGATATCGAAACTGAAAACGATAGCGCAGCGATTACCAATGCGATTGTCAGCTTGGGGCATAGCTTGGGAATGAAGGTGGTTGCTGAAGGTGTTGAAAATGCGGGTCAGCTTGAATTTCTTAAAAACGCAGAATGCGATATTATTCAAGGTTATTATTTCGCACGCCCCTTGGCAGGAAATAAATTCACTGAGTGGGTGGAGCGTAGAGAGCACTTGTCCTGATTCTTGCGTTAAGACAAAAAGTGCCTGATGTGATTAAATGCACAGATGAATCCACTTAAGCCTTCAGTCCGATTAACGGAATCACAATCACAACTGACTTACCGAGTGATACGTTCGTCTCGTAAAACGCTGGCGGTGTACGTATACCCTTCCGGTGAAGTCCTAGTGCGTTCACCTCGTCACTGCAGTGACGCCGATATTCATCGGTATATGCGGGAACGAGAGCAGTGGGTAGTCAAATCACTGAGTTCCTTTTTGAATGTGCCAAGACCTTTGACGCTAACCTATGAGCTAGGGGAAGAGCATGCTTATTTGGGTGAGTTATATCCCTTAGCGTTGATTGGGGGGGAGAAGCGTTTAACTCAGGTTGTGGATGGGGGCTTTCAAGTTTCTCTGCGACCGGGAGATGGAGCGCCTCACATTAAGGCAACGCTGATAGCATGGTATCGACATGAGGCATTGAGCATTTTCGCGAAACGATTGGATTTTTGTTTTCGAGCATTTAGTGAAGCGAGTGTTAGAAAACCACCGCTGAAAATTCGACGAATGAAAGCGCGATGGGGAAGTTGTTCGTCTTTGGGGGAGGTCACGCTAAATCTAGAATTGATCAAACATCCTGTTCATGTCATCGATTATGTCATTACTCACGAGTTGTGCCATTTAATAGAGTTTAATCACAGTCCTCGATTTTATGAATTAATGGCTCAGGCTATTCCCACTTGGAAGAAATCAAAGGAGGATTTAGAAAAAGGCGTTTTTTTGTACGGCTCTTTTTAGGGCTCTTTCTAGGACTCTTTTGAAGTGACCCCAGCACTGAAAGGTGAAATTGAAAGGCGAAATAAGGCTCGCCTGAGATTGTCCCGCTTTGACATACTTTGAATCGAATCAGTCATTGCATTGTGCAATTTAGTTGTGGGACCATTCGTGCCTCCACATAATAAAAATAATGTTTACGTTACCAGTAACCCTATCCAAGGAAAATGAAAATGGCTGAGAAAAAAGCTGATAATCCGTTTGATTTGAGCTTAACGGAAGAGCAGCGAATCACGCGTGAAAGTTTAACTAAATTTTCTGAATCGGAGCTAGCTGAAATTTCTCGCTCTGCGGATGAAGCGGGAGGGGCACCAGCTGGGTTTTATGATAAAACCGCTGAGCTAGGTCTGAGTATTTTGTCGATCCCTGAAATTTATGGTGGTGCTGGCGTCGCGCGTTCACCCATATCTAATATGTTAAATGCGGAAGACCTTGGGCAGGGAGACATGTCTCTTGCGATTGGTGCCTTAACGCCACTTGCTTTTATTAATACGGTATTGGACCAAGGGACGGAAAGTCAAAAAGAGAAGTATCTCACCCCCTTGGCAGAGGAACACTTTAGAGCTGCCACTATTGCATTAATGGAACCGAAGGCGACTTTCGAACCTACTGATCTTGCGACTACTGCAAAAGCAGAGGGCGATGGATTTGTTATCAACGGTGTTAAGTCCATGGTGGCGTTAGGCTCGTCTTCTCAATTTATTCTCGTCATTGCGAATCTGGAAGGAGAGGGGGCTGCTGGTTTTATCGTAGAGCAAGGCGCACCGGGTTTAACCATAGAGAAAGAAGATTATATGGGGCTACGGCCATTAGAGTTGAATCGTATTACTTTAGAGAATGTGTCTGTTGCTGCCACAGCCAAACTGGGTGAAGGGGAAAAAACGCTAGATCTACAGCGAATTTTGGACTTAAGTAAAATTGGTATATGTGCTGTAGCAGTGGGATGTTGTCGAGCCGTTTTAGAGTACGTTAAACCTTACGTTGTCGAGCGCCAGGCATTTGGAGAGCCTATCGCAAATCGTCAATCAGTGGCATTTATGGTGGCGAACATGGCGATTGAATTAGAAGGTATGCAGCTTCTGGTTTATCGGGCTGCTGCGCGTGCGGAGCAAGGGTTATCCTTTAAGAAAGAAGCGTACTTGGCGAAAGTGTTCTGTGCAGAAAAGACAATGGAAATTGGCACCAATGGTGTTCAATTACTGGGTGGCCACGGGTTCTGTCGGGAGCATCCTGTGGAAATGTGGTATCGGAATTTAAGAGCTGTCGGTGTATTGGATGGCGTGGTTGTTGTTTAAAGACTGATATGGCTAAGCGTACGCGATAGACGATAAATAAATAGACGAGAACAACTGACAAGAACAATCGACAATTACACGCGGGTATAACCTGGAGTGCGACATGATAAATTTAGAATATCCACAATCACTTAAGAATATGCAACAAATGGGGAAAATGACGGCGATGGGAGTGTTTCGTCCCATTTCTCGTAAGTATGACAAAATCGAACATTGCGACAGTGTGCCAGAGCTAGAGCCTTTAGGGAAAATGATCAGTGGTGGCGCAGGCGGCGGCGACAATCCTATGTCAGCTTTGTCCGGTGATGACGATGGGGGTGAATCGAATAAGGTACGCAATGCCGGCAATATGACCGGGATTGTGACGACTATCGAGATGGCGGCGGGTTGTGTTGGGTTAATGCTTGCGATACCGGGTGTGGGCTTGGGTAATGCCGCTATTTCGGCAGTAGCGACAGCGGAGCAGAAAGAACGGTTTGGTAAATTATGGGCTGCAATGGCAATCACAGAGCCGGGTGTGGGTTCAGATTCAGCAGGGGTACAAACCACAGCGACACTAGATGGGGATGAATGGGTTCTCAATGGGGAAAAGATTTTTTGTACTGCGGGAGAACGGGGTAATGCCGTGGTGGTTTGGGCGACATTAGACCGGAGCAAAGGCAAGGCTGCGATTAAGTCGTTCGTAGTGGAAGCGGGAACACCGGGTATGGAAGTGGTGCGAACCGAAGATAAAATGGGATTGCGTGTTTCTGATACGGCTGCGATCACGTTTACCGATTGCCGAATTCCCAAGGGCAACGTGCTAGGTTCTGCTGAAATAGCCGATACGGAAGCAGCGCGGAAGAAGGCTTTTGGCGGAGTTATGCAAACATTCGATAACACTCGACCTCAAGTGGCAGCCATGGGTTTGGGTGTAGCGCGAGGGGCATTGGATATTGCTCAAGAAGTACTGGGCAGAGAAAATATCAAACTCAACTACGATAAAAACCTCTGGAATACATCTGCGATTGAGGCAGAGTTATATCGGATGGAAGCCGATTTGGAAGCTGCTCGGTTAATGACGCTTAAAGCGGCGTGGATGGCCGACAATAAACAACCCAACTCTACTAATGCATCTATGTGTAAGGCGAAAGCGGGTCGTGTAGGGAATTACGTGACGCTGCGGTGTGTTGAAATATGTGGAACCTTAGGTTATAGCGAAGTTGAGTTGCTCGAGAAGTTTGCGAGGGATTCAAAGATACTGGATATATTTGAAGGTACTCAGCAAATACAGCAATTGATTGTGGCGAGAAATATTCTTGGCCTCTCTTCGTCGCAATTAAAATAGTTCTACAATCTAAGACCTAAGGAGTGAAAACTTAGAACTTAGAACTTAGAACTTAGAACTTCGGTCTTAGAATGAAGTAATAACTAAAAAGGGGTTTGATCAATGAGATCAAACCCCTTTTTTATTCCCTTTCTAGTTTAAATGAAAAGTATTGGTTTAAAAAAATAGGTATTGGTTTAAATCATAAGGTGATTTGCCGGCTAGTTAACCAAGGCTTATCAGCTCTTTTTTTATAGCGTGCTACTTGTATTTTAGTATCGGCGTTAGGGTTATTTTTGTCGACAACAAAAGATTCCCATAAGGCATATTCGGAATTAAAAAGAACTGTTGAATAGCCTTGGGCAATAAAGTTTCCATATTGTATGTGAGGGTTAGTGATTCGTATCGCGGGAGACGCAAGTGAGGCGAGTATGGACTCAACCTCGATATCAGTATCCAGATTCGCCTGAATTTTCAGTATTTCTACCATCGTAGAAGAGGTTATCGCGGGGGTCATAAATTCAGCGCCAACAAAGTTGTCTGTGTTGGAACGGCTGGAGTTACGGTAGTCTACCTTAATGTTGGCAGCCATATGACTGTGCATATCACCGGTTAATACGATGAAATTGTCTATGTTGGCACTTTTGATTTCTGCCATCAATTCATCGCGTTCTTGCTGGTACCCGTCCCATGCATCAAGGTTAAAAGGGATTTGCCAATTTCGATGCTCTATCCCTAATCGTGACATGAGAGTTTGATTTCCTAATACCTTATACCGGGTCGTTGCATTCACGAGATGGTCGAGCATCCATTCTTTTTGTGTTGTTCCCAGAATGGTATGGGGTTGGTCCGCTAACCCTGGCAGGGTAGATCTGTCGAATTCAGTGCAGCCAGCGGCCAACTGTCGTTCTCCAATTCCACCTTCACCGCAAGGATGACTGGTACGATAACTGCGAGTGTCTAGCATCAGTAGCTCTAACAAATCGCCGAAGACTAAACGCCGATAGACGGTTAAAAACTCATGAGGGTTGGTGGAATCTCTGTTGATTGTAACCCTGGCCGGTACATATTCAAGCCACGCTTCTTGAGAGTCGAGTTTTAATTTGTTCAGGGATTCGAATTTGATATTTTCAAATTGAGGATCTGTTGTGTAAGGGTGGTCGGGTGCCCCGAGAGTGTCGTTGAGGTAATCCCAATAGCAATCATTTGCTGTTTCGTGATCGTCTGGCACCATGATCCAAGTATGGCGTTCCATTGCTGCTTGTAAGTTTAAATCACTTCGATAGGTGCGGTAGAGGTGTCTATAATCCTCTAAATCCATGGCGTGAATACCACTGCTGGGTAGAATGATTTGGCGGTCCTCAAAGGGTAAGGATTGAAATGAGGGGTCGCCAACAGATTCGTAAATAAAATCACCTAAGTGAATGATGTAATCTAGGCTATCGTCATCGGCCACTAGCTTCAGGGCACCGTAATATCCATTGGTGTAATCTTGACAGCTGAGTAGACCAAACTTGAGACTTTCAACGTTGGCATCTTCCGTGGGTGCGGTGCGACAACGACCGGTGCGGCTGGCAGTGCCGTCATAGATGAACCGGTAGTAGTAGAAACGGTCGGGTCTTAATAAACCATCAAGATCGATGCGCACGGTATAATCTAGCTCTTCAAGTAAACCGAAGGGTACAGGGTCGTTTTCCGTTTCGGTACCGCTGCTGGGAAGTTTTCCTTCGGAGACGAGGCGTTCAAAGTTCTCGTCAAATGCGACCTGAAAATAGAGATCGAGATTAGGATTAATGACGTTAGGTTCAACCCGAGTCCAGAGCATGACACCGCTGGGGGTGGGATCTCCCGATGATATTGACTGAGGGAAAACTCTTTCGCTATCGTTGGCAAAGATGATTCCTATTTCACTACTGATTAAATCGGCAAGGTCAGGATCTATTTCCACAATGGGAGGTTCATTCTCTAATCCACGATCGGAGTCACCTGACGGTGCGGGGTCGTCATCTGAACCACCGCATGCAGTCAGGATAAAGGGCGTGGCTAACCCTGATGCCAGTAAAGTAAAAAACTTGCGTCTCTCTATCGTCATGTTGTACTCCTTGTATGCAGTGGCGCTAGCCAAGAAACCTAACAGAAAGCTCAGGCCATTTATACAATAACTTGGTACGGAAATCCGGGACAATGGTAGGGGATAAGCCTTCTGATTAGGCCAAGAAGAGGTAAAGGTTTTGTATATCAGGCTGTTAATCGGGATTCAAATTAAGAGGGGTGAATTAATGCCTAAGAAGTGGAGTGGCGGGCCTTTAAGTTGCCAATAATTTTCTAAGCTAAAAGGAATTATTGGCCGTTAAGGTTAACGGTATCTCAAGGAGCTCTTATCGAAAAAACGAAGGTCGAAAAAACGATTATTTAGTTAACGGCTATTGAGTTAACGACTGCCTAGCCAACGACTGCTCGAGTCGATGGATCGCCTGTTGTTTTTGATGTTGGAGCAGATTGTTGTTTTTGTTGATGAGGGTTCGAGCGAGTGTATAGCGATCATAGTGCTCTTCGTCGGCGAAAAATGCAGTCGCAATGGGTTTTCCCAAAACATTATTTCTTAATTCGACAACCTGATTAAAGAAACGAACCATGGACTCAATCGAATTGTTTTCGGAAGGGATTTTGTCGAATTGATGTAAGTATTCAAGGTAATTGGCAAACAGCTCTTGTGCATATTTCTTTTCATCTTCTTGATAAGTTCGGCTCAAGTGCTTTGAAAGTTCCTGTCTGATGTTTTCCGGATTCTTATTTCGCCAATCAATAAGGTACGAATCGAATAAGTGTCTTAATTCTTGATTTACTTCTAGGATTGAAGGTTTTTGAGCGAGTAATCTGGGGGTGTTGTTGTCATGCTGCGTCCCTTGCTCTGTGTCGTAATGAGAGTCACTTCGAGGGAGTTTACTTAAAGTGCTGGAAACTAAATCATCTGAGAGTTTTGTAGGAACATTGTATGGGCTGGCTGCAAGGATGATATCCACGGTGGTGGGTTTATTAACGTTGGGAGAGAAAAAACGAAACCCATAATATAGAGAGGTACAGACTAAACTCAAGGCAAGGATGATTAGCCACTCGGTTTTCATTTTGTATTGTGGAAATCGAGTTAAATTCACAAGTCATTGATCCATGTACTGGTGGCGATATTTTTCTCCACGACTGTATAGATAGGTTGTAGATTGTGGGTTCAAGTTCTTTAGGGTTGGTTCAAATTCTTTAGAGTTGGTTCAAATTCTTAGGAATTAGATCTTAAAAGTAGCCGTCAAAGTATCCATGGCCGTATTAATGTCTTTTAATTTCTCGTTACTGCCCCCTCTATCGGGATGGTATCGCATTGCTAACCGGCGGTATTGGGTTTTAATGGCCTGATAGGTGACGGGCTCCTTCAATTCCAAAATGATTAATGCTTTTTGTTTTGCATCCGTAAAGCCACTCTTATTAGGAAAGCCGCATTCATGCCCTGCTATCTTAGACCAAAATTCAGATATTTTTTGATTTATCTCTCGCTCATGAGCGGAGCTAAGATGACTGAAATCCAAATAATATTCATGTAACGGATCTGGCGCTACCATCCCTTCTGCTTGTGAGCAGTAAGGCATAAGGGAAAGACGTAGTGGAGAGATATCGAGGTGGGCGAGTTGTTTGGCCCAAAGTCTGTCCCGCAGATCATATAAGCAATGAAACAAAATAAAGTGTATGCGAAACAAGCTCGTAGAGTGAGTCACATAACTGTCGTTTTCCGGTATGTGGCCCGATGACTGTAGTTGACGTAATAATTCATACTCACTCAAGGCTTTATTCGGCTGATGTCGCAGCTTGAAGAGAATTTGTGATTGTAATTGTCTGATAGCGGACAATTTTTAAGCCTCTGACTCATCGGTTTGTGTTGACGGTAACTCTATAAATTACAGTGTAGCGTCCTTTTAGGGTAAAATGCGCGGTTTTTGAAATGCGTGTTTTCGCATCCGATGTGTTATGAATCTAAAATAAATCGGAAATTGAGACGGAGATATTGATGTCTGCACATCCCAGTATAGTTAAGCCGAATAGGGTTAAGTCGAAATTAGTTAAGCCTGCTTTAGATGAAGCCGATAAAGAATCATTTAGAAAAGAGGCAGGCAGAAAAGACAAAATCAACTTCAATAAATTGCATAAAAGGTTGCGTCGAAATGTAGGGAAAGCAATACACGACTTTAACATGATCGAGGATGGCGATCGCATCATGGTGTGTTTATCAGGTGGCAAAGATTCCTATACGCAATTGGATATATTGATGAACTTGCAACAAAGTGCCCCCGTCTCCTTTGAATTGATCGCTGTGAATTTAGATCAAAAGCAACCTGGTTTCCCAGAAGATGTCTTGCCTCGATACCTTGCAGACCTAAAGATTCCTTATTTGATTGTGGAAGAGGACACCTATTCTACGGTCAAACGTATTATTCCCGAAGGAAAAACCACCTGCTCTCTTTGCTCTCGAATGCGTCGCGGCATTTTATATCGTACAGCGACAGAAATCGGTGCGACTAAAATTGCATTAGGGCATCACCGAGAAGATATTATTGAAACCTTATTTCTCAATATGTTTCATGGTGGGAAGCTAAAAGCAATGCCACCCAAATTGTTGAGTGACAATGGGCAGCATGTTGTGATTCGACCATTGGCGTATTGCAAAGAAAAAGATATTGAAAAATATGCGGGTTTAAAACAGTTCCCTATTATTCCGTGTAATCTGTGTGGTTCCCAAGAGAACTTACAGCGCAAGATGATAAAAGGGATGTTACAACAGTGGGATCGCGAGTCACCGGGACGCATTGAATCCATTTTTTCCAGTATTCAGAATATAGTTCCCTCTCACTTGGCTGATGTCGGGGCTTTTGATTTTCATGAGCTGTCTGAAAAAATCTTGTCTGGTAGTTCTAGTGAGGAAGGAAGTTCAAATGAGACTGAGGCCTTCGGTCGAATTGATATACTCAATCAATAGAAAAATACTTTTATTAGTGAAGTACCTTGGAAAATGACGCTCATGGATGGAGATTAGAAGTTGCTAAATATTTTGTGGGTGAGTTTCTTTTTTAT
Source organism: Pseudomonadales bacterium (assembly GCA_019090455.1). Classification (GTDB taxonomy): domain Bacteria; phylum Pseudomonadota; class Gammaproteobacteria; order Pseudomonadales; family DC-out160; genus DC-out160. The sequence continues at coordinate 327,048 of JAHRWA010000039.1, read as the reverse complement.
TGCCTTTGTCGCTGCCGTTGGCCAATGGATATTTTCAGGCAATGTTGAGGTGTTTGCTCAATTAGTCCAGGCCTTATTTGATATGGGTAAGCTAAGCGTTGATATCGCCTTGGGGTTGGTAGGTGTACTTTGCTTGTGGTTGGGGTTGTTTCGTATCGCCGAAAAAGCGGGCTTAATTCAAGTGCTGGCGAAGGTGCTAGCCCCCTTATTTTTGCGTCTTATGCCTGAGGTACCGAAGGGACATCCCGCTTTGGGTTCCATTACAATGAATTTGAGTGCCAATTTATTGGGTTTGGATAATGCCGCAACACCCATGGGGTTGAAGGCGATGCAGGATTTGCAGACTCTGAATCCAAATAAAGACACGGCGACTAATGCCCAGATATTATTTTTGGTTCTTAATACCTCCTCGGTCACGCTATTGCCGGTTACGATCTTTATGTATCGGGCTCAGCAGGGCTCGGCAGATCCTACCGAAGTCTTTCTTCCTATTCTATTTGCAACGTCAGTTTCTACGCTGGTGGGATTATTGGCAGTTTGCTGGGTGCAGCGTATTAAGTGGTGGGATCCCGTAATTTTGGGCTATTTCGCCTTCTTTTCATTTTTTGTTACTGGTTTGATGATGACATTGTCGGGAATGGATGCTGAAACTTTACGTACGCAGTCTTCTCTTTATGGAAATTTAATCCTTATTTCGATTGTGGTTGGATTTATTGCTGTGGCTTGTTGGCAAAAAGTGAATGTTTACGAGGCTTTTATAGAGGGTGCTAAAGAAGGTTTTGATGTGGCGGTAAAGCTAATCCCCTATTTAGTCGCTATGTTAGTGGCTATTGGTGTATTTCGTGCCAGTGGCGCGATGGATTATGTTCTGCGGTGTATTGCTTGGAGTGTGGGCTGGGTGGGGCTAGATGCTCGTTTTGTCGATGCGTTACCCACCGCATTGATGAAGCCACTGAGTGGCAGCGGCGCACGAGCAATGATGTTAGAAACGATGGATACTCATGGTGTCGATTCGTTTGCTGCTCGTGTGTCGGCGATTATGCAAGGTAGTACAGAAACGACTTTTTATGTTTTAGCTATTTATTTTGGCTCAGTGGGGATTAAAAATATGCGACATGCAGTGTTCTGTGGCTTGCTAGCGGATGCCGCTGGTATCACTGCTGCTGTGTTGTTGGGGTATCGGTTTTTTGGTTAAGTCCTTGGTTGAGACTCAATACCGCTTTCTATTTTTGTGTTGTTAGCTTAATGCCTCCTATTTTAGCTAATGCCTTTATTGTTATCTATTCAAAGCCTTTGGCTAAACCGGCCGTTCATCTTGATTAAATCGAATTTAGGCGTGCGTTAGAGATATATAATTCGAAATTATTATCTACACTATTGAAGTAGGCTGCTCTAATCGTAGAAGCTTATGGTTGAGTGATAACTGAAAAATCGCGTCGCCCAAAATGGGTCTTTTGGATTTAAAATGTCAATGGAAAAAGTGTTAGTCGTAGAGGATTCTCGATCGTTTAGCTTGATGCTTAAGGTTGCTATTACTCAGGGTAGCGACTTTAGCTGTGTTGTTGCTGAGAGCTATGCAGAAGCTAAGAGCGTTCTTGAAGCTCAAGGGGATGATTTTTTTTGCGCTGTTGTCGATTTGAACTTGCCTGATGCACCGAACGGGGAAGCGGTAGATCTTGTTGCTGGCTACAAGATTGCTACGATTGTTTTTACGGGGCAAATCAGTGATTCGCTTAGAGAAGATTTTTTACAGAAAAAAGTTGCCGACTATGTTCTGAAATCAGGTCAGCATAATATCGATTATGTTGTGGCTATGATTAAGCGGCTATATGCGAATGCGACAACCAAAGTGCTGGTGGTTGATGATTCTGCATTGGCACGTAAACAGGTTTCGCGTCTATTGGCAATTCAGCGATTTGTCGTGATTGAGGCCTCTAGTGGCGAAGATGCGCTAAATATGCTTGAGTTGCACCCAGATGTCAGAATTGCTTTGATAGATGGCGTGATGGATCAAATGGATGGCTATCAGCTGACTTCTAAAATAAGGGCGCAACACACAAAAGAAGAATTGGTTATTATTGGTGTTTCAGGTCAAAGCGGGCAAGCGACTTCCGCCAAGTTTATTAAGAGTGGGGCTAATGATTTTATTGCAAAACCATTTTTGGCGGAAGAACTGAATTGTAGAGTCAATCAAAATGCAGATTTCATTGATCAATTTTATCAGTTAAAGAAAGTCAGTGAGCAAAGAAATCAAATTTTGGGAATGGCCGCTCATGATATGAGAGGTCCTCTTGGTGTCGTTCAGGGTTTAGCAAATCTGCTGTTAAAAAAAGAAAGACCACCAGAAAAGCAGAAAAAATATTTCGAAATGATTTTGTCCACTAGTTCCCAGATGTTAAATTTGCTTAACGATTTATTGGATATGTCGACTGTCGAAAGTGGGCAAATGACTCTCGATAGAGAACCAGTGAAACTCTCTGCCTTAGTGCATGAGAGAGTAGACTTTAATCGCAGTGTGTCTGAAAAGAAAGATATTGAGTTGGTGGAGAGCCTGCCTGATACCGCCGAGGTCATGTTGGATACTTCTCGTATTCGGCAAGTCATCGATAACCTCTTGAGTAACGCCATTAAATATTCCCCTTTAAAAAGTCAAGTTGATGTCTGTTTGTCGGAGACGGAAAAATTTATTCGCTTGGAGGTTCGCGATCATGGACCCGGTATTAAAGAGGGTGATCGAGATAAGTTGTTTGGTGCATTTCAACGTCTCGGTAATAAGACCACAGGCGGTGAGTCGAGCAATGGGCTAGGTTTAGCGATTTGTAAAAATATGGTTGATGCTCATTCTGGAAATATAGGTTATCAATCGAATGAGGAAGGCGGAAGTTGTTTCTATTTTGAATTGCCTAAAAAGGTTGAAGCAATTTAATTGGATAGGGTGGCAGAGACTAAAGATTGTGTAAAAGGCAGCTATACGCTGTCTTTTTTGTTTTCTAGCTTGCCTCTAAGGTTCAGCTCTTTCTGATATGATTAAAGGGGTTGAATTTTTCTTGTTGGTATCTTTCCTATGAATATTAGAAGTGTGGACCTTAATCTACTGATCTATCTTGACGTACTATTACGAGAGAAAAATGTAACCCGCTCTGCAGAGCAACTTGGCATTACTCAGCCAGCGATGAGCAATGGCTTAAAAAGGTTGCGGGATTTATTTTCTGACCCCTTGTTGATTCGAACCAGTACCGGCATGACGCCTACCGAACGAGCTCAGGAGTTGCAACCTCAAATACGGAAGGTGATAGAAGATCTGACCAGTATTGTGCAGCCTGATGTTGCATTTGACGCGTTGCGTAGTAAAAAAGTCTTCCGCATAATGTGTAGCGATTACGCTGAAGCCACACTTTTACCCGCAATGATTATGCAATTGCGCGTCTTAGCTCCGGACGTCATTTTAGATTTATTGACTCCGAGCGATGTGAGTTACAAAGATATGGAGCAAGGTAAAGTGCATATGGCCATTAATCGATTTAATGAAATGCCGGCTTCGTTTCATCAGAAAACCATTTGGACAGATTCTTTTTCCTGTCTGATTAACGCGGCTAACCCATTGGTGGACGATTGGAGTTTGGATAATTACCTTCAAGCTCATCATATTTGGGTCAGCAAGACGGGGATGGGGATTGGTGTTGGTGTGAATCCAGAAAAGTCGGGTGGTTTGGGTTGGATTGATCAGGCTTTGGGTCACATTGGTAAGAAAAGACGAATTTCTATTTTTACTCGTCACTATTCAATGCCTGCATTGCTTGCCTTAGACAATGATTTGGTGGCCACATTGCCTAGCCGTGTCGCGAAGATGCAAAGTGATAATAAAAACTTAGTGTTAAAATCCCCTCCGTTTGAAATTCCAGAATTTGAGCTAAAAATGGCTTGGAGTCCGCTATTGAACAATAATCCGGCCCATAAGTGGTTAAGGCAATTAATTTTTGATACCGGAGTTAGAATTTCATTGCGTTTAGAGGCTGAGTCTTCTTAAGGATGGGTCCTCGCTACTTCTTTCCCATACATCCATAAAATAGCGTTCTTTAGGTTGAGCTGAAGGAGTCGCCTTGAATTCTGCGGTGCCGAGTAATGTGTCCGATTTGGGGCGTCGGATGAGCCCTTTATTATCCACGAGCATGAATGATTCATTGTTGTCTGCATAATCGGGATGAACTTTGCGAATAAACACGGAACTGGGTAATCGTTTTGCCAGATCGACTAAACGGTGCCCCAGTTTTATCGCTTTGCTGGAGTCGATGACTAATATTTGAATTAAGGTATAGCGGTGTTTTCTCGCGACTTCTGCAATAGTGTCAACAAATTCATCATTGTCATATAAAGGGTGATCTAGATCTTGGGTGAAAATTCGAATTGCTCTCTTGGCTTGGCTCACCATAGATAGATCAATGGCATTAAAGTCATCTAGCGTTTCTAGTTTGATGACTCCCGTACTTTCACCAAGAACGAGTAGCGGCGCCAAGTTACTTATACCCATGTGATCAATCTTCCCCTTTGTCTTTTGATTTCTAATTTATGGATTAACCATAGCGGGATTTATCCTGAAAAGGAACACCCTGTTTTCATAAGACTGCAGTCGTGAGAGACTGCTATTGCAGCTTTTAAGTCGTACGCTAACTAACGGCTAACATTTTTTTGCTTGATCGCTTGCGTTTCCGATATAGGCGTCAGGCGTTAGTGAGAGAAGTTGCTGCTTGGCGGATTCGGGGATTTCTAAGGTCAAAACAAATTCGCGAATAGTCTCCTTATCGATGCCCTTTCCTCGCGTGAGTTCTTTTAATTTCTCATAAGGTTTTTCAATATTGTATCGACGCATTACCGTTTGGATGGGTTCTGCCAGGACTTCCCATGCTTGGTTAAGGTCCTGATCTAATTTGGCGGCATTGAGTTCTAGTTTACTTATTCCCTTTAAAGCGGACTGGTAGGCGATCATGCTATGGGCGATACCGACGCCTAAATTACGTAATACGGTGGAATCCGTTAAGTCACGCTGCCAGCGAGATACCGGTAGTTTACTGGCGAGATGTCCCATGACGGCATTGGCGATACCCAGATTACCTTCTGAATTTTCAAAATCGATAGGGTTAACTTTGTGCGGCATTGTTGATGAACCAATTTCACCTGCGATGGTTTTTTGTTTGAAGTAACCCAATGAGATGTATCCCCATATATCGCGATTAAAGTCGATTAAGATGACGTTGAAGCGAGCAAGCGCATCGAATAACTCAGCAATATAATCGTGGGGTTCAATTTGGGTAGTGTAGGGGTTGAAGGTGAGCCCTAGAGAGGTGACAAATTCTTGTGCGGTAGTTTCCCAATCTAATTGTGGGTAAGCACTGAGGTGTGCGTTGTAATTTCCCACAGCGCCATTGATTTTCCCAAGAATCTCGCAGGATTTTATTTGTTGTAGTTGTCGATCCAATCGGGCAACCACGTTGGCCATTTCCTTACCCATAGTGGAGGGGGAAGCCGTTTGTCCGTGAGTGCGAGATAATAAACCTTGGCTTGCGTGCTGGTGAGCCAGTTTGCGAATGGAGTTTGTCACCTCTTCGAGTAGGGGTATCAAAATTTTCTCGCGGGCAGTGCTCAGCATTAACCCATGAGACAGATTGTTGATATCTTCCGAGGTGCATGCGAAATGGATGAATTCACTGACGGCCTGTAATTCTGGGTTGTCTGCAATTTTTTCTTTGAGAAAATATTCTACGGCTTTAACATCGTGGTTGGTGGTGCTCTCTATTGCTTTGACGCGGAGAGCGTCTGCTTCACAAAAATTAGATACGATGGCATTGAGCGCGTCGTTGGCGGACTTGGAAAAGAGTGGCACTTCTGTGATTTCACTGTGTGAAGCCAGTGCTTGTAACCAGCGTATCTCAACTATGACGCGATATTTAATAAGGCCGTATTCGCTAAATAGACTGCGTAGAGATTCGAGTTTATTGCCGTAGCGTCCGTCTATTGGTGAAATAGCCGTAAGTGCACTGAGTTCCATAGTGTATCCGAGTGTTTGTTAGGGGGCGAAACAGGAGTGAGGGAAAGCGTAATGATACATTAAATCTAGGATGCAGTCAGCGCTGCCATTTTCCTCGAGGGTCGCGTGCTAGGCAAGGTTGTATTTAAAAATAGTTATTAGCCATTAATGTGTCTAGCAGAGTAACGCGTCTATCTCTCTCATGAGGTTCTTGCGAGACAGCATGAGCTGCCAGCGTCGTCCACCCAACTGATTCCATAGCATAGCGGATCGTACGCCGGCTAAGAAGATCGCACGGACCTTGTTCGCATTAGTGGATTGTTGCAGTATCTCTGGATTGCCTTTTACTTGTATGCGATAGCGAAATGACCCTAAAGTATCGACATAAATATCAGCCAGGTTGGCAATAATAGAGGGGTGGATATTAGAGTCAAAGTATTCAGTGCGGCCAATGCACTGATGCAGTCTATTGGTTAAATTTGAGAGTACGTCTTCATTTTTGCTAAGTGTGCTTTGTATTTGCATTAGACCGATGGCGTATCGTAATGTATTGGCGTGGTCCTTAAAGTTTTTATTACTAAGAACGGATTTTAAGAGAGTAAATCCGACTTCAAGATTATCCGGCTGGCCAAAAATGTCTTTGAAATCCTTAGGATCTAAGGAGAAGATACTCGTGATTGAAGTGGCATACGCTTGAGGGTTAACATTCTCCCCTTGAGCAAGGCTGTTGGCGAGGCTAGCAGATTGGAAAATGCCTGCCAAAGCGAGTATTCGTTCTTTGTTTCTCATTGATTATTGTTGTTTCTCATTGTTCTTGTTGTTTTTACTGGGTTTTTGAGCGTTTGAACTCTTGGATAACCAGCTAACAGGGTGGGTAAATAGATTCTGTTAGTCTGTTGACTCAATGACTCCGCCACCTATGCAAATGTCTTCATCATAGAATACGACATACTGTCCCGGAGTAACAGATCTCTGAGGGTCATCGAAAGTCACTTTGATGCCTTCATTAACTTGGATCAACTGACAAGGCTGGTCAGATTGCCGATATCGGGTCTTCGCCTTACATCGATAGGGAAGTACCGGGCCATTTCCGTCCACCCAATCAGTTTTTTTAGTGATTAAGCTTTGGCTGTATAGCAGAGGATTGTTGTCGCCCTGGGAAACGATTAATTGATTGTTTTCTAAGTCTTTTTTCACCACATACCAAGGTGAGTCAGGAGTGTTGGCAACTCCACCAATACCGAGGCCTTGTCTTTGACCGAGGGTGTAGAACATTAATCCGTGGTGCGTTCCAATAATATTGCCGCTTTCAGTCAGCATTTCACCGGGTTGTGCAGGGATGTAGCGCTCTAAGAAGTCCTTAAATCGTCGTTCACCGATAAAACAAATGCCCGTACTGTCTTTTTTATTGTGATTAATAAAACCGTATTTTTCTGCAATTGCTCTAACTGCGGGTTTCTCCAATTCGCCAACCGGGAATAAAGATTTTGCGATCTGCTCTCCGGGGACTGCATGGAGAAAATAACTTTGATCTTTATTGTTATCGACTCCTTTGAGCAGTTGGGCTATTTCGGGGGTTGCTTTCTGTGGTGTGCTTTTTTTGCGTACATAGTGGCCGGTCGCGATGAAATCGCCACCTAGGAATTCAGCGTATTCAATAAATACTTTGAATTTAATTTCTTTGTTGCAAAGGACATCTGGGTTAGGAGTTCGTCCTGCTTTGTATTCAGCGAGAAAATGCTCGAATACATTATCCCAGTATTCAGCAGCAAAATTAGCGGTATGGAGTTTTATGCCTAGTTTGTTTGAGATTTTTTGAGCATCAGCTAAATCTTCTTTTGCCGTACAATAATCGGTGCCATCATCCTCTTCCCAGTTTTTCATGAAAAGACCTTCTACATCATATCCTTGCTGTTGAAGTAGTAAGGCTGATACTGATGAATCCACTCCGCCGGAGAGTCCAACAATTACCTTTTCCGCTTTTGACATGTTATTTGAGCTCTCTAGTGATGGATTTAGCGATTATCGGTGCGCTCGATAATACTCCCAATGCATGCTTTTTGCTCAAATAAATTGATTGCCCGAATTGAATTATGAGTGCTTCTTAATGGAATACGCTTCTTTCTTTCGGAAATACTGAAGAGTGTTGTTTCTATGCGCCATTGAGAGCGGTTAAAATAATCCAAATCCTTTCGTTAACCCTAGCCAAGATTGTTCGTTCAGTTGAGGCACTTTGAGAAATAGATGAAGAAAACATTAAGTCATATAGATAAATCTGGTGCTGCACGGATGGTAGACGTGACCGAGAAAAAAGTCACTCAACGAGAAGCCATTGCCCAAGCGAGAATCACGATGAAGCCAGAGACCTTGGCAATGATTGTTGATGGTACCCATGCTAAAGGAGATGTACTGGCAGTATCGAGAATTGCAGGGATTCAAGCAGCAAAGAAAACATCGGATCTCATTCCATTGTGTCATCCTTTGATGCTGACATCCGTCAAAGTAGAATTGAATCCGTTGCCGGATATGAATCAGTTCTTGGTGATTGCTCGTTGTAAATTGGCGGGTCAGACCGGTGTTGAGATGGAAGCATTAACAGCCGCTTCAGTAGCAGCACTCACCTTATATGACATGTGTAAGGCTGTGGATAAGGGGATAATCATCTCAGAGGTTAAATTGTTAGAAAAAACTGGGGGTAAAAGTGGGGAGTGGAGAGCAAAATGATTAAAGTGTTATATTTCGCTCGAATTAGAGAGGCTCTGGGCCAAGATGAAGAAAAAATCCCATTTGATTCATTTGTGAATGTAAGGGAATTGAAAGCGCAATTGATGGCAAGAGGGGGTGTTTGGGAAACAACATTAGGTGATAAAAAAGGAGTGTTAGTGGCGGTTAATCAAGAAATGGCCAGCCTAGATTACACCTTAGATGATGGTGATGAAGTGGCTTTTTTTCCTCCTGTGACTGGAGGTTGATTATGGATGAAGATTCTAATAATCAGATTGCAGGCAATACAGACCAGACAGTAGTGGTACAAGAAAGTGTCTTTGATTCGGGCAAGGAAATAGAAAAGCTCCAAGTTGAAAGTGCCCGGGTAGGCGCAGTTGTTTCTTTCATCGGAGTTATGAGGGAGTTTAATCAGAGTTCAAATGTTCAGAGTATGACGCTAGAGCATTACCCAGCAATGACGACCAAATCTCTGTTGAAAATTGTGGAGCAAGCAAAAGAGCGGTGGGGGCTTATCCGTATTAAGGTAATACACCGAGTAGGGGAGTTTAGGCCGCAAGATCCTATCGTATTTGTTGGTGTTACTAGCGAGCATCGAGGTGACGCATTTCTGGCGTGCGAATTTATTATGGATTACCTCAAAACACAGGCTCCTTTTTGGAAAAAGGAGAACCTAGTTGGGGAAAGTCGGTGGGTGGATAGCCGGCAGAGTGATGAAGATGCCGCAAATCGATGGAATAAATAAAAGTTTAATTTCTGCAAGCAGGCGAAGATAGTCAGGGTGTTAGTTCTAAGTTGCTTAGAATCAAATCGCTATGAACAAGTTAATGCTAAGTTGATATTTTTCTCCATTCCCCTGGTGCTAGTTGACCTAGTTTCCATTGTCCGATTTCTTGTCGTATCAGGCGTAAAGTAGGAAAGCCGACTGCCGCAGTCATTCGTCGAACCTGGCGGTTTTTACCTTCGCAAATACTGAGTTTTATCCAGGATGTGGGTATGTTTTTCCTTTCTCTTATGGGAGGAATTCGATTCCAAACCGAGGGTTCGTTGATGATGTAGGCCTTGGCAGGTAAGGTGAGACCATCCTTTAAAACAATTCCATTTGTTAGAAGATTAATGGCTTTTTGAGAAATGGTCCCCTCAACTTGGGCGAAATAAGTTTTATAGAGTTTATAGGATGGATTTGAGATTTTATTTTGCAATCGCCCATTGTTGGTTAGTAGTAATAGGCCTTCAGAGTCGAAATCTAATCGACCTGCAGGATAATAGTCTTTTAAACTGATGTATTTAGCGAGAGTATTTCGATCCTTTTGGTCGGTAAATTGACTTAATACTTGAAAAGGTTTGTTGAAAAGAATGATATTGGGCATACGCATATTCTAAATCAAATGCGCGTCAAAGCCATTACCACTTTCGATAAAATGGAAATTATAACGACGCTCGAGCTACCAAGCGGTGAGGCCAAGAACCTCAGAAGCCGTGATTTGCGCCCACACACTAATCGAAAACGAGTATTAGCCGTTCTAAATTAGTGTGTGCGTACCAGCTCAAAAAAATCTATGCAGGTGTGACCTGCTCAGACGTCTCTTCGCTGTTACCGGCTGTAGACGGGGGGTTCTCTACTTCAGACACTTCTTCGTGTTCAGAGATGTTTTCTACTGAAGCTGGATCATTATCCTCATACCGGATATTGATAGCGTGTAGGCCTTTTGGGGCCTCACGTATATCGTACTCTACCAATTGTCCTGCCTTCAGACTTTTGTAACCCCCCATTTCGATATAGGAATAGTGAACAAACAAATCATCACCACCTGCATCCGGTCGAATAAAGCCATATCCTTTAGCGTTATTGAACCATTTTACTTTCCCAGTAGCCATACTGATTTCCCTCTGGGCAAATGCCGACTCGCGACAGTAATCCAACATTAAAATTGTATCTAAGCGATGGACGGTATACTTTGTGTATCCAAGCTCTACAATTTGATTTAATCTTGGGGTTTATTTAATAATATCTATTCAGTAAATCCCAAGAGTGTCGGTGCCGAGCCAACGGCGAAGTAGCGCAAAAAAGTATAACGAAGAAGGGAGGGCTCTACGAAATAAGCATGTTGAGATTTGGTTCGGCTTAATAGTAAGGCTCAATCCATGTATCAAACAGCTTTTATACGTTAGCTTATCCATTAACTTACGCTTTGTTATTTTGCGGTGCTGCTTTTGGCCCTTGTCAAGGCAACGATTCAAACTTTGGTTTATTGAAAGGAAATAGTCAAGTACTAGAAAGTGCTACACAATAAGAAAATGCTATAAAGAATAAGAAAATGATTTAACTAGTAAGAAAACCACTAAGAAAGGTACTATGGATTTAGTGCATCCGTGCTTTGAGTGTTTATGATGCCTATAATCCTAATTTGCTAGATGCATATTAGTTCAAGGTCTTTCACACATAAGGTTTATGATTTCTGGTTATGAGTAAAACTCACGTTCTTCAGCTAACATTAAATCATGGGGATGAGGACTATCATCCTGAAGAGGAACAGGTCGGCGATATCGCTCTTCAAGAAGAGGAGGAGTTATTAGCCCCACCGCCCCTTTACCAAGTCATCATGTTTGATGACGATTTTACTCCAATGGAGTTCGTGGTGGAGGTTTTGGAGCTACTATTTAGTATGAACCAAGAGAATGCGACGCAAATTATGCTGGCGGTTCACACCAAAGGTAAGGCGGCGTGCGGTACATATACGAAAGATGTTGCTGAAACGAAAGTTGCACAGGTCATACAATATGCGAGAGAGAATCAACATCCGCTATTGTGTGAGGTGCAACAGGTTATAGTGTAATCTGGCTAGCGGAAGGTGGAAGGTATAGAAATGTTGAGTAAAGACCTCGAAGTAACATTAAATCTCGCGTTTAGAGAAGCGAGAACAAAACGGCATGAATACATGACAGTGGAGCATTTATTGCTGGCCTTGCTGGATAATGATTCGGCCTCCCAAGTATTGAAGGCCAGTGGGACGAATTTAGATGAGTTGCGAAATGAATTGAGCAACTTTGTTAATGAAACCACTCCTCTTATTCCTAGTGCGGATACTGAACGAGAAACGCAGCCAACTTTGGGATTTCAGCGTGTTTTACAGCGTGCGGTTTTTCATGTTCAGTCATCAGGCAAGCAAGAGGTCACGGGTGCGAATGTTCTTGTCGCTATTTTTAGCGAACAAGAGAGTCAGGCGGTTTACTTTTTGAAGAAGCAGAGCGTTGCCCGAATTGATGTTGTTAATTTTATTGCTCATGGTATATCTAAGATTTCTGATGGCCAGCCGGGGCATGCAAATACAGGCGGTAGTTTTGAGCAAACTGGCGAAGAAGAGCCTCAGGAGGCATCAAGTAAGAACCCGCTAGAAGCTTATGCATCTAACCTCAACGAGCAAGCAATACTTGGGCGAATTGACCCTTTGGTTGGTCGTGAAGAGGAAGTATTGCGAACCGTACAAATACTCTGTCGGCGTCGAAAAAATAATCCACTGTTAGTGGGTGAGCCTGGAGTCGGTAAAACAGCGATAGCGGAAGGGTTGGCGAAGTTAATCGTTGAAGAAAACGTCCCCGATGCAATTAGTAACGGTGTCGTCTTTGCGCTAGATCTTGGGGCGTTACTTGCTGGAACAAAATACAGAGGTGATTTCGAAAAGCGATTTAAGGCACTATTGGCAGAGTTGAAAAAGAGAGAGGGAGCAATTTTATTTATAGATGAAATACACACTATTATTGGGGCAGGAGCGGCTTCTGGAGGCGTGATGGATGCCTCTAATCTGTTGAAGCCGATGCTGGCTTCCGGGGATATTAAGTGCATGGGATCTACCACCTTCACGGAATACCGCGGGATTTTTGAGAAAGACCGAGCACTGGCAAGGCGGTTCCAAAAAATTGATGTCGAGGAGCCCACAGTGGATCAAACGCATCAAATTTTAAAAGGTCTTAAAAGTCGCTTTGAAGAACATCATGAAATTCGATATACCGATAAAGCATTACAAGCTGCGGCTGAGTTGGCGGGTAAATACATAAATGATCGGCATTTACCTGACAAAGCGATAGATGTCATTGATGAGGCTGGTGCATTTCAGCGTCTGCAGCCGCAAAATAAACGCAAAAAAGTCATTGGTGTCGGTGATATCGAGAATATTGTGGCAAAAATGGCAAGAATACCCACTAAGAGTGTTTCCTCATCCGATAAAGAGGCTCTAAAGAATCTCGATCGCGACTTAAAAATGGTTGTTTTCGGTCAAGACGAAGCTATCGATGCCATTGCTAATGCAATTAAATTGTCAAGAGCAGGATTAAATCAGCCGGAACAACCTGTTGGCAGTTTTCTCTTTGCTGGGCCCACAGGAGTGGGTAAAACTGAGGTGGCTAAGCAGCTTGCGGAAACGATGGGTGTTGAATTGCTTCGGTTTGATATGTCAGAGTATATGGAGAGACACACGGTATCCCGTTTGATTGGTGCTCCTCCCGGTTATGTTGGCTATGATCAAGGTGGTTTGTTGACGGAAGCCGTAACCAAGCAACCACATTGTGTGCTGCTTCTGGATGAAGTAGAGAAGGCGCATCCAGATGTCTTTAATTTGCTATTGCAAGTCATGGATCACGGTTCACTGACGGATAATAATGGCCGTAAAGCTGACTTTAGGAACGTGGTCTTAATTATGACGACTAACGCTGGAGCAGAATTAATGAGCCGGCGTTCAATGGGCTTTTCTGAGCAAGATCATGCTACAGATGGTATGGAGTTTATCACCAAGGCATTTACGCCTGAATTTCGAAATCGATTGGATGGTATTATTCAATTCCGTCCGTTGAATATTGACGTGATAAAAACAGTAGTAGATAAGTTTATTACCCAACTGCAAGCTCAATTAGATGAGCGCAAGATCACCATCGAGTTGTCTGGTAGTGCCAGGGAGTGGTTGGCTACCCATGGATATGATGAGAAAATGGGTGCCAGGCCTATGTCACGTTTAATTCAGGAGAAGCTGAAAAAACCTCTTGCGGAACGTATACTCTTCGGTGGTTTGTCCAGTGGAGGAGGGCATATCCATATCGAGCTGAATGAAGATGAACTGGAGTTTGAAATAGAGGACGACTAAAGTTTAAAGTTGGCTTCAATAATGATAAAAAGCTGTGCTTATTGATATAAGCGCAGCTTTTTAACGAACTCTATAAGTTATTCGGCCCTTGCTTAGATCATAAGGGGTCATGTCGACCTTAACCTTATCACCAGTCAGTATTCTAATATAATTCTTGCGCATTTTGCCTGATATATGGGCAGTGACCACATGTCCGTTTTCAAGTTCAACACGAAACATGGTGTTAGGCAGTGTTTCAATAACGGTGCCTTCCATTTCTATTTGATCTTCTTTTGCCATTCAGAGTAAACCTCTAACTAAAATTAAATGTTGGGTTTTAAATACAGTATTAAACGGAATATAAACCTGGGAGGGTAAAATATAACCAGCGCTAAACGTGTATTTTAGCAGGCGTGAATTTTGCCCCAATTTTGCAGTATAAGCAAAATAAACCTGTGAATTTTGTTGGTAGACGTTAATTGCGGATTACTCAGCCTACGTAGGATTCCCAACGGTTATCGACAAACATTTCAAGTGGACTGAATTCTTCCTTATAACGCATTTTATCGCATTCCTTGATCCAATAACCGAGGTAAAGAGCAGGTAATTTCAATCGTTTTACTTCCTCTATTTGCCAAAGTACTGCCAAGACTCCGAGACTTCGCTGATGAAATTCGGGTTCATAAAAGGTGTAAACAGCGGATAAACCACTGCTCATTATATCTGTTACAGCAACGGCAATTAATTGGCCGTCTTTACGGAACTCAATAAATTGAGTGGTACCCCAATCGCTGAGTAAAAAAGATTCGTATTGATTTATGGAAGGGGGGTACATATCGCCATCGCTGTGTTTATGGCAAATGTATCTGGCATACATTTCATAATGTTCTTTGGTGTAAGTGCTGGCAACTTGGCTAATTTCAAGATCTTGATTTTTGCGCCAAATCCGCCGATGTCTCTTATTTTGACTAAAGTGGTTGGCGGGGATGCGAACGGCAATACAGGCATCGCATCTTTTGCAGTGAGGGCGGTATAAATAGTTGCCACTGCGACGAAATCCTAACTCCGAGAGTTCACTATAAGTTCCTCTCTGTGCAACGACTTTAGGGTCAGCGAAGAGGGTGGTTGCATCCTCTCTTGGCAGATAGCTACACTTATGGGTTGGGGTAACGAAAAACTTTATCGTTGCCAGATCAGCCGTCATTTAAATTTTCCTTTACGGTAAGGAACATGCTCGTGTTGTTAACTGTTGTCTATTATCGTCATAAATAGTTATTTCCGCCAATGCTCAGGTTGGCAATTTTACCGAATAGGGCTAATAGTGCAGCCATTCTATTAGGTATTCGGAACAATTCTTGTCAGTTCCAATTTTCGATTCTATCCCAGAGAGCATTAGAATCGTAGTCTCTTTCCTCTATGTACCGAGTTAAAATAGTTTCGAAATCAGATCTTTCAATTTCATTTGCACCTAAGCTAGCCAGATGCTGGCTATGCACTTGGCAGTCTATCAACTTGAATCCAAACTTTTTTAATCGTAAAGCCAGGTGTACAAAAGCGACTTTGGATGCGTCCGATTCTGTCGAAAACATGGATTCACCGAAAAAAATGCGTCCTATGCATATTCCGTACAATCCTCCAACGAGTTGATCGTCTAGGTATGTTTCGACTGAATGAGCGTGTCCTTTTTTTGCTAATTCAATATAGGCGAGCCGCATTTCTGAGGTTATCCATGTGCCTTGATTTTCCTGTCTAGGGGAGGCGCAGGCATCAATAACAGCTTCAAATTGTTGGTCAGCCTTAATGGTAAAATGTTTCTTACGTATTGTTTTTTTTAAACTTTTTGAAATATGTATTTGGTCAGTAAATAGTACGGCGCGAGGGGAGGGTGTCCACCATAAAATAGGCTGATCATCTTCAAACCACGGGAAAATACCCAGTCGGTAGGCTGTCAACAATCTATCGGTACTTAAATCTCCACCTACCGCTAATAAACCGTTTGGTTCAGCCAATGCTTGGTGAGTGGGTGGGAACGCAACCTTTTGGGGGTGTAGCCACGGTACAGGCATAAATGACTACTTAAGATGTTTCATCAAGGTATTTTTCAGCATCCAATGCTGCCATGCAGCCGAATCCAGCGGAAGTAATAGCTTGTCTATAAACATGATCGCTAACGTCGCCAGCTGCGAACACACCCTCCACGCTGGTTGCGGTCGCGCTACCTTCGCTGCCGGTTTTGATTTTGAGGTAGCCGTTTTTCATGTCTAATTGGCCTTCAAAAATACTTGTGTTTGGGGTATGTCCTATGGCGATGAATACGCCCATGGCTTCTAAATCTTTAGTGTCGCCAGATAGGGTGTTTTTGATGCGTAGTCCCGTTACACCCATCTCGTCACCCAGTACTTCGTCTAAAATATGATTCCACTCTATCGTGATATTGCCGGATTTTTCCTTTTCAAATATTCGGTCCTGAAGGATTTTCTCTGATCTCAGTGCATCTCTTCGATGTACCAAAGTGACTTCAGATGCAATGTTTGATAAGTACAGTGCCTCTTCCACGGCGGTGTTACCCCCTCCTATGACGGCGACTTTTTTATTTTTATAGAAAAAACCATCACAGGTAGCGCAGGCGCTAACGCCTTTGCCCTTAAAGGCCTCTTCCGATTCTAGGCCAAGATACTGCGCTGAGGCACCGGTGCAAATGATCAGGGCGTCGCAGGTATAAACAGTGTTGTCACCCGTTAATGCGAAAGGTCGTTTACTAAGGTCAGCTTTGGTGATGTGATCCAAAATAATCTCAGTGTCGAAACGCTCCGCATGCAGTTTCATTCTCTCCATAAGCTCTGGTCCTTGAACGCCTTCATTGTCCCCAGGCCAATTGTCGACATCGGTGGTAGTTGTCAGCTGTCCACCAGGTTCAATACCTGTGATCATCACCGGTTTTAAGTTGGCTCTAGCTGCGTAAACGGCAGCAGAATATCCGGCTGGGCCTGTACCTAAGATTAATAATTGGCAATGTCTTGTGTTGGCCTTGGACGCTTCACTCATACACTCGGTCTCATCTTTAAATTATTTGTTAGTTATTACTTGGGTGATATGTAACCTGTAGCTAGTTGGGTTCCACAAAGATATTCAAATCCTACCCCAAGACAGGGGCTATAATAAACACTTCATAACAATGATCTTGCGATAGTGTGTGTAAGGCGAGTTTTCATGAGTACCTTGAAGTGCTCATCTTGAGTATCAGGCGTCGTGAAAATCAGAGAAGGATCAGGTATGAAAGTAGGAATTCCAGTTGAAATCAAACCAAAGGAAGGGCGGGTCGGTTTGATTCCCGATGCCGCTGCCGAGTTAGTGAAGGCGGGACACGAGGTTTATATTCAGTCGGGTGCCGGACAGCAAGCGGGATACAACGACGAATCTTATCGTAATGTAGGCGTTAAGGTTTGTGATGATGCAAAATTGTTGTACTCCAAGGCAGATTTAATTATTAAAGTGAAGGAGCCGATCGAGGCAGATTTGCATTTGTTGGAATGCCGCCACACGCTGTTTTGTTTTTTGCATTTAGCGGCGAATATCCAGCTTACCCGATCCTTGCAACAGATTGGTTTGACGGCGATTGCCTTTGAAACTGTGGTTGAGGGTGGGGCATTACCTTTGCTCGCGCCTATGAGCAGCATCGCTGGTAGGGTGGCTGTTCATGCCGGCTCGCATTACCTTTATTCAGCTACTGGAGGAAAAGGCGTATTGCTTGGTGGTGTTCCCGGTGCGGAACGAGGACGCGTTGTTGTCTTGGGTGGTGGAGTGGCTGGCTGGAATGCAGCTTATACAGCGGCACAAATGGGGGCCTCAGTCCAAGTCTTTGACTTAAAAGAGGCTGCATTAATTAGGGCAGAACAGATTGGTAATAACGTATCGGCACTCTATGCATTCCAAGAATCGATCAAGCAAGCCGTTGAGGGGGCAGATTTAGTGGTGGGTGCTGTATTAGTGCCAGGGGCAAAAGCGCCAACGTTAGTGGATGAGGCCATGGTGAAAACCATGGAGGCGGGATCTGTTTTGGTGGATATATCCGTTGATCAGGGAGGCTGTATCGACACCATTAAACCTACAACCTATGACCATCCCATCTATAAGTTACATGGCGTAGTGCATATGGGAGTTACGAATTTACCAGGTGCAGTACCGAGAACGGCTTCTCAAACCTTATCGGGTGCTATATTGCCTTATGCGTTACATCTAGCAAACCACGGTTGGCAAAATCATCCGGGCTTATTGGCGGGAATTAATGTGCGGGACGGTAATATAGAGCTAGATGTATTGAAGGTGTAGAATGCGAATTGTGAGGGCTATCTCCCATATTAGCCCAATGTTTTTTGTAAAATTATTTTGCGTATTCGCACAATTAGGTTCACGAAGATCTGGGATTAGATGACTTTGATTTAGAAGATCTGAGTTTCAAATATCTGAATTTCGAGCAAGCAAAAGTTAATTTATCCATTTTCTCATCCCTAAGGGGAATTAGTTGAAAGCTGCTAGTAGTCATGACATAGAGCGTAAATCAAGGAAGAAAAAAGATGGAGCCTCAAAAAAGAAAGGCAAAGCGATGAAGCGAAACGAAGCTGACTTTGATGGTGGAGGTCGTTGGGACTCTAGTGATAATCCTGTCTGGTCAAAACCCTTGGCTCGATTAATCAAAGAGGGGGCCATGATTTCCTTCTTTGCTTTTTCCGCGTATTTAATGATTGCATTGGCAACTTACCAGCCGGCAGATCCAGGATGGTCGCATGTTGGGCAGAGTCAGCATGTACTCAATTCAGCGGGCAAGACAGGTGCTTGGAGTGCCGATGTTTTGCTGTCTCTGTTTGGTTATCTGGCTTATTTGTTTCCGTTGATGATTGTCTATCGGGCTTGGTTGGTGTTTCGTGATAAAGAACGTGGTCGGTGGAATTGGCTTTTGGCGGGTCTACGAGCTTTGGGTTTTGTGCTAACCCTGGTTGCAGGAACTGGATTGGCGAAGATGTACTTTATTGAGTCTGAGTACTTGCCTGCTTCCACTGGCGGTATCCTGGGAACGGTAATTGGCGAGTTTATGCTGAGTGGTTTTAATTTGTTGGGAGCGACATTAATTCTATTGGCGTTATTTTTTATCGGAATGACTATATTTACCGATTTGTCCTGGATTTGGTTGATGGATATGACGGGTAAATTAACCCTAGAAGGGGTTTCTAAACTGAAGAATGCTGTAAGAGCCTCCTGGCAAAAAAGCATTAATACCATTGATGAGAAGAAGAAACAAAATGAGCGCAAGGCCATTTTTGAGCAACAAAAAATAATAATAGACAAGAAACCCGCTCCGGCTATTGCCGCAAAACCAAAGCCGATTCAGGTGAGCGCCAGAGTGGAGCGAGAAAAACAAAAGAGCTTGTTCAAATCTACATCAAAGGGAGAGTTACCGCCTTTGAGTCTTCTTGACCAACCTGCTGCTGATCACAAAAAGGGATATTCCTCCGAAGCGTTAGAGGGGATGTCCAAATTATTGGAGATCAAACTAAAAGATTTTGGTGTGGTCGTGGAGGTTGTGGCCGTTATTCCAGGACCTGTAGTGACCCGCTTTGAAATACAGCCTGCAGCGGGAGTCAAGGCGAGCCGGATCACTAATTTGGCGAAAGACCTGGCCCGTTCTCTCGCCGTCGTGAGTGTGAGAGTGGTGGAAGTGATAGCGGGTAAGACAGTGGTGGGTATTGAAATACCGAATGAGGAGCGTGAGATGATCATGCTCAGTGAAGTCTTGTCCTCGTCTGCTTACGATGATGCTCAATCGCACTTGACCGTTGCGTTAGGGAAAGATATTTCAGGCAATCCAATTGTCGCCGATTTGGCAAAAATGCCACATTTATTGGTTGCGGGTACCACTGGATCTGGTAAGTCTGTGGGCCTAAACGCGATGCTGATTAGTACGCTCTTCAAGTGCACGCCTGATCAAGTGCGGTTGATAATGATAGATCCCAAGATGTTAGAATTGTCTGTTTATGATGACATCCCTCATTTATTAACGCCTGTTGTGACAGATATGAGCGAAGCAGCCAACGCATTGCGTTGGTGTGTGGCGGAGATGGAACGGCGTTATCGATTAATGGCGTCTTTGGGGGTGAGAAATCTGGCGGGCTTTAATCGTAAAGTGAATGATGCGATTAAAAATGAAAACCCCATCCCCGACCCTTTATGGAAATCCAATGATATTGAAGGCGAGGTGGCACCGACTTTAGACACGCTGCCTCTCATTGTTGTGGTGATCGATGAATTCGCCGATATGATGATGATAGTGGGTAAAAAGGTTGAAGTATTGATAGCCCGTATTGCACAAAAAGCGCGAGCCGCGGGCATACATTTGATCTTGGCGACTCAACGACCTTCCGTTGATGTCATCACTGGGCTTATTAAGGCGAACGTACCGACGCGTATTGCTTTCCAAGTCTCATCGAAAGTTGACTCCAGAACCATTATCGATCAAGGGGGTGCAGAACAACTGTTAGGCCATGGGGATATGCTGTATCTTCCTCCTGGCACGGGATTGCCGGTGCGTGTTCATGGTGCTTTTGTCTCTGATGAAGAGGTTCATCGAGTGTGCGATGATTGGCGGGCCAGAGGGGAACCAGATTATCTCACCGAAGTGTTAGAAGGTACCCATGAAGCAGGAGCTGCACCCGGCTTTGAGCCGGATGGTCAGCAAGATAGTGAGCAGGACGCTTTATATGATGAAGCGGTGGCATTTGTTACACAATCACGGCGGGCATCCATTTCCTCAGTACAGCGTAGGCTTAAGATTGGTTACAACCGAGCGGCTCGCATGATTGAATCCATGGAAGCGTCCGGCGTGGTGACTGAGATGCAATCCAATGGACAACGAGAAGTGCTGGCTCCTCCCCCGGTTGAGGCATAAATAGAGATGCACTCCCACTTGCGATTAATCAAATGAAACGAGAAATATCGGTGAATCGAACTTTTTTAAGTATGTTGGTAGGACTGATTATCATATTGTCGTCTTTGAACGTGCGGGCCGATAAAACGGACGTGGAACAATTAAACGCGATGTTGGCCTCTATACAGAGTATGGATGCGCAGTTCTCACAATTGGTTTTGAATGCTCGTGGTCATGTCATGCAAGAAGTGCGCGGCCAGTTGACGATTCAGCGCCCGTATAAGTTTCGCTGGATTACGGGCGAACCGTTTTTCCAAAATATTATTTCCAATGGCCAATTGTTATGGGTACATGATCTCGATTTAGAGCAGGTAACCGTCCAGACATTAGATCGACGATTAGGGAATACTCCGGCTTTATTGTTAAGTGGTGACCCGACTCAAATTGCAAAAGCATTCGATATTCGGCGTGAAACTGCATTGGGACTACAAAATGTAGGGGATGCTGCTAACACGACAGTCGTGTTTCGATTACAGCCCAAAGATTCAGAAGGTCTTTTTGAATCTTTGACTGTGACCTTTAAGAATCAATCCTTATTTGAAATGTACCTTAAGGATAGTCTGGGACAGCAGACCACCATTGAATTTAGTGATGTGAAAAATAATGTGACCATCGATGCCAGTGTCTTTGAATTCTCGCCACCGGAAGGCGTAGATATCATTGAAGACTTTTAAGTGACTGAGACTTTATTTCCAATGTCGCCTGACAAGGAGCCTTATCAGCCATTGGCTGCGCGAATGCGACCTCGTGATGTGGATGAAATTCTAGGTCAAAGTCATTTGCTGGCTCCAGGTCGACCACTCCGAGAAATTATCGATTGTGGGAAAATGCATTCGATGATTTTTTGGGGACCACCCGGTGTGGGGAAAACCACATTGGCGCGATTGCTGAGTCAACATGTAGAGGCTCATTTTGAAAGTATTTCAGCGGTACTCTCGGGTGTAAAAGACATTCGCGTAGCGGTAGAAAAAGCGAAACAGGTACGTCTGTCTGGCGGAAAAACCGTACTCTTTGTAGATGAAGTCCATCGTTTCAATAAGTCTCAACAAGATGCATTTCTGCCTTATGTGGAGGATGGCACGCTTATTTTTATTGGAGCGACGACAGAAAACCCCTCTTTTGAATTAAATAACGCGCTACTTTCCAGAACACGAGTGTATGTGCTTAAGAGTATTGCGCCAGCAGATTTGGTGAAGGTAATTGATCGTGCGTTAGAAGATTCCACCTATGGTTTTGGTGATCGGAATATTACTATTACTGGTGAAGGAAAGCAGACCTTGGCCCATGCGGCTGATGGAGATGCGCGTCGCTTGTTGAATCTCCTTGAGATGGCGATCGATCTTGCCGAATATAAGGGGCCAATAGAGGGTCCCAGTGAAGAAGTGGTCAGTGATACAATAATACAGGAAGTGTTAATCGGCATCCCTCGTCGATTCGATAAAAAAGGAGAGCAATTTTATGATCAAATTTCTGCTCTTCACAAATCAGTTCGAGGCTCCTCTCCAGACGGTGCTTTGTATTGGTTTTGCCGGATGATAGACGGAGGGTGTGATCCGCTATATATTGCGCGCCGAGTGGTGAGGATGGCCAGTGAAGATATTGGTAACGCTGACCCGAGGGGGTTGGAGTTGGCGCTTAATGCCTGGAATGTGCAAGAACGTTTGGGGAGTCCCGAAGGTGAGTTGGCGATAGCGCAAGCGGTGGTGTATTTGGCCTGCGCAGCAAAGAGTAATGCGGTCTATTCTGCTTATAATGCGGCGATGAAACTTGTAAAAGAAAGCTCATCGGATGAGGTGCCCTTACATTTAAGAAATGCGCCTACGAAAATGATGAAGGACATGGGGTTTGGCGATGATTATCGTTATGCCCACTCTGATGAGAGCGGTTATGTAGCGGGGGAGTGCTATTTCCCGCCTGAGCATCGTGGCGCTGTTTTTTATGAGCCGGTGAATCGAGGCTTGGAAATTAAAATTAGCGAGAAATTAAAATATCTGCGAGAGCTAGAAAAACAGTCTAAGTGGAATAGGCACGATTAAGATCGTTTTTTTCCAATAGGTGATGCGTTAACTATGGCAACGGCACTTTCATTATCAACCTTTTCAAATGTCATTGCTGTTGCAATGGGCGGGGCGCTAGGCGCTGTGGCTCGATATGGTTTAAGTGGCTGGGTCCAACATTTTTTTCCCGGTGTTTTCCCCTGGGGAATATTGGTTGTGAATTCATTGGGGTCGCTGGCATTGGGTTTTTTGGCGGTGTTGTTGGAGAGATTCTTTACTGACATGGAATTTGCGCGGCTGTTACTTATTACCGGATTCTTAGGCGCGTTTACGACTTTTTCTACCTTTTCATACCAATCGGTTATGCTTGCGCAGCAAGGGAAGTTTCTACTGGCGGGAGGGAATATCATGTCTAATGTGATGATATGTTTGATTTTTGCTGGTGTCGGAGTGTGGCTGGGTCAGCGCGTATAAATTTTCGGGCTTTGCCCATTTAAAAATAGTAAAGAGAATAAAATGTTAGATCCCAAATTGTTACGAACAGAGCTACCTGATGTAGCAGCGAAATTAGAAATAAAGGGCTTCGTTTTAGACCAAGCGAAATTTTCTGAGTTAGAAAATGACCGTAAGACTTGGCAAATAGAAGCAGAGAAATTGCAAAACGAACGCAATGTTCGCTCTAAGGCGATTGGGCAAGCAAAAGCGAAAGGCGAAGACGTGGCATCGCTATTACAGGAAGTGGCTGAACTTGGCGATAAAAAGTCAGCCGCGGACGCGCGCTTATCAGAGATACAAGATTTAATCGGCGCATTAACGAATCGTATCCCTAACATCCCTCATGAGTCGGTTCCTGCGGGCAAGGATGAAGAGGATAATAAAGAGGTGCTCACTTGGGGGGAGCCAAAACAGTTTGATTTCGAAGCTAAGGATCATGTGGATCTTGGAGAGAAGGATTCGCTACTTGATTTTGAAGCAGGCATTAAATTGTCGGGATCTCGTTTCACTGTGATGCGAGGTGGAGTCGCTAAATTACACCGCGCGTTAATTCAGTTCATGTTAGATGTTCACTCCAATGAGCATGGCTATGAAGAAGTCAGCGTGCCTTTTTTGGTTTCTCCTGCGTCTCTGTATGGCACAGGCCAGCTGCCCAAATTTGAAGAAGATTCATTTAAGATTTCAGGTGAAAGGGAGCTGTATTTGATTCCAACGGCAGAAGTGCCCGTTACAAATTTGGTGCGTGATACGATCCTTTCTCCAGAACAAGTACCTCAAAAAATGGTGTGTCATACGCCCTGCTTTCGAAGCGAAGCAGGCTCTTATGGTCGGGATACTCGGGGACTTATTCGACAACATCAATTTGAAAAAGTGGAACTGGTGCAAATTGTCAAACCAGAAGATTCCTACGCGGCGTTGGAAGAATTGACAGGACATGCAGAGGCCATTTTACAAAAATTGGAATTGCCCTATCGCAAGGTGATTTTATGTGGAGGCGATTTGGGATTTTCTGCGGCTAAAACCTATGACCTGGAAGTGTGGTTACCTGGACAGAATAAATACAGAGAGATTTCGTCCTGCAGTAACTGTGAGGATTTTCAAGCTCGACGATTGCAAGCGAGATGGAGAAAGCCTGGGCAGAAAAAACCGGAGCTTGTACATACCATAAATGGTTCTGGTTTAGCAGTGGGTCGTACCTTGGTTGCTATACTGGAAAATTATCAACAAGCCGATGGCCGAGTGAAAATCCCGAATTTGTTACGGCCTTATTTAGCTAATGAGGAATTCATTAATTAATTTTAGGGTTGGCTGGATGTCACTGCTCGGTGGTGTTTGTATTTAAGCCCTATAGACAAATTGCTAATAGGATGGAACGGTTCCATCCGATGAACTTAAGGTAAGTTGGTATGGAATATTTTCCTGCTTTTATACAATTGAAAAACAAAAAATGTGTTGTGGTGGGAGGCGGTGGCGTCGCGTCGCGTAAAGCATCCTTAATAGTAAGAGCGGGTGGCACACTGCATGTAGTCGCGGAAAATGTTGAAACGGCATTAAGTGATTTAGTAGAACAAAGTGGCGGCACTCAACATGTGGGTACCTACGATAGCGAGTCTATTGATGGCGCGTATTTAGTGGTTGCAGCAACAAATGATACTAAGATTAATGAGCAGGTTTCGAAAGATGCACACGGCAAAGGAATTCTAGTGAATGTTGTCGATGCCCCTAGTTTATGTTCCTTCATTCTACCGGCTATTATTGACCGATCCCCAGTGATGATCGCGGTATCCAGTGGTGGCCAGTCACCTGTTCTAGCGAGATTGATACGGTCAAAGTTAGAAACCTTGATTCCAATTGGATATGGTCGTTTGGCTGGGCTAGTAGGGCGCTATCGTGACGCAGTAAAGGCAAAATATGCTCATATTAATGAGCGACGTGCATTTTGGGAAAATGTGCTTCAAGGTCCCATTGCGGAATTGGTTTTTGCAGGAAAAGAATCGTCTGCTGAAGAAATGCTGGGAAACTTAATTAAAACAGAGGAGGCACCCTGTAAGGGGGTGGGCGAGGTTTATCTTGTGGGCGGTGGCCCTGGTGATCCTGATTTATTGACCTTCCGAGCGCTGAGGTTAATGCAACAAGCTGACGTGGTGCTTTACGATCGGCTGGTCTCTACTGAAGTGTTAGATCTAGTCAGGCGCGATGCCACCTTAATCTATGTCGGCAAGGCGAGAGCAGATCATGCCGTTCCCCAAGACCAAATTAATGAAAAGCTGGTGACGTTAGCTAAACAAGGCCATCGAGTCTGTCGATTGAAAGGAGGGGATCCCTTTATATTTGGACGAGGAGGTGAAGAGATAGATCGTCTTGCGGATGAAGGTATTCCATTTCAAGTAGTGCCCGGGATTACGGCGGCATCAGGTTGTGCTAGTTACGCGGGAATACCGCTGACACATCGAGACCATTCTCAATCGGTACGCTTTGTGACGGGGCATATAAAAGAAGGCTCCCTTGATCTCGACTGGGAAACCTTATCTAAAGAAAAACAGACCTTGGTATTTTACATGGGCCTAGTGGGCTTGGAAAAAATCTGTAATCAGCTGATTGTACATGGCTTATCTGGGACAACCCCCATTGCGCTAGTGCAAAAAGGAACGACCGTTGATCAGCGTGTGCTTACCGGTGAGCTCAATACCTTTTACGATGAGATTAAAGATCAAGGTGTAGTGGCACCTACCATCATTATTATTGGTAATGTCGTCAAGTTGCGGGAAAAGCTTTCTTGGTACCGCTAAATAGGCCAGTAGTATAAGCACGTTATCGCATTGATATTATATTTTTTGCAAAACTAAGCCCTATTACTTGCATTGGCCACACTTGGGCTATGCTTAATTAGAGTACTCCTTTGGGGGTTTTTTTAAGTATTTTGAGTTTTTCTTTTGTTCGCTGATATGGGTGATGTAGATGCATCATATTAAGCTGAATTGAGTAAAGGATTACGAGATAGCAGGGTCTTGATTAAATTTAAATCGCCAATCGATTTAAATAGTATGTTGAGATTCGGTATGCTGAGGGTAGCTGAGGGTAAAGTATGAAGTGGTTCAGCGATATGTCGATAAGATACAAGATATTGATTATTCCTTTGGTCGGTATTCTTGGGTTTACGACTTACTTGGGATTTAATTACAACTCTAACACTGACAATGCCAAACGTCTGATCAGTATTCGTGATATCTATTTCCCCATTCTTGAAAATGCCAATGCTAGTTTGGTTAAATTGGATCAAATTACCGTTTCTCTAAACTCCGCTGTCAATAGTGGAGAGATGGAAATGATTGAGGCCTCCGATGACATGGCCGACGTAATGCGTGCTATGTTCGTCGAGATTGAAGGCCTAGAGCCCGAAAGAAAGGTAGAGGTGACCCAGATAAGAGCTGAGTTCGATGCGTATTATATCAAGGCGCGAGGATTGTCTGCAGGTATGATCGAAGGCACCTTAGACTTTTCCAAAATGGGAGATCTTGTTGCTGACATGACAAAAAACCTGAAAACGGTACAAAGTGATCTAACCAGTTTTCGGGATGAATCTCATGGTCGGTTTACTGGGAATATTGAGGAAACATTAAATGGGTCTCAACAAGCTTTTATTTCTGGAATGATTGTCGCCATTGGAACTATTGCAGTTCTGGTCGCAGTTGCGTTTGCTGTGACAACCCTGGTGACCAAAAATATTGCTAGTGTAGTGGCTTCGTTAAAGGATATTGCTCGTGGAGATGGCGATTTAACGAAAAGGATAGAGCAGCGATCTGGTGATGAAATTGGAGAGTTGGTAGAGTGGTTCAATATCTTCATCGAGAAATTACAAGACATTATTGGTCAGGTGGTAGCATCTGTTCCACCACTGATTAATGTATCCACAAGCCTGCATGATTTGGCTGGGCAGTCTGATACCGTGGCGTCTAACCAGTTGAATGCGACTGTTATGGTGTCTAGTAGCATCCATGAAATGTTAGCGACCTTGGGAGACAATGCACGTAATACTGCTTCTGCGTCTACCGCTGCAAGTGAAGCGGTATCAATGGCGGAGCAAGGGCGTTCAATCGTCTCAGATACGGTCGAGTCTATCAATATACTCGCTAAAGATGTAGAAAGAGCAGGTGACACCATTCGGCAACTTGAGGCGGATACTGAAAGTGTCGGATCAATTCTTGACGTTATTCAGGGTATTGCTGCGCAAACTAATTTGTTGGCACTGAATGCAGCGATTGAAGCTGCCCGTGCGGGAGAGTATGGACGAGGATTTGCTGTAGTTGCTGATGAAGTGAGAACCTTAGCTTCTAGAACCCAGGAATCTACGAAAGAAATTCATAAAGTCATTGAACAATTACAGACGACCGCTCGTGTTATCTCAGAGGTAATGACTCAAGGTGAGGCTCAGGCCAAAGAGAGTGTGGATAAAGCGGCAACTACCGGGTTATCGCTTGAGGATATCGCCAGCAAAGTGGAGACGATATCCAATATGAGTTTACAAATTGCATCTGCGACTGAAGAGCAAGAAGTGACATCGAAGGAAATTCAGAATAACGTTAATGCGATTAGTAGTACTGCTGAAGAATCCTCAGAAGGCGCGAAGAAGGTGACTCAGCATACTGAGGATTTAAGTGAAGTCACGGCTAAGCTAGAAGCGGTTGCTAGGCAGTTTAAGGTATAGCGTTGTTAGTATTTGTGTCTTGTCGGTTCAGTTTAAATCTCTGCTAAATACAGTTGGTGGGTCTGGGAAGGCCGGCAATTTTGCTAGCAAGTTTAGCGGGACTGCCGGGGAATAACTTCATTAAATAAATACTCTGCCCTTTATCCTGCCCTAATTCAATTTTAATGGTTTTAGACAGCACTCTCATGGCGGGTGATATCTTGTATTTCATGTAGAAGCGGCGCATTAATAGGATAATCTCCCAATGTTGATCGCTGAGTTGAATGTTCCCCGATTTGGCCAGAGCATGAGCCACCTCTTCGTTCCAATCATTTAAATTAGCTAAATACCCTTCGTTGTCTGTAGGGATGATTTTGCCTGCAATGAATAGCGGCATATTTAAAACCAGGATTGCACTGTGTGGTGTTCCAGCGAAAGATCAACAAAACCGTCGTAATCGACAACTGTGAAAAATTCGATAACCTTTTGCGTGAGACCTCTTGCCTTCAAATCCTCCTTTAGGACAAAACAATTGACTGATATTAATGGGCTGTTTTTGTCTGTCGTGTATTGAATGGAGCTTGCTTCAACTTGGCTTTCTTTGTCATTGTTGGTGGCGTTGTTGATGACAGTATTGGTGGGAATGTTTTTCCAAATATTCATGGTTTGGATATTATCGATAGCGCCGTACACGCCATCTTCAAAAAGTAGTATGGAGCTATTGGTAGCGGCGACTCGCAAGCAGCTAATTAAACTGTTGGATTGGGTGGGCGATGTGTTTACAGTGTGTAATATCATGGCGATTTATGCTTAGCAGTTTAAGATAATATCTTGGTCTTCCATTAGCTGACAGATTCCCGCAGGGCTTAATCCTTGCGCTGCAATGGATAAGTCAGTTTTTGATAACGCTCTATCCTTAAGTGCGTGGTCATCTACATAGATGGAGTTAATATCGTAGAGTTCAAAAGCAGAGAATGTAGCGGCGTGATCTTTTATTGTAATGCTTTGTGGGTTTTGATTTTTCAATAATTGATAAATTCCATCTTCTAAAAAAAGAATTGAGAGGGATTGACCAAATGCAGAATTGATCAAAGCGATATCTATGCCCTCTTTCATGGCTAACGTACCGTGTGGAGGTTGACGGTTTACGATAAGAATTTTTTTTGTTTTAGGCATGTTTTATCCAAAGGTAATGAGGCGATCAGATTCTACAGCTGCTTCGACCAATTGGCCTAATCCCGATAACGTGAAAGTGGCTTCCACATTGTAATGTTCTAAACCGTATCGCTCGGCTTCTGTTTTATCAAGTAACCCTCTTCTCTGAGCGGCGGCCACACATATGACAAGGTCTATATCATGCTGTGAGGCCAATGCGGCCCAGTTTTTGGAGACGTTTGCTTCGTCTTGAGGTGGAGTGGTGAGTGAGCTGCCACAGTGAACACCATCGTTACTAAAAAAAACGCGCTTGATAGTGTGGCCTTTCTTTAAGGCCGATTGAGCAAAGCAATAAGCAGACTGGGCTGCTTGTTTACTGTAGGGCGCACTCACTATATGAAGAGAAAAGATCATATTATTCATATTACAAAAAAAAGCCCCGGATTAACGGGGCTTTGTGGTTCAAAGTTTACTGGACTAATCATCGCCTGAAAAAGCGGAAATCAGGTGAAGTAGGTGAATGAATAAGTTGTATATGTTGAGATACAAAGAAACGGTTGCGCGGATATAGTTAGTTTCGCCGCCATTGATAATGCGGCTGGTGTCAAACAAAATGAGTCCACACATAAGAAATACCATGACACTGGATATGGCAAGGCTCAGTGCGGGAATATGAAGAAAGATGTTCGCTACCATGGCAACCACAACAATAATCAGTCCCGTTATTAAGAACCCGCCCATATAGGAGAAATCCTTTTGTGACGTCAGTGCGTATGCAGATAGGCCCAAAAATGCGGCTGCAGTAGTCCCCATCGCTTGCATAACCATTACAGACCCACCGGGAAGTGATAGATAGTAATTTAACATGGGCCCTATGCTAGCGCCCAGCAAACCGGTGAAGACGAAAATTGCGATTAAGCCTTTAGAGGACTCAGCGGTTTTGTGCACTACGAATAGCATTACGAAGGAGACTAATGTGAGTACTATAGCCGTGCCATGGCCAAGATTCATCGCCATGGATATACCGGCGGTAACGGCGCTAAACCCCAGTGTCATGGACAGCAAAATATAGGTGTTTCTTAGAACGGCGTTAGTGGCCAATACCGATTCGCGGCTTGCGGTTACGGATGGGTTGTTTTGCATGAGGCTTCCTCCAATGGATGACCTAATAGAATGTATTGGTTAATGATACTGGTCATGGAAACAAAATCAAGGAACATGCTAGTGATTGCCTGTGTTCCTTTCGTTATTTGTTGCCAAAGTGATATTAAATGATAAGTTGTTAGCTGAATTGGCCGGTTTATTAAAATGCCGAAGGCCTTAGCGATACTATTTATATAAGGCCAATCGATTTGTTTTCAAGTCACAAAAATTGATGTTGTTGCAGATTGTCTTATTTCAGATAGAGTTTGGTTCCAGCACCGTTTTTTCTGGTGTGTTTCAATGATGAGGCAAGAGTTCCCTAAGAGTTGTTTGTGAGGCATTGACTCTTAAGAGTATTTCGGTATCATGCGCATCTCGTTTTAGTCGTATGCCACACGGTACTGCAAGTGTTAGCATATTGATCCGGAGGGGTGGCTGAGCGGTTGAAAGCACCGGTCTTGAAAACCGGCGAGGGTTTATAGCCCTTCGAGAGTTCGAATCTCTCCTCCTCCGCCATTTTCAAGGTATAAGGTATTGAATAATATTGCCTTATACCTATTTTGGTCTTTCCAGACCGTCATAAGAACCGTCAATTCTGAACGTTGCTTCCGCATAGTTGTTTAATTATCATCTGTATGCTGGTTATTGAACATTGTTCTGAGTACAAAAGTATGAAAGCTTGAGTGCGTCCATAAACATCTCTTTTATCTAGCTCCATGTCATTATTCTTAGTTAAAATCCAATATTTAACTTGTAAGCCGGTTTTACTTTGAGTTGTAGTGTTGCCATATTATTTTTTACTGAGGAAAAGATAGTTAGATGACGTTTCTGGGGGGGTAATGTACCGTTTAGTTTGTGTATCGGGAGTTATTACAGGCATAAGTATCTGATGAGATTTTTCAAAACCCTTCTGAAAATTTTGATTAATGGTCCGTGTCAGTAGCTACCTAAGTTTTAGGATAAGAGATGGAAGCCAAGAAGAATTAGATCAGTAGCGAATTATTACGGTTTTCCGTATGTGTTATTTCTGCCAATGAAAAATGGTCATAGTTTTTAATGCATTGGTTGAAACCGCTAGATATTATAAGATTCGGCATTAAAAGAGGATTTATTCAGGATGAAGGCGCTAGTTATATCGACAGCAACTGTTGTCATACTGATTGCAACAACTTTGGTGAAGGCAAGCATGATCACCGAAATATACTCTACAACTGTTGCAGGCATTCATGAGGGTGATTCTCCTTTCCTAAATATAGGCGATACCCGTTCATTTACAGTAACCTATGATAATGAAGGTGATTTTTTAGGTAGCTATAAAGATGGTTTAAATGGGGTAGCTGACCAGGGGTATGGGGATGACACTTTGTCGTCCTTAGATTGTATAGATAATTCAATATCTCCAGATTGTATTGCCTCAGATTACCATGCTGATTATGTGTTTTTATCGAATGCGACATACGATTTTAGTAACTGGTTTACTTTGGCGGATTTTGGTACAGATCTGATAGAAAATGACGTTTATGATTTTAATTTTTCTTTTGCGTTCAAAGAAAGCATAACAGGTCCTACTCAATTTGAGTTCACTGGAGATTATTGGGGTTTTGCAGCTGCTACCGGTACTACAGATAGTGATCTAATAGATCATGTCCGCTTCAGAGGATTAGATATCGATAATAATAATCAGGTCCATACGGTATTTATCAATTCTTTATCATTAGTAGAAACAGATCTCACTCCTGTCCCAGCTCCTGCGGCAGGATGGTTGTTGGGTTCAGCGCTCTTGGGTCTCTTTGGATTATCAAGGCGTAAACCGATACACGCATCGAAGAAAAAAACCAGTTTGCCTGACATCAGCTGTGAAGAAATATAATCAGCACTGTGTATATGGATAGAGTTAAGGTCAACTAATGTTTTATATGAGCAGGAAGTAGACCCATTTGTCGAGACAGAATTCTTTAAAATTAAAATAAATAAAAATTCTCCATGCTGAGCCTGTGTACCCTGTGGTCGATAGGTTCAAGAGTGTGGTAGAGCTGTGGGCAACGTCTTTTTGTTGTCCATGGTTCTTCCTCACGTCCCGAAGGGCTTGATCCGATCCGACGCAGTCGGAATCGTCCACAAGTGCACAGGCTTGTTCCTTGTGCGATGGAGGGAAGAAAGAAAGTTGGTGCTAATCAGGTATTGCTTATCGAAATGTAGCTTCACCAAAGCTGTCATATGTGGTCAGCACGTTACCGCTTTTCGTATAAGTTCCTGTATGATTTAAGGCGTTGCATCCGGGATCGCCACGGGAGCTAGAGCCAATTTCATATGTACAGGAATTAAAGGTGTAGGTGCCTGATGCTTGGCTTCCGAAAGCGGTGAGTGTGCAGCCACACAGGGCACCATTACCCATGTCGAAAAAGAAATCTGTTGGGGTAGAGAAATCACCATTCGTTAAATCAAGAACTAAGCTTGAATCAGTGGCAGTCCACAAACTAAAAAGATCCTTATCTGACGACGAATCACTTCCACCACAGCCCGAAAGCATAATTACAAGACAGATTGACAAGCTGGCATATCGCATAGAATCCGTTCCTTATCAAAACATTCCAAAAACAACTTGTCGCATTGTATATAGAGCCAATTTAAAAACCAAGCACGATGCTCGAACGATAAGCGTATGGCGGTTACGATTATTTGAAAGCCCACGAATATTCGAGATAATACGACTGGTACAGAGATGTTGTCGCCTAATTGGCAAGTCTGGGTCTTTTCTTATAGGTTAAGGGGAAGGTGGCCGCTTTGCGTTACTGTTAGAGTTAAGGGACCCTTCAGGTGTATGTTGGCTATTTCTCAGACTTAGAGTTCAGTTTAACTATTGGTTTTATGTGGATAATAGAGGGTTAGTCTTTAGGGTGAATTAAGTATTGGGAATTCACCTTTAAATGAGAGTTATGCGTATTGATGGTTTGTCGGTTGCGCCACTTATAAGCCATCTGCTGGGAGCTATAGCCAATCGTAGGGCAGCAACCAGATATCCCTGAGTGGTGAGCGTAGCGAGCTGGGAAGGGCCGCTATCTGGGGCTGACCGTAAGCGATTTGGCGGTAATCAATTTACACCTAAAACAAGTATCGAAGGCGATTATATGGAGGGGGTCTGTCATATGTCATCTTTGTCATTTTTACTACCAAGCACAATGTTCTAGATGTTATATTGCTTACTAAAACTACATGCTGGGGATGACCGATACCTTGTTAACTATGAATGCCGCCTAAGGAAAGTGCCCGCCTGGAGAGTCACTAAATGAATAAATATATACTTGTTCTTGCAGTTTTTTTACTTAATGGCTGTTCCATTTTCTATAGTGCTCAGCCTGCATTTATTAACGGAAAATATTACATGATGGGTGATAAAAGTTGTCGTCGATATAGACCAATCTCATCCAGGAGGATCATGTGCCATACAAAAGACGGCACAAAAACTGGTTACAGGGATGCAATGACTGACCAGCAATTTCAAATGTATATGCACAATCAAGAAATGGCAAATAGAACCTCATCTGCCGTAATATCTAGCGGAGGAAGTAATCAACAAAAATCTAGGCCTGCTTACTGCTCTCAAGGCCAAGTTGGGCCCTTTGGTATGCCAGGATGTTAAATTGAAATACCCCTCCTTCCTGTCGTTTTTGTGTTTTTAATTGATTATTGGTGTGAGAGATGCAGCTAGCCTAAGTCTAATAAATGTTAAAAAAGACATTAATGACAAATACAGAGGGCCCAAGTATTTCCCTATACGCTGAGCCAAGATTTAAAATCTATTTAAGTAAAGAATATAAGCTACTATTTTTTTCTCCTCTAGCCTTACTCCAATACCTAGGAGAGGAGTTGTGATCCAAGCTACCTAGGCTGTACTTTATTAAAATCCTTTTTACAGTACGTTCTCCGATATTAATATCATCACAGCTTTCTATTATTTCTTTCTGAGTTTTACAGCCAGATTCAATAGCGCCAATAATGGCGTCTATAGATGACTGATCCTTAGCTAGCTCATCTTTCACTTGGTTAGCTACTAACGTGTTAACAGCCTCTTTTAAGAGGGTTACTTTCCTATTACTGTCAATTTCAAAGGTTATTGGCTTGAAGGTTCCTCGTATTTTGTCTGGGTGAGTAGTCACCGTCATAGCTCCATTTTCGTGTTTTTGAGGCAATAAATAAATTAGCTCATCAACATCTGATCTTAAATCACCAGTGCCCTCATAAATCGGCAATCCGGTTGTTTCATTGTTATATTTGTTGGTATGAGCCAATAATATGATTGTCATTCCTTTGGCTGATAATCTTCGGAATAGTTTAAAGAACTCTTTGGCTGCAGACTTTTGGATCACATCCAACATTTTTTTCAAAGTATCGAAGATAAATACAACATCGTCATATCTGTTAGAGTCATGAGACATTTCCGCTAGATTTTTAATAACTGAGTCCATTGATTTTCCTTTACCCTTCATGTCAGGCAGTAAAAGATTGAACTTATTAATCTTTGCTTCTTCATATAATGGTTTAGCGTCTCCACCAGAAATATCTGCATTCACATAATTTACTGAGAATCCCTCTTTAACCATCTCTCCTGCAAGATGAAAAAATATTGTTGTTTTTCCAGCGTTGGGCTCAGCGGGGATCAGAATAATGTGCCCAGATATGATTAAATTGTTTATAATCCATGTGGGGGCTTCGATGGCGTTTATTTCATCTGGCAATAGAATATAATCGTTAACCCAACCCAAAGCCTTAACTTGATCAGCGTTGGAAGAACTCTGTTTTTGCTTGGCCGCGAGCAGAGTTTTATTTTCTTCTGTTTGCATTGTGCAATCCCCAGTTTTTAATTTTTCAACTTGTGTCATGACTAATCCCACCCAGCAGTTAGTATTGATGGAAGGTCGTGGCTGCCTCGTTTTGATCTGTATTCGTTTAGAAGATCTAACACTTTTTCCGCATCATTCAATCCAACTAATGAATAATGTGGGGTCGTTTTGAGGCTCACTCCCTTGGATCTTAGTTTGTGGGCATAGCAAGATATATTGTTGCTCTGAAGAGCCATAGCAAGTTGCAGTGGGTGTGCTCCATCTCTTCCAGCCAATAACAAAGTTTCCATGAAACGTTCAAATTTGGTTGTTCGTTGCTCGCGCATTAGCTGGCCTCCTTACTATTTCTTTCTTCAATTCGGGAATCAATCCAGGCGAGCACTTCTTCCTCGACCCAGGCCACAGAAGAGCCTCCAGGAACCAATTGGATACTTTTGGGGAATAGGTTTTTGCTGCAAAGCTGGTAGATGTAAGATTTCGAAATCCCACAAAGTTGAACAACTTTGGAGATTCGAATTAGTTTTTTTGTTCGATTACTTTCAGGTTTAACGTAATGCATTCTATTGCGTCCTGTATGGCTGATGTTCTGCAAAGAGTCTTTCTTAGCAGATAGGACGAAATATAACGTTTATGATTGAGGGGGTTTTCCCAATTGGGATCTATGATTCCTGATTAGGAGTCTTTGTTTCTGCAGGTGGGCGAATGTCTTTTAAATCGTGCTTAGTCAATGCCTTGTTTATCTTATCGTCTAATGACGCTAAACCCGTAGTCGGCACACTGTAGTTGATAGCTAGAGACTCTATGTGCTTTCGAATGGCGGCGGCATTGACTTTATCTCCCACTTGAAAATTTGCTGTTGTTGCTTTATCTCGTGCTAGGAGTGCAAGCGCCTTAAATTCTGAGCGCGAATAATCATCAGTTGTCGTTTTTGGTTTTGGTTTATCTTTGATTATGTTGTCTCTATCCATGTCCTTTAGATAAGTTAGTAGCTCTTTTCGATCAAAATAAAAACTTTCGCTGTCGATGGGTACATCAGCATGCTCTATACCCTCAGTATCAGGAATGAAATAGCTAGTACCGTTTTGTGACATCATAGATACGGAAATAAAAAACTTGTTTTGTTCTGATGATTTATAAACATGGGCTCGTTCAACTATTTTCCTGCCAGAGAGCTGCACTATTTGCTCTGGTTCCGCTTGAACAAAATCAATTAGGTCTTTGTTTTCGTCGAAAATATTTCCTATAGCTACAGTAGAATCGATGCCCCTAATTGTATTGTCGAAGTATAAACGTAGCCCGTCCGGGAGTGAGCAGCGTAATAATAATCTAAGGGCTCTGAGAGTTGGCATTTCTTTGAATCCGAACTCGTCAATTGCCAGCTCTAAATCTACCTGATTGGGCAGTATCTTTAATCTCATGATTAGATTCCATTTCTTGTGTGGTTTGCTTTGTTAAGTGGAATTATGTTTGACACACTTGACTTCAATCCATCAAGATAATCAGCCCACGATTGCATCATAGTGATTCTCTTTTCCATCCACTGAGCCTTATTGTAAGTAGCCCTCATACGGTCTTTATTAATATGGGCTAATTGCAGCTCAATAATGTCTGGGTCAAAGCCAAGTTCATTGAGTAGGGTGCTAGCGGTATGTCTGAAGCCATGAGAGGTCATGTAACCTGTTCCAAATGGTTCTCCTGTACTTGGATTGATGATGCGCCTCAATGCTTGAGTCGTCGTGTTTTCACTTATAGGCGTTCCTTTCTTGCTGCGGCTAGATACAAATACATATTCACCGTTACCGGTTAATTGTTCCATTTCTTTTAGGATTGATATTGATTGGCGGGATAACGGAACGGCAAGTGGCTTTCCTGTTTTGAGTTCAGTTCCTGGAAGGCTTATCATTTTTTCTTCGAAGTTAATGTATTGCCATTTAAGGAATCTGATGTTCTTTGGTCTGAGAAAAACCAGTGGCATTAGTTTTAGTGCTTGGGTTGTTGAGTAGTCCTGCCGAATACTGGGTTTATCAATTTGTTGTAATAAGACTTTCAATTCATCTGTTGAAGTAATGTGTCCGAAATTACCTTTCAGTCTTGCGTCAGGTTTAGGTAGAAGCTCGGCTAAGCCTTGAGCTGGGTTGTTTTCAACTATGCCTAGGATCAGTATGTCGTTGTAGATTCGCCTTAGTACGTTTGCCATTCTTTGAGCTGTTTCTTTGGCTCCTCTTTCTGAGATCTTTAAAGTTATTTTTAATAAGTCAGCGGTGGTGAATTCATTCACCTTTTTCTTATCAAGGTATGGTATGAGGTTTTTTTCTACACGTTGTTTTAAGTCTGAGAAAGTAGATTCGGCCATATTCTGTTTATCAAGCCATTGGTTCGCGTAGTGGCTAAATCTTTTGTTGTTGAGGTCGTATTCTACGCGCTCTAAGTCCTTTAATGTCTTAGGGTGAGTGCCAATTGCAATGCATTCTCTAGCCTCTCTATGGCGTTCTCTGGCTTGCTTTAAGCTTATGTCTGGGTATTGGCCTATGGTGTACGTCCCTCTAGAGCCGTTAAGTCTATAGTCATATTTCCAGCATCTATAGCCAGTGGGCTTTACTTGTAGGTACAATCCGCCGCCATCAAATAGCTTATATATCTTCTGTTTTGGTTTAGCGTTTAGAACCGCTGTATGTGAAAGCGCCATAACGAGACCTATGCATGATAAAGGGATAATGCAATTGACGGTTACGAACCGTCAAGGAAACCGTCAAATCAAGTGGGCAGTATAACTCATTATGGAATGTTGAGGAATGGATGCTGTTGATATATAACGAAATATAGATATTTTAAGGGCTGTATAATGCGTAAAGAATCTAATTGTGACGTTCTCCTCCTCCGCCATATTTAGTAAAAAGGCTCTGCCCGTTGCAGAGCCTTTTTACATTTAGCTCTAAATCGCTCTCCTATTTGTGTCTAGCCCCATTAGTCCTGCTAGTTTTTTTGAGTCCCCACTACTTAAGCTAAAGTCATCTTATAAATATCAAGCCTTTGGCTTTTTGCCCATTTAAGGCTCAGTTTTGTATTCATCCCTTTCAATCTAGAGAGGCTCATATTATCTTTACAACGAGAAATTAATGTACACTTTCAGACCGGTGGGTGCTTGGCGGGGCCATATCAGATCGAAGCTGAAAATGGGCAATAATATTTAAGCCGTTTTCTCTAAAGATGGGTTGCATTAATCTAATTTAAGATCTGAGGTTTTGGGCCATCCAGTTGATTTTAACTATCTGATTTATTTCAAGACTATATTATTTTTTTGGAGTGCATTTTGATTAAAATATTGGTAGTTGATGATCATGACCTAGTTCGTACCGGCATTACTAGAATGTTGGAAGATGTGGATGATATTGAAATTCTTGGCCAAGCTGGTAGTGGAGAGGAGGCGTTGAAGCTTGCCCGTTTGCTGCAACCTGAAGTGGTGTTGATGGATGTGAAAATGCCCGGTATCGGCGGATTAGAAGCGACCAGAAAAATACTCCGAATCAGCTCGGAGATAAAAATCATTGCAGTGACAGCTTGTGAAGAGGAGCCTTTCCCGTCTCGTTTATTACAAGCTGGCGCATCGGGGTACCTAACAAAGGGTGCGGGTTTGGACGAGATGGTGAATGCAATCAGAGTCGTTAAGGCTGGTCAGCGCTACATTAGTCCGGGTATTGCTCAGTTGCTAGCATTGAAGTCGGTTCAAAAAAACGGCGGTAAAACTCCTTTTGATGAGTTGTCTGAGCGAGAGTTGCAAGTCGCTTTGATGATAGTCAATTGTCATAAAGTATCGGAGATATCGGACAAACTTTTTCTAAGTCCAAAAACAGTTAACAGCTATCGCTATCGTGTGTTTGAGAAATTGGCGATTAATAGCGACGTTGAGCTGACTTTATTGGCGGTACGAAATGGGTTGCTGGATGCGGAGATGAATGTTTAGGGTGTTAGTTTTTCATTCAGCTATGAAATTAAAAACAAATGTAATAAAGAGAAAAAAATCGAAAACAAAGGCACCGGAAAAGAAGGCATCGTTAATGCGGTGTTAAATTCAGATACGCAGGAAAAGGCTGCCGGTTTGCTAGATTTTAGTGTATTTGATGTTAAATCGTTTTTGTCTTCCTTAACGCAGCATCCAGGAGTCTATCGGATGTTGGGGGCGAAACAAGAGGTGCTCTATGTGGGCAAGGCCAAAAACCTCAAGAACCGAGTGTCGTCCTATTTTAGAAAAAATCAAACCAGTTTGAAAACTGCCGCCCTTGTCGCAAAAATCTGCTCTGTTGAAGTCACTATTACGCAAAGCGAAACAGAAGCTCTATTACTGGAGCAAACGTTAATTAAGGAGTTGCGTCCGCCCTATAATATCTTGTTAAGAGATGATAAGTCATACCCCTTTATTTTTGTTTCTACTGAAAGTGAATATCCACGGATTAGTTTTCATCGCGGTGCTAGGCGTGCAAAGGGCCGGTATTTAGGGCCCTACCCCAGTGCGGGAGCGGTAAGAGAGAGCTTAAACCTATTGCAGAAAATGTTTTTTGTACGTCAATGTGATGATAATTTTTTTAAGAATCGATCTAGAGCGTGTTTACAGTACCAGATAAAGCGATGTAGCGGCCCTTGCGTTGGCCATGTTTCCGCAGAGGACTATGCAGAGGATGTGAGGCATACGCTCATGTTCCTTGAGGGGAAATGTAGCGAAATTGCGGATGAGTTGTCCACTAAAATGGAGGCTGCTGCTGAGGCGTTAGAATATGAGCAGGCAGCTTATTTTCGAGATCAGATTGTGAGTGTTCGCCGAGTGCAAGAGAGCCAATTTGTCACTGGGGAAAATGGGGATGTGGATGTGTTTGCGGTGGATGCGCGGGCTGGAGGAGTCTGTATTCAGGCATTGTTTGTGCGAGCGGGTCGGGTCTTGGGTAGCAAGAGCTACTTTCCTAAAACGGCCATTTCAGCGGCTATTGATGAGAGCGATAGCGCCTCCATTCTTTCCGAATTTTTACCTCAATATTATTTGTCATCCGCAGCCAGAGATTTGCCGGGCCAGGTCGTGTCAAATTATCCAATTGAAGATAGCGATATATTAATTAAGGCCATCGAGCAACGAAATGGCGTTAAGGTGAGTTTTGATCATAAGGTGCGAGGTAATCGCGCGGGATGGTTGCGGATTGCGCAAACGAATGCCGAGCAAAATATCACAAGCTATTTGGCTAATAAACGAAATCTATTCCAACGATTTGAGTCTTTGCAGAATGCGTTGTCATTGGATGATATTCCTAAGCGTTTGGAGTGCTTTGATATTAGTCATACGCAAGGGGAAGCGACAGTGGCTTCTTGTGTTGTCTTCGATCAAAGAGGGCCGTTGAAAACAGATTATCGCCGATTCAACATAGAAGGCATTACTCCTGGTGATGATTATGCAGCGATGGAGCAGGCTTTATTACGTCGTTATACGCGATTAAAAAAAGGCGAAGGTAAGCTGCCTGATATTCTTTTTATTGATGGTGGTAAAGGGCAAGTAACGCGAGCTTTAAAGGTAATGGAGCAGCTGCAAATCGACGAGGTCGCAGTGGTTGGTGTTGCCAAAGGTGAATCGAGAAAACCGGGTTTAGAGACCTTATTGCTGGCTGATAGTGATCGTTCACTCTCTCTTGAACGGGACTCCTTGGCCCTGCATCTAATTCAGCATATAAGGGATGAATCCCATCGATTTGCGATTACTGGGCATCGACAGAGGCGGGACAAAAAAAGGAAGCAGTCGTCCTTAGAGGGTATCCCTGGTGTCGGACCTAAACGCAGGCGGCAGTTGCTCAATCATTTCGGTGGTTTGCAGGAGGTGGTTCGGGCAAGTGCCAAAGACATCGCTGATGTAGCGGGGATTAGCAGCAAAATAGCTGAAGAAATCTATTCCGCATTGCATAATGATTGAATATATCGAGATACCCGTTCTAGAAGTGAAAAATTGCAACATTGAATGCCGATCTGTCACAGATATAAATGGTCACCTCCTTACGATTTCGATAGAATTGTGGGCCTTTTCAAAAGGTAAGTAATGCGATATGTCTATATTGTTTCAGAAAAACAACCGCCTAAACATCCCCAATGTACTTACAGTGGGGCGCATTGCTCTTGTTCCAGTGTTTGTTATTATATTTTATCT
Source organism: Pseudomonadales bacterium (assembly GCA_019090455.1). Taxonomy (GTDB): domain Bacteria; phylum Pseudomonadota; class Gammaproteobacteria; order Pseudomonadales; family DC-out160; genus DC-out160. Next base: position 285,719 of record JAHRWA010000039.1, on the reverse strand, counting down.
CCCTTTTGAGTGGAGTTATTTCGCGTCTGCATTTGTTTTTGCAATAGCCGGTATATCTGATTGGTTTGATGGCTATTTGGCGAGGAAGCTACAGCAAAGTACACGAGTAGGTGCTTTTCTCGATCCAGTAGCAGACAAGCTTATGGTCGTAGTATCTCTAGTGCTCTTAGTAGAGGCGCATGCCACGACCTGGTTGGCAGTGCCCGCTTTTATTATTATCGCGAGAGAAGTGGCGGTATCTGCACTTAGGGAGTGGATGGCGGAGTCGGGTAACAGTACTCGTGTTTCAGTGTCTCATCTTGGAAAAGTGAAAACAGTCGTGCAGATGGTTGCTATCGCAGGGCTATTGGGTAATCCGCCCGATTATACCCTACACTTGGTTTTAGCATCTTATGCCCTATTATATGTCGCTGTTGGATTAACAATTTGGTCGATGTTTATCTACTTAAAGGCGGCATGGCCAGAGCTCTCAAGCGGCGAATAGCCCTCCAGAATAACTGGTTGAAAGTTAACATAGAAAAATCTTGACTCTACTAGATTGATGAGTAGAATATGCGATCTCCAAAGGGCAGTAGACCATAAGACTATCAGTAGTCAGTAGGCTGGAGAGAAGATTTAGCGGGAATAGCTCAGTGGTAGAGCACAACCTTGCCAAGGTTGGGGTCGCGAGTTCGAACCTCGTTTCCCGCTCCAAATACCAAAAACCTCGGCGGACCAACCCGAGGTTTTTTTGCATAAAGACATGTAATCTTAGTATTGAGAAAGCATGACTTAAAAGCGCCATGAGATTAAGGCGGGGTAGCAAAGTGGCTATGCAGCGGATTGCAAATCCGTCTACGCCGGTTCGATTCCGACCCTCGCCTCCATTTTCAGTAAGTGTCTAACTAGGTTTGTAATAGTTAGTCTTTATTGGAGGTTGCATGGCCCAGGTGGCGAAATTGGTAGACGCAAGGGACTTAAAATCCCTCGGAGGCAACTCCGTGCCGGTTCGATTCCGGCCCTGGGCACCATACAATACCCCTATATTCCCCGTATAAAATAATCGTATAGGCTATAAAAATAGATGTTTTCGCTATTTTTATTCTGCCTGTCAGATTGCTTTCAAATCCCATCTAGTTTTTGTAGTTTCAAATCATTTCACCGAGTCCCAAACTTAGGTGTAATGTTGAGCCTAACTTATTAGTCTGTCACCGATAACCTGTAACAGTATTGGAGTCTGACCTCTTTGGTTTTTTGATTCTGTTACCCCACAAAATGTACATGATAACGTGTACCCCGACCTGAACCTTGCCCATGCTGTTTCAATGCACCGATCTCTTTTCAGCGCTGCAAGTGACGTGTTGCGGTTGCTTTTGAAACCCCGGTAATGTTGCTGTATTCTTTTGCGCTCATGCCACCTTCGAATCCCTTTGGTCCTTCTTCCAGCATGCGATGAATCACCTTCAACTGATGTTCGTCTAATTGTTTATGGTGATGATCGAAGAATCGTGTTTTCTTGAGAATGAAGCTATTCAAGCTTTCTGCATCCTTTTGAGCTTCGAGTACCATGCTGACGAAGTAAGAGATCCATTCAGTGATTTTGTTGTATTTCTGGGCAGATTCCAGGGCGTTGTAATACGCTTTTTATTGCTTTCTATTGCCTTGGATAGAGTCTTATGGGTTTTGTGAATGACAATGTCGGGGAAATTGATCCTGTTATTCTTGCGGGTATCTTTCATCGCCAGAATGTCATTATCCTCCCTTGTAATCACAATGTGTTGAAGGGGAACGGCAACAGCAAAGCCTCATGTTGCGTCTGACTCTCTACAAAACTGACAAACAATATATTCAAATTTCAAATAACTTTGCTGAACTTCAAAGAAAAATAAGTCCCGAATGACTGTCAGTCGTGTTCATCGTCACTATGCCGGTATCCACTGGCTAGTTGTTTTTAAGCATACAGTTAATCCATTAACGAGTTATATCAAGAGTTGCTAAGCATAGACAAACGTAAAAAGTTTAATGAGACAACATCTATGCCTTTATTCCAAGACATAGATGTTTGCCGGTGCCTGCAGACTATACCGGGGATAGGACCTCGCTCGTAATTTAAGAGAGGTGTGAAACTTACGGTTGCTACTCGGGTATTCGTTTTGTGCGTTCAAGTAATACCGTAACCTTGACAGTTGATAAGGCGATGACCTTGAACCCGTTGCAGGCGGGTGACGCTACCTACGTATCACCGACATTCGTTATCTTCTAGTAAATCGGTGGGGGTTTAGTGCTAAGACGTTCAAGCGCAGATCAACCGACTTGCTGTTGATTTTCAGCGGATAGCGAGGCCCTAGGTCAAGCAGGGTAACCGAGCCAACATACCATTGGTTGGCATTGTAGGTTAGCCTGGCAATACCCGCAGTCAGTTAGTAGTCGTAGCGCAATTTAATCGACAGCTCGCGGCCATCGTCTGGCACGCAGTACCCATAGCCTTCGCTATAGCAGGAAAAGGTTTCTTTGTTGGTCAGATTGCGGGCATCCAGGCTAACAGTGAATTTGTTAATAACATACTCAGCATTAAAATCCAGCAGTGTTCGGCTCGATAGATAAAGTTCGTTGACTGAGGGTGACCCTTTGCCTTCGTAACCATATACGCGCCTAGCCACATGTCTTGCACCAGCACCCACTGAGAGACCGGGAAGTAGGTTTTTGTAGTGAGCCCAAACCGATGCCAGATGGCGGGGTGCTTGCTGCACTTCCAAACCTTGTAACTCGTTGTCGCGACTATATTCTGAATCGAGATACGCGTAGCTAGCGGTGACCACCCAGGGTTCGCCTATTTGGAATTTGCCTTCAATTTCCAGACCACTGGATTCAATTTCGCCATTCTGGGTTTTTCCGCGGATACCGGGCATAGCACTGAGAGAGTTGTCCTGGATGAGCTTAAAAGTAGATAAAGTGACCAGTGAGCGTTCGTCTGTGGAAAGCCATTTCAAGCCAAGTTCATATTGTTTGCCGGTAGAGGGCCCAAATAGCTTACCGGTGATGTAATCAACCCCGACTTCTGGCATAAAAGATTCGGCATAGCTTAAGTAGGGAGACAGTCCGAACCGGGTTTTGTAAAGTAGCCCGGCGCTCCAGGTGAAGGCGTTATCTTTAGTTTTTGACCCCGATGTAGAAGTGTCTGCGTTATTAGTGGCTCGATCCCAACGGCCACCTAGGCTAATGAATAACTCATCACCAACCTTTGTTTGCTCCTGTAGATAGATACCAGTTTGAGTCTGCTCAGGCTTCTCAGTGTAAGTATCTAGGTTGATGAAAGGGGTGTTGTATACCGGCGCGAAAATATCCAGTGAGGGCGCTGATGCATAACCGGATTCGAGGGTTTCTTTACTGTGCCGGTAGTCAATGCCGGCTATGACCGTGTGGCTAATCGCGCCAGTACTCAGGCGCATCTCTAACTGGTTGTCCATGACAAAGTTTGAGACATCGCTATAAACAAGGTAATAACCACGATTGATGGTGCGATTATCACTCTCTAAACCCCAACCAAATATGGCTTCATTATCGTAAGAAGAGCTGGTGTAACGAAAATTTTGCTTGAAGCTAAACCGGTCGCTAAACCGGTGTTCGAGTAAAGAGCTGATTGAGTACTGCTCTGTTTCATCGATGTCGCCCGGCTCGCCGGTGGTTCTAGCGGTAGAGATTATACCGTTTGGGTTCGGGTCGAGAGTCCCCAAAGAGGGCAAAAACCCGGGGTAGGGGCCGTGTTCATCCCGTTGGTAATTGGCCAGGAATGTCCAGTTAGTCTTGTCGCTGGGTTGCCAGCTGATGGCTGGGGCGATGTAAATTCGATCATTTCGACCAAAATCATGCTGAGTATCACTTTCTTGAACCAGAGCGGTCAGCCTGCCAAGCCACTGTTTATTGTCCGAGATTGGACCGCCAAGATCGATAGCCGCGCGTTTTTTGCTATAACTGCCGTATTGAAATTCAGTACTCAGGAAAGAATCAGCCGTCGGTCGTTTGGTTATCGAATTGATCAGCCCACCAGGGTTTATCTGGCCATATAAAATGGATGATGGACCTTTCAATAGCTCGACTCGTTCTAATCCATAGGGGTCTATTTTTGTACCAAAATACTCAGATGGAGGAGCACCCATTTTTAGGCCGTCGATGAATATGCCATTCGCAGACAACTTAAAACCCCGCACATAAATCTCGTCGTAGCGGCCTTCGTCACCGAAAGCATCGGCAACAACACCGGCTGTATAGCCCAAAGCATCACTAATGGACTCAACGCCGTGCTGATCCATTTCATCGCGGGTGACGACGGAAATGGATCGAGGTGTGTCAATAATTTTGGTGCTTGATTTGGTGGCCGTTGCACTGCGGGCAGCGACATAACCATCCACTGGCCCGTAGGCGCTTTCTGGTATCGCCGCACCTCCCACCTCCACTGGGTTCAGCGTCATCACTTCATCGTTGGTTAAGGTCACGGTATTGCCCGAGCGCACAAAGCGAATGCCTGAACCTTCGAGCAATTTTCTCAGGGCCTGGTCGATTGAATATTGGCCATTTAAGCCCGGGCTGTTTATACCCTGGGTGATGGCGCCGTCGGCCGACAGCAATATGCCCGCCTGGCTGGCGAACTGGCTGAGCACCTGGCTCAGTGGCGCAGCGCCAAGGCTGTAGTGGAGAAGGTTAGTGGTGGCTTCGGCGGTATTGTTTGTTGTTGTCGAGGGCTCTTGCGCGATGGCTGCGCCGCTGACAATGGCGGTGCTGAGCAGGCTGGCGAGGATCGCCGCATGAATCCTCGGTGTGTGGTTTGATGCAGGCATAGCTTTCCCTTTAATTCTCGATTGGTTTTAACGTGTGTTATTCGCTATGCCAATCGAGAATCAAAAAGGGGAAAGGTAAAATGTATTTTTTTAAGGTTGTGTTGTTTTGTTGGAGGTAAATGAGGGTTAGTTGTTGCGTTTGTTTGCGAATGATCCAGCCGATTGCATGCGCGACGGCAATCGATTCATGTCGTGTTTTTTCTAGCTTCTACGCTCCAGCGTGGGAGCGCATGAGGTGGCGTACCGGACAGGCGAGGGCAATAGGGGACAGACCACGAATAACTGGTCTATAATCAGCAAATGCAACTAGCCCCTGAAATCTGATGCCTCGTCGAGCTCGTTTGGTCGTGCCGAAGGTTCCCCTGCATATTATCCAGCGCGGTAATAATCGACAGGCGTGTTTTTTTGATGATGATGATTACCTGATATACCTTGATTGGTTGCTGGAGTATTCACGAAAAACGGGCTGCATCATTCACGCCTATGCGCTCATGACCAATCATGTGCATCTATTGTTGACACCGAACGAAAAGGACAGTGTTGGCAGTCTGATGAAACGGCTTGGGCAGCGCTATGTACAGTATATCAATCGAACCTACCGACGCAGTGGCACGCTTTGGGAAGGTCGGTTTCGTTCCTGCATCGCTCAGGAAGATAATTATCTACTCTATTGTCAGCAATATATTGAACTCAACCCAGTGCGTGCGGAGATGGTCGAACATCCAGCGGATTACCGATGGTCGAGTTATCGAACGAATGCACAGGGAGAGTCGAGCAAACTGATTAGCCCTCACTCTATGTATGAGACTTTGGGTCAAACCGAGGTAGCAAGACAGGCAAACTATCGCGAGTTATTTAGGCACGATCTGGAGCCGGGGTTGGTTGATGAGATACGCAAAGCGACGAACGGTAATTTTGTGTTGGGAGACAATCGCTTTAAGGAGGAGATCAGCAAAGCGCTAGGGCGACGAGTAATACCTGGGAAAGCTGGTCGGCCGCTTAAAGAGTGATAATTTATCATGGTCTGTCCCCTATTTCTGTCTTCGCACTCGAAGTCGCCCAGTTTGGGATTCGTGTAGAACGGATTGTTTTCGTTGTTGGGGTCATCGATTGAGCCAGTCTGTGGCATTGCAAGACGCGACCTCGTTTTATACTACAAACAAATTTGTTCAAAAAAAACATTTTATACTTTCCCCTTTTTTATTCTCAGTTGACATTACTCATAAGAAGACAGGTTATCGCGTGTTAAAACGCAAACTGAGCCTTGGAAAATAAACTAAATCATTGGGGAATAATAAATGCGTAAAACTACCAGCCGACTGTTGATACAAAAGGCTGTTTTAGTGGGAATATTAAAGACAGCGATGCTCTGCAATGTCGCCTTTGCAGAAATAACTGAAATAACAAACTCACAAACTAGACACTATAATATTTCAGCCGGATCACTTAGCAGTGTACTCAGTCAATTTGCTGGGAAGGCGGGAATTCTCCTGTCAAGCGATGGGGCGTTAACAGCAGGTAAGGCAACTCCGGGGTTACAGGGTCAATATTCGCTTGAACAGGGTTTGCAACAACTGCTACGCGATTCGGGTATTCGTTTTGTGCGTTCAGGTAATACGGTAACCTTGACCGTTGATAAGGCGATGACGTTGAACCCGTTGCAAGTGAACGGGACCAAGGAGCATGGTTACACCGCCCCCGAGTCGGTATCGGCCACGCGTAGCTACGTGCCGCTTGTGGATATACCACGATCCGTACAGGTGATTTCTCAGCAATTTATTCAAGACGTCAATATTGATCGGCTGGAAGATGCGTTGATGTATATTCCCAGTGTGGAGAGAGCCAACGATTTGGGTCAGTTAGAACACTCCGTGATTATTCGTGGTTTTAGCTCCGATGGCATGACCTTTCGTAACGGAAAGCGCCAGCGATACGGAGGCCAAATAGAGATGAGCACGGTGGAAAGAATGGAGGTGTTAAAAGGGCCCGCTTCTGTGCAGTTCGGGGTGAACTCACCCGGCGGTATTGTTAATGTCATTACAAAAAAACCCTTAGAAGATGCGCAACGCTCTTTAAAAGTGAGGCTGGATGAGTACGGTAAGCAGGCGCTTCTTGCCGACATCACGGGAGCCACTAACGCCACGGGCAAGGTGATGTACCGTTTAATTGCGTCCAGTGAGGATTCAAAAACACACCGTGATTCTGCGGAGGTGCAATCCTCTACCATTGCACCCGCATTACGGTTCTTGATTAGCGAAGACACATTGTTGGATGTTGAGTATCAATACCAACATTCAAAAAGGCCGATTAACCAGGGGTTGCCACAAGAGAATTTCAAACGTTTTGACCAAGTACCCACGAACCTTGCGAGTGCAAATTTTGGTGAGCCCGGTGATGTCGGCGAATACACCAACCAGTTATTTGATATGACATTGCAGCATCAACTAAACGATAGTTTACGCGCCGAGTTATCTTATGTGTTTGTGACGCAAGACTTAAGCACACGTTCAACCTCCGGTTGGCCGTATTATCCTGTTGATACCTTGGAGGATGGTGGATACGCAGCAGGATCGCTGGTTAGAGAAACCTTCGGATACCCCGAAAAAGAGACTCAATCACACCAAGTCTCAGCATTGCTTCACGCGGATGTAGACATCGGTGCGACGACGCACCTAATGACCGTGGGGATTGACTATTCTTCAGCAGAAGCAACAGGAAAGTTTGGTTGGGCTGAAACACACGACAATACCTTAAGTTTTCCAGTCTTTAATATCTTTAACCCGGTCTACGATCAATACGCGGGGGATATCGAGGTTCAATCTATTGAAGATTATGAAACCCAGGAAATCGGTATTTTTATTAACGAAACGGCTTACCTGACCGATAACTTGATCGTAAATCTAGGGCTTCGTTACGATAGAATTGATGAGCAAGCCACAGAGATTTATGCTGATGGTAGTGATTCCTATTTTGCCGATGACGACGAATCGGACACCTCATGGAATGCCGGTGTGCTTTATAAAGTCATACCAGAACTGTCATTGTATTCCAGTTATGCTACATCGTTTGAGCCAAACTATACCCGACCGGATGAGGGTGATCACAAAAATGAAAAGGGAAAACAGTGGGAGTTGGGCGTCAAAGGGGATGTGAACGGCGAGCTGCTGTATAGCGTGGTGTATTACGATTTAAAAAAAACCAATGTGGCTAAAACACTGCCCGATAACACAACACGTTTGGTGGGTGAACAAACCTCAAAAGGTGTCGAGGTTGACCTGAGTTACGACATTGCCAATGAATGGAAATTATTGGCAAGCTACGCTTACACTAAAGCGAGGTACAGTAAAGATCCTGATTTCGAAGGGAACAAGGTTCCGGGTGTGTCCCCCCATGCGGCGGCGCTATTTATCAGCTATTCGTTCCCTAACAGCATCCCAGGTTTGAGTGTATTAGGAGGTCTCAAATATAAAGGCAAGGCGCCGTTTAATGATGCGAATGATTTTGATACCGAAGCCTTTACCACCATTGATCTTGCCCTGAAGTATCGCTTAGCACTGCCTGAAGATGACGCATTAGCGATACAGGCAGGCGTGAAAAACATCACCGATGAAGCGGGTATATGGACGGATAGTTGGAGTGTTAACTACAGCAATCCGCGTACGGCATATGTTAATGCCAGTTATGAGTTCTAGTTTTTTGTAAAAAAGGATGACATTAAAAAGCCCGGAAATCCAGTAAGCCTCGTTGGTAAGATTTTCGATGTTTAAGCGTAATGCTATGGCTTTGTCATGGCTATTGAGTGTGTAACGTGCACCCAGATCAAACAAGGTGACGCTACCTACGTACCACTGACCTCCGTTATCCACTGGGCGTTTGCTGGTGTACTGTAGGCCTCCGCATAGCTAGTATAGAGGGACATCCAATCAACAGGGCGGTGGATAACAGCCAAGGTGGGTGTAACTTCACTCTCCTTATAGTCAGCATATTTACTATCAAGGGAGCCATGACGTAAGCCAATAATCAGATCCCAGTGCTCGCCAATATTAAGGGTGTCCGAGAGGAATAATTCTCGGTGTGTAATATGTTCATGCTCGTTGAATTCAGCATCACCCTTTGGCACCGGGAGAATCCCTGCGTTGCTAAATTCAACGGGATTGGAAAGATTAACCAGGTTCGCGAAGCTATGGAAAGAAAAGCTTGGGCTACCGACACTGTTTGAAGTGGCCGTTCTGGTATGAGACATGCCCACCGATAATTTGTGCGTAATAACACCGGTGATCAATTCACCGCCGATGATGGCCTGGGTCTGCCGACTTTTTCTTAGCAGGTTGCCATTCCATATTTCCGCTGAGTAATCACCGCTGGCATTGGCAAGTAACCAGGGGAAGGTACCGTATCGATAAGAGCTGGAATAACGGTGAGAGAGCTTAATGTCCCAGTCCTCGTGAAATTGCCAGATTAAATCACTGCCATAGGTTTTATGCTCAGATTCGTAAAAGCTCCAGGCCGGTGCCAGGCGTTTGTCGCCATCAATCGGTGGCGGTGTTGAGCACCAGCGTGCTGGCATCGAAGTGTTTGTCGGCTGTGTGCAAGGTATCGACTGTCAGTGAGCCGGGCATGTGACCGAGTCGAGCCTGCATCTGCTCTATTCTGCCCCAGGCCCATTGGTGTAGGGCATCACTCCTTAGCCAGGTTTGCAGTTGTAGTTCGTCGTCGGCAGTGGCCTTGGCCATGTATTTTTTCACCGAACTGACGGATACCTCTAGCTCCACGGCAATGTCGCTGTAGCACATGCCCTGAAATTGGGACAGCAAAAAAGCGCGGCGTACCTTGTGGCCGAGCCTGTTCAACATCGCGTCGATTTCATGCAGTGATTCCAACACGATGGCCTGTTGTTCCGGTGAAGTGGCAACTTCTTCAGGGCGTTGGGCGGGGGTGGGTTATCGGGCACGGATGGTTTTCCACCAGGGTAGGGTGTGGCTAATGCTAATGGGGTGAGACTGTTCCAGCGCGGCGAGAATACGATCGATATCCGTTACCGGGTAGGCACCGACCAAGCGCAAATCGGTGGCACTGGGATCGACACTTAAATGCCCTCGATAGTAGCGATTGAGTTGCTCGATAAAGTCGTCGAGGCGCATGTTGTCAGCGATGATCATGCCCTGGGTCCAGGATTCAGCCATCGCTGGCAGGGTGGTGGCTGGTTGGATGAACTCATCGTTAAAACTGACCTGCTGGCCTGCATTGATGCGATGCTTTTGCGTGTTGGGTGAGTTTTTAAGGCTTATTTCAACCGCACTTTCCATGACCGCCAAATGGGTGTTTTCATGATGATGTCTGACGCTGAAGCGGGTGCCCAAAGCACGCAGTCGGCCGTGACGCGTATCAACCACCAGTGGGCGGCTGGCTTGTAGGGTGTCTTTAGTGGTTTCTATATAGATCTCCCCGCTGTATAGCACGATGCGTCTCAAGCCAACGTTGTAGATAACATCCGCTGAGGTGGCACTGTTAAGCCAAATCTGGCTGCCATCATCTAGTGTGAACTGGCGAATTTCACCCACGCTGGTGAGGTGCGAAGCCAACAGTTGTTCGGGCCATTGTCGTTGCCGAGATAGCTGCCAGATGGGCAGGGCTATGGCGGCAGCGGCCAGCCCTTTGACTGCCTGACGACGGTTGATCACAGGGTTGATCACAGAGTTGCTCGCGGCATCAAGGGCAGCGCGGCTGGGCTTGGCTGGCAGCTGATTGAACTGTTGGCAAATGCCTTCGACTTGTTGCCAAGCTTGCTGATGTTGGTCATTTTCAGCGAGCCACCGCTGCCATTGCTGTTGCTCGTGGGCGCTGGCGTTGCCGGATTGCATCACTGCAAACCAGTGCGCCGCTTGCTCGAGTTGCTCAAATTCTTGATGAGTACTTACCCCTTCTGTTGGGGGTGATGTGTGCGACGCGCTCATCGACTGGACTCATCGATGTCGTGATCATTGGCAGCCATCAAGCAGTGCAACATGGCCCGCGCCATATAGTTCTTGATGGTGCGCTCGCAGACTCCTAGGCGGCTGGCAATGACCTTATAGCTCAGTCCATCGAGCTGCGACAACAAAAAGGCTTCGCGCACCGCTGACGGCAGGCCGTTGAGTGCGTTATCGATTTGCAGCAGTGTCTCGATCACAATCGCGCGGGCTTCTGGGCTGCAGGCTTGCAGTTCGGGTTCGGAGGCGAGTGCCGCCAGGTAGTTTTGCTCGATATCGCGGCGTCGCCAATGGTTAACCACCAAGCCATGGGCGACGGTACTTAGGTAGGCACGGGGTTCGCGCAGCAGCGTTGGGGCCTTTTTGAGTAATTTAACGAAGGTATCGTGACTGATATCTTCGGCCTGTTGTACGCAACCGAGTTTTTTGTACAACCAGCTATATAGCCACCCATGGTGTTGAGAGTAGAGCCGAGCGAACCGTTCGCGCTGATTCGGCTGACTAATAGTTGGCGATAGCAAGGATGGGCTTGGCGGCATATTCGGCGGGTCAGGGTAGCGGTTACATTGAAGTTGTGCATGTTAATGATAATAAGTATCATTTGCAACTAGAGGTGTGATATCAGCTTGAATGAAACACTTCCGGGCCATTATCCAAAGCTGCCGCCGGTAAGTTGTTATCCCATTCAGATGAGCAATAATGGGCTTTGGGGCCTGTTAGCGGCCGATACTCAAGAACCATGCGCGTTTTTTGTTGCTCGATCGACCTGCCTTCTGCCACCGCCGTGCTGCCCGCTTACGCCACCAGATAACCACTCCCGTCACCGACAATATCGCGACCACAATGCCCAGCAGCGACATAAACACCCGAAATGGCCAGCCCCAGATGGCCGCCATATGCAGGGTTTCTATCCAGCTGGTAAAAGTATCGCCACTGGCGACGCCCGAGGGTAACCAGCTCAATACCAGTGCTCCGTTGTTGGCGTCAAATAACACCTGAGTGCGGCCATATTCTTCGTTCACATCCCGGCTGCTGTGTACTCGGTAAGTATAAATACCCTTGTCCGCCTGGTAGTAAAGTAGTTGTTCATGGTTCACTTCAAAGCCCTTTTGTTGGGCCAGTTCAGCGATTAATTGGCGACCAATGGCGTGGGCACGGGCCCAATTAATCGCCGGGTTCTGTCGGGGTTCGCTTAGTTCAGGTAAATCATTTGACTCTGCCTGGTGGGCCAACAACGTGCGCATCACCGGTTGATAGACCTCACTCAGGTTAAAGGCCACACTGCTCCAGGCTAGCACCAACAACATCGCCCAGGGCCACAATCCTCCCGCGCGATGCAGGTCAAAATTAATTTTATAGCGGCTACTGTGCCAACGCACTCGCCAGGCCGGTAACCAACGCTGCCACCAGTTTTTGCCGGATTTGGTTTTTGTTGATTTTGCACGACGGCGTTTACGCGGCGGAAATGTTAAATAAGCGCCAATAAAACAGTCCAACGTCCACAGCAGAGCAACAATGCCAAAGGCATAGCCGCCGACAACACCCAGTGCCAAGCTGTAATGCAGGCGATAGACAAAGGGCATTAGATTTTTCAAACCCTGGCTGATATCCCCCCATTGGCGTTTGGCTACAACCGCGCCACTGTAGGGATCAATAAACCACTGATCATTCGCCAACTCCTTCACTTCGTCAGCCTCCGAGCTTGGGCGCGCCTGCACATTCATGCGTAGCGGTTTACCCGGCTCAAGGTGTAGCGCGAGAAAGTTGATCTCCACCTCGGGGTGCGCCGCCAATACCCGCTCTCGCAGTACCAGTGGATCTAAGGCAATCGTACCGATTTGCTGTGGTGCCAGCTGGTACATCGTCGGGGCGAAAACGGAATCCAATTGGTCATACCAGGCTAGCAGGGCACCGGTTAGGCCAGCGATTAATAAAAGTCCGGCCATCACTAGGCCGATGTAGCGATGCAGAAGTAAGGCGATGGGTCTCAAAATAAGGTAGCTCAATAATTGATTATGGGATTGCGGGATTGCGGGAGTTGGCGCGCACCGCCCGACGACTCAAAAGGGGGGTAACCAGTGAATCAACGATCAAAGGCTGATTTACGTTTGTAAAAAAATAAGTGCTTATCTATTAAGACGAATGAGCGGACCAAAAAGGGCATGTATTTTTTATTTATTTTCCATCGGTATGAAAATGGCTTTCATATAAACAAGGCCGCTCTGTTCTGTAACATTGCATTGCAAGACGCAACCCCGTTTTCCGCATTTGGATTCCCAGGGAGCCAGAAAAAACCCATAAGGCATCAAAAGGATTCTGGAAGCCAAAAAAAGCACTCAATCGAGTCTGACCGCATTGATTGAGTCCAGAGAACAAAATACCGCTGCCAGGCTTGCGCTTGACGGCGGTTTTGGTTTTTATCGCTTGTTTATATGGTTATTACCCATCTCTTACCATTTGTAGGAAGCACTGGCCGTAACACTTCGTTCTTCGCCAAAAAAACAATATGCTGGGCAGGCCGATATATAAGTCTTATCAGCCAAGTTTTTAATATTAACAGCGTAGCGCCAGTGTTTTGTCTCGTAACTAGTCACGACGTCAACCACGGTGTAATCTGAATTAGCGCCCGCTAGCCAATTCTGAGTTTCCCCAACGTAACGTATGCCAGCGCCTATCATCAAGTTGGGCTGTCCTAAGTCAGCAAGTTGATATTCACTCCATAGCGAAAATTGATTGTAAGGAACACCACTGCTCCTTTCACCAACATTGTCAGGATTATTGTCTTTAGTCGTTCTCGCATCGGTATAGGCATAAGCCGCAATAATACTTGTGTTATTACCTATTTGTGTTTTCGCCTCTAGCTCAAATCCACGTGAACGAACTTCACCGGTTTGTACGCTAAATTGAGTATCTATGGGATCAGTGCTTAATACATTTTGTTGGGTGATTTGATAGATGGCAGCGGTAATAAGTGTGTCGATGTTTTCTGGCTGGTAGCGCAAGCCAATCTCATACTGTTCACCTGTGGTGGGTTCAAATCGCCCTCCTAACCTACCTCTACCGCCTTGAGGCTGAAAAGACTCACTGTAACTAAGATAGGGGGCGAGGCCATTGTCGGCAAGATAAACTAAACCTACGCGCCCCGTAAAGGCATCGCTTTTTTCTTTGGGCACAACCAAATCACCTGAAAAAACTTCCTTTTCCTTATAACTGCTCCAATCCTGTCGACCGCCGAGTGTCAGTACCCATTTATCTTGAATTTTAATTTGATCCTGGAAATAGAGACCATAGCTTATGTTTTCTTCCTCCCATGACCATGACACTGGTACTGCAGGCCCAAATTGAGCAATACCATATTGCGGGTTATAGAGGTTAAGGTCTCCCAGCGTTCGATTGTATTGCCTAGTATCTGTAAAGTTTCGAGTATAGTCAGCTCCCAATAAAAGGGTGTGAGTAAGCATACCGGCATCTAAAATATATTCGAGGTTTACGTCAGTTGTAAATACATCTGAGGTGTCGTCACGTTCTCTGGCTACTCTGGATATGTCACCTGTTGCGGAATTAAATCCGAATGGAAAAATATGGTGGTTGTCCCCCGTATATTCCGCATAACGGGTATTATTTCGTATGGTTAAATCGTCATTAAATTTATGCGAAAAAATATAGGAAATGGATGTTTTTTCGGTGTTATATCTGTTGTGATTCCCTGGTTCCCCGGAAAAACGATGGCGAGGTAACTTTCCATTCGGTGTTCTTGCAAAGGCTTCGATGGGAAAGCCATTAGTATATTCTGCATCGTTTTTTTGATAACTGGCTAATAAGATTAAAGACGTAGCTTCATTGGGTTGCCAGGTGAGGGCGGGGGCAATATAGGTTTTCTCATTCTGACCATAATCAATCATCGTCTCGCTATCTTCGTGCAAGGCGGTTAAGCGGTAAGACCAAACGCCATCGACCGTTAATAGATCACTAAAATCAGCGGATATTTGTTTGTGATCATTGGTGCCATATTCAACATTAAATTCATGTAACGGGTCGAGCGTCGGGCGCTTAGTGGTTACATTGATAATACCGCCTGGTGCCGACTTTCCATATAAAACCGAAGAGGGGCCTTTTAACAGTTCAACACGTTCAGTGGCATAGGAAATTAATTGCCCCCCCCACATGTCAGATGATGAAAGCGTGCCATCAATATACATGCTGTTTTTTCCAGCCTGTGAATAAAACCCTCTTATTACAAATGATTCGCCGGTACTTCCGTATGTCTCACTGGCAATGATGCCGGAGGTGTAATGGAATAACTCAGCCATATTCTCTGCCTTTTGCACCTGTATTTGATCCGTCGTTACCACCGAAATAGACTGAGGTATTTCGATTAAGGGTGTATCAGTTTTACTGCCGGCAGCACTATGTGTCGCCACATAACCATCCACCGGACCGTAAGCATTTCCTTCGATTACGGCTCCTTCCACTTGAAGGGTGTCGAGAGTCATCGCTTCGTCTTTTTTTACAATGGCATATCCCCCTGGCTGAGAATTAGCGACTAATCCGCTGCCGGAGAGTAGTTGGCTCAAGACCTGTCGCGCTGTGTAATTGCCGTAAATGCTGGGGCTGGTTTTGCCTGCAGTGAGTGATGGCTCGAAAGATAGCGCTAAATTTCTGGATCGAGCCAACTGGTTGAGAGCGTTGGTCAATGAGCCCGCTTCCATGTTGATTGTGACCGGGGTGATGGCATCGGCTTGTGCCAACCCGGGTAGGGTGATCGTTGACATGATCACCAGTGCAACAGCGAATGTTAGGGGTTTGGACAAATTAAAACGCATGAACTTTCTCGTCAGTTGGGATGAGTTTGGAGCAATGGTTTGGCTAAGCATGCGCTTTATTTTATTTTGTTTTGTGTGGAGCACCCGCAGTGATATCCATTGCTTTCATCAGTTATGACGAGTGAGATGGGAAATGGGACAGAGGGGGAGTCTCGTAAGGGTGTTTTTTTTGATTGCTTAAGTGCTTACTCCAACTCCACCAGAATCAATCGAGATGTGTAGGTGGTTACGCTCACCGGCAAGCTGGCCTGCAATACCTGCAAACTGCGTTCAATATCATTAAGTGGAAATACACCGGACACCCGTAGGGCTGCCAGAGAATCTCGGTCAATACGGATATGGCCAGAATGATAGCGGCTAAGCTCTTCGAGTACCGTCACTAGGGGTTGGTCATCGACGATCAGTTGCTGCTGGGGCCAATCACTGATAAAGGCGGTGCTGATATTTTGCGGCGTCTGTACCCGGTGCTGCCCAAACTGAGTTTGCTCACCGGCCCGAAGTTGTTGGCAGGCGCTTGCTGGCGTTTGCGATGGTGGCGCTTTAGCACAGACTTCAACATTGGATTCAGTGACCTTCACATCGGCAACGTCGCCCCGGTCGCGAACGCTAAACCGAGTACCCAGCGCACGACTCGTGCCTTGCTGGCTGATCACCACAAGCGGCCGCTGCGAATCTTTGGCAACCTCAATGGCTATTTCGCCCTGTAATAGGTGAATGCGTCGTTCATCATCGCTGTATTCAATATTCACCGCTGAAAAGGTGTTCAAGTAAAGGCGAGTTTGATCACTGAGCACAATCATTTGTTGTTCTCCCACGTGGGTTTTGTGGTCGGCAAATAAACGGCCAGAAAACAGATAACCCGCCATCAAACTATCCCCAGGGACCGTTTGTAAATTCAATGTAGAAGCCACCGTAAGGCAGAGCAGAATTAAGACGCTAAGTAATCGCCCCGTCCGTTTTGCAGCTGATGTTGAGTCCACCAAAGTCGGTGCCGGCTCCGTCAGTGTCTGTTTCAGAGCCTGTTGAGCCGGTGTGGGCTCCGCATCGTCAAACTGATTCCAAATGGTTTCAAGTCGGCGATAGGCTTGGGCGTTATCGCTCTGGCTGTGCCACTGAGCGAAGTTGTATTTGTCCTGTGCACTGGTCTCGCCGGAGTGCATTAAAACGTGCCATTCCACCGCTTGTTCTACTACTCCTATTGGGGGGTTAGTGGTTGGAGAGGCGGTTGAATCTTCGGTTAACGTGCGGTTCATAGGATGCAGTCATCTGCTTTATATTCGGGGATATAGCTGAGTTGATAACAGTGCAACATGGCTTTAGCCATGTACTGTTTCACTCTACTTTTTGACACCCCGAGAGTGCTGGCTATCTCGCTATGGCGCATGCCATCGAGCCGGCTCATTAAAAATGCTTTTTGGCATTTCTCCGGTAGGGCATCAAGCATTTTCGCAATCGCGGCCAGGGTTTCGCTGATGATGGTCAGCTGTTCCGCAGAGGGGGCCACCGCCTCTTGCCCGTGGTAATAGTAGTAATTGTCGAGATACTGCTGTTCGATCTGCTTGCGGCGCGCTGCATCAATAACCAATCGGGTGGCGGTAGTCGTTAAGAATCCCCGTGGTTCTCTTAGTCTGGTGGATGCTGGCAGCGAAAATAGTCTTAAAAAAGTATCCTGAGCAACGTCGGCCGCGCGATGGCTACAGCCGAGTTTTCGACATAACCAGCCGTAAAGCCAGCTGTGATGTTCGCTATAAAGCTGGCCTATTTGCTCACGGTGACCGGCGGGAAGTGGCGCTTGGGGTAATGTCAAAATCTTGGGCGGCATAATAAAATTCAATATAAAGCTGTGCAGAAATCCTGATTGTAAATGATAATCAGTCGCAATTGAAGGGGGCGTGAAATCTGCTGATGCTTTCTTTTATCAAAATCGAAGTCGTTTTATTGATTAGGTAAATACAGAGCGGCTAAAAAAACAGAAACTAAAATTTCGCGCTGGGAACTAAAATATGAACCCTAAAATATCAACCCTAGAATAAAAGTTATTACTTACCAATGGGTTGTGGGTGACGCGTATTTGCTAGTGTTTAAGTTGTAAAATAAGCTGAAAGTTTTTCTGTGTTCAGGATGAAAATAGAAGAAAGGGCGGTTTTAGATGTCAGTTTTTGGCGAAGCTTCTCAACCTGGATTGATGACTGACCTATCCAAGATGAGAAGCTGAAGATGGGAAGTTAAGTTGTAGATCTACTGAACGTAAATACTATTGCAGAATGTTGTCGCAATCTAGATCGTCCAGTTCGGGATCCGTGTAGAACGGATTATTTTCGTAGTTCGGGTCATCGGTTGCGCGTAAATGGTGATCCAAAAATGCAAACGAGTTGTTGATCGTTTTAGTGATATTGCCACCAGTGACAACGCTATCAATATTGCGTGCTTCTATGAATGATTCATGTCGCCCACTCGGATAGAGCAGCATCGTGACGTTGCTGCTACCTGCATCGGCTAAGGCTTTTCTTAATCTACACCCTTGTTTTACTGATACGAGTTGATCATTGATAGAGTTGATGATCAGGTAAGGTGTATCTGCTGATTCAGAGTCAACGAAATAAGTCGGTGAGGCTTGATCATAGGTTTCGTTGTATACGCCCTCTACCGGTAATTCTCCTAAAAGTAGAGTATAGGTATCGCTAGTACTGGGAAGGTAGTCTACCGCTCCTTCGTGGTAAGAAGACTCTAGGTGGTGTGGACCCGCAATCGTAACGACGGCTTGGACATTATCTTCATATCCAAGGTGGTTGCCTTTATTTTTGAAGCCATCGATTAGTGATTGTTTTGTGGGGTCGGTGGATGCATCAGTCACACCCAGCAATGCGGCTAAATGTCCTCCTGCAGAATGGCCTATTGCAGCAATAGCATTGGGATCAATATTATAGGTTGCAGCATTCTCTCTCAGCCAGCGTACGGCGCACTTAGCATCTTGGATGTGGCCGGGCCAAACCATTTTGTCTTCTTCACTTAATCGATAATTAATTGAAACTGCGACGTAGCCGCGATCAGTTGCCGCAGGCATGTAGCGATACATGTCTGAGTAATCACGGGTTTTCCAGCTGCCAGGGTGTATCAGTAATACAGCGGGATTAGGACCAGGAAATAGTGTTTCGTCTGGTAGCTGTAAATCGAGCTGTTGAGAATAATTCATTCCGACAGAATCGATACCACTACAATATTCACGCAGTACAATAACATCCCCGCTTTTATCGGTTAGTGATTTGTCCGCACCTACAAATTCAGCCGTATAGTGGGAGCTGATCCCAGGTATAAATTCCAAGCTACCGGTGGCCGGATCTATAACACCTTCAGCTGGAGCGGGTGAAATCTCCATGCTATCGATAGCCCCAATTTTTTCTTCAATGGTGGTGATATCCCATGCGAGTATGGCGCTTTCTCCTTCTGAGACTTCGAGCCAAAGTTTTTTTGAACCTCGCTGGTCGACTTTTTCTACCCAGAATTCATTATCTGGAACACAGGCAGTCATCGTTAACAAACTGCTAAACAACACTCCCAGTTTTACCCCTGTCGTTTTTGTTTTTTCTATAGAGTTGATAGACAACATATAGTTAATCCTTTTTTTTGTTATTTAATATTAATCATTGACCCAGATTTATAAGGGCATACTGAAATATACAATTCAATCCGTACATGCAATGACGAAACACCGTATATATAACGTATCTACAAGTTCATCCAAAGCAAAAAAAGAGCGTTTCATTGTGTAGGCAGGGAATGGCCCTATGTTGTATGGGAATGTCGAACACAACACTTTGAAATGACGTGGTTTTATAATGCAAGTAGGAATAGGAGCAGTACGTACTCGATAAACGTCGATCGAAACTTCAGGGAAAAATCAAATCATCAGGAAAGGATTGGTTTGCCCTTGGGCATGGCTCGCGTCTAAGATCTAGCGTAGTCACCGTTGAATGACTATTCTAATTTTCCAAACCATCATTTTTCTTCTTCGCTTTAAGCCAATAGAAAACGAAAATATAAAATAAGAAGCTAGGTAAATACATCTCTAATAAATCGAATGATGTGCCGATATAGCCCAGCCTTAGGGTGACAACCAGTAGCCCCATCACTCCTGTAACGATACCCCACAACTGGAGCCTCCAGACTCCGATAACCGACAAGGCCATCAGTGAGTGGGTTGTTATTGCTGTGATTGTTGCGGTCAAATTAGCGGGATCAGAAAATAGCGACAGCCAATTGACTAACGCTAATGGAATAATAACGAAACCGTAAAGTAGTAACCCTAGAGTCAGCCATATCGGTCTTTGTAGTGCTACGTTCTTATCGCTGTCAGGACTATCACTCTCACTATAGATAGACGTCGATTGTATTTTTGGAATGGTGAGATGGGTGTAATATCCTTTTTTTCCTAATTGAAATGCATAATAGGCAATGAGAAGAGAGTGAGTACAAAAGAGAATAAGGAAAGCATAAATAAAAGCAATGAGCGGGTAACTAAGTTTAAGGGTATCATCAAGAGAAGGAAACTCATCAGTGAATAAACTGTAGATTCCCCCAGAAATAAAACTAATACAGTAGGCTAGCCAAAGCCAACGACTGAACGCGATGCGTAGAAATAAAGTTGAAGCGGCGCTTAAAATCAATACTGAAGATCCCGCAATCAAGAGGGGGTTTTGGGCAATTGATAATTCTCCCATTATTTTAGGCGACGGGATAAAGCCTCGATAGACTTGATAGGATTCGTAAAGGGATAGTATCGACGATATTAAAACCAGAAGGACAATAATCCAGACCCATTCGGGTCGCTTCGACCCTGTTTCAAATTTTCGTATATAACTGGCAATGCTGAGCACAGCGATAATAATAAAAGAACCTGCTAATAAATCGGATTCAATATTTTTTGATATCACTAATGAGATAGTCAGACCTAGGATAAGTTTAATGAGGTCGAATAGGCTATTTCTAATATTGTCTTGATTGGCGGTATCACCGATATTGTTTGTCATTGTGATTTGTCGGCTTTTGTTGGTAGAAATTATTTTTATTCTTTATGATATCTAGTTGCGATATCTGTTTTTAGTTTAGATGATCATTCATCTGACTATTGGAGTCAATGTCGATCTTAACGCTAATGTTTGTGTTAGGAACACTGGGTGACGATATTGATTGTGATTGATTTTTTCAGTGCTATTGGAATGAAATAAACTTCTAAGTTTTAGCGCGAGCCTTCTTTTTCTTCGAACCTTTACTTTCTGATGCGGCCTCCAGCCAAAGCAAACTATCAAGATAGGATATATACCTATTAAGGTATTTTGGCGATAGCTCGCCCATCAGGGTAAGAGAGCGAGAGGCTAAACCGTGAGAGTTGATGGGGCCAGGATTCTCGGGGCCGTCTGTTAGTAGGTGACGAATCAGTTCCTCTGATTTTAGTTTGCTGAGTGCTTGTTTGTATACGTGAGCAGATTTTAGATCCTGAAGTTTTTCTTGTAGGGGAGGGAGGGATTTTATGTCGTCATTGGATATGTTTGCGATATTGCCATTTTTTTCAAATGACTGAGCGACTTCTTGTTCTTGTTGTTTCAGGAGATCGTCAAAGGAGAGGGTTTTTGAATGGTTCTGAAAGGCAGGGTTCTCTTGTAAAATTTGGTCGGTTAATTTAGCGAGATCACCCTGATATTGATGTCGTTGCAGATGGGTTTGTATTTGTTCCACCTTCTTAAAATCGCAATGACGATATTGTAATAAGATGGCTTCTTTTGAGTGAGGATACGATTTGGAAACCTCGATGAGGATAGCCTTCGCTGCTTCCTTTGCTTGGAGGTATTTGGCTGTATAGTCTGCTAGGACCTTCTCCGCTTTATTTTCTAATATCAGTTTGATCGACTTTCTCTGGCCGATGGCCCGTTGGACCAATGATTCCAGGTAGCGGAATCGAATAGGGTCGTGGCGATCGGCACCCGCTTGAGTGAGCAAGTCGATTTTTGATTGCAGTGTATCGTCTTGATCAGTCACGTGTGTTTTTATCTTTAGTGACGCTATTGAGCGGGTTATGCTTGGGGACGGGAGCTAGCTCTACGCGACGATTTTGAGATCGGCTAAGCTTATCCAAATTCGGAACCAAGGGTTGTTGCGCGCCGAACGCAGCGGCAAAGGTGAGGGCCGGTGGCAATCCTTCTTCTATTAATACTCGCACCACAGTGAGGGCGCGCTCAGAGGATAATTGCCAGTTGTCATCAAATCGATTGTTGCCTTGTTGAATGGGAATGTCGTCAGTGAAACCACTGACCATTAATAACTCCTGATGTTCGCCGAGATAGAGTTTGAGAGGGGCGACTAGGGATCGGAGTAATTCTCTTCCCTCAGGTTGTAAATCGTCGGAGTTGGAAGAAAACAAAACATTGCCACTAATGCCGATTCGACCATCGTGTACCGTGACGCGACCTTCCTCTATGGGGGAGGCTAGCAATTCTTCTAAGGCCATTCGTCGCTGTTCTTCACTTTGTCTTTTTTCGACTTCCTGCTCTAATGATTGAGCCAGTTCGAATTGATAACTCAGTACCCAGACCAGAAACAGGACGAAAACGCCGACTAATCCTGACATGAGATCGCCAAAAATCGCCCATATGGGAGCGGAATCGTCGATGGACTCTTCTAAATCTTCCATTAATCTATTTCCGCCGGTTCAAGTTCTTCTTTCTGTTTTCCCTGGCTAGGTTTTAACTGATCGGGTTTTACCGAACTGGGATCTAATTGATGGAGTGTTTCAAATACTTCCCTTTGTGACAGCACACTGTGATCGATAATGTCGCGGGCTTGTGCCACATAATACTCGAGTTGCTCATCACTGCGTGTGGTTGAATTATTCAAGGCGTTTTCTATCTGTTTTAGTGAGTCTATTAAGTTGTTATTGGATTCGCTAAAAAGCTGTACGCCAAGACCAAAGGCATCACTTAAGCTCGACATATCTACAGCACCCGCCGCGAAGTTGTCGGATATGTCCGCTAGCTTTGATGCGCCGGTTTCAATATGACTGGAAAACTGGGAGCCGACTTCATCGAGCATCTCGGTGGAAGAGGTGACTAGGGTATTGACCGTTTCATGTTGCCGAGTTGAAGACTGCTCTATCGATTCGGTAAGTGCCAATAGCGCTTCCATTGTATTGTGTCTTTCGTTTAAGTGATGATTATCTCGTTCGATACTTTTAGAAATTTCATCGTGTAACTTTTTTATCATCGTTGTTGCAGTGAGTGGTGCTTCGGATGCCGTTTCAATAAGACGGAGCATAGGGTCTTCCAGCGCTTTACCCAATGACGCTAAGTTGTGACTGCTAGTGGTTTCCAATTGGGATAAACGTTCAAGTGCATTCTCTCTGCGAGTTTCTTCCTCTTGTCGCAGAGCGCTAAGTTCTGTTTTTAAGGTCGAGGTTAATTGACCAATTCTATCTTCGACTGAGTTTAGCCAAGCGTTCTCTGTTTTCGTTCTGGCTTGTACCAGTTCTTCAGATGTTCGTAGCAGCCGCGTTATTTCACTGAGTACCTTAGTCGATACTGATTGTGATTCACTATTGAGTTGACGAGTCGTGCTTTCTAAAGATTCAATTAATTGCGTTTGTTGAGAAAGAGATTGTTCCCCCGCGTCACGCCATGTTGAGGATAACGCCGAGGACATGGATTCCACTTCCTGTGTGACAGAGTTGAACCCCGTCAGTTGAGTGTCCATGAGCGTCTTCAGAGCCTCTATCAGTGTTTCGGAGGTTGTTTTTATCTGTGCAATGGAATTTGTTTGTGATTGGTCTAGGGATAGTGACCATTGATCTAGTCGTGTTTTATCCCCCGATTCTTGTCGGGACATCCATTGGGCTATTCTGATGTCGAGTTGTTCGAGCGTGGCGGCTGATGTGTTTTCATATTGTTTATTAAATTCATTTAATGAAATGTCTAAGCCGCTAATGAGGGCATCATTTGATTGTGATTGTCCCGATAAAACCTCTTTCCAAGCTTCGGTGGAATCTTCCAAAGATTGGGTAAAGTGAGAGGACAGGTTTTTGACTTGGGCTTGTGCGGTTTGAGTGAGTTGTCGATGGGTTTCATCAGCGCCTGCTCTAATTTCAGTGCCGATGTCCTTTATGGCCTCTTTCATTAATTGTTTGAAGTTTTCGCCTGTTAATCGGCTATTTTCAATGACGACTTCAGTGCAATTGGAAAGATTCTCCTTTAGCGAGAAATCCACTGAATTAGCTAAGTTAGCGAAAATATTATGGGTAGTGGTATGAAAGCTCTCTTGGTTTTCAGATAGCTTTTCTCCTAGCGCTTGCAAATTCCCTGACATAGCCTGCAAAGCGATGACCATTTCGGGCAGGGCTTTAGCTTGAGATTGGAGCGCCTTGAATGTCTCTTGACGACCGTGAACTAAAGAATAAGGACGAAAGACCGTTGTAATTTTAGAGTCGAGCTGTCGAGTAGCGAGTATTCTATGTTTTCGGCATAAGGTAGAAATGAGGCCCAGCATTGCAGAGGCCGCGACACCGGCAACGGAAGTGCCGAAAGCGGTGCTCAGCCCGCTAATGGGTGCGGTTAGGCTGGCGATAATAGCGTGAAGTTCAGTGCTACCTTCCAGTGCAATCAGCGCTCCTTTTAATGTTTCCACCATGCCAATAAAAGTTCCTAACAGTCCCAGCATGATGAGTAGCCCCACCAGATAGGGAGCGAGTACCGGTGCGGGCAAGCCCACCCGTTCTCCTTCTATGCGAAGCCTGACGGAATTTTGTAATGAAGGATCTAGGTCGTTAATCCATTCATCTAGGTCTTGAATTGGTGTAGTTAGGTCTTGAATTGGTGTCGTGGAGTTTTCGTGAGTCGAGGAGGGTGGCAATTTTGTCAGGCAGTTTTCCAGCGTGGAGGTCGCCAGCCGAAATCGAGTCAATTCAATAAAACCGATAACGTAGATGACGCCGATGGCCATCGTAATAGTGAGTGCGAGGGCACTGGAGCCGATAAAGTGGGTTCCGGTCCAAATAACGGCAATGGCACCTAGAAAGAATGCAGTGGCGGAAAGTGTTCTTGTCATAAACTTCTTGTTCCTTAAATGGTTTAAATTCTAGATTCTTTAATCGGGTTTTGATCTATTGGTCACGACTCATTGAGTGCATCGATAAGTCCTATAACCGGGAGTAGGCGTAGCTCTAGTTCTGCTAGCAACAGGCCTTGTAGTTCATTACAAAACTGTTCTAACCGTTTGTCGGGTTGTATTTTTAAGTCGCTCAATAATAGCGTGAATCGTTTTTCCAGCAGCAGGGGAATAACGGCATAGAGTCTATTGACGTGTGCTGCCAAAGTGTTGTTTAGGGTTACGTCGAGCGAAGAGAGTTGCGCCAGTTCCAATGAAATGCCGGAGACAGAGGCTCTCACTTCGAGCTGAAGGTTCTGAATTCTAAAATCCAATTCCCGTTGGTGCGCCAGATAAAATCGCTGATATAAATCAAAAGTCATCGGCGCAGTGTTAGGGACTGGCAATTTGATACGCTGGTAGTCATCGCTAGGGATAAAGCTCTGGACTATAGCGTGCACGATTGAGCGACGCACCTTAAAGAAATTGTCTGTGATCGCTTCCTTCGATAATTCACCTGATTGGAAAATCAGCTTAGGTAATTCTTCATGAGCAAGGGATAGCGCAATGGAGCCTGAGAAATCAATGAAATTGCCTAAGTGACTGACAAAATGTTGATGACTGACAGTGGCATCCGAAACTGCTAATTCGGTCAAATAACGGACTATCCGTGAATCAGTAAGAGAGGGAGGGCATGTCATATAAAATAGGACTATCCAGTTTTACGCGTAGTAAGGCATTGATTTTATGGAAATGCTTTAGCCCTAAAAGCGAATACAAAAATGGGTGTGGCACATCGTCGGTAAGTCAGTCGCTGTTTTTTAAAAACTTATTATCGTTATTTTGGCAAACTATTCAAGGCGATAGTTTCGATCACAATGAAACCTACTCCTGTGTTCGATTTACTCGTATTTTTGGTTATAAAATATACTTAATTAAAGCTCCATTGAGCCAACTAAGAACATTTAAATCTATGGGCAGAATTAATTAGCCCTAATTCAGGGTCCATTCTAACGTTTATTAATACACATTCTTATTGTCCTATTAAGAGCGCATATGAAAATACTCCGATCATTACACCGGCTCAACTTATTACTTCTCACTGTTGTTTTTTCCGGGGGGGTTTCTGCTGGCAGTAGCGGTGTGAATTCCGGAGGTAGTTTGACGACAGGGCCTTCTTCCAGTGCCCATTCCATGTCAGCGGCATTTAATAATCCGGCTATGAATTCGTTAGTAATGCCTGAGGATGATTTATGGCGGATGTCCTTTCTACCCAATATTGGCTATAGCATGGAGCTAGGTCAGCTCGATAATTTTTCAGAAGATCTCGATGATTTGATTGATATCATTGATAACTCTAGCGCTACCACGGAATCAACGGATGAAGTGTTAGAACGGTTTAATGAGGTGTTGGCTGAAATGGGCGAGTCGGGTTATCTAAAACAGAGTTTTAGTTTGAACGCGCCTATTTTGCCTTTGTACCATCGATCTGCTTTGTTAGGAGGAACCGTTGGAGTCACGCTGACGGTTGAAGCACAGGTGGCTTTGAGAATACTCGATGATACACTCGCCTTTAACAATCAACGTAGTTCATTTGATACTGCCACTTCACTCTACCTAAAGAGTGGAATTGAAAAAACCGTTGCCATGAGTTACAGCCGTAGGCTGCTATCCAATTCAAATCTTATTAGTAGTAAAAGCCGTTTGTATGCTGGGTTAAAACTCAAATTTATATCATTGGATTTAAGCAAGCAGATCATGCAACTCCAAGAATTGGGGGGTAAGGATATTAGCGATGTGATTTCCAGTGAATACGATGAAAATCTAGAATCCAATTCCAATGTGGGAATTGACTTGGGTTTTGTTTTCGATGCGGATCGATACCGAATAGGTTTCATTTTCGAAAACCTGAATTCGCCTGAATTCGATTACGGTGCCGTTGGTGAAAACTGTACGTCTAGACTGGAGAATACGGCAGCACGTACTAGTTGTGAGAACGCCGCTAATTTTATTCAAGCAAAAGGCGATCTGAATGCTCGAGAGGTCCACACAAAAAATCCTTTGGCTCGAATCGACGGACTCTATCGACTTTTTAGTCAATGGTATGTTTCCAGTTCCATTGAGTTAGCGACCTACAATGATATTACTGGTTTTGATAATCAATGGTGGCATGCCGCATTGAGTTATGAGTCTTTTCGATTTGCGCTCCCTTCCATACGGGTGGGTTACGCCAAAAATTTAGCGGGGTTTAAGACCTCGAGTCTTAACTTTGGTGTAACCGCGTTCAACATTCTTTCCTTTGATCTGGAGTATGGCTTGGATAGTGTTGAAGTAGACGGTAGTAGCCTACCTCGTAGACTAAGCTTTACTTTCGGCATGGAAGAATCTTTCTAACGGCCTTCATTTGCCTATTTTGAGTTTATTATTGGGTCCCACTTTATGCAGGGTATTAATATGATAAGAGATGATAAGAAAACCAATTCAGAATTTTCCACTTGGTATAGTCTGAGCAGATTCAGCCGATTTAGCTTCTATAAACCCCTATTGATCCTGCCCATACTACTATCGGGTTGTGGTGGCACGGGGCAAGATGACGGGAGTGTTTCCTCCTTTAATCAACAGTTTTCGGGATTAGCGGTGGACGGTTACCTCGCTAGAGCAACGGTGTTCATTGATACGGATAACAATGGAACACGTGACCCGTGGGAGCCGTGGGCATTTACCGATAACGATGGCTACTACTCCTATAACCCTTTGACCCTTACAGACTATTGCGCTGCGACAGCGACGGAACAAGAGAGGCAATATTGCCTAGTGACAAATGTAGAATACAGCAATGTGGTTATTCGGATTGATTCGGGATATGACGTCCTCACGGGAGAGCCGTTTATCGGGCAAATGAGTCGTCGAGTCAATGCGCAGGAGGAGTCTGTTTCAGACTCGGTAATATCACCGTTAACGTCTTTATTTGCGAATGTAGAAGATGCATCCGAAAGAGAGACATTGCTCACCTCTTTAGAGATAGATGAATCCGATTTAGATGTGGATTATTTGAATGCGGATGGTAGTGGGGAGGTGAATGCATCTCTATTGAATACGGCTCTTAAAATTCATAAAGTCGTTACCGTTCTCTCCGATAGACTGACGGACACCTATGAGGAAATAGGAGAGAGTTATGGAACCCCCAATGACGCCAGCAGTACTGTGTATAACGAAATGGCTCAAGCATTGCTTGGGTCCACTGAGACAATGGATAATGCCTTAGAAAATACATCGGTATTAGTTTCTATTTTGGATGGAGCAGAAGAGAATTTGCGAGATATCTATAGCGACATTGATGAAACGCCGCCAACGGATATGGGGAGTGCTACCGAATCGGGAGGGTTTGAAAGAGTGGCAGAAGTGGCATCCAGTATACCTAACCTTATTGATACTTTGCTGGACGGGACTGATACCGAATTAACGCTAGAAGAAGCGGTTGGCGGTGCTCGGGCTCTAGAAACTCTTGTGATAAAAACGGTTAACGAAGAGGAGACGGATGATTCTAGCATCGACAATGTCATTGCCTTTTTTGAAGATTCTACAAAGACAGATTTGGTGGAGGCTTTAGTTCAGAGTCTCAGTCAGGATTCTGCCGATATGAGTTCTTTGACTGAGAATGATTTTTCGGGTGAAGACTTTGACTCCGTCGAGGAAGTTTCGGGCGCGGCGAACTTGGGAGAAGATGCTTCTGCCTTTACTCAGGTAGGCGGCCTTCAAATACGTGTATCCGATTTAGATCTAGGCTCCGCGCCTGCTAGTTTAGATGATGCTGAATTGGAGTTTTATTTTAACGGTGAAGCAAATGATATAGACGGCTCCTTCCAAGCCTGCATTAAGTATGTTGATGATGCCAATGTGAACGGTACTCTTGGGGATGGTAATACGCAAGGAGAGTTAGTTTCTGGCTTTTGGAGCTTACTGGGTGCAAGTGAAGGTGACGTTACGTCTTACAGTCTATTAATCACGATTACCTTTTTAGGCACCACTTATCAGACCATTATGAAACCCTACGGCACGGAGACTGTTGAGGGTGTTGAATACAACAAGCTTCGGTTTGATTATGATGGCGAGATTAATGTCTGGCACAGTGAAGAGGGCTTTACAGCCACTACAACAATACCGAGTACTAACTCGGAATGTGCAGCGCGATTGCCTTCTCGGCATCCGGCTGAATATGGGCTTTAAATATGGGTTCTATCTAATAGGATTCGAGTAACTCTTAAGATCTGTGTATAAAAGATGCCGGGCTTGCCCGGCATCTTTGATTTTACATCACTAACTCAATTTTTCCTCGTCTCGTTGTTTGAGCGTAAATCAAACCCCTTTTCTGTTAAGTAACGGTAAAGGTTAGGTCGTTCTGGAATGGAGAGCTGACGAGCGGTCTGCTCTGACCAGGTGTAGTGTTCAGCGATGCCGTACTTTTCAACTAGTATTTGGCGTGCATCGGGTATCGGGAAAATGGAATGCCGGCGTGCATCGTAGGCCTCAATATTCTCCTCTAGCGTAGTGTCATCATAGTGATCCCGGTGGATGACGATGTTGGGTGCTAGTCGCTGATTAATAAATCCTGCTGAGGCGGGTTTACCTAAGGTTAAACCCGCGATGGGAAATACTGAGGCAGGTAGCGCTAAAATTTCTGAGGTCTTTTCGATATTATCCCTAATTTCACTAATGGCTGCACAGCCTAAACCTAGTGATTCCGCAGCACTGATGAAACATTGCATGGCCATCGCGGCATCGATCACTGCATTTACAAAACTGTCGAGATTGTTATTGTTATGTTGGTGAAGCTTCATCTCAGCAATTCGTTGGTTTCGTTTCATATCAGCACAAAACACGATAAACACGGGGCATTGAAATAGCTGTGGTGTTTTGGGGCAGTGTTCCGCTAGACGTTGGCGTTGTGCCGAATCGCTGACAACGATAATAGAGTATTGCTGTAAATTCGATTTTGTCGGTGCCGATTGAGCACAGGCCAATAGTGTATCTAGAATCTCTTCGGAAATAGGTTCGTCGGTATATTGGCGGTGAGACCTTCTGTCCAGTATTTCATTGATGGTGCTGCTGGTTGTTTGTAAGGTTGCATTAGAGTTTGGTAATTCTGTAGCAAGGTCGTTACTGCTTTGAAAACCATATCGTTGATTAATTAGATCAGACAGTTCACTCATGATTGTGTTTCCTTGGGTAAATCCCTGTGTGTTAATCTTCAACTAAAGTCCGATTATCCAAAATAGCTTTCTCTTCTTCGTACCGTCGATTGCCGTCTTGCTACTATACAATCCGCCTAAGATAGCGGTGTACTTTCCTTGCTCGTCTTGATGAGAATAATAGAAAGGATTGACTTCAAGTGTCGATTCTTTTTCTGATTTATGTGTTCGTATGAAACGCCACAAAAAACGAAATTCAGTAGAGGAGGGGGACTTCTCAAAGCTAATGACCTTCCACAGAAAACTGAGATTGTCGATGAACGCACTATTGATGTTGTGGGAAAAAAGAGGCCAGGGAAAATAGAATTGCATTTGTTGTTCTTGGCTCTTTCGATGAAAATGCTGGTATGAGTACAGGGGGAATAGGCCGTGGGAGCGATCAGCCTGTTCTGCCTCGTATCGGAATAAACTGGCGTGATTAGGCCATAGCCAAAGAAGTGACAATGATGATCTGTTGGTGGCGAGATCTTTGTTATACCAATGCAGAAATAAACTGGCATTTTGTTTTTGTTGTTTATCTTGATAGGAATACCCTAGGGGGAAGAGTACTTTGGTGTGACCGAGTTGTGTTTTTTTGCTGTAGTACAGTAGGGCTTGCGTCATCGACTCTTTACGTTGAGTGTCTGCCCCGAATCGAATCAAAGGCCAAATAAAGGAAGTCTCGGTATAGGTTCCCTGTGTTAATTTTCCATAGAGAGGCCAAATATGAAAGTGTTTTCGGTGCGTATTCTCGGATCGATAATAGTAGGGTGGTAGGAATGCTAAAGAGCCTATTTGGAGTTTATTTTGTCTGGATGTGTCACTGTAGAAAAAGGGCAATAACCACCATTTTTCAGAATCTGGATTTTTTAGGGACATGTGGAAAGGGAATGCCAGAGAGGTCATGTCGGTCTGGTTTTTCTGGTCTCGAATACGGAGGTAAATGGGTCCGAGAAAAGAGCGAATTTGATACCAATCGCCTCGTTGATAGTGTCCGTAAAAAGGCAATAGGCCGTTGAAGGATACGTTATTTGACCATTCCAAAGGATCGCCAGTGGATTGATCCAGTAATCCCTCTTTAGATTGATAGTGAAAGTAAAAGGGAATAACAGCACTAAAACGAGAGTGTTCTGTATCTTGAGAGTAATAGAAGGGTAACGCTCGTCGTTCGGTTTTCTCTGGCGATTTACTCTGATGTAACAGCGGCCACAAAGCGTCCCACGAAGATGTCTCGCGGTCTTCGGATTGGTGGTGAGCGTAGAGGGGAAATAAGAAGTAGCGTTTTAACACGGCTCCGTTTTTACGTTGCTGGCCATAAAGCGGGAAGTAGTATTGGAATTCGGTGATGCCGTCACTGCTAAGCGAATGGTAATAAAAAGGGAAGAATGATTTGTATTGGGAGTACTTTGTTTTGATATCAAAATAAAACGGGACTCCTGCGGTAAGTTCAAAACGTTTGTTTTCTGATGGCTCAACATCTTGATAGTCAAACTTGTATTGGTAAAGAAAGGGGAGCAGCATGCTGTGGGATCGTTTGCGGTCAGGTCCGATAGAGGCTGAGCCATCATTATAAAGAGGAGTGATAAACCGCAAGTGACTGACCTCATTCCCCTGTTCTCGAGTTGTGCTGTTTAGATACAGGGGGAATAGGAAGTCGAGGTCACGCTGCTCATTTGCAAAAGAGTACGCAATAGGAAGTAGCATTCGCTGACGCCGGTCTTTCTTTGTTTCTGAAAAATAGGTGGGGAAGATATATTTTCGGGAATGGGGGTGATCATTTTTTTTGTCTCCAACGTGGCTGGCATAGAGTGGGAAGAGTATTTGTAATGAACTTTGTTCGGTTGTCTTTTGATACCAAATGGGAAACAACGCTTTTTGGTTACGCTGGCCGTTTTTCTCCCAGGCGAAAAAAGGGGTAATAAAAGAAATTTCTTTTATAGGGGATCGATAACGATAGTAAAAAGGGAATAGCCAGTTTTCCGAATGATTTGGAGATTGGGATGAATACCATATGGGGAGTAGGCCCTTAGTGGATGTGTTGTCCTCAGTTGCCCAATAATAGGGGAATACAAACTTTTTCTCTGAGTTCTGTTGCGAGGCGCTAAAATAAAAGGGCAAGACCCTTAGGTTCTTCTCTTCACCTTTCTGGGTAAAACCCCAGATGGGCCAAGGTATATGGAGTTCTCTATAGTTTTGTTCGTTGTTGCTTGCGGCTCGAAAAAACGGATAGAGAATGGAGTGCTCTTTAGCGAGTGGTGTGGAATTGACGCCGTAAAAAGGCCAGAGATGAAAATAACGTGTTTGATAGTTTGGGTTGCTGCTGTTATGTCCCTTCCAATAAAATGGGAATAATACTCGGTGGCTTTTTTTCTCGGTCTGACGGTCCCACCACAAAGGAAAGACATGACTTTCTTTGATCTTAGGTGAGGTCGTTTGCGAGATAAAGGGCCATAAGATCGACATTTTTGTTTCAGAAGATTTTGTATTTCTCTCAAGTGAATAGAAAAAGGGGCGCAATGCATATCGTGTGGTGTCGTCGTTTTTTGTGTAGTGATAGAGAGGCCACAAAATATCCAGAGATTCAGCAGGTTTGTATAGCACCAGGGGCCATGCCGTAATGGGGTCGTCCTTAATGGACAGCTCCAAGGCAATCGATTGGGCGGGCAGGAAAAGGTAAAAAAGGAACAGTGATCGATGTAATAAACGGAAGTGTATTTTATTTTTGAATACGAGAGATAACAAATAACGCATTTAAAGTCGCCAGGCCACATTACAAGAAGGGTGGGATATTAACAGCTTCCTAGGAATAAGAGTATAAGGTGATAAAGGAGGGTAAGTAGCGTGATATTAATGTCAGTCTAAATTCTGTATTCTAGCGTTATTTTGAGAAGGTATTTCCGAAACGCTATTTAAAATATTCAGGTTTATAGGTTCTAGATTTAACGTAAATTGTACTGCGATAGTCTCATTCTCATATGAATAATATTAGGAGGCTCCTCCTCTTACGCGAGTGGGAATGAAAATGATTTCACTGAGTGGTCTCGGAGTGTTATTCCATTCGGATATTGTGATGGTAATGACTGCTATTTAGCGATGAATCCGGACTGGCTCTGTATAGTCTCTGTTGCATTATCAAGGGTAAAAAATTCCATTTTCTGCTGCATATCTTCGGTTTGTTCGGCCATTAACTTACTGGACATTCCGGCAATTTCGAGAACGCTCGCACTCTGTTTGGTGAAGTCTTCCATCTGTTCAATTTCAGTATTTATTTTATCAATACTGGATTTTTGACTGAGGCACATATCATTGATGGATTGCATTAGGTCACTGACATGAGTGATGGATTCAACTAATGTATTGAGGGTGATTCCGGATTGTCCTACTAGTTGCGTTCCGTATTCTACTTTGGTGACGGAGTTTGATATCAGGTCCTTTATTTCTTTAGCGGATTCTGCACTTCGGTGAGCAAGGTTGCGCACCTCGGTTGCAACCACGGCAAACCCTCGACCTTCCTCACCGGCTCTTGCGGCCTCCACTGCTGCATTCAATGCCAACAAGTTAGTTTGAAATGCAATATCGTCAATGACGGTTATGATGTTGAGAATATTGTTACTCGCTGTCTCAATTTCTTCCATAGCGGATACCGCCTGGGCGATTACCTTGCCTCCTTTAACGGCGTCGGCAGTGACCTCTTTTGCTTTGGTGCTGGCATCTTCGGCTTTATTACTGCTGCTGAGTACGAGTTGCGTCATTTCTTCTAAGTTCTGGTTTGTTTGTGTTAAAGATTGGTTTTGTAAATCAGCTTGTTGTCTTAGTTTCTCTGTTCCTGTCACAATTTCTTGTGACCCCCACGTTAGTGCTACGGAAGTTCTGCGTAAACTACTGATCACATCGGTTAATTCGAAGACCGTGGTATTGACATCGGTTTTCAGTAAATCGAATGCACCGGCATAGTTATCGGTGATTTTATCGGTTAAATCGCCCATTGCAACGGCGCTCAGTACGCGATGAACATTGGTTAGCCCGTCGTCTGTTGTATTAACCAAGATGTTGAGGTTTTCACTTAAGGTTTTGAAAAAACCTGTCTTTCCTTTCAGATTTATTTTCGATCTAAAATTGCCTTCGTTACCATCAGAAACCAAGCGGCCGATTTCATTCATAACGCTTTGAATTTTTAGGGCAGTGTCATTGGATAGGTTTTTCAGTTCCAAAAAAGAACTCTTATAATTCGCTTCGATACTTTGAGAGAGGTCTCCTTGAGACATGGCAGCAAGCACTCGTTGAATATCGTGTAAGCCCGCATCGGTAGTTTTGACTAAGGTATTGAGGTTTTCGCTCAATGTTTTGAAGAATCCCGTTTTCCCGTCTAGCGCGATTTGGGTGTTAAAGTCGCCTTCATTTCCTGCGGAGACCACGCTGCCAATTTCATCCATGACGTGTTGAATTTTTCTGACGGTATCATTGGATAGATTCTTCAGTTCCAAAAAAGAACCCTTATAATCGGCTTCGATACTTTGTGATAGGTCTCCTTGAGACATGGCAGCAAGCACTCGTTGAATATCGTGTAAGCCCGCATCGGTAGTTTTGACTAGGGTGTTGAGGTTTCCACTCAATGTTTTAAAGAATCCCGTTTTTCCGTCTACCGCGATTTGGGTGTTAAAGTCGCCTTCATTTCCCGCGGAGACCACGCTGCCAATTTCATCCATGACGCTTTGAATTTTGCTGACGGTATCATTGGATAAGTTTTTGAGTTCTAAAAACGAGCCTTTGTATTCGGCTTCAATGGTTTGCGATAAATCACCCTTTGACATAGCCGCGAGTACCCTCTGCACATCGTTAATGCCTGAGTCGACGGTATGTAATAACATGTTGAGGCCTTGTGTTAGTCTTAAGAAAAATCCTAACTTCCCACCTTCGTTAATACTCTTCGAATAATCACCTAGCATCGCCGAGTTCACCATATTATCGATTTCTTCTTCTATGCCCAACTGTGCGGTGCGATCAAGCCATTCGAGAACGGTACCGATTTTTTCTCTTTCAGCAATGATGTCATTCTTGGTTATTTTGAAGGTATGACTTCCGATTTTTAATTCCGTGACTCGTTGCTTCCCTATTTCTTGTTGTAGTCCCTGATATATTGAATTCAGAGGTTCAAACAAAATGGCATTTGAATTAAATCCCTTAGTTTCTTGTCCTATTGACGATTCGGCTTTTTGCATTAAGTCTTTTGCAGATTGATTGAGATAGATAATGATTCCCTCTTTATCGAGAATCATGGCGGCTGTGGCGACGTTATCCAATGCTTGTCTTACGCGAGCGTTTTCATTGGCAATACGTTTGAGTTGATCCGCAGCTTCTTTTTCTTGTTCTGCAAGAAAAGCGGCTTTCTCTTTTCTTTTTTCCTGTTTAATGAGTTCATCGGTTAGGTCGTCCCACTCAACTACCACACCGAGGTGTTCTCCTTCTGAGTTGGCGACGGGGGCCATGTTTAATTCATACGTGCGCGATCCCAATTCAATAGTCTGGATGGTGACGTCGTCAATGTTCTGAAAATTCAGCTCGATGACTGAACTTGTGAGTTGTTTTACATCTGAATCGAGTAGTGTCGTAATCGAAAAGTTGGGGGCGGCCTGTTGGATCTGTGCCTCATGAGCTTTAAATGAAGACAGAAAAGACAAATTTAGAAAAATGACTTTATCATTTTTGTCTAGCAACATAACGTTGGATGCTGCTTGTTCTAGCGCGATGCGAATACGTAGGGCTTCATCGAATTTTTTGTTGTTGCGGGAGAATATTTCTAGAAAATTGTTAAAGGTTTTTGCCAGTGCACCTATTTCATCGGAGCTGTCTGTCTCTAGTCGGTTTGAAAGATCACTGTGTCCTTCTGATAGTGAAAATAAAGAGCGACCAACAATCGATATTTTTGTCGCCAAATAATGAGAAATCAATAATGCGATGGTGATCAAAATGATAGTAACAATACTTCCGACTATTAAATTTGTTTTTAACATTTGTTGCGCAGCAGTACCGGCACCCTCTAGATTGTTTACGAAAATGATGCGATTAGATTTCTGAAAGTTCTCAATTTCGGTTTTGATCTCTCTGACAAGAAGTCCCATTTCACCGGCTCTTTTAAACCCATCTGGGCTTCCCATTTCGAAACGACCATCGTTTATATCCTCGGCGAAGGATGTGCAGGCCTTTATATAAATATCGAGTTGAGTGCGTAGTGCATCTAATCTTGGTTTGAGACCGGGTTTTGCTTTTACAATAAAAACGAGTTCTTCTATTGCGTCCTCATAAATAATCAGAGCATCGTCCAGACGATCAATATCCTCTGCGGCTAAAATGGCTAGCTCAGCTATATTTTTAATATCTTGAGCTAGCAAATTGGTGTGAAGTATTATGGGAAACTGAACATTGGAAATGGTATTGAGTCTTTCGTTAACTTCGACCGTTGTTGAATAACCGTGATTGACGATTATGGCTATTCCAACGACACCCAATATGGCGATGGATAGAATTTTGTATCTGATGGATAAGTTCTTCCAAAGAGAAATCATTGTTTGCCTCATTAAAATAAGGTTTGGTGTGGTTGGCTAAAATAACATCGCACAGTTTTTGGGTTCAGTTGCATTAGTGATAAATGAATCGTTATCACTAATGCAATAAAGGTTAGCAGTGTTTTTTAATAACTATGCATGGGGGGGATGAATTGATGCTGAAATGAGGGGGTTAATTGATTGCAGTGCGTTGATTAGAGCTGTTTTAATCCAAGTATAATTTGTGGTTTTATTGATGATCGCCTCTTTCATAAGGAATGGGTGATCTAACATAATCCAAACCAAGGACGTACAGCGGCCAGCCGTAAATTTTACCAGGCTGTCTTCAGGTGTACGCCTATCGTCATGAACCGCTCTTTTGATTTTTCAGTTACAAAAATACGATCGTCTGGTAAAGGGAACATACCTATCACAATTTGTGCGGTATGACCTTAAGTCGCAAGCTAACCTTATTCTTCGAATATCATCTGTACGTATTGGTCAATCGAGACCTTGTTGCCTGAAGGTTTTATTTTACTAAGATCCACTTTGTTATAGCTCACTGATAGGACCTCCAGTACCACCGTTTCATCCTGATCCATCCCCTCAAAAAGTTTAATTTGTTCTGGTGTTAACATGTTTTTGGTTATTGAATTTAGCGTATCCGTTTCTGTTTGTTTCATCAGATAACCCATTCGGCTAAGTTCTTTCTCGATGCGGTGTGATTCACCTACGTCTCTGAAATGACGTTCTATTGAAAGATAAGCATCTTCGAAATTCTGTTGGATTTCGAGGAATTTAGTGTAATCCATCTCTTTTTTAATTTGATTTAAAATCGATTCTGATATCCAGTATTTATTGCTTCCCGCAGAAAAAATAGCGGAGTCGATTCCAGAAACCTCTCCGGTACTCAATTTTTTCAGCTTAGCATTGACATTATCTCCTCGCAGATTCTTCATCATTTCTATGGCTTCTGGCGTCATTGAGGCTTTCATTTTTTTCATTATTTCAGCGATTTTTTTAGCATAACTAGTTTTCATTTTTTTGGATAATTCGTCGCAGGAACCTTCAATAAAAGTATCATGTTGATCCGAGGCAATTAAGCAATGCCCACGACTGATGTGAAAGCTCACTTTATTATTATCTAGCCGAATGAAGTGGCCATCCTGATAAATTTCGGTAAATGAAATTCTATCACCTAGGTTGTCATCATAATCCTCATATTGCCCAGGATCATCTGAGTCGTCATCACTCGGGTCAAAGTCGGATTCACTGACGCCTTCAATTTTAATGGCGTGGGCGGGGAGTAGAAAAATCATGGATACTAAGATAACGATAATTGAACGCATGAATAACATTGCTGTCCTCTCTTATTGTTTGGGGGTCTTGATATCGACTTTAGATTAGGTGATTTCTTTATACGTTATGACATTGTCCTGCACAAGGAACATGTTTTATAATTTTTCATTTTGTCGTTATCAGTTTTGTTAAAGCGTTAGTTAAGAACCTTGGTAATAATGTTGGACTGATTGCTTTTGGTGCCATGGACAGTCGTGACAGAGATAGAAAAGTAGTGTTCACCTAAACTTAAATTTTCAACCACGTATTGATGTGTATCGTGACCATTGATTTGGGCAAGCAACTCTAAGTTTGATGAGCTTCTACCCCAAAGTATTTCATAGAAAGCGATATCGGTGTGAGGTAACAGTGCTCCGTCGTCGTACAAACTAGGTTCAGTCCATTGCAAGGTTACGTTCTCTGTAGAACCGCTCGCGGTGAAAGTGGCAGTGACTCGTTTCTCTGTATCCATCACTAGGTCACAGTTGTCAGTACCTGAGCAACTGTCACTCCAGCCGCTGAATTGATAGCCTGGGTCAGCAATAGCGGTAAGCGATAGGGGAGTGAACTGATTAAACATTTCAGTACAGTCAGTTCCACACGTTATACCATTAATATCGGATTGGATGACGCCGCCGCCAGAGAGAGAAGTGGTGAGTCGGTGCTGTGGTATCGGTGCCGCAATAATCACTAATTCAGCGGAGTTTGAAATAACGCTGCCTGCTTCATTGGTGACTTCACAGAAGTAAAATCCTTCATCAGCAGAAGTGGTCTCCAATAAATCGAGAAAACTGGCGGTTGCGCCCGATAGCAGTAGGTCGTCTTTGTACCATTGGTATGACAGTGTTCCATTGCCTGTGGCAGCAGTGGAAAACGAGGCATCGAGCCCTTCGTTAATGAGTAAATCATTGGGTTGAGAGAGGATTGTCGGCGCTAAGTACTGGGTGAATATCGCGGTTACAGTATGGTCTTTTGTCATCAAAAGATTGCAATCAGCAGCTCCAGAACAGCTACCACTCCAACCGCTAAACTCAAAACCTTGATTGGCAGTTGCGACGAGAGAAATGGGAATGTTATCGCCCAGTGTTTCCTCACAATCGATACCACAATCGATACCTGATATGTTTGATTGGATGACTCCGCCTTCAGAGACAGTGGTAGAAAGTGTATGCTGAGTTGTCTCTCTGGAAGACACGACGAACTCTACTAAGCGGGTGTAACTCGTTCCTGCCTCGTTACTCACGGCGCAAAAATATTTACCGGCGTGAGATTGGAGGGCCCGTGAAGTGGAGAGGGTGTTTGAAGTTGCTCCTGCTATTGGATGGTCATTATGGAACCACTGATAGCGGATGTTGCCTTGGGTGTTAGAGTTGGTGAAAATTGAGGCACTGTCTCCTTCGTAGGCAGTGAGGCTGATTGGCTGAGTGTCGATAGTAGGCTTACCCAATAGATTTAATGACGCTATTTGAGATGTTTTATGGGATTTTTTGTCGTAGACAATCACTTGATACTCTCCTGCGTCACTTTCACGAAGGTTTGGTAGGGTGAGTATGGCGTTGGTTTCCCCCGTGATCGCTTCGCGATTCTTCAGCCATTGGTACGTCAAGGGACTCCGGCTTGAGGCAGTGATAGTGAAGCTAGCGTCGGTGTTTAAAAATCCGATGTAGTCTTGAGGTTGATGCGTAATTGATAACGTGCTGTGGTAAAAAGGACTTAATTCAGCATTATTATCGGGAGTGGATGTTGCCTGTTCTTGGCTTTCCTTCCCATCCCCGTCACTTACCAGTGCCTTGTCTTGAAGGTATTGGTCGGTTGCTTCCTGGGGTGTTCCCTTCCCACCGCAAGCACTGATGGAGAGGGAAGTGATAAAAATAA
Source organism: Pseudomonadales bacterium (assembly GCA_019090455.1). Lineage (GTDB taxonomy): Bacteria > Pseudomonadota > Gammaproteobacteria > Pseudomonadales > DC-out160 > DC-out160. Next base: position 246,004 of record JAHRWA010000039.1, on the reverse strand, counting down.
TAATGATAGCTAAATAAGATTGGCGAGAAGGTGATGATAAACTGATCAAAGCATAATCCGTTATTTAATGGGTATCACTTGATACCAATATTCGAACTATGAAGTTTCGTCTTTGAAGCAAAACAACAAGCGGAATATTTCTCTTTTTAAATGTTCAATATGCAATAGACTGCAAATTAAACGTGAAAAGAAATAGTAGCTTTTTTCATTAATTCCGGTGTGAGGCGATTCTCAATTTATAGAAATAAAAGAATGTGCTTGTTCAGTTGTTGACGCAATTCACATCTGGCACTGGTTTGAAATGTTTAGGCAACTGAAGTGGAGTCGTCACGGCTGTGATGTAAACTAAATGGCAACACAGCCGCGTGTATATAAGGCTTAGTCAGGCAGTTTAAAGATTATGAGTTTGTTGTCATATCCACTTTGATCAATAAACTGATATCCCGAACCCCAAAACAACCGTCCATTACTGATAGTCGGCGCCGAGTTAACATGACCATCAGCAGTATAACTAAACAGGATCTTCCCCGTTTTTGCATCATAGGCATGCATTGCTCTGTCCAGCATTGAGCCCGCGTAAACGACGCCATTCGCTGCGCTCACCGGACCCATTGAAAACACGCCGAAAAAGTTAGGGACTGTCCATAACACTTCGCCGGTAGTTGCATCAAGAGCGGATGTACTGCCGACGTTGAGCATATCGCCTGCCTCTACCTTCTTAGGGTAAAGTGCATGCCCAACGGGGTAGAAGTTATCGGATCCCGCCTTTAGCGCAAATGGCTTAGAATCAAAATTAACATCTTGAACGTATATGTGGTTTAACACGGGATCGAAAGCAGAGCCCCACTGGAGTCCACCCGCAGTGCCGCCCGTTTCAAATGGGAACGTTGGACTTTGTACGGAAGCGGTTCCCCAAACTAGGTCGCCATCGTCGGGGTCCAAGGCCCAAAAGAAACCACTCTTTTGCCCCGCACCCACTAATTCTCGAGTGACGCCGGTTTCCGGGTCTTTCGTCGACATGATCATTACGCCTTGAGCAAAATCGAAATCGGGTCCGGTGGGGTCAGGGCAATTGGCCGGATCTATGGGGATGCCAGGGACAGTGAGGCATGCAACGTTCCAAGCATCAAATCCTTGTAAGTTCCGCGACCACTTAACGGCACCAGTATGTAAGTCGAGCGCCATTATAGAATCGGTGTAGTTGTCCGCGATATCGTGATCGTCTAAACAGAGACTCGAATCAGTCGTATGTATAGCAACACAGGTATCAAGAGCGTCGGGGTCAGTACCTGCATCGGTAATACAGCTTTCTTTGGTAGCATTCGCGATCGATATACAGGTGCTGAGTGCTTCGGGTACTTCATAGTTATTGCCCGTTGCGATGTAAATTGATTTTCTTTTAAGATCAATTGCAGGAGCACTTCCCCATATCGCGTTTCCAGAGAACCACTCTTCTGCCGTGACATCGACTGGCGCGGGCGGGATGGTATCAGTCTCCCACATAACCTCGCCGGTTTTTATATCCAGGGCGAGCATGGACCCTCTGAATGAGCAACAAGGGTAGTTTGCGTCGATTGCAAAGCCTTCTTCTTGGGAAGAGATACCAACATAGACAATGCCGTTGTGAATGGTGGGAGATTGAGTGATGATCGAAGCAGGGTGATTACTGGCCTTCACTCGCCAGATTAAGTCACCATTTTTTCGATTAACCGCTATGATCCATGCGCCTTTTGGAAATCCTAGAGGAAACCCAGCAAATAGGGACGCGGAATCCATTTGTGTTCCGATAATTAAAGTATTTCGTGAGATGGCAGGGCTGGTGCGAGACCAGTTTTGATTAGGATCTGCCGCGAGGTCAGGTGGTTGTGGTAAAAAGGAGTTAATCTTTTTAGACCAGTTTTTTTCACCTGTTTCTATATCGTAGGAATATACGCTACCGCCACCGCCTTCTACAAATGCCGGCAAACCATTGCTGACAAAATAAACGGAATCGGAATGTATCGTGGGGTACGCGTGAACATTACCGTCAACTTCGATGATATGTTCTACTTCCAGGCTACCCACATTGTTGGGGTTAATTTGAGATTCTGATTTCTGATAATTGGTGTTTTCGAGGCCGAAGCCCCAATTGGGGACATCGTCGCCGCAACCGGTGATACCAAGCAATGCAGTGACGGCGAATAGATAACGAATTACTTTTTTATTTTGTGTCTTCAATTTCCCTACTCCCTTTTTTTTGTGTTTTTAGAGTTGCAGGTACTACTGATGCAATCGTCCCTTTTGGATTTTAAAATCCGTTTTTGCTGGGACCTACCATCCTGGCGATCCCAGTGTAACGAAGGGGTTATCGAGTGCCAAGTGTGTTGATTCCAATATTCCGAAACATTGTATTAATGAGGGTGGTTGTTGGGTGAAGAGAAAGTTGTTGAATGAAGGGATAGTTGTTGAATGAAGGGAAAGTAAAAGAGGCAGCTTTCGTAAAACAGAATGCAGTGTATTGTAAATCGCTTAGCGAGAATAAAGTGTTGTATGATAGCGCAACTCTAATTTTACCTGTGTCCGCCCATTTTACGAATCCAATAGATCCATCTATACTGTACTCACCGGCATGCCTGTATTCACAGATTTGTCATGAGCTAAAATTAGCTTCTTTTCATCTTTAGGTGTCGAAATGAAATTATCAAAACGTCTGTTAGGTTTATTTGTCATTGTGTTATGTAGCTGTAGTAGCAGTGAAGATAATGTCGCTAACGATGTTCATGTACCCTTTGTCAAAACTGCAGTGTTAACGTTAGCTGGCGATAACATGTTAACGCTATCTGGCATTGTTCGTGCGCGTCATACGACGCCCATTGCGTTTCAGGTGAGTGGCCGGATTCTTGCTCGACGAGTGGATGCGGGGCAGGTGGTTTATGCTGGACAAGCGTTGTTTGAGCTGGACCCTAGAGACTTGGATCAGGGTGTTCAATTTGCTCAGGCGAATGTTGCTGCGGCGGAAGTGGCGTTGACGACTTCACGCACCGATCTTAAACGAACGACTCGGATGCGTGCCGACAATCTAACGAGTGCTCAAGCACTGGATTTGGCGGAACTCAATGAGCAGGAGACCCATACTCGACTGAGCGCGGCAAAGGCAAAACTGGCCCAAGCACAAAATGGTCTCGCTTATGCGCGATTAGAAGCCCCCGCTGCCGGGGTTCTTACTGAGGTAACGGGACAGCAGGGACAGGTCGTTATCACGGGGCAGTCGGTGGCGATATTGGCGCATGAAGGGGCGCGGGAAATTGAGTTGTTTTTCCCTGCTGTTGCTAATCCGCCTGCGAAAGGCAGTCTTCTTGGCGTTGGTGGGGCGATCCCGTTAGATTTACGTGAGGTGTCAGGAGCCGTCGACCCGCAGAGTCGTACTTGGCGAGCACGTTATTCTGTTACCCAAAAAAGTCAGGCCTTAGCGCTGGGTTCTATTGTACGTGCCGAATTTATTATGGCAGCGGATGAGACGTTAACCTTTAAGGTGCCAATTACAGCACTCGATGAGAGAGGTGAAGGTTCAAGGGTTTGGCAAATAATAGACGGGTATGCTCAACCGATTCCGATTAAAGTGCTTACCTTAGATACCGAGTTCGCGAAGATTCAAGGTGAGTTGACGCAAGGCAATAATGTTATTTCGTTGGGAACCCATTTACTCTCACCTAATATGGCTGTGCGGGAGTTAATACAATGAGTGTTCTCAATCTATCCGCGTTAGCTGTGCGGGAACGATCGGTAACACTCTTTTTTCTCATTCTATCGGTAGTCGTTGGGGTATACGCTTTTCTCTCTATGGGTAGAGCAGAAGATCCTTCCTTTACGGTACGCGTTATGATGGTATCGGCCGTGTGGCCTGGTGCGACTACCCATGAGTTACAAGAGCAAGTGGTAGACAGGCTTGAAAAACGGATTCAAGAGGTTGATTTTCTCGACAGTATTGAAAGTACCGTTCGGCCAGGGCGAGCCGATCTACAAATAGAGTTCAAAGACTTTACGCCGCAGGAGAAATTACCTGACCTATTTATTGAAGTGCGCAAGCGTATGCTGGACGAGGCACCGAGATTACCTAAAGGTGTGATTGGCCCGATTATCAATGATGATTTCTCTGATGTTTATTTCAGTTTAATGGCAGTGACGGCAGAAGGATTGCCAATGCGCGAATTAACTCGGGAAGCGGAAGCGCTACGAGATCAACTGCAAAGAGTGGAGGGTGTACACAAAGTCATTTTACTGGGCGAACGTACTGAGCGTGTTTATATCGAGTTTGATAGCATACAACTGATTAATTTAGGTATTGAAGCTGAAGATATTTTCAGTGCCATTGACGCCAACAACCGTCTCGGTCCAGCAGGGCGAATTGATACCGTAGGGCCACGGCTTTATCTGAGAATTGATACTGATCTCTCTGATCCTGAACAGCTTGCTGCGATGCCACTGCGCATTGGTGAACGACTCATTAAACTATCCGACATTGCCACGATTCGCCGTGGCTATGAGGCTCCGCCTCGTTACCTTGTGCGCTCCTGGGAGAAGGATGCTGTTCTGTTGGGAGTCGTTGTTAATAAGGGGGAGAATGGTTTGGCGGTAGGCCAACGTCTATCTCATTTTATTGACAAACAGGATCGACAATTACCGCTGGGGTTGTCGATCTCTATGCTGACAAACCAGACCGAAGCGATTTCAGCTGCAGTCAATTTGTTTCAAATAAAATTTGTTATCGCTGTGATAGTGGTGATGGGGGTGAGTATCCTATCGCTTGGGCTACGGGCAGGTTTGGTTATGGGGATTGCGATACCATTAACTTTGGGCATTACTTTTTTAATTATGAATTTAATGCACCTTAATTTGGATCGTATTACGCTTGGAGCACTGATCATCGCGCTGGGCCTATTGGTGGACGACGCCATTATTACTATTGAAATGATGCTCGTGAAAATGGAGCAAGGTTGGGATCGCGTACCGGCTGCTGCACATGCTTGGAATGTCACCGCCGCTCCAATGCTGTTTGGTACGCTAGTGACGGTGGTTGGCTTTCTTCCCATTGGTTTTGCTCAGTCCGGTGTGGGCGAATACGCGGGTAATATTTTTTGGGTAGTGGGTATTGCATTGTTGGTTTCGTGGGTTGTGGCTGTGGTTTTTATCCCTTATTTGGGGGTGAAATTACTGTCTGTTCCGTCTAATCATCAGCACAGTGAAGCTGATCTTTACAATCAACCTCTCTATAGTCGTTTACGCAGTCTAATCAGTTGGTGTGTTAGTCGTCGTAAAACGGTAGTGGCTGCAACAGTGATGTTGTTAGTGCTTTCAATTTTGGGTTTAGTGGGACCGGTTCAGAAGCAATTTTTCCCTCGATCTGACCGCCCAGAAGTGCTTGTCAGCATTTATCTTCCTCAAGGCAGTAGTATTGATGCGGCAAATCAAATCGCGAAACGAGTTGAAGCCATTCTCGCCCCTATGCCGGAAGTGAAAACCCTGTCAGCCTACGTTGGTGCTGGTGCACCACGCTTTTTTGTCTCGGCTAATCCTGAGCCGCCAGATCCTGCTTTTGCCAAGGTCGTTGCGGTGGCGAACAATGCCGACGATCGAGATACGATTATGGCGAAATTAAACAGGCTTGTTGCTGAGGGGGCGTTCCCCGAGGCGCGCATACGGATTTATCGATTGCTATACGGCCCACCTGTGGAATGGCCTGTGAGTTTTCGAGTCGTCGGTCCTGACCCGATGAAGTTGCGCCAAATTGCACATCAAATAAAAGAGATAATGATTCTAAACCCCAATACTCATAACGCACATTTGGAATGGGATGAGCGGGTGCCCGTATTGCATTTGGCGATGGATGTGGAACGATTGCGCTTGCTAGGACTGACTCCATTGGAGGTGTCTCAACAAATGAATTTTCAATTTGACGGTATGCCTGTGGCGGAGGTTAGACAAGATATCCGCACCGTGGAAGTCGTCGCGAAAGGCGCTGCTTTGCTGACGCTAGAGGTGCTCACCCGAGAAGGGCGTAAAATCCCCCTTAGTCAGTTAGGTGAGCTGGAAATCCGATACGAAGATCCGGTTATCAAACGTTATAATCGGGAACGCTTTGTTGCTATCGATGCTGATATACGTGATGCACAAGCTAACGATGTTACCGCTGCTCTCTGGGAATCGATGGAGGATATCCGCAATAATTTGCCGTCAAATTATCACATCGACATTGGTGGTGCGTTAGAGCAGTCCAGCAAGGCCGATATATCTATTCAAAAATTACAGCCTGTGATGTTGGCATTCATGCTGATTTTTATCATGCTACAAATGCGCTCTTTTTCCGGAACCTTTATGGTGATGGCGACGGCGCCTTTGGGATTGATCGGTGCCGTTATTGCGTTGCTATTATTCAATCAGCCTTTTGGGTTTGTGGCGTTGCTGGGGCTGACGGGCTTGGGGGGTATTTTGATGCGTAATACTCTGATCTTAACTCAGCAGGTCTCTGATAATTTCAAAGAGGGTATGCCTGCAGTGGAGGCCGTGGTAGAGGCCGCAGTACGTCGCGCCCGTCCGGTAGTGTTAACGGCTGTGGCAGCGGTATTTGCATTTGTGCCCCTCACTTTTGATAGTTTTTGGGGGCCGTTGGCGTATGTGTTGATAGGGGGTGTAGCGGTGGGTACGGTGATTACAATACTGTTTGTGCCCGCACTGTATGCACTTTGGTTTAGATTGGATACGAAATAATGAAGATACGATCTATCTCCATTATTTCAGTTTTTTTATTGCCTAATATTTTAGATTTAAACCATAACATCTAGGTAGTTTACTTACCTTTCCAAACAGGGGCTCGCTTTTCCGCAAATGCCAGAGGGCCTTCGCGGGAATCTTCGCTCTTGAATACCGGCATAATTAACGCAGTTTGTTTGGTCCACATGTCTTCTGCGGACCAATCTTGAGATTCATTGACAATTTGTTTCGACGCAATGACGGCGACTGGGCCGTTGGCTGCGATGGTCTTCGCTAACGTCAAAGCATTTTGTAATGCCTCTCCCTTCTTGACGATACGGTTAATCAGACCGGTGTCGTAAGCTCGCTGTGCCGTGAAGGAATCACCTGTTAATGCCAATTCCATTGCCAACCTATGGGGCATTTGGCGAGGTAGTTTTATCAGACCTCCAGCACCCGCCGCTAAACCTCTTTTGACTTCGGGAATACCGAACTTTGCATCTTCCGCTGCAACGATTAAATCGCAGGCCATCAATAGCTCTAATCCACCTGCTAAAGCATAACCTTCAACAGCAGCAATTAAAGGCTTTTTTGGGCCTCTTTCTGTTAGTCCGGCGAAACCACGCCCTGGTACGATAGGGGATTCACCCTTGAGAAAACCTTTCAGATCCATGCCGGAACAAAAGGTACCGTCAGCACCAGTAATAATAGCAGCCTGTAGATCACTACTGTCGTCGAGCTCTTCCATCGCTGTAGCGATACCATCTGATACCGCTTTGTTTACTGCATTTTTTGCTTTAGGGCGATTGATGGTAACAATCATGATGCCATCTTCTTTACTTACTAAAATCTCATCGGTCATTTTGGGCTCCTGCCGTTGCTTTATATTGATGTAGATATTGATGTAGTTGCTGGTGTTGAAATGGGTTGTTACTGGTGTTGAAGTGGATATTAATGTTTTTGAGGTGCTTGTGTTGTAATACAGTCTCTTAGAGTTAGATGAATGTAAATGATTTTGTTGAAGTTTTTGTTTGTGGTATTGACTACTTTAAGCTGTGGTTTTTATGACATTCTGTCAGCTATGAAAAATTACGCTTAGCGTATGGACAGTCATTCTACTCTGTCTTTGAATCCATCCGGTAAAAAGAGCAGAATGCAGCCCGAAATTTAACCAGGATTTCGCAATTTAAAAAGAAATCCGGCATCACTGTTTGTAATCAAGTCACTTGAAAACCCATCATTCGAAGATCTCATTACCAACGCCAATAAAAATCAAATGACGACCTAAGGAAGTAAGCTATGTCGTATCCGCTAGGCTCATCTATTCTAAAACTCAAAAACTGGGGACTGTTGTTTACTGTTCTCGTCGTCGCCAGTTTTGGTGTCGGTGTTAAAGATTTAGAATTTACCAATAATTATCGCGTTTTTTTCAGTGACCAAAACCCACAACTACAAGACTTCGATCGATTTCAGGATGTCTTTGGCAATCAAGATAATATATTGATTGCGATCGAGGCGAAGGGTGGGAATATCTTCTCGCAAGATATTCTTGCTCTTATTAATGATTACACCCAGAAAGCGTGGCAAACGCCTTTCTCCAAACGAGTCGATTCACTCGCTAATTACCAACACACCTATTCCGAAGAAGATGACCTAGTTGTTGAGCCGCTTGTCGATGAGAATCAAGATCTAACACCGGATCGGGTGAATGAAATACGTGATATCGCAATGGCAGATCCCATTCTTGTGGGAATGCTGGTGTCGAAAAAAGGCCATGTCGCGGGGATTAATATCACCATGAATCTGGAGCCTGATGCGGGTGCTGATGAGTCGATAGCCATCGCCTATGCACGTCAGTTGGCGAGCGATATGGAGAGTGAAAACGCTAACATTCGAACATACCTATCGGGTCAAACTGTATTGAATGCCGCATTTTTAGAAGCCGGTATAGAAGATTCGATGACATTAATACCGGCGATGTTTTTGTTGATTATTGCTGTCACTTATCTGTTTCTCCGCTCTTTTTGGGGAACGGTAGGAACATTAGCTGTGGTGAGTCTTTCTTGCATTGTTGCCTTCGGTGCCGCCGGTTATTTAGGGATTACCCAAACGAATGTGACGGCAATGGTTCCTATTATCATTTTGACGCTAGGGGTTGCTGATTCCATTCACCTGCTTATTACGTACTACCAAGAAATAGATAAAGGAAAGCCAAAAAATGACGCTATGTTGGAAGCGCTGCGTATCAATATGCAACCCATTTTTTTGACGACCTTAACGACGGTAATCGGTTTTCTGAGTTTGAATTTTAGCGAAATACCTCCCTTTAGGGATATGGGGAATATGGTTGCGATAGGTGCCTTGGCTGCTTGGTTCTTTTCGGTAGTGGCGCTCCCTGTGTTTATTGTTATTTTGCCTACAACACGCAAAAAGAGCGTGAATAGCGGAAAGAAAGACAATATGGGCAAGCTCTTCCGTTTTGTTCAGGCCTACCGTTCTGCACTGCTTGTATTCTTCGTCACCGCGATTATTGTGTCGAGTGTCTACATTCCTAAAATTGAATTCAATGATTTGTTCGTTGAATATTTTGATGAGAGCATGACGTTTCGAGCAGACAATGATTTTATCGCAGAGAATCTTACGGGCGTGATGGCGCTACAATACTCGGTCTCTGCTGATAAAAAGCGCGGCATCTACCAGCCTGATTATTTGAATCAACTGGATGCGTTTAGTCGCTGGTTTGAAACTCAAGAGGAGGTGCTCTACGTTAGCGAAATAACCACTGTACTGAAACGACTTAACAAGAACCTCCACAACGACGAGTTGGAATACTATCGAATTCCTAGCGATCATCAATCCGCTGCCCAATATATGTTTCTCTATGAGCTCTCGCTACCCTACGGTTTGGACTTGAGTAATACCATGGATATTGATCGAAGTACCACGCGGCTTTCCGTCATCATTAAAAACACCACTTCACCAGATGTTATTGCTCTCGCTAAAAAGGCACAGGACTGGGCCCAGCACAATGCACCAGCACTCACAGTGAGTAATGCCGTGGGTCCTTCTATTATGTTCTCTCATATTTCTGAACGTAACTTGCCGAGTATGGTGCAGGGGCTGGTGCTTGCCATTGTGCTGATTTCGATAGTACTCCTGGTTGCGCTGAAAAGTTTGAAGTTAGGTTTGTTGAGTTTAATTCCGAATCTATGTCCCGCTATTTTGACATATGGTATCTGGGCTATTTTCGTTGGAGAGCTGGGTATGACAGGGATCACGATTACGGTGATATCGCTGGGTATTATTGTCGATAATACGGTTCACTTTCTGAGTAAATACCTCAGAGCGAAACAAGAGTTAAACAAATCAGTGGCCGAAGCGATCGAATATGCATTCAAGACAGTGGGAGTGGCACTGGGTGTGACGACGACGATTTTGGTCTTAGGTTTTGTGATATTGGGCTTTTCTCAGTTTCAACCCAATACGGTACTGGGCCAGTTAACGGCAATTTCATTGACCTTGTCTCTGTTAATTTCTTATTTTTTATTACCACCATTGTTGTTCTTGTTTGAGTCTGACGACCCTTTAGAAGAGGCAGGTTTAGAGCAATCGGGTGCTACTCTCGATCGTTCTCTTGACAATAGCCTTAAAGGTGCAGTGAATTCATAGGGATTTATTCTGCGATGGATTCCGATATACTCCTGCATCCCGGATTCTGGACATCTGTATCTCATCTCTATTTTGATAAGATATGGGCTTTGTAATCGCATAATTGAGAATAAGAATAAGAGATAAAGCATGAAAAATAAAAAACAGATTATCGAAGAAATGAATAATCAAAGGCCAGAGTTCATCCGATTACTGGGTGGAACCATGATCGATTTCAGCGATGAAATGCCCATGTGTACCTTTGAATTTGATATCGGAAAAGAGTATTGCCACTCTATCGATATTGTTCAAGGCGGTTTTATTACCGCTATGCTGGATGTTGTGATGAGTCATTCCATTTTTGTTCAAGGACCAGAATTAATGGGGCTATCCTCTTTAGAAATCAAAACCAGTTATTTGGAGCCAACACGAGCGGGGAAGTTAAGAGTAGAAGGTTGCATCCTCAAACAGAGTTACAAAATGGCCTTTCTCGAAGGGCGTATGTATAACGCGGAAAATACGTTAACGGCGACAGCGAGCACTGTTGCGAAACTGATTCGACCTAAATAGAATTGCGCGATACGTGATACATAATAAATTTAATATCCTACGCTGACATCCACCTAGTTGAAATTTCATCGCATTCCCACGCTCCCGCGTGGGAATGCATACGATACTATCAAGTTGGGTATGAGTTCCCACGGAAGACCGTGGGAACTAGGAAACTGTAAACTAAAAGTTTAACTAGGTGGATGTGTTACTACTACTGTCTATGATACGGATATTTAGAAGAGATAATTTACGCTTCCGGCATGCTCTATATTCAACAGGATAGAGCCTGATTCCGCTTGGTAAGCCTGAAAATAAGTATTCTTCAGCTGAGTTAGATTAAAACGCAGTGATACGGGTGTCATGACTTGTATGCACACCTCTCCATTGGGGACGCCGTAGAGTTTCGAGTCCACTTGAACGGGATTGCTCTCTTTAAAGATAGTGCCGATATACAAGTTCCATTCATCTATACAGCTACTCCCTTCGAAGTTCATTGTTAACGTATCGCCCTCTATTGTGAGATTAGCATTATCGACAGTCTGAGCTGCTATAGAGTCTAGGTAGGGAGTTAAACTTATCGAAAGTGCCCATTGACCTTGAGGCCCTTGTACTTGCTCTAGATCCATTTGAGAGGCGGACCAAATTAAGTGTCCACTGATGTAATGTATGGCATCGCCTTGGATTAAACTTCTTGCCGCACTGTTGACGCCATAACGCCAAGGTCCAAAGTTGTTTTTGAATACCGGCATATTATCTTCTGTTAAGAAAGTATTATTCAGCGTGTCTATTTCCAGAAATGCTAAGCCTGTTTCAGAGCTACCCCAGTCATCACCTCTGTAGCGAGTGACAGGAAAAGCAAATTTGGTTTGTGCGGATTCTGAATCGTGAGTCCATGCGATTGAATGATAATCATAAGCGGCACTAGAGTAATTGCCCACAATAGAGGTGTTCGCGAGAGTAGGGTTGGATGCATCGGAAACATCAAACAAACTCACTTGTACTTTATTATTATCACTGCGGCCAATACCCAACAGGCTGTCTTCGTCTAGTAATTGTAGATACTCGGAAACGCCGGGCACTTCCAGTTCACCGGCAACAAAGGGATCGCTGGGATCGGAAAGGTCTAAGATATAGAGTGGATCGATTTGAAGGAAGGTGACCACATACCCTCGGTCTCCCAAAAAGCGTACCCCGTAAATATTCTCGCCAGGCTTGCCTATGGCTTGTGGTCGTTCATCGTTGGGGATGCGAGCAATTGTGGTGAGTGCTAATGGTGTCGATTCATTCTCTGATTGAGTGGCGTCGGATTCAGTTGTCGTGTTTTCAGCAAGTATCGTTAAGTGATGTTCCAAGTTGCCCCAGCTGCCTGTGGTGGTGATTATTCTAAAATAACCGTCTTTCTCACTCATTTTAAAAGCAGTGGAACCATTCCATCCCAGATAACCATCGACTTCGCCACTACCGCGATAAGTCGCGCCGGAGGAGGATAAGGCAAATTTATGAATACGTGTTTTGCGATCGCCGTTGTCATTCTGGTCTTGTGTTAAAAACAGAGCATTGGGCGACGCATAAAGTCCGGCTCCGCTAGCCAAAGCACAACTGGAGCTGGGTTCAGTCGGGGTGCTGAGCGTTACGGCGGTGATAGTAATGATAGAAGGCCAATAACCGGTTTCATCCGCTTGCGGTACGAAGCAGTTCTCAGCGGAAACCAGTTTTTGCTCTTCGCCGTCATTGATTATCAATGCAGGCAAGATTCCATCGATGTCGAGGTTTTCAATAATGGATAAGTTTGTGTTTTCTTGCTCTTCCGTTCTGGGGTAATACTGAAATCCGTCCAAGGTCGGAGTATGCCGAGATACGATATACAGCACACCATCCACAACGCGGCTATCAATGTAAAAACCTTGTAACTCCAGTTTTTGGGTTTCAGTTAGCTCTGCAGGATTATTGGTATCGAGAAAATGAATGGAGGTTTTACCGCCTTGCCAGGATTCAGTTTGAGCCCACCGCTCCCAGCCATAGTTATTGCTAGAATTGACGCTAATTAGCTGAGCCGTATTATCTTCACGACTGCCATTCAGATATAAACCCATTGTGCTAGCTCCCTTTTCAGATAGCTCGACGCTACTGATCCAGTCAGCAGATGCGGGGTCTTCATTTGCCCTATGCACATGAATGCGAGCGGGTTCAATGGGTGTGGGTGCGTAAAAAAAACTGGAGTCTGAACTGTCCGATGAAACACCACTGTCTGCTATCAAGCCACCGTCATCTATTATAACGCAAGTGTGGCAATTCCAGCCTTGATAACCCGTCGACTCTTCAACAGTAAAAACAAATTCACCATCAAACTTCATCAAGTCTGCTTCGTCAACGCCCGCTTCAATCAAGTTAGTGCTAGAACTGCTCCCACCAGACTGGCTGTCACTGTCTCGACTATCACTCGTGGCCGGAGGTGCCGCTCCCGTTGAGGCTTCATCTACCGCGAAATTGAGATCCTCCTCCAAAGTAACAACTGTATTCGTTCGGGTGGAGGCTATCGCACCGATATTACGGTAACTTGATTTGACCAGTTCTGTGAAATCAGCGGAAGATTCTGCCGGAATTAGCATCTGTGCAGAGCTATCCTCTTCTTTGTCGCTATTGCCACCGCAGCTGGCCAATCCTGTTGTCAAAGCGATTAGACTAGCTAATGCGACAATACGAATCTCTATCGAATTCAATTTTTTAGCTTTCATTCTAGAGCCTTATTTATTTTATCTGGCTGTTATAGTCATGGGTACGTTTGTGTTATTAGGTCAATAACGGGCTTTTCCTCTCATCTAACATCTAGAGTATGTGGGAAAAAATCCCACGTCAAGGATGTTGGTGTGATTTTTAGAGTGTAATCACCTTTTATTTTGGCGCAACTTGGCAATCAATACGCGACATCTAGTCTGGCATTAAGGGGTAGGAGAGGAAAATAAATAAGAAGGAGGGTAAATGAAAGGTTTTAGGAGAAGACTCGTGCGAAACGTTTCCGAAGTGGTAAAGGGCTAAATTTATGAGCAAGCTTGATGGACAATTTTTGCTAAAGCACTATCAGCTATGGGTTTTTCAATGTAATTGAGCGCTCCAAACTTCATAGCTTCTACTGCTGACAGAAGGTCTCCGTTATCGGTTAATAATATTGTCGGTATAGGGGTTACGAGTTGATTAAATGTTTTTACTAAATTTAGGCCCGCATCATTTGCGATGTCAGATTCAATAATAATGACATCCGTTGGGTGTGTTTTGGTGATTTCTATTAATGTTGATACTTGGGTGTAACATTCGACTCCATAACCCAAATCGCTGAGTAGGCTCTTTAATGCCGACGGCGTGTTTTTGTTTGTATTCACTATAGCGATCTGTTTTTGGGTCATGTTATTCAGGGTCGTGCTTTTATCGTCTAATTTTCGAGTCATTAAGCAAGGTATCTATAACGACTTTTTTGGGTAAGTTAATCTTCATTATGGTTTGTATGACTGTCCATTCCTATACGCGCTTATACGTATACTTTTGAATAGAGTCGATTAGTGTTGAGTCTCAATTAATATTGACTATCATACGTATGATATGGGCGAGTGATTTTGCTCCCATTTTTTGCATCGCATGAGACCTGTGTAACTCCACTGTTCTTTGACTTAGATTTAAGTCGCTAGCAATGACCTTATTGGCGCAACCATCCACTACTAACATAATGATTTCATACTCTCGCTTAGTTAACGTGGCAAGTTTGTCTTTGATCTGCTGAGTTTGAGTCAATTCTTGTCGGTGCGTAATGTCGAGGCGGATTGCATCGTTGATTCGATCCAGTAGATCCTGATCTCTGAATGGTTTTTGAATGAAATCGATAGCACCCGATTGCACGGCCTTGACCGCCATGGGTATATCCCCATGACCGGTAATAAATATAATGGGTAAAATACAGTGCATTGCGTTGAGTTTGTTCTGCAATTCAAGGCCGCTCATTCCTGGCATTCGAATATCAAGAACTAAGCAACCCGGTGTATCCATACTGAATTGATCCAAAAATGCCTCGCCACTTTCGAATGCCCTCGCATTCATTCCTACAGATTGAAAAAGTAGCATTAGCGAATCACGTACTGCCTCGTCGTCATCGACTATAAAAATAGTGGGCTCTGATTCATTCATTTTCAACGCCACCATTGTCTAGCTCCAAAGCTATCGGCAAGGTGAAAGAAAATATGGCTCCACCTTTAGGATTGGGAGAGTATTTTATTTCGCCGTGATGTGCAGTAATAATGGATTGGCAGATTGACAAGCCCATTCCTAAACCTGTGCTTTTGGTGGTGAAAAAAGGATTAAATAACTCGCCAATGGTTTCTTTATTCACTCCACCTCCTGAGTCAGAGACGGAAACTTCAATTTCTCTAGCGCCGAGGTGTTTTCTTTGTAGATCGATTGTTTGAATGTTGCTTGTTTGAAGGTTGATGGTTCGGGTGTTGTGAGGTTCTGTATTTGCGTTAATAGATTCAATGCCGTTGCGAATTAGGTTAAGCACTACCTGCTGGATTTGAACAGGATCAACAGAAACAAATACCGCGTTCTCGAAAAAAGTATGTTTTAGCTCTATATTATTGCGATCAATATCTGAATCCGTCAATCTTAATACTTCAGATATAAGTTCGTTGACATCGACTTTCTCCAGCATACTGGACTTGTACTTTACAAATTTTCGCATGCGATGGATGATGTCGCCTGCTCGCTGTGCTTGATGACTTATCTTTTGTAGTGTTTCGATTACCACTTCTGTTTTTGTGTTCGACAACCTTAGTAAACGATGACAAGCTTGCGCATAAGTCGAAATAGCGGTGAGAGGTTGATTGACTTCATGAGCTATGCCCGCAGCCATCTCTCCTAAAGTACTTAAACGAGTGACGTGGGCGAGTTTATCTCGATGCTCTCTCGCTTCGCTCTCCGCTTTTTGTAAATTCAGGTGGGCTTTATAATCTGCTGTTTTATCTCGAGCAACCGCAATCATGCCTGAGGGATTTCCTTGTTCACTTTTAATTTTCTGACAGTGCCAATCGAGTAAGCATTCTTGTCCACTTTGATTGAGATGCCATTGATCTATATTTTCGAAGGTTGTTAAAGGAGTATCATTGAAATTAATCGATGTCGCATTTTTATGAGTTTTCTTCTTCTCTGCTAATGAAGTGTCTGGTATTAATGTGTTATTAAATATAGTTGAAAAAGGCGAGTTCAAAAGTGAAGACCCGAAAAAAACCAGTGCTTTCTGGTTTGCCCAGGTAATATTGTTGTTGCTATCGAGTTCGAGAATAAGATCAGAGATAGACGCTAATATGGCTTGGTTTTTCTTTAGAAGTCGCTCTTTTTCTCTTTCTATTGCTACCCGTTCGGAAACATCCCTGATGATGCCGATATATTGCACTTTGTCACTTTCGATTGTTTCTCCTACGGATAGTTCTATCGGGAATACGCTACCGTCTTTTCTTTGCGCTGTGACAAGACGGCCAATTCCGATTATTTTGGGTTGTCGAGTTTCACTATAATTATTCATATAGCTATTGTGAGCCTCCCTATAGGGAGGCGGCATGATTGAGCTAAGATTTTTTCCGATAAGCTCACCTTGCGTATAGCCGAATATTTTTTCTGCGGAGCGACTAAAAAGTTCAATGCAACCTTTATCGTCGGCAATAATAATGGCATCAACAGCGGCATCAATTAAGGCATCTAACTGCGCTTTGGAGCTGTTTTTTGTCTTCGACATTTTATTCGAATGATGACTGGGTTTACTTACGGAATCGCCGGTCATTATTTTATCCAATTCGGTATAGGTTCAAATAATATGAACATTAACAAAGTCTATTCAATGGGAACAGCGGTCAGGACAATAAACAATTAAATAGTCGGCTCTAGACTGTGTTAGGGGTATAGCTCTTGAGGGAAAACTAGGTAGTTACCGCAATCTTTCCAGGTACATTTGCGGATATCTGAATTGTATATTATCACATACAATTTTAGCAGTTCTTGACGAAACGCAATTATTAACCTCTTAAAGACGACCAGCCTGGAGAAATTGAATGTCCTTTGCTTCTGTTGAATCCACTGCAAAACATGCTGTAGCGCGACAAAATAATGTAAAGCCTGTGGTTATTAAATCTAGTGATGTAGCACCGGTGTATAAGGACCCTAATTCCTTTTCTGCGCCGGCAAAGCTATTAAGCGCATCCTGTGAAAGCTGTGCACTTTACAGCTTATGTTTGCCTATCTCAGTGAATAAGAACGCATTTGGGAAGTTAGATACTATCATCCAACGTCGTAAGCCGGTTAAACAAGGCTCTCATTTGTTTCGCCATGGTGACGCTTTCCATGCACTCTATGTGGTGCGCACTGGATGCTTGAAGACCTATACTATTTCACCTGATGGACAAAATCAGATAACGGGATTTTATACGCCGGGAGAAGTCCTTGGCTTAGATGGATTGAATTCCAGTTACCATACAAATTATGCGAAGACACTTGAGAACACCTCAATATGTAAAATTCCATTTACAGAGCTTGAAAAATTGAGTCGTGAAATTCCAAGCTTGCAACGGCATTTGTTTGGTCTCATGGCCCGAGAAATAGAGGTCGATCAAAAACTCATTATGCTTATTAATAATCGATCGGCGGATCAGCGAATCGCGGCATTCCTACTCAATATTTCAGACAGATTCAAAAATAGAAGACTTTCGGGCAGTTCATTTCGGTTGCCCATGTCAAGAGGAGATATTGCGAACTACTTGGGTCTCGCCGTTGAAACCGTAAGCCGTGTTTTTTCGAAGCTTCAAACGAGAAAAATCCTCACTGCGGAAAATAAAGAAGTTACAATCCTAGATTTGGTGGCATTAGGCAATCTCAGTAATAATATGCAGTGATTCGCTAGTTAATCAGTCACTATATTTAATCAGTAATTATCTGTAATCAGTCACGACGTGCTGCCATTGTTTATTAAACCAAGTGTGGGTAATGATGGGAGCGAAATTTATTCTTCTAAGATGAACAAAGGTCGAGTCTGACTCGACCTCAAATAGCCCTGAACTTCAAGATAGAGGTAGCATGCCAAGATAGTTAAAGATTGCAGCATTACTTAACTACCCGCTATCCAAATTCAAGTCCCCAGTTATATTTAACCCATCTGATTTTAACTCACAATAGAGCTGATGTAGCAGGATGCAGCGACTAGAAACACTGAGCATGTCAATATAAATAATCCTACTATGCCTACGTTACTAAGCGCCGCTCCATCATTCATTTCGCCTTCATTCATCTGATCTCTCCTGTTGTTTAGTCTAGTGATATCCCTACCATAGAGGCTGACGATAATTCTATCGTGACTTGAATCAATAACGGAATAGATGAGTTGATATAAACGTAGGTTATGATTATTTTATCTAGAATGTCTAAAACGTCCAAAATGGGATTTGAAATCACTTACGTTTTTTCTATGGTGACTGGTTTAGAGAAGGTCGTTCTGTTATGCGTTGAGCTATACTTTTTAAGTGTCGTAAATATAAAAGGTAATTGCATTGAGAGTTGTCAGGTATTTTCTTAACACAGCCGTATTATTATTGCTTTTCAGTACTAGTATTACGTTCGCAGTCGGAATTAAGGATGTAAGAATCAATGGATTTCTAAGTCAGGGATTTCTTAAATCGTCGGATAATGATTATTTTAAAGATACAAAAAACGGGACGTGGAATTTTAGTGAAGTGGGTTTGAGCTTTGTCGTACCGATGGAAGACAATTTGTATTTCGGAGTACAGTTCTTTAGTCAGCAACTTGCGGGAGAGGGGGAAAGTGCGCCGACAATAGACTGGGCTTTTTTGGATTATAGCGCTGAAAGCTGGTTGGGGTTTCGAGTGGGTAAAATAAAGTTGCCTTTTGGATTGTATAATAAACAAAGGGACGTCGATTATCTTAGAACGTCAGTGCTATTGCCTCAGGCTGTGTATATGGAAAACCTTCGGGAATTCTTGGTGGCAATACAAGGCATTGAACTCTACGGCAATATTGATTTTTCTAAATTTGGCTATTTGGATTATGAATTGTTTGTTGGGACGTTGGATATGGACGCGAATTCTGGCTATATCAACAACTCATTTGGATTGATGAGAGTTGATTTTTTGGGACGTGGATTGAACCTCGATGAAGTTATGCAAGCGGCGCAAGTTAGCCTGTCCGAGCTTGAAGTTACTTTTCAGCATCTGGAAGGCTTTGGTGCTGTTTGGTCCATTACGCCTGAATTGCGGGTAGGCCAAACTTGGATGCAAGCGATGATTACGGCTGTTATTGAAGGTTTTATAGATACTGAGATAAAATTGGCGCAAATGTCTGTTAGTTCTATTGAGTATGATAAAGGACCGTTGACACTGGCATACGAATATCTGCTACTGAGAACCGACTCCATTGACACGCTATTCGAGGCCACTGAGTTTGAGACGGAAGGTTGGTATGCTGGATTTTCATGGCAGTTTACTGGGAATCTGTCCGTCGCAATTTCGTATGGTGAATCGTTCTCTCTCGGCGGCGAAGGAAAAGCGGGTTTCTTTACTTCTAAAGGGTTACCCGATTACTTGGCGTGGCAAAAGGAGTTCACTTATAGCGTGTCTTATGAAGTCACCGAAAATAGCCTGATTAAGGCCGAGGTTAAACGAATTCATGGGGTAGGGCTTTCCTTGCCATTTGAGATTAACATTGTCCCGAAAGATTCATGGTCTCTCTATTCGGTTAAGGCCAGTATCGCGTTTTAAAGGTTGGTTTTATAACGTTTTTTTTAGGTTTTAGGCAAGCTGTCATTAGCCAAATTAGGCGCAATTTTTCAGACTTGAATGGGGCGAAAAGAATGCATTTGTCCTATTCTTTATAATATAGACTCAGTTTAGGTGTACGACAGTATCGGGCCTAGAGTGGTCTACGTGTATCCTTCGAAATCTCATGTAGGTTTCAGGATAAATCAGAGATATTGAAAAATCATATTACTGTTAAACCATACGCTGAAATTATCCAGGCAGCGAATATCGGGCATAGTCTCAAATGAAAAAAATGCTTGTGATAGAGGATCAAGAAGCCTTCTCTAGTATGTTGGTAACTTTGGTGGCAGAGCGATTCGGTTACGAATCGTTATCCGCAACAAGTCATGCTGAAGCATCGCTAATCCTTAAAGAGCACAGTAGTGATATATTCGTTGCTATTGTTGATCTTAATTTACCGGATGCAGCGCACGGAGAAGGTATTGACTTGGTTCGAGGCTATCACATTCCCGCATTGGTTTTTACGGGTGAATATAGTGGCGAATTACGAGATGAATTAATCTCTAAAGGGGTAGCTGACTATACCGTAAAGGAAGGTAATCACAGTATTGATTACGTCATTAATATGGTGGATCGCATCTACCATAATTATTCAACAAAAGTACTTGTTGTCGACGATGACAAATCAGCGAGAGAAATGATTTGCGCTTTATTGAAAACGCAGTGTTTTCAGACACTCTCCGCAGCGTCGGGCGAGGAAGCGTTATCCATTTTGCCGGAGAATACCGATATCAATTTGGCGATAATTGATTATCAGATGTCGGGTATGGACGGTCTTTGTCTGACGCGAAGGATTCGCGAATCGTATAGCTCCATGGCGTTATCTATTATTGGTATCTCTTCACTTGGAAGCAAAGATACCACCATCGCATTTATCAAGTATGGTGCGAGCGACTTTATTTTAAAACCGTTTGAACAAGAAGAGTTCTTAACACGAATTAATCAGGTTATTGGTAATCAGAGCATTACTCATCAATTGGATATTAGTAATAAACAAAAAAATCATCTGATCGGTATGGCATCTCATGATATACGGGGGCCATTAGGTATTGTTAAGAATGCGGCGAAACAGATTCGCCGTTGTGAAGATTTATCTAAGATAAATAAACTGTTGGATATGATTGAACGTCAAGCTGACCAAACATTAAATTATGTAGAGGATATTTTGTGTTTGTCAGCAATTGAAGCGGGGCAGCTCGATATAGAAATGGGAAACTTTAATCTTTCCTCTACAGCGATGGAAAGTATTGTTGTACATCGATTCGCCGCAGAAAAAAAACAACAATTAGTGAAGTATGATCTAGGAAATTTGGAAGAAACAGAATTTGATAAAGAACGTATAAGGCAGGCTATTGATAATCTTCTATCTAATGCTATTAATTACGGACCAATCGGCTCGGATATATTAATTAAAACATTTGAAGAAGACCATCATCATGTTCTTGAGGTGACGGACCAAGGCTCGGGTATAGCGGCTGATAAATTGGATAATCTCTATAAACCTTATGTCACCCTGGGGTCTAAAACAACGGGGGATGAAAAAAGTACTGGGCTTGGTTTGTCAATTTGCAAAGATATCATTGATGCGCATGGTGGAAAACTACAATATAGGAATATGCCGGAAGGCGGGAGTTGCTTCCGGTTTCATTTGCAAATGACCACTGCACCATTAGTACATTCAAGGGTCTAATAAAACACGCATTTATTAAAACACGCGTTCTATATACAAGAGCTTAACCAAACTCACGCACTAAGCCACTAATACTCTCTTTGGCGTCTCCAAACAGCATTCGCGTATTGTCTTTGTAGAATAAGGGATTCTCTATCCCTGCAAACCCTGATGCCATGGAACGTTTGAGAACGAAAACGGTACGGGCTTGGTCAACATTAATGACTGGCATACCATAGATTGGGCTGGATTCCACTTCCCGTGCGGCAGGGTTCACCACATCATTTGCACCAATAACAATGGCAACATCGACACTATCCATGCGGGGATTGATTTCTTCCATTTCGATCAGTTGGTCATAGGGTACATCTGCTTCAGCCAGTAATACATTCATATGGCCAGGCATTCGGCCTGCAACGGGATGTATGCCGTAGTTAACTTCCGCATCGTTTTTTTCCAATAACAGTTGTAACTCTTTTACCGCATGCTGAGCTTGGGCAACCGCCATACCGTATCCAGGTACGATAACCACATTGGTCGCGGCTTCTAATATGTAGAATGCATCTTCAACGCTAATAGGTTTGATTTCACCCTCCACTTTTGTGGTTTCAGTACTAACGGCACCGAAGCCCGAGAATAAAACATTAACCAAGGAGCGATTCATCGCCTTGCACATAATGTTGGTCAGTATCATTCCGCTAGCGCCCACTAAGGAGCCAGCAACGATCAATATATTATTGTTAACGGCAAAACCAGCGGCACAAGCGGCTAGACCGGAGTAACTATTCAATAATGAAATCACCACCGGCATATCGGCACCGCCGATGGGGATAACGGCCATTACACCGAATAACACCGATAAGGCGATGACGGCATAGAGATAGTTTAAGTTGCTTGGGTCGATAGTCAGCATGACGCCGCAAACTAAAATCGCTAATACCAGTATGCTATTGACGATCCGTTGGCCTGAGAAAATGATGGGCTTGCCACTCATTTTCTCACTCAGTTTTAAATACGCGATCAAGCTTCCTGAGCAAGTTACACCACCGATGAGTATGGACAAAAATATGGTGACCACGCTAAAAGTGTCATTATGGGTGCTGAGTGCAGCCCATCCGACTAATAAACTGGCTGTGCCTCCTGAACCGTTAAATAACGCGACCATTTCTGGCATGGAGGTCATTGCGATAAGCCGTGCAGCCAGCCCGCCGATGATGGTGCCGATGATAACGCCGCCAATGATCCATCGATAATCCACAACGGATTGATCTAACAGCGCGACGATAATCGCAATTAACATTGCGACAGCAGAAATAGCATTTCCGCGACGTGCAGTGGCAGGTGAACCCAATAGTTTCAATCCATATATAAATAATCCGGCTGAAACCACGTAAATCATATTTAATGCAAGATCCAATGTCATGTGATCCTAACTCCCCTTTTTCTTAAACATCGCTAACATGCGATCTGTAACCCAATAACCACCCACAACATTAATTGTGGCCAAGGCGACGGCGATAGCCCCCAATATATTGGCAGCATCCCCACTGCCGGAACCGGCAGAAGCAATGGCACCTACCACAGTGATACCTGATATAGCATTGGCACCGGACATGAGTGGTGTGTGTAATGTCGCGGGGACTTTGTTGATTAATTCAAAACCCAAAAATATAGCGAGCATCAAAATAAATGTGAGATAGACGATCTCCATGTTTATTATCCTTTTAGGTTTTTGATGGTGGTGTTGACGATTTCACCTTTATGAGTGATCACGCACCCAGTTAAGACGTCATCGTTTAGATCGAGATTGAAGTGTTTTTGTTCCGTGTCCCAATTATCTTCCACCAAGCTGAATAGATTGTTGGAGTACATGAGACTGGCATCGCGACAAACTTCATTCGGGAGGTTGGCTTGGCCTATAATATTCACGCCATTAACGATGACGGTTTCGTTCGGGACAGAGCCTTCTACGTTACCACCCGTTTCTGCCGCCATATCCACGATCACCGATCCATGTTGCATGCCTTCGACCATATCCTTGGTGACGAGAACGGGAGGTTTACGACCAAAGACCTGCGCAGTGGTGATGACTACGTCAGAATCGGCAATGAATTTTTTCTGTGCTTCGCGCTGCATTTGAACTTGCTCAGGGGTGAGCTCTTTAGCATAACCGTCTGCTGTCTGGCCAGTTTCACCTAAGTCAATTTCGAGGAATTTTGCACCTAGAGAGTGCACCTGTTCTGCGACTACGGGTCGAGTATCAAACGCAGTGACTTTGGCGCCCAATCGTTTCGCCGTCGCTATGGCTTGTAAGCCTGCGACGCCAGCGCCAATAATAAAGACCTTGGCAGGTTTAAGAGTACCCGCAGGTGTCATCATCATGGGGAAGATGGAAGGCAATCTCAAAGCAGCCAATAGCACTGCAACATATCCGGCTAGGCTTGCCTGAGAGCTGAGTGCATCCATTTTCTGCGAACGAGTGATACGGGGAATCATCTCCATGCTAATGGCGGTGACACCGTGTTGTTTAAAGGCAGCTATGAGTTCGGACTCATTAAAAGGATCGAGGTAGCTGATATGAATGCAGCCCGATTTTAGCTGATTGACCTCAGTTATATCGGGTTTACGGATACGCAACACGATGTCCGCACTTGCTAGCGCAGCCTGCCTATCGCCAGTGATTTCAGCCCCCACTCGACTGTAGTCTTCATCACTATAACCGCAGCCCAGGCCCATTCCGCTCTCAACCATTAATTTGGCGCCCATATGAACCAGTTTTTTGGCAACGGCTGGTACGATAGGTACCCGATCTTCTCCGCTATGGGTTTCTTTAGGTATTGTTATCTGCATATAAATGACCTGTTAATTCATTATTGAGAGCAAACTGTTTCTATTAGGTCCAGCTGAACCCTTGGTGTTGTTTCTGGATTTTAGATTTGGAGTTCTATCGGCTATTGATCAAAATGCGTTCACGTGCGATAGAGTGGCAGGAAGGGCATTCAAGTGATTGAAACTCATAGTAAAATAATAATTTTCTATAGTGTTGCCCCAATATGGGTATCTGTTCGCCCTAAATTGGACGCTTGTGGCCGCATTGTAAAGTTTGGAGCGAGGTATGTCATTACTTATCAGGCCAAATTAAAAAGACCACAATAAGATAAAGCTGGGGAAGGAATAGAGCAGGGTATTTTCCGGGAACTCTGTAATGCCTGTAGACCCCACCACATCGTGACTAATTGCATCGCGTCGTCGGAGGGCAAGCTCCAAACTCAATGCTGCGACAATATTCTCATTAAATTGATAACCGTAAATCAAGTTCAGTCTCAATTGAATGCCGCCAAAATGACGATTATAGGACTGACCCTCATTAACATCGGTATTGGTAATACTGGTCGTCAAAGGAAGACCCGCTATCGCTTGGACTTGATATTGCCAGCCGGGATGATTGCTATCAAACAGTGTACTCATCTCGTAGCCAATCTTTAGACTAAGGTCCCAAACACTTTCTGATACGGTTCCTGCACTAAAGGTTGTTTCATCGACTCCGAAACTGGCAGCCTCTGGTGTGAGATGTGCTGCAAATCGTTTGAAATCGATATTGCTATATTGAACGCCCAATAGAAAGTACCTTTCAGGCGCAAGCCGGTATGTGATTAACCCTTCAATTCGTTGTCTTTCGAATGAAACCTTGTTTGTTTTGACGCTGATATCATCGATCTGCCATTGTTCTTCAGATTGTGATTCGCCTAACGTGGATGAACTTCCCAAATAAAATCCCCAATTCCTATTTACGGAAATGTAAGCTCCACTGTGTTGAGTGAACTTTAAACCTGACGCCGTTTCAACATCCACTGTTTTACCGTCGATTATTCTTACTGTATTTTCTTCATAATCTACTAAGTCGTAGCCGGCCCCAAAAAAACTATATCCACTGCGCTGCTTTGTCGTGGAAGGCGTATCGGCATAGCACGATAGAGATAATATCAAGCTGACTATCGTGAATGGGAGCAAGATTTTTTTGAGAGGCATACCGGGACTCATGTTGCAGACAGGATGAGTGAACTTATAAGGGCAGTACCTTTTGCTGGAAGTACATCGAGATATAGGTACATTGAGATATAGGTACTATTCGTGCCATGTACTATAACTATCAGAAATCCTATACACAATGTTACGGCGATCAAAAGTCATAAGTACATAAAGTAATAGGTATCAAAAGTAATAGTAAAAAGGGCGCCTCAATTATGGAATTCGGTGTTTATACTTTTAAGGCAATGGGAAGTCCTTGTGAATTACGCCTTTACGGTGACTGCAAAGAAGAGATAGACCGAGTATCAACACTAGCAAAAGCGGAAGTGTCTCGGCTCGAAAGTAAGTACTCTCGTTATCGATCAGATAGCCTTACCCACTTATTCACTCTTCGAGCGGGAACGGGAGAGCGTACGCAAGTGGATCCTGAAACCGCAACTTTGCTTGATTATGCACAGGTAGCTTATGAGCAAAGCGATCAAATATTTGATATTACCTCCGGCATACTGAGAAAAGCATGGGATTTTACGTCAGGTAAAGTGCCGACTCAAAATACAATCCAGACACTCTTGCCGTGTGTTGGCTGGGACAAAGTGGAATGGAACAAGCCTTTTTTGTATTTGCCTTTACAGGGAATGGAATTGGATTTTGGGGGGTACGTTAAGGAGTATGCGGTTGATGCGTTATTAAGTTTGTGCAAAAAGGAAGGTCTGTGTCACGGGTTAATTGACTTGGGGGGAGACATCGCCGTGTTGGGGCCGCATCCGACGGGGGAGGCATGGCAAGTGGGTATTCGACATCCTGGTTCCACTGAAAAGGCGATGGCTAAAATAGGGATTACCAAAGGGTCTCTAGCCAGTAGTGGTGACTATGAACGTTGTATCACT
Source organism: Pseudomonadales bacterium (assembly GCA_019090455.1). Lineage (GTDB taxonomy): Bacteria > Pseudomonadota > Gammaproteobacteria > Pseudomonadales > DC-out160 > DC-out160. The sequence continues at coordinate 219,635 of JAHRWA010000039.1, read as the reverse complement.
ATCGCGGGTAAGAAATACGGTCATATCCTCAATCCAAAAACAGGATGGCCTGTGCAAAGTCTTGCCTCCGTCAGTGTGCTTGCTGAGCAATGCTTGGTAGCCGGCACGGCGACAACCATTGCAATGCTAAAAACGCAAAAGCAAGCATCGCAATGGTTGGAAGATCTGGGTCTGCCTTATCTATTGATGAACCAGAATCACCAGCTAGAGGGAAGCATTGCCTTAGTGTGATACAAAGTTATTTTCACGCAGGAGTCTCGTAATACTCTGATAAGAGGACAAGAGGCTATCCGTTGCTTGTGGATCTTCAATGGTGTTCTCCAATTCAGTTTGTAGCGAATGCAGTAAATAGCCTTGGTCATTAACGAAACCGATGACGGGTCCATTTCCGAAAATGACAAATCCGGGAGAGTCAGAAAATACGGATTTTGACATTGAAGAAAATTCACCTTTCCAGCCCAATAGGTCAATTAAGCTGGGCATCAGGTCAGCCTGTGAAGCGATTCGATCGTCGACTCTGGCGGGAAGAATTCCTGGCGCATAGATTGCCATAGGGATGCGCATGTTCTCCAGTGGTCGGTATTCGGTTTTTAAATCGGTGCCCTCAAAATCTTTACGATTATCGCCAAAGCCAAGAGTATGGTCCGCCATGATAATGAAAATGGTATTCGCAAACCAATCACTCTGTTTTGCCTTGGCCATAAACCGCCCCAGGGACTCATCGGCATATTTCAATGTATTGAGATAGCCGAAAATATTGTTTTCGTCATGCGGATACTTTTCCCATTCTTTGCCTGGTGAAATGTATGGCACGTGAGTCGTTGAGGTGAATGCAAAAGCCATAAAAGGAGGGGTAAGCTGGTCCATCTTATGGTGGAAAAAATCCAAGGTATTATTGTCCCATGTACCAAAATAGGGCTGCTTGCCACTGGTTTCAATGCCCAATTGAGGAATATCCTCTGAACCATAATAGTCATCAAATCCGGCTAATTTCGCAATTGAATCCAATCGAAAGGAAGAGCGTTTAGAGCTTTGCATCGCTAAGGTTTGATAGTTATTGTTCTTGGCAATGTTGCCCAGCAAAGAGATATTAGACATCTCTAGACCGCTACCCAATAAGCTCATGCCTTCAACACGAGGGATGCCTGCAAATAAGGCGGTAACACCATCAATGCTACGCTGGCCATTGGCGAAAAAGTTGGTGTACTGCACGCTCTCTTTCACTATTTCGTCAAAATTAGGCGTCACTCCGAAATTATTATGAGTAAAGCTGTCGACAAATATGGAGCTCCAACTTTCTAATAGAAGAATGACAATATTATATTGGGGTTTCTCTATGTCGGTGTTCGTGTCCGTGGATAGAGGGTCCACTTTTAATTTTCGTAATAGAGGGAAGTTGGGATCGGTAAATTCAAAACTTTCATCCTCTAATAACTGCTGTGTTAAGGCCAAGGCGCGAGAATCGCTAGTATAATGATAGGCCTTATTTTTATTGGATGAATTACGAAAAGCGCTGTAAATTCCGTTTAGCGCTAAATTTCCACTGGAAGCCTTATTCGTAGAGTAGGCATCGACAATGCCAAAAGGTTTGCCCTGTATTTTACCCCTTATACCCACGACCAAGCAGAGAAATATAATGGTAAACAAAACAACATTCTGAAAATTGAATGGCAACTCGTTTAATGGTGACTTGTGAATTCGTATGAAGACTTTGGCTAGCACGACGAAAAATGCCAATATAAAAAGTACATGTACCCAGTAGTTCTTTAAAACCTCTCCCAGTAATCCCGCGTCATTTCCAAGTTGGAATAACTCCCCTGCAAGATGGCGATGCACATGGTTAAAATAAATAAAATCTCCAAATAAAGTGGATATCATAATGAGTATCATTAGATACCAAAGGAATAACAGTGAACCATGGAAAAATCTATTTTGGTTTATCCTCAAAGGAAAGGTGATTGCTAAAATGAATATCGAAAAGAAAGCGAATAATGTAATGGCATCAACACGAATTCCCGTGAGAAACGAAATCAGAATTTCTGATGAACTCAAATTGCTAAAATCGTTTTGATAGACCAAGAATAGATATAAACGGAAAAAACTAAAAATAACGAGCGTTATCAAAAAGGGACTGGCAATGCGGGATAGTCTAGAAATCATGGGATTGTCTAATGCTCGAAGCTGAAGAGTTTCCGGGTAGCGATCAAAGGAAGGCCATCCGGCTAATTTATCAGCGCAGTATTCTATTACATTCGAGCAGTGGGGCCAATACCTGGCAGGTTTACTTGTGTAGTGACCTCTTCAATTAATGGGTAGGTCTTCCTAAAGTGAGTTTAAGAGGCGCAATTTTCATCTTTTTTTCTGCCTCTGTGCAGGCTTCGACGATTTCAGTGATGATGCTGGCATAGAGATCTCTAAAAGCTTCGAGTACGTGACGGGACGCATTGAGTCGGGCGATGGGATCTTTACAGCTGTCGGACCTTAATTTCTCCATTTGTTGAGTGAGCCGCTCGACTCGCGGACTTTGAACCTCCTTATCCAACTCTTTTTGTATGCTTAGAATGGATTTACCACACACTACGGCAGATTTTTTAAGTTGTGCCTGTAAGTTGGGATCTCTTTTCCTTTTACGGCTGCGCTGCTGTTGATCAACGTTACTTAGCAGTTGTTGTAATGATTGAGTATGGGTTCTAAGTGCACTCACTTTTGGTTGCATTGTGTTTAGCATCTGGAGAACTGCCATGGAATTTGAAAAATGCAATTTCGAATTGGAATAATGAATAACGTGGTCGCTGATGCCTAGACTGAGTCGCAAATTGAGCAAATTGTCGATGGTTGAACGTTCAACTAAAATTCCATTTTGTGTTTGTGTTAGGTGGGCTAGTGTTTTGGTGATGACTTGTTTTTCGGTTGAAATAGGCGATAGCTTATCGGCTTGTATTTTTGTTTCTGCCAACATTTGATTGATGCTGTCGAGGGACTCGATTATTTTCTTACCATCGGGGATAGCTTGTCGTAACTGATGTATTGTTATTTCTAGATCTTTCTTCAATGACAGCGATGACCCATATTCATTTTCCTTCCAACTGGGTGTGAGTACAATGTCATGGCGAAAGAGATGACTGAAATAGTCAGTCATTAGCGAGTTGTCCGGTTTGGGCAGACCAAGATCTTTGTGCAATTTACCGCAATTGGAACTACCTTCGCAGTGGCTGCTATAAAAAAGAGTCGTTATTTTTAAACTGAGTTTTTGAAAATTGGGCATCAAACACTGTGCAGGGTACTTTTGTTGGTACAGAATCTCTGATTCGGTATCGGGGAGTCGCGCGAGTCTCGCTTTCCAGGATGGAGCATACATCCCTGTTTTTCGGGTGAGTTGATGCAGGGGTAACTCAGTTTGTTCTTTCGATATTACTTTAGCGTGTTCGACGATTGTGTTAACGAGGTCTATTTGTCTTTGTGTGTCGGTGACTTTGGCTGATTTCTGCCAACGAGCATAACCGTCATTGAGGAAACGATGGTGGGCTTCCCCAATTCTGATGGCATTAATACCGCAGAATGGATGATTAATTTGATCTGCACGGAAATAAAGATTGTGTAGTGCCGGTGCTGCTATCCAGTCAGTGACACGATAAAACGGAGTGTAAAACTGTCGCGTGAGATCAGCTACGCTTTGTGCTTGGGTGACAAGATACTGCATTGATTTTGAAGAAGACTTCGTCTGTATATTGTCTAAGATGTTATCGATTGCATCAGGCTTCTTTGATGCGTGGTAGAGCCAGCGATGAACATGTCTTATTATTCGAGTCGCATTCTTTCCAGATTGTCTGTTATAGAAAGCAAATTCTTTGATTAGCAAGCTAGTCAATTGTTGGCTATTACTTTGAGCAATAAGCGGCATACCAATAGAGAGTCTAAGGCGGTTTTTTCTTGGAGCGAGAAAGCTGCCTATGATGGAGATGCCAATTTTTGGCTCTAAGGTGAGGTGAACTTCCGTCGGATGAGGTGCGTCAATTTTGTCAGCAATTTTATTGATGAAACTGAGAAAAAGGGCATTATCTTTATTCAGAAGTATTGAGGTACTTTGAGGATTCAAAAGTCTTGCCAGTAGCGGTTTTAATAAGAATACCAGAATGATAAACCCAACAAAAAGAGGCGCGCAAAAAAGCAAGGTGTAGTAAATGTATTGAAATAGCGCTACCTGTTCATAAGTGAAGTTGTAGTGTGATAGCGCATGCAGTGTTAAGCCTACTATTGTTGTAGAGATAACGAGACCATACAAAGTGGCGAGTAAAGCCAGTAATGGAGCTGCAAAATATAGCGTTCTTTTTAAGGGTGTCTCGTTTTTGGGTAATGAAATGATAGAGAGAAACTCTAAATCTAGATCCTGTTCTGTAATAGGCCTATAGGGTGAGGCGTAGCGACTTTGACGGGATTGTCGAGATTGACTTCCAATGTGCAACTTAGCCTTGGGTTTATTGCAAGTTGACTTTAAGGAGGAAGTATTGAATGTATTGTTTTTTGCCTGTGGTTTTGCTTGTAGTTTCGGTGCTGGTTTCGGTTCTAAGGCTAACTTACTGATTATGGCACTCACTGAGTATCTCTCATGGTTGTTGGATTAGACCGTAACTTATGTTGGGCAAGGTACCGCGATAGAATATCTTTGTCGGTCAATAGTGTCGGTCTGTAGGGTATGATTTTAGCGAGTATTGAGGGGCTAAACATTGAAGTAAGTTTGATGATGCTTGAGATATGTATCAATACGTACGTTTGTGACTTTCCGCCATTATTACTGTGAGAGGCTTCTAATATATATTGAGAACTGCTACTTCTATTAAGTTCAGTTATTCAATAGATAATGGATTTGACGTGTAACGGTATGATAATTATTGTCTTCCATGACGTCGTTCAACACTTGCGAAAAGAACTAAAATGGTTGGGTGGGTGAATTGTTTTGAGAATCATTAACGATGTTGCTGGCGGCTGTTTTGGCGATTGTGTTGGAAGTGGGTTCTAACGGCGATTGAGTTTCGAAGGGGATTACCTCTGATCTTGATTCTATATACTGCCTAAATTGATCTATTGGCAATGGGCGACTGTAGAAGTAGCCCTGACCATAATCACAGTCCAGTTCTCTGAGTTCATTGACAGCCGTTTCCTCCTCGATGCCCTCCGCTACAACGCTTAACCCTAGCTGATGCGCTAAAGTTAAGATAGTGGTGACTAATACCCTGTCTTGGTGGCCTTCTGACATTCTAGTGATGAAAGATCTGTCAATTTTTAAATTGTCTACGGGCAATCTCACTAAATGGCTAAGCGAAGAATAACCTGTACCAAAATCATCAATAGCAATAGTAAAGCCAAGACCCTGGAGGCAATGTAGAATTTTTGTCGCAAAACTAAAATTCTCAAAGAGTAGGTTTTCGGTGATTTCCAGTTCTATATTCAGAGGCTGAAGACCAGCAGTGGTCATGGCTAGCCAGATACGAGAGAGAACCTTAGGGCTTGTCAGTTGTTTCGCCGACAAGTTTATGGCAACTCTAAATTCACTATCGACTATCCCGTCGGCAATGAGTTGTGCTGTTTTTTGGCAGGCCTCTTCTAGCACAATATTACCTAAGGCAACGATGAGCCCAGCACCTTCGGCGATGGAGATAAATGCGTCGGGTGCTACCATTCCTTGCTCCGGATGTAGCCATCTTACCAGCGCTTCCATACCTATTATGTTATTGTTTTTAAGGGCAATTTGAGGCTGGTAATACACGATAAATTCTTGTTGTTCTATCGCGATTCGTAAATCACTTTCCATGCCTATTCGAAATTTTGCTTTTTCATTCATCGTTGAATCAAAAAACATAAAATTGTCGCGCCCCGATTCTTTGACTGCATATAATGCTAGATCTGCACTTTTAGATAATGTTTCTTGATCATCTCCATCATCAGGTGCCAGCGCAATACCGATACTGGCTGACATCTTTATCTTCTTTCCTGAAATTTCGAGAGGAGCATTGAGTGTTTTTTGAATATTGTACGCCACTCGTGTGACACTTTCAGGGGAATCAATTTCGCAAAGAATAATGGCAAACTCATCACCGCCAACGCGAGCAACGGTGTCGCATCTACGGACTGATCCCGCTAATCTTTTGGCCATCGTGCGCAATAGTGTGTCTCCCGCGTCGTGTCCCAAGGTATCATTGATGGGTTTGAAATTATCCAGATCAATGGTGAGCAGTGCGACTTTTCTCATCGTCTGCATTCTATCGACGAGGCTGCGCAATAATCTATCTTTGAATAACCTGCGATTTCCAAGCTCGGTGAGTGGATCATAAAATGCGAGCCGCTCGATCTTCTTCTGACTGATTCTCAGCTGATTGATATCAGTGAGTGTTCCTACATATCCGACAATGTCATTTTTGGAGTCGATTTCTATCATCATTTGACAAAGGACCCATACCAGAGAGTTGTCAGGTCTTTGAATCCGAAACTCCACACTGAGGTCTTGTTCGCCCTCAATGCAAGCAGCCCAATGTTTATCTACTTTTTTTCTATCGTCTTCATAAACACTTTTTCGCCATGTATCCACACCCAGTATTGATTTATTTAAACGTGTAATGGCAAACCAGGTTAAGTTCGCATAGATGCAGATTCCTTCAACATTGGTGTGGAATATACCGACGGGAGCAATCTTAGCCAGTGTGCGAAAACGCATTTCACTCTCTAATAGCGCTTGATGCGATAATAATTGCGTAGTGATATCTCTTATTACCGCAATATTACTGCTGTCAGAGTCGATCCGACTTAATTTTAATTCCCCCGGGAAATCTTGCCCATTGGATCGATAACAAGTCGCGGTAATGGGAAGTTCCTGATCACCTGAAGCTTGGCAAATTTGAGTTTCTTTGATGTAGTCACTAATGGTTTTCAATACTTGATGACCATTGTCTAAACTGGATTTGGCACTATTGAGTAAATCATTAAAGTTTAGACTCAACATCTGATCTCGAGTGTAGGCAAACATGCGCTGTGCCGCTTGATTGCTAACAATAATGCTACCTTCATCAGTAAATGCAATGATGGCTTCTGCTGTGTAATCAACAATATCTACTAGCTGTTGTGATTCATCTGTTATGGCGTTAGAAGCGATGCCATTATTGATAGTATTTAGGATGAGCTCACAAAAAACTTTCCCATTTGATTGTCGGCGCGGAGTAATCTGGACCCTTTGAAGCGTGTTATTTTTTTTGCCTGGAGGAGTAGCGTTTTGAATGCTAGGGCAGGGGAACCATTGAATATTGAATTCATGAACAGTAATGTCGTGGACATGAAGCTCGTTAACATCAATATCGGTTGGTGCTATAGGACTACCTCGTGTTACCTCGTTATTAAATATACGAAGGCATGTTTCGGCTAATTCAGTTTTTTCTATCTGAGGATAGGCAGTACTAATATGGAGACCGATTAATGAGTCGAAAACGCTGACTGATCTTTCTCGAACCCATTCATTGACGTAGGCGATCTCCATTGCCGAATTGAGAAGAATTATCCCTGAGTCCAATTCATCGATAAGTTGTTTGTAATCGATTTTTTCGCTCATTATGCTAATTCCAAAGTCTACTAATCATCTTGTTGATATTGAGGACTAGAGAGAGGGAGCAAAAGTTGGGTTTTAGATATTTCAGAATGATGACCTCATATAGAAAAGAATAGACCAAGAGACTGGGCGTTACACTTTTGTGTACCGTAGATTTATCAGCAATCCCAATCGATCAATACAGTCGATCAATACAGTCGATCTACGACACGATGTTTGTAAATGAAAGTCTTGCTGGTCAATAGTAATAATAGACAATGCATTTATGGGATCGAGAGCTAAGGTTAAAAGAGTAATATTCTTTTTTTTCATTATCCTTAGTTCCTGTTTTTCGTATTGTCTATGGCAACTCACACTCCCATACGATTAAGTTCTACCTTGGCGGCAAAATTGCTTCGAGCCATAATGGGCGTCTATTTTATTATTGCGATGTCTACCACGTCATTTCAATTGGGGCTTGAGTACTTCAATGAAAAGGACCGATTAGAGGAGGCGGTTTCTAAGGTTGCTGAAACATTTGAACCTATATTTTCTCAGGCTGTATGGAATCTTGATGACGAGCAAATGGAATCGAGTGTCGGTGGCGTGATGCTAAACGAATATATTCTGGGAGTGAAGTTCTTTGATGATCAAGGTGATGTTTTAGCTCAGAATGGGTTGATTCGTGATGAGAATGGATTAGTCGTTGAGTTTAAGGATGGTAATAAAAAAGCGGCTACCCAGTTTTCTAAGGGGCGTTTTCGGCAACTCCTTTCCTATCAATATGAGGTGGCATTCGATAGCCAATATCGTGGTCGCGTAACGGTGGGCACATTGGTGCTGTTCTCCAGTTCCGATGTCGTGTTGGATCACGCTGCTTACACTTTTTTTATTACTTTCATTAATGCCGCAGTTAAGACTATTTTTCTTTGGCTCATTGCTTTTATTGTCATTAATCGTATTGTCGCGAATCCGCTGACGAGATTAACCGGTGCAATGAATGATCTGGCACCGGACTCGCGAGATCTCAATGAAGAGAATAGCAAGTTGGTGAATTCCACTATAGCCAGTAGTAGTGACGAACTGGGAATTTTGGTTCGCGCTTTTATCACCATGAAAAAGGCTTTAGTGATGCGTAATAAGGAAGTGATGGATTACCAAGTTCATTTAGAAGATAAAGTGGATGAGCGCACTGCCGAGTTGGAACGAGCTTCAAGAGCTAAAAGCGAATTTCTAGCGAATATGAGTCATGAAATTAGAACGCCGATGAATGGCGTATTGGGAATGGTTGAGTTGTTACAGGATACTGAGCTGAATAAAAAGCAAAAGCAATATGTCAATACGGTACAAAGTTCGGGTAACGCATTGTTATCCGTCATTAATGATGTGCTGGATTTTTCAAAAATAGAAGCGGGTAAAATGTCCCTGGAAAAAGTGGACTTCGATCTCGAAGCACTGATTGATGAATGCGCTTTAATTTTTGCGTTTAAAGCGAGTGAACTAAAATTGAATTTTATCGCCGCCGTAGAGCAAGGAGCGCCTGTATCCATATGCGGGGATCCAACTCGCATGCGCCAGATAGTGATGAACTTATTGGGAAATGCATTTAAATTTACCGAGCAAGGAGAAGTGAGTTTACGCGTAGCCTGTATTGATCAACGTTCTTCAGATCATATGTTATATCGGTTTAGTATTTCGGACACGGGTATCGGTCTTGATGAGCAAGAGCGCGAACAGCTATTTACCTCGTTCACTCAGGCTGATTCATCAACTACTCGAAAATACGGTGGAACCGGCTTAGGTTTAGCGATTAGTAAACAGTTAGTGGAACTTATGGGAGGGGAGATCGGTGTTAACAGTAACAAAGGGGAGGGGTCCACATTTTGGTTTACTATCTGTGTTGAGAAGTCGAGCAAGGATATGTGTGTGCCCGTTGAAGGCGATATAGAGGTATTGAATGGGTGTCGAGTTCTTCTTGTGGATGATCATGCTGCCTTCAATGAAGTGATGACCAGTCGCTTGTCTTCGTGGGGAATGAATGTGTCCGTGGTGATGAGTGGTGCACTGGCGTTAAGCGCCATTGTTGCTGCGCACTCAGATAATAACCCTTTTGATTGTGTTTTGCTGGACTATTTAATGCCAGAAATGGATGGTATCGAGTTGGCTCGATGTATACGGGATTTGGATTATGATCCACCCATCAAGCAGATTTTGATCAGCGCGGCTCGTCGGTTATTGACGAAAGCGGATTTCGAAGGGACTGACATAGTGTGCGCGATTGAGAAACCGGTCACTAGGCGAATATTACGAGCGGAACTGATTGAATTGTTTGGAGGTGAAATTAGTGTTAATCCGATTCTGAAAAAAGATGAAGAGAATATTGACTACTCTCAGATGAATGTCCTTGTGGCAGAGGATAATTTAGTGAATCAAATGGTTGTTCTGGGTATGTTGCGCAAGCTAGGTATTACTCCGGTTGTAGCCAATGATGGATTAGAAGCCGTGGACTGCTATCTCAATAACGCCACTCCTTTTGATTTGATTCTTATGGATGTTGAAATGCCGAAGATGGACGGCTGGGAAGCGACTAGGCAAATCAAAGCGCAGAGTAGAAAACGATTAAATGGGGAGGAGGCTTATGTTGTTGCTCTTAGCGCACATGCGATGGTGGATAAACGAGAATATGCAGGTGATATTGGAATGGACGACTATTTAGCAAAGCCAGTGAAGTCGGATGATTTGAAAAGGACTTTTGATAAGTTCCGGTTTTAACGGACTGCTAACATTAAATGCGCGTCATCAGAACATTATTTAACTTCGTTGTCATTCCAATAAATGAAGTATTCCTCCAGTAGTTCATCGTAGCGATCAGTGGCGGTTAGTTCTTGTATAAATTTTGAAAAATGTGCGACATATTGATGGCACCTGGAGTTTTTGGGTATGGCCAAATACTCCTTGATGACGACTAAGGGCGTGGGTGCGTTAATTATCTTGAGATCATAACCTTGGAGTTGAGCGTGGAGTTGGGTGGTGACCAGCGGGCCTAACAAATAATCAATACGACCAATGTCTAATTTAGCCAAATTTTGTGTCATTGTCCGAGCTTGTTCAATTTTGAGTTGCTTCTCGGCGTAGGCATCAAACTCCTTGCCAAAGCTGGCACCTAAGGTGACTCCTCCTATTTTGGTCGATAAGTCCTTCCATGCTTCATATTTGAATGTACGGTGATTTGCCATGAAAACCGATTGTGCGGAAGGAGTGATAGGAGGCTCTATATAGGTGAGATATTGCTCCCGCTCAACTGTTTTTCGGACACCTAACAGCAGATCAACCTTGCCTCTTCGTGCTCGCAATAAAACGCGCTTCCAGGGGCCGCCTTCATCCGGTATCGCTTTTATCCCTACTTCTTTAAATAACAGTTTTGCTAACTTTACGTTAGCACCGATGAGTTTATCTCCGCTACGCCATGTAAGAGGCGGATAATCGGGGTCACCAGATATGAGTGCCGTTCCGTTATCACAGGCGTAGCTAGATGAGATTATCAATAGCCCAAATAGCAGGCATAGTGTGAATGTAAAAAATCGCATGTCGCAATATGCTCCCAATAGTTGGCGATAGTGCTTCATTAACTGGTGCTCCACTCCCTATTATAGGCGGCGTTTACGTAAAAAAGAGGAGAACTGGGGTTTAGATTTAGATTCCATTGAATCAATGGGCGAGCAGTCAGAGTGTTGCCGACAAAGCGCCTTATGATGCGTGATATCCCTTAATTTCATGATGAACTCATGCATGTGGTAAACGTGTTCGACTTTTGTGCAGAGATCGCGGCGAAGACTAGTGCGTAGAGTGAAAGGCTGGTTGGGATGCCGCTTCTGATCCTGCGTTTAGCCGTTGAGATTCGGAAATAATATAAGTTGCATTGTTATCGTTGAACCTGAAAGATAGTGGTTAATATTAGAAAATAGCGATAAATAAAAAAACATCTGTTGCATTACAAAGAGAGATAAAAATGAAAATAAATTACAGTTCTCACTTTCAATCCCTGGCCGATCAATATGCGGAAAATGAAGCTCTAGTCAATGTAGAGCGAAACCGTCGATACACTTATCGAGCTATGCATCTGTTAACTAATCAAATCGTGAATATGATGCGAGAGGAGTTATCGTTAAAAAGCGGCGATCATTTTATCAATATTTTAGATAACGATAATATGGGGCTATTGCATTTGCCCACCATCCTGAAAGGGGATGCGACTGCCGCCTTTACCAATTTTCGGGATTCCTTAGATGAGCATACTTGGCAAGTAGACTGCGCAAAACCGAAAGTGGCTTTTATCGAAAATTCACTCATCGAAAGTCATTACACTATGTTGCGTGAACGTGATGTGGCTATTGTTTGTATGGACCCTATTGAGGAGCCGAAAGAGGGTTTATATTGTTTTTGGAGTTTGGTTAATGCCGCTTCGAAAGCAAACCCCAATATTGAAATCGACGACCGAGATCACAATGTGTTAATTCGATTTACCGGGGGCACCACAGGCAAAGGTAAACCTGCGATGTATAGCGCAGACAATTGGATGGCGATTCGGGATAGCTTTTATGCCTTGCCCGACAAAGTCTGGAAAAGCCATACACGCATGTTGCATATTGCACCGGTTAGCCACGGCAGTGGATTACTTTGGTTGCCCGCCTTTTATGCGGGTGCTTGCAATATAACGTTAAATGAACCAGATCTGGTTCGGTACTGCCAAACGATTGAAAAAGAGCGCGTCACCAGCGCAATGTTGGTACCCACCATTTTATATCGATTGTTAGAATTGAAAGAAGCGCGAGATTCCGACTTTTCCACTTTGCAAAATATGTTCTACGGTGCGGCTCCCATGAGCCCAGCGAAACTCAGTTTGTTACAAGAGAAATTCGGTAACATCTTTATCCAGGTGTACGCCTCAACAGAACACCCAGCAATCGCCCTGTCATTGAGTAAACAAGCTCATCGCATTGAGAAGCCTGAAGATGAAGGACGTCTGGCTGCAGCGGGACAAGTGGCTGCGGGAATCGAGTTGGTGATCAATGATAGTGAAGGTAAGCAGGTAGAAGGGCAGGAAATCGGAGAGATCTGGATTCGCTCGCGAGCAACCATTCAAGGCTACTACCAAAATCCAGAACAAACCGCAGAGGAGTTTATCAACGGTTATTGGAAATCCGGTGACATGGGTTATAAAGATACCGAAGGCTTCATCTATCTCGTCGACCGGAAAAAAGACATGATCATCTCCGGTGGCTTTAACGTGTACGCCACCGAAGTGGAAGCCATCGTCAATAGCCATAAAGCCGTGCTTATGTCCGCCGTAGTGGGCATCCCTCACGAAGAATGGGGAGAGGCCGTACACGCAGAAGTGATGCTGCGAGAAGGGCAAGAGCTGGGAGAGAAAGAACTGATTCAGTTTGTTAAAGACAAAATCGGTAGCTATAAAGCGCCGAAGACGGTGTTGGTTGTGGATGAATTACCTATGAGTGTTGTAGGCAAAGTTTTGCGTCGTAGTGTGCGAGAAAAGTATTGGAAAGCGGCTGGCCGAAAGGTGGGTTAGTGGGGTGTAGCAATATCTAGGAGTATAGAAGGGGATGGTCACAACATCTCCATACCTTGCATTTATAAAGTCTGTATTTAGAAATGCGAGGTATGAGGCGTTCATATCACGTGCTTATCTAATGGAATTGTCTTGAGGGATGTATTAAAACATCTCACGCTCAGCCAGATGATTAAGTGGCACCATGCGTTTGTGTAACACTCCGAATACCACTAGCTGCTGCTCATGTACAACGTAATAGATGACATGACTGACATGAGGGAAGCTAAGTACATGCGACCCAACTTCTGGCCTGGGCTTGCCAAGAGACGGGGCTTCGTTAAGTAGGATAATAGTTTTGCGGAGTTCCGATAAATATTTTTGGGACTGAGCAGGCCCCCATTGTTGAAGTGTAAACTGGCGAATTGCGATAAGGTCCGCTTGAGCATCCGAAGTTAAGTGAAATGTTGTTGACATCAATCGTGATGGCCAGCTTCCAGCTCATCAAAAAAAGATTCGCCATCCTTTAGGTTGCCTGCTGTAATATCGGCTTTAGCTTGTGCTGCTCTGGCTTGCAACATCTTTAGTTTGAGCGCCTGTATGCTTTCGTATTCTTCTGCTGAAATTACCACAGCAACGGGCTTACCATTTTTATTAATCTGGATCGGCGCGCTTTGCACCCTTAATAGCATGTTACCAAAATGAGTTTTTGCTTCGTTGGCGGAAAGTGCATCCATTTTATTCAATCTCTATAATTTCGTTCGATTCGTTCAGTATAATCGTTTTAACCTATAATCGTCAAAAGACAGGCTATTAAAATTTGTTTATTCAGAGAGAGATCAAAATTTCAAGGTTTTTATTCAAGCTTATGGAATCAATAAGGTTTTTTGATAGAGTGAGTGGCATATCGCTATTGTCTTCCTTGCTTAAGGCTTTAAAAGAGCCATGTAATAGAGAGTACGTAAAATTAAGTAGATCTCAAATCTGAGGCATTAGCTAAAGTGAATCGGTCAGTCTATTTAGGTTCCCCTGATTTCTCCGATTCGGGTTCTTGTTTTGGTGTGTGTCGAGTGCCACCAAAAACGGACGATACGACAATCACTGCACCGCCCAGGGATTTTCGAACTTTACCGTTCGCGACGATTGTTTTGATATTAATGACTGCGGTTATTAGTAGGACGACGATGGCAAGGGTGACCAATTGAATAATTAGGCTAGTTTCCATTATTGTTTATCTGTGTTTAATGCAGAGCTTGGTTAATGATAAGAGGTGTAATTTAAGTAGTGGGTACACGACTAGCCTAATACAAGCGAAAACATTAATATTTTTTAACAGTGACAGAAAAGATTTCAGCCCAAAAAGCTACATGATAATTTAGTGTGGGTTGCAGATAGAATGGTCATTATTAAAGATTGTTCAAGGGGATAAAAATGATAAATTTTCGGGATTTAGAGCAGAAAAAAGTATTTATCCATTTTGCCCGGCTTTTGAATGACAACCTTGCTTTGTCGCTAGCCAATGAAGAAAAGGAGGTTACTACAAAGTCGGAGGCGGAGCAGCTTACTCAATTTTATTGGAAGATGGTTGATGAGGCAGTTATTGTGGATCGAAATCATAATTCCGTAGAAGGGGTTATCGGGATGCAGGCAATAATGGAAGATCTGATCAATATTGTAGGTGGTTACTTGGAGCGAAATGGCTTTGAGGAGCAGTGGGATGCAGAGGATGAATAAGCGAGTTCTCTTTACCTCTGCACATACTACTTTAATTCATCATTCAACCGATGTAATCAATCCAACAAGTGTCTACTTTGTCATTTTGTGACACGCCTGGATCAAATAATGTTGTTGGGTACTGTTTATAATTTAGAAGCCCAAATTGCCAGTTTATGCCTAAGAGTCTTCTGAGAAACCTGATCTTCAGGAATCGCTTGTATCACTTTGTCATGAGTGAGCAGACGGTAGATGTATTCGATTTTTTCACTAGCCGAGTCGGTGGCTTCAAACTCCACGACGCCGCGATTCTCCGCGTATTTTACGCCCGCTTCGATGGCTTTCTTGACCAGTTCTTTTTCATTTTTTAATTTTTTCAAGGTGTTCTCCAAAATACATCATTTGACCTTTTCTGGTTACCCTAATATTCGAACCTAAATTTCCTGCAGTCAAATTAAAATTGGTTTTAGTTTTTAGCGTCTATCCCCATTTTGCTGTTTGTTCATTCGGTGGTTTTTCCGGATTCAATCGAGTAAAATGCGCGCGGTTGTCGGTGCGTGATTGATATGTGCTGGATCAGAGAAGTTTAACTACCAAGGAGTCTATTATGGATATTGCAGGAAAAGTCGCACTCGTTACCGGAGGCGCGTCTGGCCTCGGTGAAGCTACCGTCAGAGCGTATGTTGAAAAAGGCGCAAGTGTTGCCATTTTTGATATGAACGTAGAGCGCGGTGAAAAACTGGTTAAAGAGTTAGGCGATAAGGTTGCCTTTTTTAATGTCAACGTGGCTGATGAAGCTTCCGTGGAAAACGGCATTGCGGGCATCATGGAAAAATTTGGTGCACTTCATATTTGTAATAACTATGCCGGTATTGGTTCCGCAGCTAAAACTTATGGCAAAAATGGGCCTCATGCTATGAGCGCCTATAAGACAGTGTTAGAAGTTAACTTGATAGGCACATTTAACGTTTGCCGTTTAGCGGCGGAACAAATGGCGAAGAATGAAGCTTACAATGAGCACGGTGGTCGTGGTGTTATTATCAATACCGCTTCTGTTGCAGGTTATGAAGGTCAGATAGGACAAGTCGCTTACAGTGCATCCAAAGGTGGCGTCATCGGTATGACTTTACCCATGGCTCGTGATTTAGCACCTCTTGGTATCCGTGTGAATACCATAGTACCGGGGCTGATACATACTCCGTTATTTGATTCTGCTCCTGAGCAAGTGGTCACTGCATTATCCAGTATGGTGGTTAATCCTAAGCGTTTGGGTAAACCTGCGGAAATCGCACACTTGTCAGTAATGATGGCAGAAAATGAATATCTTAATGCAGAATGTATTCGTCTTGACGGCGGAATTAGAATGCAGCCTAAATGAGTATTGATTAGTTTGTAGTTTTCATCTCTCTTGATGTTGGTATGAAAAAAAAGGCTCCTGGTAATGGGGCCTTTTTTGTACCTGTTATTCCTCTCCTGGACCTTTGAAGTAGTCGGGTTTTCCTGCAGGCCAAAACTCACCCCAGAGTGACATTCCCCCACCGACGGTTATGGTTTCACCGGTAATGTAATTGCCGGAATGAGCAGAGGCATAGACGCAGGCTTCGGCGATATCCATCACATGCCCCGGTCTTTTCATTAAACCCGGTTTGAATAAAGATTCATGTGCTTCGTCGCCGTAGTTGTTGAAGCCGCTACTCTCTATAGATCCTGCTGCAACGGTATTCACGCGAATATTGAATGGTGCCCATTCTACCGCAAGGTTTTTAGCAAGGTAGATAACCCCTGCACGTGAAGCGGTGGTGTGTGACATTTGATTGATTCCTCTCCAAAGGTCAGCGGTCACGGTAACTATGCTGCCGGGCTCGTCGGTGTCACGCCAGCGCTTAGCCGCATTTTGCATCATGTACCAAGTGCCGTTGAGATTGGTGTCGATAACGGCTTGCCAACCTTTATAACTGATATCGATAGCATTCTGTGCAAATTGTCCGCCTGCATTGTTAATCAGATAGTCGAGTCGGCCATATTCTTGCCAGACTTTATCCATCAGCGCTTCGACTTTAAGTGGGTCTCGGATGGTCAGAATATCGGTGACGACTCGTCCGCCAAAGCCTCTCAAGAATTCTGCCGATTTCTCTAATCGTTCTTCATTACGTCCACAGATGACCAGGTCGGCTCCGAGTCGGGCAAATAAAGTGGCGATACCCTTACCAATTCCTGTACCAGCACCGGATACCAAAGCCACATGACCTTTCAATAAATCATCTGCAAAAACGGTAGGGTAGTTAATGAGTTCTTCATCCGTTAGGCCGTAATGTTTTTTGTATTCAATCATTGAGTCGTATTCCTGTATTACTGTTGATGATCAAGCTCTTGATCTGTGCCATTCCTAATCTTATGCGGAGGAGTCTACCAGTGGTGTGAGATTCACCCAAGTAGAAACAAAAGGGGTCTCTGATTTTCGATTTTCGATTTCTATTTTCTGATTGATGTATTAGGTGTGAGAATTTTGATCTTCTTGAGATTGTTAATGTTAGGGGTTAAAGTCCCGTCTCAAATTAATTTGAGGGCCACGAATATGAATTATCTCACCGAGGAAAGGCAGCTAATAAAAGAGTCTGCACGTAAATTTACTGATAAAGAAGTGGTACCCGTCGCCAAGGAATTGGATGCAGTGCAAGGCGATATCCCCATGTCATTGCGAAAGAAGCTCGCCGATATGGGATATTTTGGCATCATGATTCCCGAGGAATACGGTGGCTTAGGTTTAGGCTGTTTCGAATACTGCCTTGTGGCAGAAGAGCTTGCTCGCGGTTGGATGAGTGTGGCGAGTCTCATTGCTCGGGGCAACGGTATGGTTGGCGTGCGTGAAATGTCAGAGGAGCAGAAGAAAGAGACCTTACCTCGAGTGGCCAGTGGTGATTATCTTTGTGCCATTGCCTTATCAGAACCCGAAGCCGGATCTGATATTGCTAATGTAACTTGCCGAGCAGTTAAAGACGGCGACGATTGGATTATCACAGGAAGCAAATATTGGTGCACATTCGCCGACGGTGCGGATTATATTTTGGTGATGGTAAGAACAGATCCCAAAATCGACCCTAACAAAAAACATCGAGGGCTGACTTTTTTCAAGATTGAAAAAGAAGTGGGTAAACTCCCTGAAGGTGTGAATGGCAGTGAGATTCCAAAGATTGGCTATTTTGGTTGGAAAACGTGGGAGCTACATTTCGATAGTGTGCGAGTACCAGCAAGTGCCATGGTAGGCAGCGAAGGCGGAGCATTTTATGCTGTCAGTGCCGATTTGGTAACAGCGCGGGCTCACACCGCGGCTCGAGCTATCGGTCTTGCACAAGCAGCATTAGAAGATGCCACAGCCTATGCATTAGAGCGAGAGCAGTTTGGTCGTAGCATTGCTGATTTTCAGGTGACTCGGTTCAAATTAGCTAAAATGGCAACGGAGATCGAGGCTGCCCGGCAACTGAATTATCACGTGTGTGCTCAGGTGGACACGGGGCAGCGATGTGACAAAGAGGCCGGTATGTCGAAATATTTTGCCTCTGAAATGTCAGAACGCGTCACTAGCGAAGCATTGCAAATTTTGGGTGGAGCGGGATATACAAAGCTGCATTCGGTTGAGCGTTATTGGCGTGATTCGAGGCTCACTAAGATATTTGAAGGTACCTCTGAAATTCAGTTGCGTATTATTTCCGATCATATATTGGGTAAGAGTAAGTTTAAGTAAAGACCGTTACGTTAAAGTGCAGCCCTGTGTGAGTTTTATTTAGGGCTGCATCAAAATTTCCTTCTCGCTGTTCTTCACGAAAGTTATCAGAAAATTCATTTCAAATGCTACTACTGCGGTTTCGCGCTCGACTTTTTTCTAATAGGGAATTCAGGTAATCTGCACGGGTCGCGGGTACCGTGGCTATACTGATGAGATTGGGTAGTTCATCTGCCATACCGAGAAGTGAGTAGAAGATTGCAAACAATAGTTGAAATATTTGTCGCGACTGCGCAGAAGTATCCAGATCATATTGCCGTTAAGTACTGTATTGACAATGACTGGCATGGTATTACCTATGCGGAATTGTTGGTGGAAGCTCGACATACCGCTGCATATTTAGCCTCGATAGGGGTTGGTTCAGGTGATCCCGTTATACTCATGTCTCAACGAAGCCCGCAATTATGTTCTAATTTATTGGGAATATTATGGGTGGGCGCGCACTATGTTTTTGTTGATGGCAATTATCCTCTGGAGAGACAACAATTTATTTGTAGTGAAGTAGGAGCAACCGTTGGCTTGTGTGATAGCACAATACCTACCGCCAATAATTTGAATATCCAATGGCACTCCACTCCGATTACTGAGAAATCATTGGGTTCAGATCAATCCTTGGGTTCAAATCCGTCGTTGAATTTACAGATCAAAGTGAGCACGGATGCGGAACTTCCTGCGTATATTATTTTCACATCGGGTTCTACTGGTGCTCCAAAAGGTGTTGTTGTCCCACATAGAGGTGTCACTCGATTGGTTTGTGAAACTGACTATATCGATTTCAATTCCAAGGAAGTGTTTTTCCAGTTATCGGCTTTAAGCTTCGATCTTTCCACACTTGAGCTTTGGGGGCCTTTGCTGAACGGTGGGGTTTGTGTCCTGCACTCAGAAATAGAGGTGTTGACGCCCGCCGGCATTAGAAATTCCATCGAATCGCAACACATCACTACGTTATGGTTAACCACTTCTTTGTATAACGCCATCATCTCGGATCACTCTGAATCGCTAGCTGGCGTGAAGCAATTAATCATTGGCGGTGAGGCGTTATCGGTATCCCATATTCGGAAAGGCTTGGTGGCGTTGCCTAACACGGCATTTTATAATGGTTATGGCCCCACCGAAAATACGACTTTCAGCACTGTCTACCCTATCCCTAAAAAACTACCGAAAGGGATTAAACGAATACCCATTGGTTATCCCATCAAAGGTACTACTTGCGATATTTTTGACGAGCAATTGAAACCCGCATCGGGTGAAGGCGAACTCATCGTTTTTGGTGATGGCGTGGCTACGCAATACCTTAATCGCCCGGAATTGAGTGCCGAGCGGTTTGTTGATATTGCCTGCCGTGATGGTGACATACGCAAAGGGTATCGGACGGGTGATTTGGTGACTGTGCTCGATGATGGTAGCTACGATTACTTGCAACGCAATGACAAACAAATAAAGATCGACGGTCATCGAATCGAACCGGGAGAAATTGAGCTAGTCATTAATGAACTTCCCGACATAGTCGAAGCGAGAGTCTTCGTGAAATTGGGACCTCGGGGGCAAAAGCGATTAACGGCTTATGTCGTTACGAGAAATGAGGCTTCGAAAGAGGAATTGAAATCTGGATTGAATCGACAAGCGATTCGTGAGCAGCTTGCCGTCAAACTGCCTGACTTTATGTTGCCGCACTTTATTATCCCGATGGCGTTATTACCTAAGAATAAAAATGGAAAACTAGACGAATCTAAATTACCCGATCCTTTCTATTCTAAAGATAAAACTAAAGACTCAAATAAAGATCCAACTAGAAACTCAAAAATGGATCTTGCTTCTAGCCATAAAGCGATTGCGAATTGCTGGGAAACCATACTTGGCCGACAGGTGGCAGCAGATGATAATTTTTTGGATGTGGGGGGGACCTCGCTGGAGTCAGTGCAATTAGCGGAAGCCTTAGAAAAAGTGTTTTCGATAACACTCAAGTCGACCTTCGTATTTGAGTATCCCAGCGTACAAACTCAGTTACGCTTTTTTCTAGAGAGTAGTGAAAAAGAAAAGAGATATCTTTCCAGTGCCAGTGCCAGTGCCAGTACGACAACAGTTGATTGTGCTGTGATTGGAATGGCTTGCCGATTTCCGGGGGCAAAAAATGCCAAAGAGTTTTGGGATAATTTGGTAGCAGGAAAAGAAACCATCCGCTTCTTCAACGAAGACGAAATTAGTTCTGAAGTGGATCAGGAAGAGCGTCATCACAAACACTACGTGAGAGCCAAAGGGGTAGTGGATGACAGTGATAAATTTGATGCGAAGTTTTTTGGGATTTCACCTGTTGAAGCGGATGTGATGGATCCGCAGCATCGAGTGATGTTAGAAATGGCTTGGCATGCATTGGAAGATGCAGGTTATCCACCAGGGGATGCCGATGCTGATCAGGGGGATAAAGGCTTACGTACGGGAGTTTTTGCGGGCGCTAATTGGCCTCGCTATTTTCATCAATATGTATTACCTAATAAAAGTTTGCTAAAGCGATATGGCGCCTTCAATGCATCGTTGGCGAATGAAGCGGATTTTTTAACGACTCGTATTTCTTACCAATTAAACCTGAAAGGACCCAGCGTCAATGTCTACAGTGCGTGTTCAACTGGGCTAGTGGCGGTATCGCAAGCTTGTGCCAGCATAGAGCGCGGTGATTGTGAGATGGCGATTGCCGGTGGCGTCTCGATCACGACACCATTACAGAGTGGTTATTTATATCAAGAAGGGGGGATGTTTTCAGTGGATGGCCATTGTCGGCCATTTGACGCAAAAGCCACTGGCACCACCTTTAACGACGGTGCTGGTATGGTCGTTCTAAAACGTCTTGATTTAGCGCAGCGGGATGGGGATCAAATATATGCGGTTGTGAAAGGCCATGCTGTGAATAATGACGGTGAACAGAAGGCGAGTTTCACTGCGCCCAGTGTGGGCGGTCAGGTAGATGTCTATAATGCAGCGCTGGCTCGGTCTGGTTTTGAACCCAGCTCAGTGGGTTTTATTGAAACACACGGTACGGCAACACCCTTGGGTGACCCCATCGAAATCGAGGCGCTAAGACAAAGTTATGCGGTAAATTCTGGAACCAAAAAAACCTGCGCTATTGGTTCGGTCAAATCCAATATTGGTCACGCGATACATGCAGCCGGTATTGCCAGTTTTATTAAAGCCGTGCTGTCAGTGCAGCGTGGACAAATACCCGCGACCTTATTCTTTCAGACGGCTAATCCGAAACTGGAATTGGGAAAAACCCCCTTTTATGTCAATAACACGCTTAAACCGTGGTTGTCTGATGCACCTCGTCGGGCGGCGATCACCTCATTGGGTGTTGGCGGTACGAATGCTCATGTTTTGATTGAACAAGCGAAAGATGCGGAAAAATCTGAACTATCGTCTGAGCCATTTTCAGTGCTTGTGTCTGCTAAATCGAAGGAATCTTTGGCGATACAATTGGATCGCTATTCTGAATTTCTTAAGGATATTAATTTAGAAGAGAATGTTGAGAAAGAAGAGAATTTCGAGCAATGCGAAAAAAGCGAAATAGCCAAAATCGCTTATACCTCTGCACTGGGACGAAAACACTTTTCTTATCGAGCCGCAGTGTCAGGCAAGACAGTGATTGAGTTGATCGATAATCTGGATCAACAATCGAAGCAAGTCGTAAGAGGAGAGGTGCTCAAAGGCGTAGGCTGGAAGAGCGCATTTTTATTCTCGGGGCAAGGTTCTCAGAGAGTGATGATGGGCCGTTGTTTGTATGAGTCCGATGTGGATTATCGAGAAACCTTTGATCGGGGTAGTGAGCTGATTGCGGATCAGGAAGGATTTGATATTCGTTCCATATTGTTTAATGGGGAAGTGGTTAGTAAAAAAGCGCTGGACATTAACCAAACCCAAATTGCACAGCCTGCCTTATTTTTGCTGGAATATTGTTTAGCTCAGTACTTAATTAAAAAAGGCTGCAAACCGGATGTACTCATCGGTCATAGCATTGGCGAGTTTGCCGCTGCTGCGATTGCGGGTGTGTTTAGTTTTGAGGATGCAACCACGTTGGTAGCGCGCCGAGGTGCGTTAATGCAGTCGATGCCAACGGGATCGATGTTGGCGGTAAAAACAGGATCTGAAAATATAGCCGATTTGATGACGGGCTCTTTGTGTATAGCGGCTCACAACGCACCGTTGTTAACTGGTGTCGCAGGTACAAATAAGGATCTCAAGGCATTTGAACAGAAACTGATTTCACGAGATATTGATTCGACTTTACTGAAGACGAGTCATGCATTTCACTCTGACATGATGCAGCCTATCGTGGAGCCATTTCGCGATGCGGTTAATAAAGTGGCGCGTCACGCGCCGAATATTCCTATTATCTCCACGGCTACGGGTCTGACTTTGAGTGCTGAGGAGGCGATGTCTTCGGAGTATTGGGCAAATCAATTGCGAAAGACGGTGCAATTCTCGTCTGCAATGAAAACGCTATTAAATCAGTATAGTGATTATTCCCTCGCGTTGTTGGAGGTGGGACCTGGCAGTACCTTGTTATCGCTTGCGGCTTTTCAAGATAATCTTGGTGAGACCGTTAGTGTTCCTCTCTTGCCGAATTATGGCGTGAATCGTGAAAATGGGATGGAAGTCTTACAGGGGCTCAATAAGCTCTGGGTAAAAGGTTTTCCCATAGACTGGAAAGCGCATTTTCAATCTGAGCAAATGAAAAAGGTAAGCTTACCAGGATATGCTTTTGCAGCTGAGGTTCATTGGTTAGATGCAGTGGAACCTAATTCTACAATTTCGCCTCAGTCGTCTGAATTATCTCAGAATCAGTTATTACAAGAACAGTTATTACAAGAACAGTTATTACAACAGAAAAATTTATTGTTAAGCCTTACTAACACCGCGCAACCGGGGCAAACGCAGCCTAACGTATTGCCTGAAACATCTTTAAATCAATCGACATCAACCAAAAATTCGTCAAATACAATACCGGAAGTCACCATGAGTGGAGAGCAACACTTACAACGAGTACAACAACGTCTTAAGGAATTGTTTGAGGATGTAACGGGTTATGATCTTATGGACATGGCGCTAGAGACGCATTTTGGCGAAGTGGGTTTAGATTCGTTACTACTGACTCAAGCGGCGACGGCGATTGATGGATGTTTTGATGTGGGTCTTACCTTTCGTCATCTGGTGGAAGATTACACTTGTCTAGGGGAGTTGAGTGAGTTTATTGCAGAGCGTGTACCTGCTGAGATTCAAGAAACACCTGATACAACATCAGTATCTCCCTCTCCAGCATCACAGCCGATAGTGAATCAGCAACCGATAGGCGCGACGGGCAATGCGATACACGATTTAATTCAAGCGCAATTGCAAGTGATGCAGATGCAACTGGCGGCTACTACCTTGTCGCCAACTACTCTTTCATCACCAAACGTGTCATCACCAAACGTGTCATCACCAAACGTATCATCATCAAACTTACCATTGACGAATACGCCCGCCGAGTTAGATAAACCTGTAGAGACCAAAGGGAAAGCAAGGCATACACCGGGAACTCGCATTACCCGAGAGAAGGTGGGGGTGACATTGAGCCAAGCGCAAAAGCAGTGGATTGATGAGGTGATGTTGAACTATGAGAAAAAGTTTTCCTCCTCAAAAGCGCTGACACAAAAACATCGAAAGCATTTAGCCGATCCGCGAACGGTGTCTGGGTTTAATCCTGAGTGGAAAGAAATCGTTTTTCCCATCGTGACGGAGAGATCAAAAGGCTCAAAATTGTGGGATATCGACGGTAATGAGTTAATTGATACCGCCAATGGTTTTGGTCCGATTTTCTTTGGGCATTCCCCTGACTTTATTACTGACGCCGTTAAACAACAGCTGGATAAAGGTGTTGAAACTGGACCTCAGTCACTCTTGGCGGGTGAGGTGGCGAAATTGTTTTGTGAGTTGACAGGTAATGAGCGCTGTACCTTCGCCAGTACGGGATCTGAAGCGGTGATGGGGGCGATACGTTTGGCACGTACCGTAACAGGGCGCAGTAAAATCGTTATGTTTGAAGGCAGTTATCATGGGATATTTGACGAGGTGATTAATCGTCCTGGACGAGACTATCAAGCTTTGCCGGCCGCGCCAGGAATCACCAAGGAGATGACGCATAACATGCTAGTCCTGCCTTGGGCGGATGATGAGAGTTTGGATATTATTAGATCTCTGGGTAAGGAGTTGGCGGCAGTACTGATTGAGCCAGTACAAAGTCGTATGCCCGAGTATCATGATGGTGAGTTTTTAAAGTCGGTGCGTCAAATTACGGAAGACAATAAAACAGCGCTAATTTTGGATGAGGTGGTCACGGGCTTTCGAGTTGCGCCGGGAGGGATTGGAGAGTACTTCGGTATTGACGCTGATTTGACGACCTACGGTAAGGTTGTGGGGGGTGGGTTTCCTATCGGGTTAATCGGAGGCAAGGCGAAGTTTATGGATGCCCTTGATGGTGGGACTTGGCAGTACGGGGATGATTCCATACCGGAGGTCGGCGTGACATTTTTTGCAGGGACTTTCGTTCGTCATCCTTTGAGTTTAGCCGCCGCGAATGCGGTGCTGCATAAGATAAAGGAGTTGGGCCCGTCGCTTTATACTCAGTTAGCGGACAAGACTCAGAGTATGGCAACAGAAGTGAAAGCTTTTATCAGTGAGATGAAGTGTGAGGTTAAGCTCGAGGAATTTGCTTCTTTGTTTTACGTGTCGGTGCCTGCTAATGCCCATTGGGGACATTTACTCTTCACCATGATGACCTATGAAGGGATTAATATTCAACAATACCGACCTAACTTTCTGACTACGGAGCACAGCGAAAAAGATATTCGAAAAATAATCGAAGCGTTTAAAAACTCTCTTGCTCATCTGGTCAGAATGGGTTTGATTGAAGGGGATAGTGTTGCGGCTAAAAGCTATTTTGATCAGCAAGAAACACCGATACCACCTGGTGCGCGACTGGGGAAAAATGCGAAAGGGGAGCCAGCATACTTTGTGGAAGATCCCAAGAATAAAGGCAAGTACCTAGAAGTAAAAAACCTAGAAGTTAAAAAAACAGAAGTTGGAAAAACAGAAGTAGGTCGTCCATGAGTACAGAAGAGTTCGATCCGTTTGCTGGCGGAGAAATATTGCGAGTCAGTTCAACCACAGGCCCGCAACAGGAAATTATCGCGTCGGCTCAAATGAGTGATGTGGCCAATACAGCATTTAATGAAGCGGTTTCTCTCACGGTGAAAGGCAGCCTTGATTTGTTAAGGCTTGAAGCCTGTTTTGATACGTTGATTGAGAGACACGATATTCTACGGGCCACTTTTTCACGTCGAGGCGATGAATTGTGTTTGCAGGAGACTCGGAATTTAACAATCGATTTTGAAGATCTTCGTTCCCTAGATGAAACAACACAAAAACTTGAGATCGCGGATCTTTGGCAAAATATTGCAATATCCCCGATGAATCTAGAAGAAGGTCCGCTGTTATTTGTTTGGTTGAAACAGCTAGAAGCCGATGTCTATGAGTTGATTATTGTGGTTCATCATATTGTTTGTGATGGCTGGTCCTTAGGATTGCTGTTGAATCAGCTGAGTGAACTGTATCGAGGCGATCCCAATAAAAGAAACGAGGCCGCGTCCTTCTTTGATTTCGCAGAACAACAAGATGCGGCGCAGATTGCGAACACTGATATTGATTTTTGGCGCGAGAAATTTCGTGACCTTCCTTCGGTATTAGACTTGCCCTTGGATTGGGGGCGGCCACAAACGCGACCTTTTCAAGCTGCTCGCTTTGATTACGCTGTTTCCCCAGAATTGGCGAAAGCGTTACCTAAAGCCGCTGCGGGTTTCAAAGCCAGTCTAGTGAATTTGATTATGGCGAGTTATTTTGCTCTGCTGAATCGCCTAACTCAAAATGAGGATATCGTCGTTGGTTTGCCGATTGCCGGACAGGTGGCGATGAAGCAATTGAGTTTGGTAGGCCATATGGTGCAGTTACTGCCTATACGGGTTTCATTAGATGGCGAGACTTCATTTGTCGATTTGGTCACTAGGGTAAAAGAAGAAGTACTCACCGCCAGTGAACATCCCAACTTTACGTTTGGAAAACTGTTAGAAGGGTTGGTGCTAGATCGTTCTCGAGTGCCTCTTATTAGTAGCATTTTTAACATCGATCAAGCGATGCCTCCTCTGGATTTTGGTGAGGCGAGCGCAACTCTGCGTACCGTACCGAGAGCGGCGGAGAGTTTTGAGGTTTTTTTGAATGTCGTTCCTTCTCCCGATACTTTGGTGATTGAGGCAACTTATTCCACAGCATTGTTTTGCGAAGAAACCATAAAGACTTGGCTGATGGCGCTAGAGAGTATTCTAGAGACGGTGATTGCGAATCCGCAAGTTCTGTTGAACGATATTGTTTTGACGAAAGCGGTTCCGCCTACTCTATTGAAGAGTAACGACACAGAATATCCCGTTAAATGCACGGATGTTATCTCGGCTTTTCGCCAGCGCGTAAAAACAAGCCCAGATGCATTAGCCATAGTGTCGGGTGAGTCAAGATTGAGTTATGCCGAACTGGATAACCGATCTAATCAGTACGCTTCCTACTTGGCCGCGCAGGGAATTGTTGAAGGTAGCGTGGTAGGGCTGTGCTGTGAGCGAAATGAAAAAATGCTGCTCAGCGTTTTTGCCATTTTAAAACTGGGTGCGGCTTATCTCCCGCTAGACCCTGATTTCCCAGCAGATCGTTTGATTTATATGTTAGAGGATTCGGATGCCTCGTTTGTTATTGAAGATTCATCTGCTCCGAAAGGAATACGTGACGCGTCTGTTACGCATATTGATCTAGATACTATTAATCTAGATGATAGGGATGGGTGTGAGATTGATAGCGGTGAGGTCGATCCAGATCGTTTGGCCTATACGATTTATACCTCGGGTTCCACGGGTAAACCAAAAGGCATCCTTGTCCCCTGTAGTGCGATGATTAATTTCTTGGAGAGTATGGCGAGAGAACCGGGTTGCGAGGCTGGTGATCGTTTGCTGGCAGTGACCACGCTTTCTTTCGATATTTCTGTTTTGGAGCTTTTCTTACCGTTGATTAGCGGAGCAACGACGGTAATTGCTAGCCGACAAGAAGTAAAGGATGGAGAGAAACTGGCGAATCTAATTGCTGAAGAGTCAGTGACTATAGTGCAGGCCACTCCAGCGACTTGGAGAATATTACTGGCCAGTGATTGGGGCGATGACGCACTGAAAACAGCGTCGAAAATTAGGACGCTGTGTGGTGGCGAAGCATTACCGATTGATCTTGTTGATGCGTTATTACCTCGTTCTAAAGAATTGTGGAATATGTTTGGCCCCACTGAAACCACGGTGTGGTCCTCTTGTAAGCGCATCACCAGTTGTGATGAAGTGATATCTGTCGGCAAGGCTATTGCTAATACTCAGCTTTATATTTTGGATGCCGCATTGAATCCTTTACCCTTATCGGTTCCAGGAGAAATCTGTATCGCAGGTAAGGGAGTGACATTGGGATATCATAATCTGGCTAATCTCACTGGTGATCGATTTGTTGATCATCCTGAGTGGGGGCGTTTGTATCGGACGGGGGATCTAGGTAAAACCTTACCGAATGGTGAAATACAGCATTTGGGCCGTTTGGATGATCAAGTCAAAGTGCGGGGGTATCGTATTGAGTTGGGCGAGATAGAGCAGTCTATTGTCAGTATTGCCAGTGTTCAGGCTTCTGCTGTGTATCTTTGGGAGCCGTCGCCACTGGATGTGAGAATCGTTGCTTGCTGTGTACCGGCAGAAAACGAATCATTTCAAACCATAGCCATTCGTAAAAGGCTGAGAGAATTGCTGCCAGGCTATATGGTGCCTCAATATTTATTAAGCGTTGATGAACTTCCCCTATTGCCCAATGGAAAATTAAACCGTAAAGCATTACCTAAGCCTGAACTTAATGCATCCACTTTGTTGTCGAAAAGCGGATTGGATAGCCCGCTCGAAAAAACCATTGCGAGTATTTGGACTGATCTGATTAAGCCAGAGAACGCGATTGGACGCGATGATCGTTTTTTTGATATCGGCGGACACTCGCTATTAGCGTTGGAATCTATTCGAAGAATCGACGCCGAAACGGGATTTCGATTAACGCCCGCTGAAATCGTCGCTCACCCCTTGTCTGTACTCGCCGAGAGAATAGCGAATAATAAAGCGCAAGAGAGGGTGACAGTGCAGGGGCCAGTGGCGTTAAGCAGTACGGCTGTTCGTGATCTCAGTAATGATCAAGAGCGAATGTTACGGCGTCAGTTGGATTTTCCTGAGACCACTTGTCATAATTTGCCCGCCGCATGGTTGCTAGAGGGTGACTTACAGCTCAGTGCATTTCGCAAAAGTATCGAGCGAGTGTTTGAGTATCAAACGGCTCTGCGAACGGTGGTGGTAAAGAATGAAGGGGGCTATCACTTACAGCTCAAACGCATGACAGAAATTGCGATGTTAGAGGTTGTGGATGTGAGTGATTCTGTAGATCCTCTTGCTACCGCGACGGCAGATGCAGAACAGGTATCCGCGACGGCGTTTGAACCCATCAACAGTCTCCTATGCAGAGTGAGGTTGTATAAACTTGCTGAGCAAAAACATTGTTTACTACTAGTGCCTCATCAGCTTATTTTTGATGGTTGGTCTTTCGATATTTTTCTCAATAACCTGGAGGCATTTTATTTATCCAGTATTGCAAATACTGCATCGTCGATTTCTCAGCACACATTGGAATATCGTGATTATGCACATTGGAGTCGACAGCGAAAGGTTAGCGATGAGGTGATGCACTTTCATCAATCGTCTGCTTCTGAAGAGGTGGCTACGATGCCTTTGATTCGATCAAAGGCGGAAAAAGGAGGTTGTCAGCGTCAGGTGTTCAACCTCAGTCGAGAGACATTGCAAAATATTGAGCTATTTTGTGATTCAAACGAATTGCGAGTACACGAAGTATTGTTTGCGGCTTTTGCGAAATCGTTAAGTGATCAATTGGAAACGAGTAATGTTGCGCTTGGTCTGCCGGTGACGGGAAGATATTCAGCGGAGGTTATAGGATTGATCGGTGGCTTCGTATCAACGGTTCCCTGCAAACTACAAATTCCTGGTGATGGTTTCGTTGCGAGTCTTAAGAACATTGTGGCTCAACTTTCGGAGTTCCAGAGACACGAGGATATTACGTTTGCTGATATTGTGGAAAATACGGGCAACGATAAAAAAGGGTTTGTAGATTTTGTCCCCGTGAGTTTTGGTTTTCAGGATGTTCGAACTAGACCATCACAATTGGCTGAGCTAGTATTAAGGCAAATTGATATACCACGGTTACAAACAGAATATCCCGTTGAATTTTGGACTAGAATTCAGCCAGATGGATTATTAGCTGTTTTTGATTACGATTCAGCCCAAGTTGATGATTGTGTCATAGAAATACTGGCAGCAAGTTTCGAAAAGTATTTGGCTGAGTTAGACCCAGCAGTGAAAGTACTAGACGTTACGGTGGAGAAGGAAAAGCCAGAGAAGACAGGCAATCCAGAAGGGACAAAAAGCAAGAAAAGCCTTTGGCGGCGCCTGTTCCAATAGCGTCTCAGTCCAGTTAAATGACAGTCTAGCCAGGCTAAACACTTAGTAGAACTTAAGATAAAATGGAATTATTTTTTTTTTCAAATGAAAGATTATTTGGGAGTTATCACTCTGCTAGTGAGATCACCTCGACTAGATTGTTAATCATTTGTCCTCCCCTGTTCGATGAATATCGTCGCTGCTATAAAGCCTTAGTGGATCTCGCTAATGGTTGCGCCTCCAAAGGAATGCATGTCATTCGATTTGATTATCTCGGTACGGGGGAGTCTTTCGGTAATCTGTTGGAGGTGGAAGGTGGGCAATGGGTTAAAGATTTGGATGATTGCATTGAAGAAGGTCTGGCTCTGACGGGGGCTGAATCCGTGACGTTGTTAGGCGTGCGGTTTGGTGCGACGATTGCGGCGCAGAGTGTACATAATCAAATATCACGATATGTATTTTGGGACCCCATTACTTCGGGGCTAGATTATATTCATTATATTGAGGAGCTAAATCAACAACTCAAGCAGCAGCATATTGAACTGGCAAAGATTTATAACGTTAAGACTGTAAAAGATAATGCTACCGATAGTGGCTCAATAGATACCTGCTATCAGGCTTTTTCGTACAGTGATGACTTCAAAATGTGGTTTGAGAGTTTAACTCTGGATGCAAAGCGCTGTGAGAATAAAGCAGATACGCAAGTGATTCGGACCGGTAGTACGAGCGTGTATGAGAATAGTTTGGATAACAATATCTATACAAACTGCACCTTGACGAATTTTGATTATGGTTGGCCCATGTTCGATGTGAGTTTGCTAAGTCCTAAACCGGTTCTCGAAGCGATAGCAGAGAAGGTCCTGAAGTTATGAAGGAAGATTTTTTCCGGTATGGCGAAAATAATCGTGGCTTTGGTATGCTTTCCTTACCAGAAACTATGGCGGATGCCCCCATCGTTATCTTGTTTAACGCAGGATTATTGCATAGAGAAGAGCCATATCGACTGAATGTATTGTTGGGTCGGCAGTTGGCGGAGTTAGGTTATATCGTATTGCGAGTGGACCTTTCTGGTAAAGGGGATACGCCTGCACGGTTAGGTTTAAATAATCGCGAATCGGTAGCATTGGATTGGGGATTCATTAAGGAAGCATTGTATAAACGTTTTGGTGTGCAAGATTTTATTCTGGGTGGACTCTGTTCGGGGGCCGATAATGCAATAAAATTAACTGCGCTTGAACCCTGCGTAAAAGGGTTAATATTGATGGACCCTATATCATCAAGAGACAATCGATTTTATATGCGTAATTGGTTCAGGAAAATAAGTAATCCGTATAAATGGCTAACTATGCATAGCATATTTGCTCGGTTTGTTTATCGACATATCGCATCAACAACTGCGGCATCAGAAGAAATGGAGTCGCTTCGCGATAAGCCAACACGAGAAGATGAAGAACAGTGTTTCTCCTATATTATGGAAAAACGAGGTAGAGTTTTAGCCATTTTCACCAGCCATGCCTTAAGTCGATACAATGAAGTAGGGCAGTACGCGCGGGCTTCGGGTATCGAAAACCTAGCGGATTGCTGTGATGAAGTCTTTTTCCCTCATGCCATGCACCTCTATCCAGTCCAAGCCCATCGCGATCAGCTGATTTCTACCATAGCGAACTGGGCAAGTACACATCTCAAACTTTTTCAAGGTGTTAACAGATAGGCGAGTCAGTTATTTAATGAATCTAATAATTCAAAACAAGAGGTCCAACAATTGAGACTAAAGTTTCCAAGTGGCATAGAGTGATGTCAGAATTTCAGTTCAAATTGGCAAAGCAAAAATTAGTAGCCATAGTTCACCCAAAAATCTCTTTCTTAGTTTTAATTTTCTCGTTGTTATTTGCCAGTATTTATATTTTAAATATATTACCTTTTCAAATTGATGATTCGTATATTACCTACCGTTATGCTCGAAACCTGATTGATGGGTTTGGTTTTGTCTATAACCCTCAAGGAGCCGTTGTTGAGGGTTTTTCCTCACCATTGTGGCTTCTATTGTTGGCGGGGTTCGGTGTGTTATTCGGGTCGCACAATATTCTGATTATTTCAGTTGTTCTTGGTGTATCTGTATTTATGCTTACGATATGGCGTATTTCGGAAACAGTACAACGGTATGCCACCAGCCAATGGGCTTTGGGTGTCGTTGTGATGGCTGCACTATTACCGAGTTTTGTCTATTACGCAGCAACGGGAATGGAGCAAATGCTGTATATATTTCTTCTCGTGTTGTGTACAGAAGCCTTTTTGAAGTCGCCGACATACAATCTGAGTTATCAAAGTTATTTGTTTTTTCTTTTTTTTCTTACCGCTTGGATGAGGCCGGAAACGCCCTTTTTCATGGTTGTCGGCGCTGTGCAGTGTTGGCTTGTTGAGAGAAATATATTCTTGGGTATTAAGCGTTTTTTTCCTATGGCTTGTTATTTTGTTTTTGGATTCTGTCTTTTATTACTGGTGCGTTGGATGGTATTCAGTGACATATTACCGAATACCTATTACGCCAAGGAGCCGGTTATCAGTCTTGGTTTTGAATATGTCTATCGTGCCTTGTCAGAGTCTCATTTTTTTATTTTATTGGTAATGTTTGCTCTAGCGGGAGGTTATATCGGTACGGCTTTTCATCGACAAATGTTGTTGTCAGGTTTTCTGTGGTTTATTCCCCCTGTACTTGAGGGAGGCGATTGGATGTCATCTTATCGCTTCTTAATGCCTGCCATGACCTTTTTTATTCTGGCGGCATCTGGTATCAGTTATTTTGTTTCCGCCAGCTTTTTGCAAGTGAAATATAAGTCGCAAGTGAAAGAGTTGCCGGAAGATGAAAACACTGGGAAAAATGAGGGTAATCCGGGAAAGAGTAGAGAGAGAAAAACGGAGCATAAGTTAGCGATAACCTTGATTCTTAGCCTGACTTTTGGTGTTTTTGTTGGAATATGTCATAAGGAGAATCATTATCTAGCGAGAGTCGCAACGAGTACCGCCTTCACCATCAACTATGAAAACGATTATCGAATACAGTTCGTTAAAGATGTAGGAGCGAGAAGTGTTGGCATGGTGGATATAGGGAAATTAGGGTATTTAACCGATGCTAATGTTTATGATATGGCGGGTTTGACAGATCGGGTGATTGGTTTGAGCCCAGGCCATCATACGAGTAAGCAGTATGATTTAGGATATTTTTTCAAACGAAAACCGCAAATTGTTTTTCTCCGAGCTTTTGAAATTCCGAATGCTGATAATGGGTTTAGATTTGGAATGGTTGAAACAGAGCAGTTAATTATGGAAAGTGCGTTGTTCCATGCGCAATATCAATTGTTGTTTGTTACTACGCCTGCTTATGCGAGAAAAAACTTCGATGCTGTTCTTGTTTTTAAACATAAAGAGTTTTCCATAGACCGTGACTTAATCGATGATCTTCCTATCGAACAGAAAAATGACTTGCCTATGTTATATTTTAAATTTAATGCATCGTAGGTAATGAATGAATATTGATACTAGAGGCAAGAATAATAGCGGGTCTAACAATAATACGACATATGCGGTGGTATTGATTGCGTTGATTGTGGCTTGGGCAAGTTTACAGTGGACGATGGGCCGCCAAGATGATATCGCCGGGGATTGGATGGGGTGGCGGCAATCGGATACCCAGTCAATTGCGTTGAATTTTTTAAGTAATGGTCATGATTTGTTGAAGCCGCAAATCAACTGGGGTGGCGCGGGTCCCGGTTATGTGGAATCAGAGTTGCAGTTATTTCCATGGTTGGAATCATGGGTGCTCAGGCTAACCGGAGATAGGGAATGGCCAGGGCAATTGATGGCTTTGGTTTTTATGGCGCTCAGTGGTTTTGTTCTTTTTCTCACGGTGAGTTTGTTTTATTCTGGTTTTTCATCGGCGCTGGCGTGCTTAGTGTATTTCAACAGTATCGGCACGTTGCATTTGGCGACATCGATCCAGCCCGATAGTCTTTCGTTTTTAATGTACGTTACCCAGTTATATTGTTTCCTACGGTTTATTGTTGGCGAACACAATAAATGGTTATGGGCTGCTTGTGTATTTTCTATTTTGGCGATCTTAGTCAAGCCACCAGCGCTTCAGTTGGGGTTGTTTCAATTTCTTGCTGTATTACTGATAAAACCAAGGTTATTGAAATTGCCTAAACTTTGGTTTTTTTGGTTGCTGATACTCGCAGTCTTCGCTGGTTTCGTGTTTCACGCACATTCGCTCTATGTCCAATATGGCAATACTTTTGGGATTGGGTTTGGCGGTGATAGCAAGTACCCTACTATTAATACGCTGATAGATCCGACGATTTTATATCGCACTGCGCGTATATCGATGGGCTGGGGCATAAGCAATGTGGGTATGCTTGCCCTGTGCCTGTTGATCGTCGGTCGAAGATTACGAGGGATTGAATTTGCTCTGATGGTGGCGAATGCCGCAATGCTTCTTATTGCCCTTCGCTATAGCTCTAGTCTTTGGTATGGGTCTCACTATCATATTTTTACGATAGTACTCGGTGTCTGGGCAACGGCTCATTGTGTAGAGTGGGGTTTAGAGCGCGGCAGTGGATTAAGTTGGTTTAAGAAGTCCGCTGTACCGATAGTCTTTTC
This sequence comes from Pseudomonadales bacterium, assembly GCA_019090455.1. GTDB lineage: Bacteria > Pseudomonadota > Gammaproteobacteria > Pseudomonadales > DC-out160 > DC-out160. The sequence continues at coordinate 184,716 of JAHRWA010000039.1, read as the reverse complement.
TTGTTGCGTTATATTATTTTGCATTAGTGTTTACTCCAATACTGTAAGTCGAAATAATCACGGGGATGTCGCGCAAGGCGAGAAGTTTATCGAGCTTGGATTGGCGTTGAAGGCGATTAATCAACAGGGAGATAAAGTCGTTGTGAGATCTCCGGTATCGAGTCGCGTCGAACCTGAATGGGGAGGGGGGCCGAATAACTTTCAAGATCCTCGATTATTCTATGTTGCTCGTGCTCAGGGGTGGTCTATTGCCAGCGAAGATGAGAGCTATGAGGCGATCAACCAGTTTGCAAAATTGGGTGCTAAGTACTATGTGCACCCAGCATCTCTAAAAATTTCAGATACATTTCGCTCTTGGTTGGAGAGTAATACAAAGAAGAGAAAAGAAGTGACGGCCGGGACGATTTACGAGCTAATAAACTATGAATCTTTAGAGTTTGAACCACCAGATCTAGCACCTCCAGATTTTAAACCCTCAGATTTTGAACCTACAAGATCTGTTTAGTCGGCTTGGGTTTTCAGATTAAAAAGTGTAATTTCGTTACTCGATCCAATTCTCATGACAGGCCCCCAGGTACCGGTGCCGGGAGACACATAGAGAAAGCTTTTCCCTCTTGAATGTATCCCTACAATTTGTTTGAAAGCGCGCTTGACTAAAAAGTTAAACGGTATAATTTGCCCGTTGTGAGTGTGTCCGCATAGCATCAGGTCAATGCCAGCATTCGCTGCGTGAGTAAAACCGTCGGGGCGATGGTACATTAGGATTTGATAATGATCTGAGCTTTTTTCAATATGGGGAAGTTCTCTGGCCACTTTAGTTTTGCTTTCCGCATCGTCAATTCCGATGAGATGTAACTCATTCCATTGACAACTTTCATTGCGCAGAATATTAAAACCACCTTGTTCGAGTGTGGATAAGGTTGCGTCTAAGTCGATGTAGCGTTCATGATTACCAATGACGAAATAGATGGGACATTGGATTTTTTTGAATGGAGCGAGGTCCTCTAGCTTTAGGCCATTTAAATCAACAAAATCGCCAGTGATGAGTAACAGTTCTGGTTTCAGTCCAATGACTTTTTGAACGATGGGACGAAGAAAGGAGGAGTGGCGAGAGCCAATGTGGACGTCGCTGATTTGAACGAGACGGTAGTTTTTGGTTATTTTCGAGGATTGTAGGGAAATTTCCTTAACTGTTAGTTTCAATGCATTAAAAACACCGTAGGTCGAGATGAGTAGGGTTAATCCCCATGAGGCTTGCACCATTAACGAATTGGTTACGATGGCAGTTATATCTACGGGTAAAACTAAGGTAATGATGCGCGTTACTCCACGAACACAGAGATAGATAAAGCAGACGCCCGCCCAAGTCATTGCCAGCCTGGCTATGGCTTCTGTAATTGGGTGGTGCCAAAATTCCACACTTAAACGGCCCAAAATGGGGCTAAGGGCAATAAGCGTTACGACGGCTGTAGGTAGGGCGTAGATCGAGTGGCTAAACTCTATTACGGGAAAAAAGAAAAGTAGGTAATAAAGAAGGGTCACCAATCCTAGTGCAAGGAGGCTTAGTAACGGTTTTTTTTGAATGGTCTGTAATGCTTGATTTGCCATAAACTTGGGTTTCTTTGTTGCCAGATACAATAGTAATCGAGCTGAATAGTAATCCAACTGAAGGCTCCATTCCAGCTAGCCGATATAGGTTCGCGCTATCGCAAGGGGAAAAAAACTCCATCGAGTGCTAACATAGGGATCGAAATCAAGCTGCCCGTATACATAGGGTAACGCTTAGAGAGTTAATTTTTTCAGTGGCAATTTTAATAATATAGAACGAGATTTATGACTAGTACTTTAATTAAACAGCTTCCAGAGGATGCGGGTGTCTTAATTTGTGGCCACGGGAGTCGGGCCAAAATTGCCGAAGAAGAGTTTAGTCTTCTGGCAAAAGGGCTGGCAAGCCAGTATCCCAGTTTAAAGGTGGAATATGGTTTTCTTGAATATTCGGCACCTAATATTCATATGGCTTTAGATCGATTATTGCTGCGCGGCGTCAATAAGGTTTATGCGGTGCCGGGTATGCTCTTTGCGGCAACTCATGCACAGAATGATATCCCGTCAGTGTTGACGACATATCAAAGCAAGCATGCCGGCCTGGAGATAGAGTACGGTCGAGAATTAGGGTTGAGTCAGAAGATGCTTAAAGCATTTGAGGCTCGTATTCTACAGGCGCTAGGTTTTACGGAGATACCGGTTGTCGGCGAGTTATACGACACTATGCTAGTGGTGGTGGGTCGCGGGACGTCGGTTACGTCTGCGAATGCTGAGGTGGCAAAGTTAACTCGTATCATGTGTGAGAATCTGGGTTTTGGCTGGTCTGAAACGGTTTATTCCGGTGTGACATTTCCCTCGGTGGGCCGTGGGTTAGAAATGGCGATCAAATTGGGTTACAAGAAAATTGTAGTCGCCCCTTATTTTCTGTTTGGCGGTCGCCTAATTGACCGTATCTATGCCTATATTGACAAAGTAGCGAAAGAAAATCCTGAAATTACATTTTCGAAGGCGGATTACCTTCGAGATCAAGTGAACGTGATTGACTCGTTTGTTGAAAGAATTGAAGAAATTATTTCTACTCCAGGTACATCTCAAGGTTTGTTGCAACAGTTCCAGCGTCGTCTTGAGAATGGCGAGGTCGATGTACATCACCATCATGCTGAGTATCAGCCTGACGAAAGCAGCCATAGTCATGATCAAGGTAATAGCCATGAACACGGGCATAGTCATGGGCACAGTCATCAGGGCGGGCATCACCATGAACGGTATCGGCATATAGGGCACCCAACCGGACCTCGTACAATGATAGGTGAGAATGTTTGCTGCTGTTTTATGGGGCAGTTCCCACAAGATATCATCGATGAAGAGATGGCTGGTCAAGAGGAGTTGGATCAAGTGCCAGCCTGTAAGGCGACGGAATAACGACTTTTTCGATAATGGCTGAATCGTGGAAGAGAGCTAAAGCGTGAACGAGAGTCAAAGCGTAATGTACGCAAGGGTATTCAGTTTTATATCAAAGGTCGTTCAAAAGGAAAAAGAGGCTACGCGGCTTGTTGAAAGCAGTAACAATCAGGTGATGTTCCGTGATGATATTTTTATCTTCACCCTGAAGGGTCTTTATGAGCTCCTTTTTGGTGAAGAGAGTGAAGAGGGTGAGGGCTATCCTGGATTTCGGGCTATGCTGTATTCGAGCCGTTTAAATTCCGATTTGTTGAAGCTAGGTTATAAGGTCGAAATTTATACATCAACACAAAAAGTAGATACAAGCTGGTATCAAATAGATTTGAAAGGTTTGGGTGTCTGATGAACATAACGGATCGATAGCGATAATGGTTCTTCGGGCAGCCTGATAAAGGATGTGGTTGAGTTTGTTGTTTCACAATTCAACGATTACTGATAGGATTCCTCGGCGTAGGTGCCTAACAAGTGGGATAATCGGGAAGTATGGTAAGGTTTTAACGGTTCAATGTTCTACCAACTCCATCGCTGCCCCCGCATCGGTAAAAAAGAGTTAATTGTCGTGTCACTGGGTGAACAATAGATTTCAACTGGGAAGGCAGACAATAATCTAATAAGCTCTTTTATTAGCCCGAAGACCGGCCTACCTCTCATTCAATTTTAATGCACGGCGGGTGCAAACAAAGGAATTACCATGGCAACAGTTTTATCATCTAACCCCAGTTCTCAAAAAGTCATCAATGCTGAGCAAGGTCGAACAGAATCTCGCGCTTCTGTATTAATGCAGAATGGCGGAGCTATCATTTTTGGCTTGTTAATCGTGTATGCCGTTGGGTTTTTACCTATGGCAGCTGCCCATAATGCAGCTCACGATACTCGCCATGCATTGGCATTTCCTTGTCACTGATAAATCAAATTTTATAGACTTTCTTTCTTATGCCCAAGTACAAGCCCAGACTCCTAGACCATAAACCCTAGGGGTTTGGGCTTGTTTGTTATTTGGGGAATATTCAAGTTATTGAGGTGGATGAAAATGATTTTTCGTCGAATTATATTATGTGCAGTTTTGCTAGGTTTGGTAGCAGGTCTTTTGTTAAGTGTGGTTCAATCTCTTACAGTAACACCAATAATTCTTGCCGCGGAGGTTTTTGAAATTGAGGAGGTGCCAAGTATGCACAGCCATCATGATTCCGATATTGTTGCAGGGAGCGAGGAAGAGTGGGCGCCAGGCGATGGGGGAGAAAGAACGATTTATACTGTTATCGCCAATATCTCGGCTGGAATAGGTTTTGCCGCAATTTTATTAGCCGTGATGAGTCAATTACAATCCACTGGAATAACTCAGCTTTCCGTTTTTAAAGGTTTTTTGTGGGGTATAGCAGGCTTTGTCGTATTTTTCGTCGTACCTGGTTTAGGTTTGCCGCCTGAAATACCGGGAGTGGAAGCCGCGCCAGTAGAACATCGTCAGCTATGGTGGATTTTAGCAGTTGTATGTTCTGGTTTAGGGGTTCTGACTCTCGTATTTGTACCTATGAAATTCAAATTAGTGGGTGCTATTGCTATCGCTATCCCTTTTCTGGTAAATGCTCCTCACCATACTGGGCCGGCGTTTAGCCACCCTGATGCCGCTGCTGTAGAGTCGTTAACTCAGTTGCACCAACAATTTATAATTTTCAGTGGAATTAGTAACTTTTTGTTTTGGATTGTTCTTGGCGTGTTTTGCTCATGGGCATTAAATCGCTGGGTGCTCACACATTCCAACAACAATTCGGATAACGACGTAAATAAAGGCGTGATACACAATGCCAGCGCAAGTAGCTAACGTTACTGCAAATTCCCCTTTACGCCCAAACTACCCATTTTCGGCGGTAGCAGGGCAGGCATCTTTCAAATTGGCACTTATACTTGTTGCCATTGACCCCACCATCGGTGGGGTTCTGATTAGCGGACCCCGTGGATCAGCAAAATCTACCTTGGCTCGTGGACTCGCTGATATTATGCCGCGCGACCACGAGTCCGATTATCCTTTTGTTACCTTACCCCTTGGTGCTAGCGAAGAAAAACTGCTCGGTTCACTCAATCTACAGCAAGTATTGACCGAGAAGTCGGTGGAATTTCAGGAAGGTTTGTTAGCGAAAGCCGACGGTGGAATTTTATACGTCGATGAAGTGAATTTGCTGCAAGATAATTTAGTCGATCTCTTATTAGATGTAGCGGCTAGCGGTGAGAATGTGCTGGAGCGCGATGGAATCAGTCATCGTCATCAAGCGATGTTTATATTATTGGGTACCATGAATCCGGATGAGGGCGAATTGCGCCCGCAATTACAAGATCGTTTTGGATTGTCCGTAGAACTTGATAATCAATACAGTGTTGAAGAGAGAATCGAAATAGTCCGGTTACGAGTTGCGTTTGACGAGAACCAAAAAGAATTTCTGTTGCAATGGGCTGATGAGCAAAACCAATTAACACTAGGGATATTAAACGCTCGTCAACTGAAGGGCGAGATAGAATGCCCAGAAAAGTTGCGTAAATTAATCGCAGAAAAATGTCATGAAGCGGGTGTTGATGGGTTACGAGCAGACATCGTTTGGTATCGTGCTGCATTAGCGCATTCTGCGTGGAAGGGTCGCAATACTGTTTTGGAAGAAGATATTTTAGCGGTTGAAGATTTAGTCCTTAATCATAGACGCAATAATTCACCTTCTAACCATTCACCTTCCAACACATCACAGAAGTCAGATCAATCTCAGCCTCCGAAACACGGTTTTTCTCGGCCACCGGGTTCCCAAAATAATAGCGCCAAGAACGATAGCTCATCAGGAAGCAGTGCTAAAGAATCGCAGCCTTCAAACAATAAGTCGGGCGATTGGGGGCAAATGGGGCCAGTGGAACAGCGCACTGCAGATGCGACGGGTTTTGATATAAGAACGTTTTCTGACAGAATCCCTCATCGAGTTCACCTCAAGTTACAGACTTCCAAGTCGCAGTTGCCGATATCAAAGAAAAAAGGTCTACTTTCAGGTGGTTCGTTTGCGGGTCGCCAAGACAGTGGTCATGTGGATTGGTTTCGCACCTTGATTTCGAACGTGGACTGGCCACCCAAACATCTACGTTACGGTAAAGACAAAACGGGTCAGCAAACGTTGCATTTGGTTCTGTTAGATACTTCAGGATCTTTGTTACAAGATCAGGTTTTTGCTAAAGCTAAGGCTGTGATATTAAAAATCGTCGAACTAGCGTATCTGGCCCGTGAACAGCTAGTGATTTTTGGTTTTGGTAATGATCAAGTAAAAGTCTTATTACCGAAAAAAAGAGCGCCAAAAAAAATACGGCAACTGCTCGATAATATTAGTGCCGGTGGTGGTACTCCCTTACGGGAAGGGTTGCAAAAAGCCTACGATTTTCAAACTGAGCAACTGAGAAAACTACCGCAACTCAATATGCGTACCTACCTAATAACGGATGGCAGGACAACTCAGCCGCTGGATAATCTGCGTTTGCTAGGAGATGTCGTGGTAGTGGATAGTGAAATATCCAGCGTTAGGCGAGGTAAATCGGATCAGATTGCGAAGGCCCTTGGAGCAGAATATGTTCCTCTTCCTGTCTAATGTTGACCGCGCAATTCAAAAAACCAATGAGGTCCCTTAAATGAGCGACACAAAACATAAAGATCGCATGGCGAGTAAAAAAGCCGTGATGGACCGCAAGATTGCCAATGCCACGGAAGAAAGAGGTGTACTGATTCTCTTAAAGGGAAATGGTAAAGGCAAAAGCAGCTCGGCATTTGGAACCATGCTTCGATCTTTAGGGCATGGAAAAAAATGTGTAGTTATCCAATTCATAAAAGGACGTACCGAAACGGGTGAGTACAAGTTTTTCAAAGATAGTCCCTTGGTTGATTGGCATATTATGGGTCACGGATTTACCTGGGAGACTCAGGATAAAGAGCAAGATATCGCGGCGGCTAAAAAAGCGTGGGCACTAGCAGAAAAACTGTTGCAAGATGAAACCATTGATATGCTCGTGTTTGATGAAATGAGTTATATGTTTAAGTACAAATATCTGGAAGTTCAGCCCGTAGTAGAAGCCCTTCAAAATCGTCCTAAAAATCAAAACGTCATTATTACGGGTCGTACTATGGCGTTGGAGCTACAAGCCATTGCCGATACCATTTCCATTGTTCAGGATGAGCGTCATGCTTTTAGATTGGGAGTGAAGGCACAGCAGGGGATTGAATTCTAATGAGTGCTGCCAGTTGTCCCGCATTATTTTTATCAGCCCCGGCTTCAGGGCAGGGCAAAACTATTGTTACCTGCGGGCTAGCTAGATTACTAACACGACTGGGGAAAACGGTTCGAATTTTTAAGACGGGTCCAGATTACCTCGATCCACAAATATTGGAACAAGCTTCGGGGCAGCCCGTGGTACAAATAGATCTGTGGATGGCGGGTGAGGAATGGTGCCAGCAACAATTCTATTTAGCAGCTCAAGTGGCAGATCTTATTATCGTTGAAGGTGCCATGGGATTGTTTGATGGCGAACCTTCTAGCGCAGACTTAGCGGCACATTTTAATATTCCGGTTGCGCTGGTCATTGATGCGAAAGGCATGGCGCAAACTTGTGGCGCTATTGCTGCCGGATTGGCTAGCTATCGTGATGATATTGATATCGTGGGATTGATTGCGAATAAATGCGGTACCAATCGGCATAAAGAACTTATTGAAGAAGCGTTGCCAGAAAGTATTCCGCTCCTAGCGAGTTTAGAAAATTCAGAAGATTTGGCGCTTCCAGAACGTCATTTGGGATTGGTGCAAGCCAGTGAGGTGACGGATGAACTTGAGCGACGGTTTGAATTAGCGGCTGATTATTTTCAAGCAGAGGGCGTGGGAGAGATACTTGAGAAATTTCGCCCCGTGAATTTCTATCCTACCTCGGTACCGGAGGTGAATCCTCAATTGCAAGGCGTTAAAATAGGGGTAGCGAAAGACGCCGCTTTTAGTTTTATCTATGAATGTAATATTCAACTGCTAAGGGATTTGGGTGCGGAAGTTTATTTTTTCTCTCCCCTCAGCGATGCACATTTACCCGAAATAGATGCCTTGTGGTTGCCAGGCGGATACCCAGAATTATATGCAAAACAGCTCGCTGAAAATAAGACTCTCTTAGAAGAACTGAAAGATTTCTTTCAAGGTGATAGACCGATTTTGGCGGAATGTGGTGGTTTTCTCTATACCTTAGAAACACTCACGGATCTTGAAAACCAGCAATACCCTATGGCCGGGTTATTATCGGGGCATGGGGCAATGCGAGGTAAACGGGGTTGCCAGGGGATGCAGACGTTACCCTTGCCAGAGGGTGAGGTTCGTGGACATGCGCATCACCGATCACGTAGCGACGAGACCGCTGAGCCTATAGCTTTCGGAAGACGTCAACGACACGTAGCACCAGGAGAAGCGATATATCGTCAACGACGATTAACCGCAAGTTATTTACATTTATTTTTCCCATCCAATCCTGATGCCATTGCTCGTCTGTTTAAAGCTTCGAACAAACACTGAGTAGTGTTTATTTAAAAATTCAGTATTAAACCATTATGCATTAAATAATCCTGTAATAAACAACCCTGTAATAAACAAGAGCAAGTGGAGGTGACCCTATGTGGGCAGAGAGTGGTGAGAAGGTTACGACTCTGCGTACTGGGTTAACCACAGGCTCTTGCGCTACGGCATGCTCTGTCGCTGCAGCAACTTACTTGTTAGTGAATAAAACCTTAGATGTAGTCAGTATTACGTTGCCAAAAGGTAAAACAGTTGAGCTGACAATTGAAGGGTATGGGTCTATTTCAGACCAGGATAAGAGTAAAGGGATTCGTGCTCAGACGATTAAGGATGCAGGTGATGATCCTGATGTGACCCATGGCGCAACAGTTTATGTAGAGCTTAGTTTGAGCGAAGATCCCGGTGTTCGGTTTAAGGCAGCAGCGGGAGTCGGTACGGTAACACGAGAGGGATTGTCTCTTTCGGTAGGGGAGCCTGCAATCAACCCGATCCCTCGTCAGATGATCTTGCAGAATTTGCAGTATGTCGCGCAACAAAATGATTACGAAGGCGGCTTCGTCGTTTCCGTCGGTGTTGAAAATGGAGAGCAAATTGCCAAGAAAACCATGAATGGACGTTTGGGTATTCTCGGCGGTTTATCCATTTTAGGTACCACAGGAATAGTGCGCCCTTTTTCGTGCGCTGCTTGGATTGCGTCGATACATCAGGGTATTGATGTGGCGAGAGCAAATGGAATTCAACATGTAGCGGCTAGCACAGGCAATAGCAGTGAATCTGCAATAAAGGAGCACTACCAGCTACCGGAAGTGGCCTTGATTGAGATGGGTGATTTCGTCGGAGCGGTAATCAAACACCTTAAGAAAAACCCTTTAGCTAAACTCAGTATTTGCGGTGGCATTGGCAAAATTAGCAAGTTAGCCAATGGGCACATGGATTTGAATAGTCGGGTTTCTGCTATCAGCTTTGACCACATGGCAGATAAAGCAGAGAATCTAGGTGCGAATCAGGTGTTGTTGGAAAAAATTCGCGGAGCTAACACCAGTGTTGAAGTGCTTAACCTTTGTGTTGAGCAGAATATTGATATTGCAAATGCGTTGTGTGAAGAGGCTCTGGAAAGAGTATACCGAATACTGCCTAGTGTTATACAAGTGGAAGTATGGGCCGTAGATCGACAAGGGCGCTTTGTTGGATCAGCAGGGGTTGGATCGGCAGGGGTGAGTGTCTGATGTCGCTGTTGATACTGGGTGGTACAGCGGACGCTAGACGACTCACTGAAAAGCTACATCAACAGGGTATGGCGCTTGTTTATAGTGTTGCAGGGCTGGTACGTACACCCGATGTGTCATGCGAAATTATCAGTGGCGGTTTTACTCAGTTTGGCGGATTGGCAGAATATTTGAGATTACGTAGTAAAGATCGAAAACCGATATCAGCGATTTTGGATGTGACACACCCTTACGCGAATAAAATGAGTGGTAACGCGGTATTGGCCGCAAAAGAAATGGCAATACCCTGCTGGCGTTTTCAAAGGCCAGCTTGGGAAATGCAAGAAGGCGATCATTGGCAATTATTTGAGAATTGGGAATTGCTTTTGCCTGCGCTGGCAGGTTATCAATCCATTTTCTTTACGGCGGGGCAACTTGACCAGGCGACTATCCGAAGTTTGGGGCAATCGTTGTCAGAACAATCGTTTTCAAAACAAGAGCCACAGAAATATCTATTAAGAACGGCGGTGGCTCCGACAGTCTCGTTGCCCTCGACTATGCAATGGATCAAAGCCATCGGACCTTTTGACTACCAAAATGAAATGGATTTAATGCGGCTACACCATGTGGATTTGCTGGTGAGTAAAAACAGTGGTGGTGATTCAACAATAGCAAAGTTGGAGGTGGCCCGAGATTTATCCATCCCTGTTTTTATGTTAGCTAGACCGACCTTGGAAAATGCGGATAGGACTTACAACGATATTCAAGAATATGAAAATGACATCGTCAATCAACTAAAAAATTAAAGTGTTATAAAGTCAATGAGTCAAAATTACGAAGTAGACCCGAAAGAGATTGAAGCGAAGAGCTTTAAGCAGATAAGAGCGCTGACGAGCTTGACCGAATTTGATCGCGAACAGCAGCAAGTCGTGATGCGTATTGTCCATAGTGTTGGTATACCGGAAGTGGCTAAGCAGGTGCGATTCAGTCGCCATGCATGTCAGACTGGAATGCAAGCTCTAGTGGCAGACTGCACGATACTCTGCGATGTGGAAATGGTAAAGCAAGGCATTACCAAGCGAATGATTACCAAGACACCTCAGTGTTTTCTAAATGATCCCAGTGCCATTTCTATGGCGAAGGACTCTGGCGAGACTCGATCAATGGCGGCCGTGCAACTTTGGGAATCACATTTAAGAGGGAGTGTCGTTGTCATTGGTAACGCACCCACCGCGCTATTTCGGTTGTTGGAAATGATTGAACAAGGTGCTGAAAAACCAGCGCTTATTATCGGTATGCCCGTGGGGTTTGTGGGTGCAGCGGAGTCGAAACAGCATTTGTGGGATGTCCATGAGGCTTTAGGGGTAGAGTGTATTACTCTGCTGGGTCGCATGGGTGGAAGTGCCGTCTCCTCGGCGAGTTGTAATGCTCTATTACGCTGTAATGTGGATGAGTATTACTGATGACGCGAGAGAAATCACAGTCTGCGAAATTGCATGTGATTGGATTGGGCGCATCGGAAAAGCCACTATTGTCCGATGCCGCGAAATCGGCATTAACTCGCGCGCATCTTATTATTGGATCTTCCCGCCAGCTTGAAATTATCAAAGGATTTTTGAATGATACGTTAGACGAAACGTCTGACCTTATAGAGAATACTGAATACAAGGTGCTACCAAAACTAGGGGAGCTTAAGGCGGTTATTCAAAAATTTGATAACGAAAACACTGCTATTAACGAAAACACAGTTATTAACAAAAAAACAGTTATCTTAGCATCAGGTGACCCTTTGTATTACGGTATTGGTCGTTGGTGTCTATCCCATTTTAAACGTGAAGAGATACGGTTTTATCCCGCAATTTCGAGCATCCAGTTTGCCTGTAGTGTGCTGGGTTTTGCCCTACAGGATGTCAATGTCCTGAGTTTGCACGGTCGACCATTAGAAAAAATAAGACGATCTTTGAAATCGAATCAAACATTAATGATTCTGACGGATAAAAATAGCACGCCGCAAATTCTCGCGAAGGAATGTTTGGCGGCCAATTTTCAACAGTCGATCATTTGGGTCTGTGAAAATTTAGGTTTTGAAAAGCAAAGAGTACGTCACTTTAGTGTACTCGAATTGATTGACATGACTTATCTAACTTTTGATCCTCTCCATGTGACGGTGATACAAACGCGGGGTGACGGTGGAGTGATGCCGGAGTTTCCTGGTATCCCGGACGCCAGTTTTAGTACTGGCGCGAAACCGGGTCAGGGCATGATTACCAAGAGAGAAGTGCGTCTCGTTATTGCCTCTCTGCTGCAACCCTCTAATGACGACGTTATTTGGGATGTCGGTGCAGGATGTGGAGGAGTGGCCGTCGAACTTTCGTTTTGGAACGAGTGTGTTGCGGTATATGCCATTGAGCATAACGCAGAGCGGCTTCAAAATTTGAGAATAAATCGAAAAAAATTTGGCGTCATGACTAATCTGAATGTGATTCAGGGACGCGCGCCGGATGCCTGTAATGACTTGCCGTTACCGAATAAAATATTCATTGGCGGTAGTGATGGGGAGATGCCAATCATTCTCAATCAATTTTGGCAACGATTGCCTGAAAATGGATTGTTAGTCGCAAGTGCTGTTACTGAAAAGACGAAAATGCAACTGGCGACATTCGCAGAATCTTTATCTGATGATCAAGTGGAGAGCGTTGAGCTAGCCGTGAACAAGGGGCTAATGACACAAGGTAAACTCAGCTATCAATCGAAATTACCGGTTACGTTATTTCGATTTAAAAAGTAAAAAGTACAAAGTAAAAATAAACCAAAATCATGAATATTAAGGCTATGAATATTAAGGCTATGAATATTAAGGCTATGAATAAAAGAGCTAGGCAGCAATCATGAGTGAAACAAGCGAGCAAGGAAAATTGATTGGCGTTGGTGTGGGCCCCGGTGATCCTGAATTAATAACGCTGAAGGCGTACCGGTTAATACAGGAAGCAGATGTCATTAGCTATATAGCCAATGAACAGGGTGTATCGCAAGCGCGAAATATCGCAGCGCAAGTTCTGAATAATACAGAACGCGAACAATTGGAAATACCCGTGGTAATGCCCATGTGCGATGATCGAAGCATCGCTAATCGTGTTTACGATGACGCAGCGAATGCCATTCAAAAAGAATTGCAGGCTGGAAAAACCGTTGTGTTTCTCTGTGAAGGTGATCCATTATTTTTCGGCTCATTTTCCTATCTGCTAGAACGTATTCAAGAGAATTATACTTGCTTGGTAGTACCGGGAATCTCATCTGTTCATGCAGCGTCTTCTGCGTTGCAATCGCCCTTAACGATGTTGAAGGAATCTTTTGCCGTGATCAGTGGCAGGCATAGCGACGAGGATATTATTAAGGTGTTAAGCCTTCATGATAGCGTTGTTATTATGAAGGCGGGCCGTTCTCGACAGCGAATATTAACCGCACTGGACAAGAGCGGTAGAAGCCATGAAGCCAGTTATTTGGAGTATATTGGCAGAAAGGACGAAAAAATAATAAGGGATGTTAGTGGGCTCGAAGGGGAAGCCGGTCCTTACTTCTCACTGTTTGTTGTGGTTCGCCAGGAGCGTGATCGTTCCTAGATAGTGTCGCTGAACGTACAATATATCGAATGAAATAAATAGTGTAGATAGATTGAGTGAGCAGAGAAAACGGGATGAATAATAAAGCAATTAAAATTGTGGCGTTGACCGAAGCGGGATTAATTCTCGCAAAGGCTTTGCAAGCTCAAACCGTGGATAGTGAGCTGTGGTTTAAGCCCAAACCTTTTTCAGAAAAAGTGCAGCAAGCATTCAGTGCTGGATGTCCCTTAATACTGATTTGTGCAACGGGTATCGCCGTGAGAACGCTGGCCCCGGTGCTGAACAATAAACACGATGATCCGCCGGTGTTGGTTTTAGACGAGTTAGGTGACTTCGTGATTCCCTTGTTGTCGGGGCATGAAGGCGGAGCGAACCAATGGGCATCAGAAGTCGCCTTACAGTTGGGGGCTCAGTTAGTCATGACCACGGCGAAGTCCTATGTGAAAACGGTTTATAGTGTTGGCATGGGCTGTGAGAGAAATTGTACTGAAGCGCATTTGCGAGAGCTGTTAGAGACTTGCCTGCGACAAGCCAATCTGGATCTTAAGCAAGTGGGTAGTATCAATAGCATTGATATTAAACATGATGAAAAAGGATTGATTGATCTAGCGAAATCAATCCAAAAACCCTACGCCACCTTTGATAAGGAAACCCTTTCGACCGTAGAGGATCAGTTGAGCGTTAAGTCCGACTATGTTTTTAATACGGTAGGTGTGTATGGCGTTGCGGAGTCTGCCGCATTAATTGCGGCTCAACGCGCGGGGCAGGGAAAAGCGAAACTGCTTTTAACGAAACAGAAAACCGGCAAAGCAACCTGCGCCATAGCGTTAAGTGTTTAAAGATTTAAAGCCCGTTTTAAAAAATTAATGAGAATGAATTTAAAGAGAATTAAATGAGTAAATTATATCTAGTCAGTACAGGTCCTGGCGATAAAGATCTTGTCACACCCAAGGCACTTGAAGCAATTAACGTCTGTAGTGATTTGGTGGCCTATGGTTTATATCTCGAGTTGTTAGGGTCGGTATGTGACGGGAAGGTACATCATGATCTGCCTTTGGGTGAGGAAATTGGGCGAGCACAACTCGCTTTAGATCTAGCGGCTAACGGAAAAAATACCGCCTTGATCTCCAGTGGTGATATTGGTATCTATGCCATGGCGACGTTAGTGTTTGAATTGCTGGATCAGCAACTGAAGGGTGAATCGAATAATCCGCAATGGCTGAATGTAGAGATAGAGGTCGTCCCTGGAATCTCTGCGATGCAGGCTGCAGCGAGCCGGGTTGGAGCAATGTTGGGTCATGATTTTTGCACCATCTCGTTATCGGATTTGTTAACGCCTTGGGAAACGATTGAAAAAAGACTGCATTGCGCAGGAGCGGGGGATTTTGTTGTTTCTTTCTATAATCCACGCTCCAAGAAGCGGGATTGGCAGATTAATACAGCAAGAGATATTTTGTTAGAATATCGCCCCGCCACTACCCCTGTTGTGCTGGGTAGACAACTCACTCGTGATGACGAAAGCATTACCATTTTGCAATTAGATCAATTGAGTTCTGACGATGTGGATATGTTTACCCTCGTGTCGGTGGGCAATAGTGAAACTCAACATATCGTCAATGGTGATCAGGATTGGGTGTACACCCCAAGAGGCTATAAAAATAAATTGTGAATAGCCTTCTCAATTCCAATTGAGTATTAGAGTCAAAAGAGAATTAGAGTTAACTGAAAGTTAACAGAGAATTAGATAGAAGAGAGAGTTAGTACCTAAATGACACAGGATAACAGTAAAGCGATAGTTTATTTCGTCGGTGCAGGACCGGGAGATCCGGAACTCATTACCGTTAAAGGACAGCGTATCATTAATGATTGCCCCGTTATTCTTTACGCGGGCTCTTTAGTACCGAGAGAAATATTCAGTAATGTGGAAGAAACCGCAGAGAAAATTGTCGATACCGCTTCCATCGATTTAGATGAAATCATACAGCATATTAAAGAAGCGCATGCGTTAGGAAAAGATGTTGCTCGGGTTCATTCAGGCGATCCTTCTGTCTATGGAGCCATTGGCGAACAAATACGTCGTTTAGAAGCGTTAGATATTGATTATGAGATTATCCCCGGCGTTACTGCGACTTCAGCATCCGCTGCCTGGTTACGTAAGGAGTTAACGTTATCGGGTGTATCGCAAACCATTATCATGACGCGTTACGAGGGCAAGACCCCTTTCCCAGAGCAAGAAAGGCTACCCGCATTGGCAGCGTCAGGAGCGACTCTGGCAATTCATTTAGGCGTGACACGCATTCATAAAATTGTCGAAGAGTTAATTCCTTTTTATGGCGAAGACTGCCCTGTCGCGGTTTGCTATCGCACGAGTTGGCCTGATCAAGATAAAGTCACGGGTACTTTGGGTGATATTGTCCAACAAGTTCGAAAGAAAAAATTCACTCGCACCAGTTTGATTTTAGTGGGACCCGTATTAGGTACAGATGAATTTAGGGATTCATATCTATACGATGAGTCGAAAGCACACGTCTATCGCCCGAAGGTCAAATCCCTCAAAACACGTGATGTGAATAGTACCCAAGCCCATCCGACTAAAAAGTTAAACTAGAAAATCCCCCCTGAGAAGCTATTGTTGGAGAACCACTTACAACTGTTGAGTTGGAGCAAAGTTTGATGAATGCCAAAGGGTTGATGATGTGTCTGCTACTCGTTGTTTCCTTAACGTCATGGGCTGAGATATACCAGTGGAAGGACGAGTGGGGCAACACTCAGTTTAGCAATGAACCACCTGAAGATACGGAGTCTTCCGAGGTGGAACTTCCTGATATCAATATTACTCCCGCACACAAGACTCATCCTGAGTTTGATTCTCAAGGGAAAAAACAAGCTACGACTAATACAAATGAACAATTTAATCAGCAAGACCAGTATTGCGAGAAAAAACGTAGAAAATTAGCTGAGATAGATGCACACCTAGTGAATTACGAAAATGTTAAAGACTTGAAGAAATCAAAAGCATTGAAAAAACTATTGATCAACGAATGTGGTAGAAAATATCTGACACAGACGTCGAGTGATAAATTAAAAGATTCAAATCGAAAATACTGTGAACGTAAACGG
Source organism: Pseudomonadales bacterium (assembly GCA_019090455.1). Classification (GTDB taxonomy): domain Bacteria; phylum Pseudomonadota; class Gammaproteobacteria; order Pseudomonadales; family DC-out160; genus DC-out160. The sequence goes on along the minus strand of JAHRWA010000039.1, from coordinate 168,207 downwards.
CGAGAGCTTAGTGAAGTGGAAGTGTTTCTTTCTCATACTTCGAATTTGAGAGATGAGAAAAAGGTTAAGACATTGAAAATACTTCTGAAGAAGGAGTGTCTTAGATAATGGGATACGCAATGTTTTTACTGCTATCCGTCACATATCCGTACACTTGCCTTCGGGCTGCCTCTGGCTTACACTTAATGTACGGAGTTTCCCCGTACGTTAAATTGGAGATGGTATATGGCTACCGCACGCCTAGATATAAGGCTAGATGAAGAAATAAAGGCGAGAGCTGAAAAGGCATCAGCTCTACTGGGCCTTAAAAGTCTTACAGACTACGTGGTTAGATTGATGGATGAGGATTCAACACATGTTATTAATAAATATGAAGGTTTTACGATAGAGGACAGTGCTTTCGACCTCTTTTCTGCGGCTTGCGAAAAGGCAAAGGCTCCCAATAAAGCACTTTTAGACGCTTTAGCGTTCGCCGAAGAAAAAGGCATAAAGTGAGTTGGTCAAAAGAGTTTATAGAGCTAGATAAGGCCGTCCATGATAGAGCGTCGTTTGACTGTGGTGAGGAAGAGCTAAACCAATTTATAAGAACCCAAGCCGCCAAACATATGAATGCAGGTATCAGCCGTACAATGGTGTTACCGGCTTCTAATCCTCTGCCCAATAAAAAAACGCCAATCTGCGCATTCTATAGCATTGCGCCTAGCTCAATTTCAAGGGAAACACTGCCTGAATCGAGAGCTAAAAAGCTCCCGAAATACCCCGTCCCCGTTTTCTTGCTTGCCCAGCTTGCAGTTCATCAGGAATTCCATGGCGAAGGGCTGGGGAAAATTTGTCTAATAAAGGCTTTAGAGTATCTTTGGGAAATCAACGCCCACATGAGAGCTTACGCAATAGTGGTAGATTGCTTAACCGAGAGTGCGGAAAGGTTTTATGCAAAGTATGGCTTTGAGGTTCTCTGTCAGCATAATGGCAGAACGCGTATGTTTATTTCTATGAAAACAGTTGAGCAGCTTTTTTCGTAAATTCTAAGGGGTTTCTACAGGCATGTTAGGTTTAAACATAATTTAGGAGGCATTATGGCAATCTTTAATTCCACTTTGAGTAAGTCACAAGCTCAAAATTTGATGAGTAATCAGAATAGAATATCTAAGGCAGTTATTTATTTAAAGAAACTTGATAAGGAAATGATTTATCGCATGGGCAAGAAAAATGATAATCGCATAACTAGAGTGCGCCATCATGAAGATGACAGGCCTATGACACAAGTCCATAAGAGAACTCAACAAATTGTGACCAAGCGAAATGAAATAATCACGTATGCTGAAAACAACAAGCTGCATGTGTTAGAAAAATCTGGTGGGGTATCGCTATTTGATGCTTTGAGCCAAAAATTAAAGTTAAATAAAAATGACTGTTGGTATTTTTTACCTAAAAACGCAAAAATACCAAAGGAAATTGTCATCGCAAAAGATGTCGAGCCAGATGCAAATGGTCACTTCCATTACTCTCTTCAGCCCGCGTCTAATATGCTTATGTCTACATTTACAGAAAAGTTAGCAGAAATTGGCGAACAACTGAGAACGATATGAATGACTCTAGAGAATTAACTTTTAAAGAAATCTCATATATTCGAGCTGCACTGGAAGGATACATTGGCCTTTTAAACGAAGATATTGAATTAGATCAGTTAGGTGATGATGAAAGGCTTGATACCCAAGAAGATATATTGTTTTATGAAAAACTTTTGTATACCTTTCAAAAATCAGAAAAACAATCTACAGATCTCCGTGAAGTGCAATCTATTCTAATAAATACAAGAACGAGTCCAAACAAATAAAATAATTTTGACGTTGAGCTAGGCAGTTAGTTTTGACTCCTAAGCTTTCGAATGTGCGTTTTCCTGGCTCATCATCAATGTTTAAAAAGTTAAAACCCCTCATCCCAAAAGTCAGTAGAAATAAGCTCCTCTAATGGCCTTTCTTCCGCCCACTTCTCCTGCACCAACATCGGTTTATCATAAAACGCATCGACCTCGCCCAAACATAAAATAGCAATAGGTAAGCTACCCTTAGGCATTTTGAGTAAGCTGGCGAGGGTCTCAGGATCAAACAATGATACCCATCCCATTCCGATGCCTTCCACTCTCGCGGCGAGCCACATGTTTTGAATCGCGCAGGATAACGAGGCCATATCCATTTGCGGTAGTGTTCTTCGGCCAAAGATGTGTTTTTCTCGTTTGTCGGGTAAGGCGGCGATGACGAGTTCGGAGCATTGTAATATTCCTTCCACTTTTAGTTTGAGGAAGTCGTCTTTTTTATCATTCAATGCTTTAGCGGTTTCTAGTCTTTCTTTATCGACGATGCGGGAAATTTTGGTTCGTAGGTCTTGATTTACTATACGAATAAAACGCCAGGGTTGCATTAAGCCAACACTCGGTGCCATGTGCGCGGCTTTTAATATACGGCCAAAAACAGCGGGTTCTACGGGGTTGCCGTTGAAATGCCGCATGTCCCGTCTTTCTGCCATGGCTTTGTAAACCGCTGCTTTTTCTTCAGCGGTGTAGCTGTGTTTGTTAGTCATATCTTTTTACGGTCTCTTTAAGACGCTTGATGGCTAAGGTATTCGAGTCCGATAGGACGCCTACACGTAATAACGCTTCTGTTTCGGTATAAGGGATGATTCTAAAAAGGATACCGCTTTTTGCAAAATGTTCGCTGATGTTAAACGCCTGTTGCCTGGGCATGAGGTAGGATGAAAAAAGGGGTGTTGGTAGCAATGGGGTTATTTCATCGTGATGAAATACAGGATTAATTATCGCTTCTGTTGTTCGGGCATTGTTAGCAAGTTGAGTTCGTGCCTCGATTTGCCAAGAGTCATCTTGTAAGGCGGTGATAGCAATGTGTTGAGCGGGGCCGTTGACTTGCCATATTCCGATGTCATTCTCAATTTTATCGAGTAAGGGTTTGTTGGCAAAAATAAACCCTAACCGAATACCTGCTAAGCCAAAGAATTTCCCAAAAGAGCGCAGCACGATTACGTTATGGGGAAGGTCTTGGGTTAATAGACTTTGTTCAGGTGTGAGATCCATAAAGGCTTCGTCAACAATTAAGTACGCATCGTAGGCGAGCTGTTGCGCCCAGCAACGCAGTTGGTCAGCATCGAAGATTAGGCCCGTGGGATTGTTGGGATTGATGATGACTAAATGCTGTTGATTGTTTTTGTTCAAAGCGGTATCGATGGACTCAACGGCGGATTGCTTATCAAGTGAGGGATAAAAATGAGTGTCGCTGTTCTCGCGTTGCCAAAATTTTAAATGCTCTTGATATCCCAATAGCGGTAGTAGAACCGGCAATGATTTTAGGCAGCGGGGTAAAGCTTGAATCGCGGTCTGAGATCCAGCGATAGCCAAGTGCTCAGATGATTGGTAATACTCACTAACGGCAGCTTGAAATCCGGGTAGGGGATAAGGCAGTTGTTCGTAGCTACTGCGAGGTACGTTATACGCGGAATAGGGTTCTGGGTTGATACCGGTGGATAGGTCTATCCAATCTGACACGTCAATTCCATACCGTTTGGAAGCGGTTAGGATGTCTCCGCCATGTACGGGTAACCGTGCATTCTCGTCATCCAAATCACTCACAGGATAAGCTCCAAGCCTGCGATACAGAGCAGCCATACGATCAATGATTTATTGATAAGTGTGCATGCGTTATCAATGGTCTTCGCTGAGGGTAGGCGAGGGTGATGTCTCGTATCCTCGGCTTTGGTGTTAGCATTGTGGCCTGAAGTCGATTTTATTATAGGCTCTACAGGTTCAATTATGGTTTCGAAAACAGGACCTAAAGCCGGTCTCAGTTGCGTTTGATTTTCATATTGTGCAACGCCGCCTAGCGAGACATTGAGTGCCCCTGCGCCAGCCGCCATAACAGGGCCTGCATTAGGACTTTTCCAGTTAAAGCCTTGTGTTCTCCAGCACTGTAGTGCCAGTCGAGTGTCGCCTAAAAGACTGTAGCCTAGCGCGGTTAATCTCGCGGGAATGAAATTCAGGATATCGTCGAATCGAGCGGCTGCCCATCCAAACTCTTTATATCGATTATTCTTGTAGCCCCACATGGCATCTAGTGTATTGCTGAGGCGGTAGAGTATGACGCCGGGTACGCCTAAAATACAAAACCAAAAAATAGCGGAGAAGATAGCATCTGCACCATTCTCTAGTACGGATTCCGTTGCCGCTTTGGCAATATCACTTTCGCCAATGGTGTCAGTGTCTCTGCTGACGATCATGCTGACGGCGAGCCGAGCCTCTTCAATCTGACCGCGAGCGAGTGGGGTACTGATTCTTTTTGCGTGAAGGATTAGACTTCGCCATCCGATGGCGACATACAAAACAACGCTTGAAAACAGGAACCCTAAAATCGTGCTCTTCTGTAATTGATACTCCAGTAATAGAGCCATAGAGACAATAGGCGCTATTGCTAAGGCCACTGCGATCACCCCCTTTGTTTTTTTGTTTTCGCCTATGTTAAGTCTCTTTTCAATTTTGTCTGCGACTAGGCCAAACCCAACTAAGGGGTGAAAACGTGGCGTTTCACTAAAGAGTCGATCCAGTAGTAGAGCGAAAATGATAACCAAGGTAATCATCATTGTTTAATTGCCCTCTTGGTTGGAATCGATTTCCAATAACAATTGTTGGAGATTTTCAGCATAGTTCTCGTTATCCTGCCACATCCCACGTTGAGTGGCTTCGAGTAAGCGTTCTGTCATTTCTTCCAGAGCATGAGGATTGTGTTCCTGTAAAAAAGCTTGGTTCTCGGGATTAAAAATTAAAGCATCGGCTACCTGTTCATACTGATAGTCATCGATTAAATTGGTCGTGGCATCATAGGCAAATAAATAATCCACGCTCGCGGCCATCTCAAATGCGCCCTTGTAACCGTGTTCTCGCATGGCATTGATCCACTTTGGATTCAGCACGCGAGAGCGGATGACGCGATTGAGCTCTTCTTTCAACGTTCTTATTTTCGGTGCCGCTGGGTTGGAGTGGTCATTGTGATATACCACGGGTTCCGTTCCAGAGAATTGTGTCACTGCGTTGGTCATGCCGCCTTGAAATTGATAATAGTCATCAGAGTCGAGGAGATCGTGTTCGCGGTTGTCCTGGTTTTGTACCACGGCATCTAACTGACCTAATCGATGTTCAAATGCTCCTTTGGCATCAAGTCCATCGCTATCCTCATCTTTACTGCCATATGCGTAGCCACCCCAGTTGAGGTAAGCGTCTGCTAAATCTGTGCGGCTTTCCCAGCAGCGTTCATCAATGAGTCCTTGAAGACCGGCACCATAGGCGCCAGGTTTGCTGCCGAACACACGATAGCTAGCTTGGCGATGGGCATCCGTCTCCGATACACCTTCTTCTATGAGTTCTTGTTGGCGTTGCTGAATGTGTTGTCGAATGGTATTCGATTGCCCTGGGTCGTCATATTTAGCCAAGGCTAATATTGCCAGATCGTAAAGCTTCATCACGTTGGGGAATGCATCCCTAAAAAAACCAGAGACTCTTAAGGTGACATCCACTCGGGGTCTTCCCAATAACATGGCAGGGATAATTTCGAAATCAATGACCCGATGAGATCCCTGTGCCCATAGGGGTTTGATGCCCATTAATGCAAAAGCTTGGGCAATATCATCACCGCCGGTACGCATGGTCGCTGTTCCCCAGACGGACAGTCCCAATTGTTTAGGGTAGTCGCCATGATCTTGTAAATGCCGTTCAATCAAACTCTGCGCTGAGCGTTCTCCAATTGCCCAGGCGGCAGGGGAGGGGATGGATCGGTTATCCACAGAGAAAAAGTTTCTGCCGGTGGGCAATGTATCCAATCGTCCCCGTGTGGGAGCACCGCTAGGGCCAGGTTCAATGAACTTTCCTTCTAAGCCTCGTACCAAAGATTGAATTTCTAAGACAACACTTTTTTCTAAAGCTGCTAACAATACACTTCGAGCATAGTCTAATTGTATTTGTGTCTGAGGCAGTGTGGCCAATGTTGCTGGTAATGTTAAAGATGATGATGCTAAAACAGATTGCTCAATGAGAGACACGGCTAACAACTCTAACCTCTCTCGCGTATCCGCATCAGTTCGCCAGGGAGCAGTGGATACTTGTTGCAACAACGCAGGTCGTACCCCATCCCAAGCATCGACACTCGCGGTCAAAGGATCGAAGGGTACTCTGTCTTTTTCTAAATTAAGATCATGAACTAAATTGTGCAATATGCCTTGGCTATGGGCTTCACTACCTCTAGGCAAGCGTAATAGTGCGACCAGTGTGTCGGCGAGTTTTTCCGTGTTGGGTAATGCCCCTAGAATATGTAAACCGTGACGTATTTGCGCTTCCTTAATATCACAGAGATAAGCGTCTAGGTTAGTGAGAAGTTGCTCGTCGTTGTCGTCTTGTGCCGTGTTATTCTGTGGGTTGTCACTAGTGCTCTCGCAGGCCAACTCATCCAGAATATGGGTGTTCTTGGCGATATCCAGTATCTGTTCGCGTAGCCACTTTTCTCTGCGTTCATCCATTCCCATTGCTTGATAATATTCATCAACCAGCGCTTCCAATTCTGCTAGTTCACCATAGGTTTCTGCGCGTGTCATAGGCGGCATAAGGTGATCGATAATCACCGCTTGGGTACGTCGTTTGGCTTGAGCACCTTCACCGGGATCATTCACGATAAAGGGATAAAAATGAGGCACAGGCCCCAACGCGATATCGGGCCAGCATTGATTCGACAGTGCAGTGCCTTTTCCGGGTAACCATTCAAGATTGCCGTGTTTGCCAACATGAATGAACGCATCGACCTGATAGGTATGACGTAACCAAAAATAAAATGCCAAATAGCTATGGGGCGGTATTAAGTCGGGATCATGATAATTCGCCGACAGATCCATATTAAAACCTCGGGCGGGTTGTATGCCAACAAAGGTTTCATCCAAGCGGATGCCGGCAATCATTAAACGGCCATTGCGAAATTTAGGATCTTGTTCAGGCGGCCCCCATTGCTCCATGATTTGTGTTTGGCAGACAAGTGGTATTTGTGAAAAGTACCGGAGATATTCCTCTACGTCTAAGCTTTGCCAACAGGGTAAGTAGTGGAGGCTGCTGGGATTGTTGGTCACGGATTCTAATAGCTCAGATAATAATGCCGAACCATCTTCTGGAATGTTGTCAACAGGATAGTTAGCGGCTTGCAAAGCTTTCAATATATTAATCGTAGAAGCGGGTGTATCGAGTCCAACGCCGTTGCCGATGCGTCCATCTTTAGTAGGATAGTTTGCCAAGATAAGCGCGATGCGTTTGTCAGAATTATCTTTTGTCGATAATTGGCAATAACGTTTTGCCAGTTGCGCCACAAACCGCCCGCGCTCTTGCTGTAAAGCGTACTGTATAACTGAAATTTCGCAGCGCTCTGAATAGCGTGCCTCTGCTTTAAAGCTGATGGCGCGAGTGATTATGCGGCCATCCATTTCGGGTAATACCACCTGCATCGCAATGTCACGGCTGCGTAGTCCCTGACTGTAGGACTGCCAATCTTCTTCAGTAGAGCTGCATAATACAAGTTGTAAAACGGGAATATCTAAAGCGAAGGGAGATTGAAAAAGTGTTGGCTCTGATGATAGGTCCGGGCTAGAGACTACATTGCTGGCGAACCCCGTGGTGTTGATGATTAAGGCAGGTTGGCTTTGTAATAATAAAGCATTCACAAGGCTAAGAGATTCAGGGTCTTTTAATGATGCGATGGCAATGGGTAGTGGGCTTAAATCTTGAGATTCGATTTCCGCAATTAGATCATCAAACATTGCAGTATTGGTGGATTGTAAATGACTGCGATAAAACAGCAAAACACAGACCGGATTGTTCTTAGACTTAGACTTGGTATTCGCGTTAGCTTGCCAGCGTTCCTGCCAATCGTGAAAACTCGCTTGAGAATGCTGCAAACTCGAATGGGGCATGTACAGCATACAGTGGGGGAGCACTTGGGGTTCATGCCATGGATAGTTTTGTTCCGATGGTTCTACTGGTAAAAGCTCTGAAGGTACAGCTTCTGAAAATAGAAACTCTGCGGCTAAATAATGAAGGAGCTGCTGATTATTAATAGCCCCCCCTTCGCGACAATAACGCCATATGCGAATGGCGGCTTCACGAGGCACTGTGGAGGCATCGAATAGCGCATCGTCGGGTGTGTCGTCTCCGGGTATAAAAATAACGTGGCGTGGATTTGTCTGATGGGTTTGACTTGCCCATTCCGTTAATTGCTCAACGCCGTATTGCCAATAGCTTTCTCCGCCCAAGAGGGAGACCACTACAATTTTTGCGTGGTCGATGACTTTGTCTCGATACAAATCCAATGCAGCGGGCTTTAACAATTGCATCCAATTGGCTAACCGAATGGAGGGGAAGGTGGCGGGTAACGATTCAACACTGTTGGCCAAAGCCGCTAAGGCACTGTCTGCTGCTGACAATATGATGATGTCGGCAGGCGTTTGTGCCAAGTCAATAATGCCTTCATCATCACTAAAGCCGCCAGGTCGTGAGGCCAATAAATGCATTAAACGGTCTCTGTAACGACGGCGGCTTCTAAGGCTGCCTGTATGCTCTCTTTGTTAATGCCTTTGCCGATAAACACTAGTTGAGTCAGACGGGGTTCGTCGGCCAACCAAAGCCGATCAAAATGTACATCCAGACGTTTGCCCACGGCTTGTAGAACCTGACGCATGGGTTTGCCTGGTATCGCAGCAAATCCTTTGGCGCGGTATATGTTGAAGGTGGATATCAATTCAGACAGTAGAGTTTGAATCTTGTCGCCATCCACTTCGCCGAGTGTAATCACAAAGGAGTCGAAATGGTCATGGGCATGTTCATGGTGAGCGCCGTGCTCGTGGTGGTGATCATGGTGGTTATGGACTTCGTGGATTTGATCTTCAGCACCCGCTTCGACGCCGAGTAAGACATCCAACTCAGCTTCACCATTATTGATGTAAACGGTTTTTACGGCTTCAGGTACTTTAGATGTAATGATGTTTTTTACTGATGCGCGTTGATCATCGTTGAGTAAATCATTTTTGCTGACTACCACGAGATCCGCTGCACTCAATTGATCATCCAATAATTCTTGTAAGCTGGGGTCGTGTTCCAAGCTGTCATCTGCTAAGCGTTGCAGCTGCACTTTGTCGGCATCATTTGCGAATCGTCCGGCGGCAACAGCGGGGCCATCGATGACAGTGATGACCGCATCAACGGTGCAATGTTGTTTTATCTCAGGCCAATTGAAGGCTTGGACTAAAGGCTTAGGTAGTGCGAGGCCCGAGGTTTCAATAAGGATGTGATCGATATCGTCACGGCGTTCCACTAATTGCTGCATGACGGGCAAGAACTCTTCTTCTACTGTGCAACAGATACAGCCGTTGGCTAACTCGTAAATACCATTTTCGCTTTTTAAGTCTGAGCTGGATTCGTCGTCGCAATCCAGTGGACAACTACGCAGTAGGTCGGCGTCAATATCGAGTTCGCCGAATTCATTAACGATAACGGCGATTCGTTTTCCTGCAGCTTGTTTGAGGACATTGGATAGTAAAGTCGTTTTTCCGCTGCCCAAAAAACCGGTTACAATCGTGGCTGGTATTTTATTGAGTTTCATCTGATTTCCTGTATTGACGAATAATATTGATTGTTGAGTAACGAATAACATCGATTAACGATTAACATTGATTTGTTTTGGTTGAAGACGCTGGCAGTGCCAGAGTTTAAAATTCTAGTCCGAACTGCATCAGTGCCCCAAGGGTGTTGTCGCTTGTTCCACCCGAGTTTAGGGAATAATCTTCGTCTACTGATAATTCTAACGCTATGCTGGCCTCGTCAAATAAAGTGGTGTGGCCCGCGAACGAGAGTCTGTTTTTAGGTAGCCCAATAAACGCACCGTCATGACTCGTTTGAATCGCTAGAGCTAATCCGAAGCGGGCATACTCATAGGCCATTTCAAATTGATAGGCTTTGATGTTTTGGTTCGTCAGGGTGGCATCGGCTGTATTGTCGGCCCCGATTCGAGAGATTGATATTGCTTCACCTAAAAGGGTGAGTTGTTTTATTTGGTATTGTGCATGCAAGGCGACGGCACCAATGGCGCTATCCAGGTGCTCATATTCAGCGCCGAGGGAGTCCTCTAAAAATTCAGTGAAGCCACCGGAATCGATAATGTTGCTGACATAATCTACGCCGAAGTTCGCTGCATCTGTCTCATAGGCAAAGCGTAGGCCGAAGCTATCATCAACACTTAAAGCGGTGTCGCTATTGTAAGCGTAGAGTTGGCTGGTGACTTTGCTTGAACCTGAACCAACTTCATAATCCGCACCGAAGGTAACAACAGTTTTGTTAGTCTCAGCTAAAGCCAAAATTAACGTATCGTTTACCATATTGGATTCAAAAGTTCCAAAAGGTAGGTATGTACGCCCTACAGTGAGTGTGGTTGTGGCTGATTTGTTGTTTAGGCTTGGGTCTATAGAAAAATGTATAACAGCGATGTCAGTTGCAAAGCGAGTATCGCCATCTTCGTAAAGTAAAACAATCTCACTCGATACCCTACTATTCAATGCGGCCTGCATACTAAGTTCTACTGTCGCTACGGTTATACCGGAACTGGAGAGTTCTCCGTTGACCTTGCGGTGATCTGACTCAGCTTCAAACACGCCAGAAAATGACAGCTTGTCTCGTAAGTTATATGAGCTAGCGTCGCCACTCAGCATTTCTCTATTTGTGGTGGAAGCACTGATCTCAGACGCAGCATCCAAAGCAAAGCTAGATTGGGTAAGGAAGGTTAAACAGAAAGCGAAGATAGAGGAGCTAGTTTTACGAGTCATCATGCCACCCAAAATTGAATAAAAAAAAGTTTCACAGGCATCGAGGCACGAGGAAAAAACGCTTTCCACTACTGATTGCACACCCCGGCCATCAGATTGATCGATTAAGGCAGGTCTACTGGCTCACAGCTCAAATGCAGTTACCACCTTCCCAGAGTTGAACTCCAGTGGTATTGGTAACGACTTGCTGTATACAGTTGCGGGGACAGCTGCTGTTTTTTATAGCCCTACTGGCTAGCTATAAATTAAGCATTCCCTATTAATCCTGTTGGTTAAGGAACCTTCAATCGAGAGGCGAATTATAGTGAAACAAGGTTGAAATTGAAATATGAAAACGGCCAAGACTGGCGAATTCGGGGTGCGGTCTTGTGGGCATCAGGGTTAACGCGTTATATTTCCGTGACATAAACGTATTCAATTAGGGAAGTCGGATCATGTCAGTATCGGATGAAGGTAGTTCAACAATATCGGTGAGCGAGGCGGTAGAAAGTCGTAGCACCGTGCGACAGTTCTTGAATAAGCCCGTCGCTAAATCGGATATCGAAGACATTTTGCTAAAAGCACAGCGGGCCCCTTCGGGTGGCAATTTACAGCCCTGGAAAGTCTATGTCGTGGCGGGAAACGCGCGCGATGAATTGGTCAATATTGTGAAGGAGAAAAGAGCTGTTAATCCGCTGGGCGATGGTTCTGAGTACGCGATTTACCCTCCTGAATTAAAAGATCCTTATCGAACTCGGCGCAGAGTTTGTGGCCAGCAACTGTATGAAACAATTGGTATTGCTCGTGAGAATAAGGTGGCTAAATTTGCTCAGTTAGAACGAAATTTTTCGTTTTTCGGTGCACCAGTAGGACTCTTTTTCACCTTGGACAGACAAATGGGATTGGGCCAATGGGCGGATATGGGGATGTTTATGCAAAATGTGATGTTGCTGGCAACGGAGAAGGGGTTAGCCACCTGTGCGCAAGAAGCTTGGGCTGTATGGTATAAAACGATTTCGGAGTTTGTCGGCATTCCCGATGAGGAAATGTTGTTTTGTGGTATGGGGCTAGGATATGCAGACCCTGCTGCACAGATAAATACGTTTAAAACGGAAAGAGGCAGTCTAGAAGAATTCGCTGTGTTGAAAGGTTTCGATTAGTCAGCACCGCGTATTGAATCTCTAACGCTTTCCGACATCAATATTAACGTCAGCATCAACATCAAATAACAAAAAGGATAAGTTATGAAATTTTGCCCGCAATGTAAGAGTGATATCAACCAAGATGAGTTAGATGGTGCTGTCAGGCTGATATGTAGTAGCACCCAGTGTGATTATATTTATTGGAATAATCCGATTCCGGTCATTGCAGGAATCGTAGAGTTGGATGGCAAATTTGTAATGGCCCACAATGTGGCTTGGCCGAAAGGCATGTTCTCCGTGATTACCGGTTTTCTTGAGCAACGTGAAGATCCTGTGGAGTGCATTATAAGAGAAACGAAGGAAGAGCTGGGTCTTGATGTCTATGAGCATAAACTAGTGGGGGCTTACGGGTTTGACCGAATGAATCAAGTGATCGTGGCTTATCATGTGAAAGCCACAGGCAAGGTGGTTCTGAACGAAGAGCTTGATGATTATAAAATGGTTGAACTGAATGATTTGAAACCCTGGCCATTCGGTACAGGATTGGCGATAAAAGATTTTTTAATCATGAATAATATTGCTGTTTAATCGGTATTTTTTCTCCATCAAAAGCATCAGTCCACGGATAAATTAGGTCCCCCTATTGCCACTGCACCGTGGGGTAATACGAATGAGAAATAGGATAGACTGATGCCACTAAGCGATATGCTTGTATTTTTACTTTTGATTGCCGGAGTTGTGTTTTGGTGGTCTGGTTCTAAGTGCAAGGAATTCGCTTTAACCGAAGCGAGACGACTATGCCGATTTGATGAGCTTCAATTATTGGATCAAACAGTGGAGCAGATACAATTGAGGCTCAGCAGAAATCGAGCCGGTAGTGTTTGTTTTCGTCGAGAGTATATTTTCGAGTTTACCTATTCAGGTGACAGGCGTTATCAGGGTCGGATAACACTAATCTCAGGGAAAGTGACGCAGTCTGATTTGGATGTTTATCGCGTTTATTCTGAAGATGGGGGTGAATCCTAGTTTTGGTGTTTTTTATCGCTTCTTCTTGTGGGTTGTGCTTAGTGATTGTATTTTAAAAAATAGTTGAATTCGACGGGGCGTCTAAATATGTCCTCCTGACCTCCTTGTGGGCATTACAGCGCTGAACCAATGAATGTGTCAAAGGCTGATGAGCGAATGTATAATGCCCTTTCGATTGACGGAATAAGCAGTAATCAGGAAGCACCACAATGAAAATTACACCAGAAGACTATGCCATTTTAGAAATCGCGGTAAAACGCACTATTGCCCGTACTGGCCTTTCTCTGGACAATTACGTCTCTCTTGGGTTGACCGCCAAACGTTACCGATGGGACATGCTAAAACAAACAAATATAACGATAGGTGACGGCATCAATATTATCGGAGATGTCGATATTTATGCTTACGCCAACGATACTCATATTGATACCGCTCTCCGTAAAATCACCAGGACAAAAAAATAAAGGCCTTCACTATACTCTCCTTTTAACTGGACAGGACTGCGTAGATCTATTGGACCATCTTATATATGTGTGTGATGGCGCTTACGATTGTTTTACAATTTTCTGTCAGATTCTAACAATAATTTTAATGTATCACTCGCCGATAGTATTTCTAAGCGAGACATAAACACCTTTCCAGAAGGGAGATGGTACCCATCCTTTGGCCACTGCTCTCCAATTGACGGTATATTTTTGAAAGTTTTGGTTTTGTCTAAATAATGCGTATAAGCAGTACTGAAGGCACCGCGTAATTCATTAATGACAAAAATAAGCTCATCGCGAGTGACGTATTCTTTTGGATAAGCCCATGTGGTTGCACCCATAATCTCATTCATCTTCCAATCTGTTTTTGGGCTATCTAGATGTTTGTTGTGGCAGCTCGCGCAAGCCTCAACGACCACCCTATCTGGGAACATGGCAGTATGTCGGGCGACATCATCGTCAAAAAAAAATTGACTGTCACCGGTTTGTCTCATGCTTTCGAAAAAATCAGCTTGATTCCCTTTGAATTTGTTGGCTTGGCTAATGGGGAAATCGGAGCCCAAAAATAAACTCAAAGGTATAGGGCTCTTTTCAAGTAAAGAGGCGGTTTCACGTAAAAATAGAGCCGGTAGCGGCCCCTCGTCTATACCCTTCTTACGCCAATCCTCACCAAATTTTAAACCTGCTTTCTTGCCATCAACCACGATACGTTTTGTCCATAGCGTTCGCGCCTTATTGTTTTCATTGGCGACGAGTTTTAATAGCGTATTGACGTGTATTTTTACCCCTTTAATTTCAGACTCATCTGCTAGTGGCGCAGGCGCTTGAGCGATTAAATAAATACCCACCAAGATAACAAAGCAGCCGGCTGCGATATCGATTTTATTAATTGTCATTGGGGTGTCTTCTGATTGTGAGGGGTGATTTTAATTATCCTGGTTGAGTTTGTCAGGATAGCGTGTGGATTTTGAAGGGGTCTGCTTTTCTTGAGAATAAGGATCTGCACCGCCAGTGAAGTAATTCTCTATGGCTTTCGGTGATTTCATTTGATTGATCTGCGTTGCAACTTCCATGATATGGTTTCCATGAAAATCATGGCAACGTAAACAACTGTCCCAGTTCTCTAAAGTTATTAGATCGGCATGGGGTATGTCGATTGGATCGGATTTTATTTTAAGATCCTCGTGGCAGCTTCGGCAATTATCTTGTTTTGATGTGACTCGAACGCCAGAATGCTCGCTATGGCAGCTTACACAATATTGTGGTGATAGTGTTTTACGTGCCTCTTTAAATCGAGGTTCATTGAACCGGTAGACGGGATGATTGTCATTGTCGCGAGCATGACAGCTCATGCAATCCTGGTTGTTAGGAGTGATGAAATTAAATGTAGACCCAGTTTTTCGTCTTGCTAAAAAATAATGGAGATTTGCTTGAATTTGTTGTCTAAAGCCAACCTGTGTTTCTTCGTGGCATTCTTTACAATCCAATTTCTCATGACCCGTATTAAGAGGGCCTGGCATACGCCATTGGTGTGTAACACTTAGATTAATAATGAATAGTAGAGCCGCTAATAAAGTGAATCCGATAATGTAGCTTTTGTATTTTAATGTTTTCATAATTAATACGATGCCACAACGTATACATGAAAACCGACCAACCCTATTAGTAATACAGAGAGGGTGATATGTACTGGAAGCCAAACTTTATAATAGGCAACTCGATGTCTAGCGAATTTAAGCCGTTCATGATTAAAAATGCCCACGAGAAAATTAGAAAAGTAGACGGTGCTTAATAATAGTAGGTAAGCAGTGCCTAACTGTGTCGAATGAAAGAAAAAAACCAGTGGTGCTAAACAGCCAATGAATTTGTGTCTGTGGTAGTGTTTAACTGAAAGGCGAGGTTCTTTGCAGGCATTGTTATAAGGCATTATGAATTGAGATAAAATGTACAGGACAATGAAGAGACCGCTATAGATTTTAAATGGCTCGTTTCCCTGCATTTGTTCCAGCCAGGGCAACTTGACGTTCATTGCAAATTGTAGAAAGAATAGAGCGAAGAGTGTGAGTCCAAGATGGTAGGGAAGTTTTGAGGGTTTTATATTATGTTCTGTTGATGAAAAACTCTCGCGACTAATTCTATCGGGATTAACGCCAGATTCATCTAAATAATTAACCAGTGAGCGAGCGTAGTTGCGCGGGCCACATATAAAAAAATCACTTTCTGGATGCTGGCTAACGATATCTTGAACGTGCTGCTTCTTGATGTACCCTGCATCTTTCGTGAATCGAAAATTTACCTTAATGTTTTTCTTTCTGTTGGCGATTTTTTCGATTTCGTCTTTATAAATTAAATCACGCTTGTTGTTAACGCTATAATCTAGAGTGAAATTTCGTGTGGTGTTGTTGTCATCTATCGAACGCATAAATGAAAGGGCAGGGGTGATGCCCACACCGGCAACTAAGCAGACTAGTGGTGACTGGCCTATTAATTCAGGTGTTGTGTCGCCCATGGGTTTTGATATTCGTATTGACTGCTTCGCGTGATCTGTGAGATGCAGCCAATTTGAAACAACTCCGTCCGATTTTATTTTTACTGCGATTTCTCTGTATCGGGTCTCCTCGGCAGAGTTGATTAGCGTATAGCGTCTCATTTCCCATTTTCCACGGATATGGGCTTGAACAAGAATGTGTTGACCTGCTTTTGCAGGAGAGAATTCCCCTTGAGTTGGTGTAAATCGATAGGATTTAATGTCAGTGGATTTTGAGTCAACCGAGGTGACAGCGACATCGGTCCATATTTCTTCCCCTAGCATTTCCCTTAATAGGGGGTGGCAGCCTGAACAAAGAGTGCCGGCACCTGATCTAGAAACGAGTTCATTCAAGGCAATTTCTTTGTGGCTGCGTTTAATTAACGTTTCCGCTTCAGCGCGCCGAATATTCATACATCGACATAGGGTATCGTTGTTGTTGTACGGAGTAGAAGGGCGTGAAGCAGAATGGTCTTGAGCAGAATTAAATTGCATAGAAGTTGTTTGTTGTCTTGGTGCCCGATTCGTCTTAGGCATAGGGAGTACTGCTATTCGAAATTGGTAATTGATAATAATAGTGCATCAGTTAATTTCACCTTGAACGCTAGAATGAATTTACTTGGATAGCGTGATTTTACTAGGATCTAGGTGCTAGATCTTACTGATTTTATTGGCGTGAATGATACGCAATATTAACATCTTGAAGAGATAAAATTATGCTGTTGCTGAAGTTTGCGTGCTTACCGCTGGAGAAATAGGGATTGGGTTATATTGAAAAATTTCCTTTTGTTGCGAGTTCTAGGTTTTATAGTTCATAGAATGTCAGGGACCTATGTGGCAGAGGCATTCACAATGAACATAAGACGTGGCGTTAGCCGCCTACACTTGTGCTCCCTTACTGATTTGCAGTTTATCTCTTGTATATCGGGGTACCTATCGTCATGCTAACTCCTGAGGAAAGGAGCTTTTTGTTTGCCTGTGCTTACGGATTAGGTAGGGGGCGCAACCTTGCTGTGATTAATTTAAAGATTAATTGCTCGGTTGCAACAATATTCATTGCGCTCTAAATGGATTTCGAAACAAGCTTTTTCCCATTCGACCGAAGACAAAGGACCAATCAAAATAATCGCGCCATTCCGTTATTTTTCCATTCTTCACTACGAATACGCCCATCAAGGGTATTTCAGCGTTAAAGAACCTGCCGCCCACTGTATCAATTCGTTCTGTGAGAACCACTTCGCCGTTTGCTGATATATGTATCATTTCTACGTCGAACACGTTGATTGTTTTTTGCATGGCGGTCATGGCACGATTGATGCTTTTTTTACCGCGCGCAGTATGAAAAGGTATGTTTTTGTAGACACAATCTTCATCGATAAAAGTGATTCCCCGTTCAAAGTTAAGATCACGACAGGCATCGAAAAACTGTTCAACGACAGCTTGAGGATCTTGAACTTCCACTTCGTTGAGTGCCGAATTATTGGTGGTCATCATGTGTTCTCCTGTTTTATGAAATGTTCGTGTCGTTACACTAATGTGGAATAGTCCTGTTATAGATATTGTTCTTTAGCAGGGTTAACCGCATTTAACGGGACTCTGTCGTTATTGTCTAGTGTGAACTTGTCTAGCATGAATGAGCTAAGCGTGAGCGTTTGAGTAGTTTAACTTACTGAGGGTTAAGCTATTTAGGTTCTTGATATTACGGCGAAGTGCTAGGATGAGCGGCGTTAGGCAGAGAGGGTGCTTAAACGATAAAAATAATTATTCTAGTAATTTATGGGGAGAACAGATTATGGCTAAAATTCGGGTTGATTCAAACGGAGCGGTACGCACGGTCACCTTAACTCGCGGTGAAAAGCGTAATGCACTTGATGATGAAATGCTGCAAGCGCTTGAGGCGGCATTCAGGGTGGAGCCACCAGCAACAGAACGAGTCACGATCATTCGTGCTGAAGGTCCCGTATTTTGTGCGGGGATGGATCTCAAAGCGCGTAAAACTAGCATTAATGGCATATCGGTTATAGAAGGCATGTTGCATGCGGTGGAAACGTATCCCTTACCGGTAGTTGGCGTTGTGCACGGTGACGCCATTGCGGGAGGTAATGAGTTGGCGCTACATTGCGATATTGTCGTGGCTCGAAGTAATGCGCGTTTTGGAATGTCATTAGCGCAAATAGGGCTTGCTCCCACTTGGTTTCTAGCAAAAAAATTACTCGAAGTTGCGGGGCCGGTAAAGACTAGGGAATTTCTCTTTTTAGGCGATCCGTTTCCTGCCGCACAAATGCATGAAATGGGATTGATTGCTCGCGTGGCAGAGCCGGAGGAGTTTGAGCCAGAGGTAGCAAAGATTGTGGATCGCTTAACGGCGAATGCCCCTCTTTCGTTAAAAGCGATGAAAGCATTATTGGTTCGGCAGATGTGTTTTCGTGATGGTATTTATCACAGAGATGTGGATCAATTAGTTGCGGATGCGAGTGATAGTGATGATGGGCAGGAAGGTGTCAAAGCTCGGTTTGAAAAACGACAGCCAGAATTTCAAGGTCGCTAATGTTTGAGGTTTAATTGGTTCCAGTAAACGAAATATATAAGGGCTAGCGAAAAAGGGCTAGCCCTCCAAATTAATTCGAGCTATTCATTACGCCATTGCAAGAGACGTTGCGACGATCTTTTCACTTTCCTCCCAAAGCTGTTCGGCTAAGGCTAAATCTCTGGATATTTTAGATCCCTTCTTTACTTTGCAAAATTCATTGAAGTAGCTTCCTGAAAGAGATTCGATTCCCGGAGCGGTGGCGAGATAGATGCTCGTTCTTGCACCTCTTTTGTGTGACATGAATCCGCCTAAAATTTTATAGGCGGTGCGGGCAATGATGCCCCGTCCCATAATACTCGTGCCCACATTACCGGGATGCAAGCTGTATGTACTAATACCCACCGAAGCGTAGCGCTTGGCGAGTTCCCGAGTGAAAAGTATATTAGCCAGCTTGGACTGACCATAAGCTTTTATGGTGTTGTATGGTTTGTCTCCTTGGAAACTATCAAAATCTATTTTGCCAATATTGTGTATCATCGAAGCCACATTGACGACGCGACTTTGATTCGCAGCCTTTAATTGAGGAATTAATAATTTAGTCAATAGGAAGTGTCCGATGTGATTGACACCAATTTGCATTTCTAGACCGTCATTCGTGAGCTCTTTTTTGATGGGAACGATGCCAGCATTGTTGATCAGTATATCTAGGTGGTCGTATTTCTGTTGGAACTGTTCAGCGAAAGTGTTGATAGAGTCGATGGAGGCAAGATCTAAAGGCATAACCTCTACTGTACGATTAGAACTTGCAGCAATGACCTCATTCAAAGCATCATTTGCGCGCTGCGCATCGCGACAAGCCATAATAATCGTAGCGCCTTGTTGTGCTAATGCAACGGCTGTTGCTTTACCGATACCGCTATTGGCACCGGTGATAATAATTATTTTTGAGTCGCTGTTATTGCTATTCATGGAGTTAATACCTTATGTGGCATGTGAGTAAAGTTATGCTGGCGATACTGTGCAACGAAATTAAGGACTAATCAACAGACGCAGAGTAATAAGAACTTATATCCCGTCTCTCTTTGACAATTAATGTTCATCTAATGATTGGAGGTTGACCTCAGAATCGTTTATGTATGTTATTGCTGTGGAGGCGTGTTATTAATGATAACAATGCATTCTTTACCTGTGCAGACCTTAATAGTGTATTGACTAAAAGTGCGCATTGTAGATATGAGTATTCTCATAATGAAAATGCTTTAATTTAGGCAACATTGGATCAGTACAAATTAATTTTATTTTTTAAAAACCATTTATAGAAGGAAATTACAATGGGACAGATACAGCTCACATCAAGCGACGGCCATCAATTTTCAGCGTATGAAGCAATACCTTCAGGTGAAGTGAAGGGTGGTGTCGTTTTGATTCAAGAAATCTTCGGCGTCAATTCTCATATTAGATCTGTCGTCGATGGTTACGCTGAGGAAGGGTATTACACAATAGCGCCGGGCTTGTTTGATCGGATTGAAAAGAATGTTGAATTGGGTTACGAAGCTGATGATATGCAAAAGGGCATTCAATTTGTGACGAAGATGAAGCCAGAAAATACGTTATCTGACATCGTGGCGGTTACCGAATTTATCAAGGAAAAATATCCTCAAGGGAAGATTGCAACTATAGGATATTGTTTTGGCGGAACCATGGCTTGGGTTTCAGCTGGAGCGTTAGATGTGATTTCTTGTTCAGTTTGTTACTATGGCGGCCAAATTGCCTCCCTTACTGATCGAACTCCGAAGTGCCCAACGCTATTACACTTTGGTGAGTTGGATACACACATTCCCATGTCGGATGTGGAGAAAATTCGGCTAGCCCAGCCAAACGCAGAGGTCTTGGTGTACGAAGGGGTTAAGCACGGTTTTAATTGTGATGCCCGTAGTGATTATGACAAGGATGCTGCAGCGTTGGCGAAGCAACGTAGCCTGGCATACTTAATGAAGCATCTATGATGTTTTCGGTAATAAATACGGACCTTGCTCGATTAGTGCCCTCAAAACTAATTGTGGGGGTCTATATTTTTTTGATCTAAGAGTTAATGCCTACTGCTTCTTTTTGTGTTTTTCTCGGGTTTGGGTGTATTTCGATATAGGTGAGTCAGAGTGTAGGGCTATCTTTTGCTGTTTTAATCGTCATCTTTGTCGTAAATTCAGCATTCTATGTCGAGACAAATCAGGTTTTTAAGGCACTGTAAAGCGTATTTTTAAAAAGTCTAGAAGACTTGTACACAGTTTAGTATGCATTACTTATAGATGTTTAAAGAAGCTGTTCGTGAAACATGTTCCACTGCCAGTTTGTTTCTAACTCATTGAAAAATATAAATTAATAATATTGGGTTGATTTGCATTCAATTTGAAGAGAAGGGTTGTAGGCCGTGGTATTGAGCCACTTGTCATAAGGTTATTCACATAGTTATCCACAGAAATTGTGAATAGTTTGTGGTAGTAGTATTTTTATACAGGGTTGCTGTTTTTCAAATACGATATGGAGAAGGTTCGAATGAGTGAGTGCATCTATGATTTCGTTAGTAAGACTCTTGCGGGCGAGGATAAGAAGTTAGCTGATTTTGAAGGCAAAGTGATGCTTGTCGTTAATACCGCAAGCCAATGTGGCTTCACGCCGCAATATAAAAGGTTGGAAGCGTTATATCAGGATTACAAGCATCAAGGTTTGGAGATTCTAGGTTATCCCTGCAATCAGTTTGGTGGGCAGGAGCCAGGAGGCGATGTTGAGATTTCTAAATTTTGTGAGCTTAATTATGGGATATCTTTCCACATGTTTTCTAAGGTGGAAGTGAACGGAGAGGCCGCAGATCCATTGTTTAAGTTTTTGAAAAAAGAGGCGCGCGGCTTAATGATGAGTCAAAATATCAAATGGAACTTTACCAAATTTCTAGTAGGCCGTGATGGGCGGGTCATCAAGCGGTTTGCACCCACATCTGTACCCGACAAGCTCACTCGCGATATTGAAAAAGCTTTAGCCTAGAACTTCTTTCGCTTCCATTGGGCATCTTCCTGTTCTTGCATTGCGTCCATTGAGCGACTGAGTTCAGTTCCTTGTTCTTGCTCTTTTGCTTTGTTTTTCTCAGTATCAGCTTGGGACTGTTTTTCTAGCTGCGCTACTTTGATTTTTATATCACTGATTTCTTTGGTGTAGTCGCCGGTGTTGGCCCTTGTGTATTCAGCAATGGAGCGTTGGTATTCGTGTAATGCTAATTTGACTTTCCCGCGTTTGGCCGCTTCTTCAGCGGTAGTAACATGTACCGCTACGTTGGTTTCCACGTACAATCGTTGCAGTGTTTTTAAATGTACGCTGATGGTTTTCGGGTCATGACGGCGGGTTTTCTGAAAATATTGAAGGCAGCTAAATAAGTCCATGAGTCGGGAGCGTATTTCGTTTGCTTCGTCCTGGTTCCGTATGCGATTAATCTGAATCTTGGTCTTACTGTTCTTCGCTTCGTCTTTTTGCCGGATGGCATTCTCCAGCTTTCGCGCAATTCGGGGCTCTTGGGGATATAGCTGTCGCTGTTGTCGGAGGTTGAGAATGACCTCTTCTAACAATATAGCTTTGACCTCACCATCCATATAGTTCGATGGTAAACAGTCGATAAGCCCTTGAAATCGCCTAACCTTTGTGGATAAGTCCGACATCATGTAGGCTTTGCGTTCTTTCGACCGTTCTATGTTGTAGCTGACATAAAATAGCGTAGCGAGTGCGACTAGACCTAAAACAATGGCAATGGCCATAAAGCTGGCGGACATGATTAATACCTGCGCTTGTTAAAAAAATATAGGCGAAAAACCTCTTTTACCTTTTGAATTACATATAAAACAATGAGATAAACTCCTTACTAAATTCTTTTGAAAATGAGAAAGGTCTCTTTATTGAGTCTAGTTGCAAAGACTTTAATCGTAAACTGGTTGTGAATTGAGTCGTGAGTAGGTGATCTTAATTCGCGAATTTAGCGTTATATAATAGGGAGCAACCGGTCTATTTGAGGAGGTTGAAGGAAAACGCGAAGCTCGAAGCAAAAACTTTACTATTTAGTTAGTTAGGGCTTGACTGAAATATGAAAGGTCCATAGAATGCGCGCTCCTTCGAAAGATGGTGTCACAGAGAAACGTGGACTACAGCGTCCCCTTCGTCTAGTGGCCTAGGACACTGCCCTTTCACGGCGGTAACAGGGGTTCGAGTCCCCTAGGGGACGCCATCTCCTTCGAAGACTTCTTAGCTATATTCTAGTTATTATCGATGCTATTTATATCGATTACCCCTATTTAAAAACCCTCTAGATACACTCCAACTGTTTTTCCGCAGCTTATGCGATGTACTTCCATAATTACATTTTACCAGCCCAACGTTGCCGTATTAGTCCCAAGCTTGTAATCTAACCTCGATTTAAACGTTTGTTTACAAAAGCAGTACCGAGGAATATAGCTTCATCACGGTTCAGTTGTGATGAAATTTATAAAGTTGCTCTTTCTATTTACCTGCTGAGCAATGTCCAAGCGTGTAAACCATATTAAAAAAATAAATAATAAACCTAGGTTGTTAAAACAAGCTATTTCTTCACATGCATGTTTAACAACAACTTTATTTAAGGAAGATCACTATGCCCGTAGAGCCTATACTTTCACAATCCAGAATAAAGAATACAGTTGAGCAAGGGTATTGGTCAGACAAGACCGTGCTAGATTATTTTGATCAAGCCATTTTAGAGTGCCCTAACCAAGTCGCTATTGTCGATTTCAATAGCGAAACTCAGTCGAGTACTCGAATTACTTATGAGCAGCTTTCAGGGCACGTGGACCAGATTGCAATGGGTCTAGCAAATCTAGGGATTAAGAAGCAGGAAGTGGTTTCGTTTCAATTACCTAATTGGTGGCAATTTTGTGCCATTCACTTAGCGTGTCTTAGAGTGGGTGCGATCAGCCATCCCTTGATGCCTATTTTCCGCCAACGCGAGTTAACATTTATGTTGGGCTTTGCCGAATCTAAAGTGTTGATAATACCGAGTGAATTTAAAGGCCATAATTATGTGTCTATGTTAGATGAAATTCGCTCGGATTTACCCGCTCTCAACCATGTATTGGCAATAGGTGGTACGGATGAAATCAGTTTCGAAAAGAATTTATTGGAGCACGATTTATCCCAAAAAATAGATAAAGCCGCTCTCTATGCCGAACGTAAATTGAATGCAAATGAGGTGGTACAATTAATTTATACCTCGGGTACTACCGGTAAACCCAAAGGTGTTATGCATACGTCTAATACCATTCTCAGTACAGTACATCCCTATTTGGATAGACTCAATTTGACCACAGAAGATGAGTTTTTCATGGGCTCCCCCATGGCTCACCAAACAGGTTTTCTTTATGGAGTAGTCGCCCCTATTGTTTTAAAAACGAAAGTGGCTTTGTTGGACTCTTGGACACCGAAACAGGGTTGGGAAATAATAAAACGAGAAAATTCGAGTTTCACTATGGCATCCACGCCATTTTTGGCCGACTTGGTGGAATCGCCAATGGCCGATAGTTGTAATTCAGATCGGTTTAAAGTGTTTGTGTGTGGGGGGGCTCCCATACCGCGTGCTTTAGTGAAAAAAGCCAATGAAAATCTGAATCTGTCTGTTATCTCTGTTTGGGGTATGAGTGAAGTGGGTGCGGCTACCTGCTGCTGCCTTGATGATGACGAAAAAATATTTAATACCGACGGAAAGGCTTTAGGTGGGATGGAAGTGAGGGTCATTGATAGTGATCGGAATGTGCTACCGGCAGGTACAGAAGGTGATTTACAAGCTCGTGGATCGTTTAATTTTGTCGGTTATTTAAAGCGACCAGAAGCTTATGATACGGATGAAGATGGCTGGTTTGATACAGGTGATGTCGCCATCATGGATGAAGATGGCTATATACGTATTAGTGGTCGTACTAAGGATATTATTATTCGTGGCGGCGAAAATATTCCAGTAGTCGAGGTAGAAAATATACTCTATAAAAATGACGCTATTGAAGATGTCGCAGTGGTTGCTATGCCTCATGAACGGCTAGGTGAGTTGGGGTGTTGTTTTGTCACGCTTAACAAGGGATGTACTCTCGATTTCGGTGAATTCAAAGCGTATCTTAGCGATCAAAAGCTAGCAAAAAACTATTGGCCTGAGCGCTTAGAAATATTGGATGCCATGCCACGAACGCCGAGTGGAAAAATTCAAAAATTTGAGCTCCGAGAGATAGCAAAAAACTATAGCAAATAAGTACTAGGACATGAGTAGCTATCAATAGATAGCTACAACAGTAATCCGTGCAACTCATTATCAAAATTGATCCCTGCTTTCTGCGGGGATTGCCTCCCGGCCTCCCCTTGTACGCTCTAATGGAATACCTCTAATCTCAACAGCACTTTGAATCGGGTGAAGAAAATATCGCCACGTCCGGTTTGGCAAGTGCAGTGGCTAGTTTGAGCAAGTTTCAATTCGGGTTATATCGTAGACTTAACATATTGTTTTATTTTGAAAATCAATATTGGAGATGAAGAGCATATGTCACGACTACCGGTCATTATCGGCATGGGAGGCGTTAATCCAGCAGGAAGAACGTCTTTTCACTACGGCTATCAACGCATGGTTTTTGACGCATTAAATGAGTCTGATCAGGCTCGTACGCTCAAGAGTTTGGGTAGTTTGATGGGGGTTTCACCGGAAGATAGAGACTACATACTCAATCACACGCTTATCCGTAAGCTCGAAGACACGGTTTTTGATGGCGATAACATCCCTTTACACCGGCGTTTAACGGCTGAAAGCGATGTGAATCATCCACTTCGAATGACCGTGAAACGTAAGCATCTTCCGCTTAAAATTCCTGAGAATTGGCAGATAACGGAATCCCCAGAAGAAGGGCGAGTAACCGTCGAAGTGAAAGGCGCCACGGACCTGCTAATCCCCGATACACGTGTGTCGGTCGTTAAAAGTTGTGGTCAGTTGCCAACGGGTTTTAGTGCGGAATCTTTGTATCCTTCAAGGCATCATCCGAAGGCTTTAGCGATGACGGTATACGGTGCTTCAGATGCGATGGGTTCTTTAGGTATAGATTGGGAACGTATACGACAGCGTCTTGATCCAGACGATATTGGTGTTTTCGCGGGGAGTGGCATGTCCCAGTTAGATTCGAATGGATATGGCGGGATGATGCAAGCTCGATTGCTGGGCAAACAGGTAACGCCAAAAAGTTTGCCATTAGGTTTGCCTGAAATGCCTGCTGATTTTATCAATGCCTATGTTATCGGTAACGTGGGTCATACAGGATGCAATATTGGAGCATGCGCTACCTTCTTGTATAACCTACGCCAAGGTATGGATGCGATTAAGAGTGGTCGATGTCGTTTGGTGATTGTAGGTAATAGTGAAACCGGTCTTGTTCCTGAGGTGTTTGAAGGTTACGGCAATATGGGAGCGTTAGCGACGGACGCAGAGCTGTTGGAGCTGGATAAAGCTAAAGGCATCAGTTCACCCGATTATCAGCGAGCAAGTCGACCCTTCTCTTATAACTGTGGTTTTACTTTGTCAGAATCAGCCCAGTTTTTTGTGTTGTGTGACGATGAGTTGGCTTTAGAGTTGGGGGCCACCATTTACGGTGCGATACCTAACGTTTTTGTACATGCAGATGGTTTCAAAAAATCGATTCCTTCACCTGGAGTCGGTAACTATTTAACAGTGGCTAAAAGTGTGGCATACATGCGTAGCATGTTGGGTGAGAAAGCGATACAGCAGCGATCGTATATGGTGGCGCATGGCACCAGCACACCACAGAATCGAACCACAGAATCTATGATCCTTAACGAAACTGCGAAAGTATTTGATATCGATAAATGGATTATTGCCGCGAATAAATGCTATGTAGGGCATCCACTTTCGCCAGCATCCGGCGATCAACTGGCAATGGTGCTAGGTAGTTTTAATCAGGGAATTATTCCAGGCATCGCTACCATCGATGAAGTGGCGGAAGATGTTAATGACAGTAATCTTAATATTCGTCAGCAGCACCATGAAGTGGGCCGGAATGCGATGGATGTAGCGTTTATAAACTCTAAAGGGTTTGGGGGCAACAATGCCACAGGCAGTGTAATGGCGCCGCATATTGTTGAGTCAATGATAGAAAAACGAGTTGGGTGCAAAGCGTTTAATGCGTATCTTGCACGCAATGAGAAAACGAAGGAAAAAGCCGATCAGTACGATCAATCTGCGTTATCCGGTGAAGCTAAGCCGACTTACTTATTTGACCATAATGTGTTGACGGATAATGATGTTAGTTACACCAAGGAAGAAATTCGATTACCTGGGTTTGATAGACCGGTGAAGCTGCCGGTTGACAATGAATATAGCGATTGGTTAGGTGAGAAGAAGCAATGATTAGGCCTCTTTTTTAGGTCTTTCCTTACCAAACCTTTATTTTCAAATTATAGGAGCTTGGGGTCATGGTTAATAGACATTGGAATGTGCTGATTAAGAATGCGCTTGTTTTTGATGGTAAGGGAGGACCGCCAGAATCGATAGACATTGCGATCCAAGATGGTGTGATTGCGGCCAAAGGTCTGAATCTTGATCCTACTTGTGCCGAGCGAGTGGTAGAAGGGAAAGGCAAGTGGCTTATGCCTGGCTTGATCGATATCCACACTCATTATGATCTTGAAGTGGAAGTAGAGCCGGGTCTTCCTGAAGCGGTTCGTCATGGCACTACTAGTGTGGTGATGAGTAATTGTAGTCTAGGGATAGCGTTTGGTGCCCAAAGAAATTCTGAAAAGCCAGAAGAAAACGTCATTGTGGATTGTTTTGCGCGAGTGGAAAATATCCCAAAGTCCGTTCTCAGATCCGTTGCAGATAAAATCTCCTGGCATGATACCGGGGATTATTTGAATCATTTCGATGGGTTAGCTTTGGGGCCCAATGTGGCTCCTATGATTCCGCATACTATGCTTCGAGTAGAAGTGATGGGGCTGGAGGAGAGTCTTGAACGACAGCCCACTACAGATGAAATCGCGGAAATGGTCGTATTAGTAGAAAAAGCGATGAAAGAAGGCTATGTGGGTTTTTCTTCCGATGGTTTGCCTCTGCATTTCTTAGCGAACGATCCCCATCGCAATGCAAAAATCCCCGCTCAAAATGCACCATGGGAAGAAATAAAAGCGTTGGGCGATGTGGTCCGAAAATACGATCGCACCTGGCAAGCGACGCCTGATCCCGAGAATATGGGGAAAACCATTAAAACTTTTTTTATGAGCAGTCGTCGCGGAGCAGATAAACCGCTACGCATGACGGCTACTGCGGCAATGGATCTTAGCGCGAATAAACGAGGAGCCGATGGGCTGTTAAGGTTAAGTGGATTAATTAATTCCAAATTCTTTGGCGGAGATTTTACCTTTCAAACATTGTCAGCTCCTTTTAAAGTCTTCGCAGATGGAGTAGCGACTCCATTGCTGGAAGAAAAAGCCGCTTTCAGAGAGCTTAATGCCTTGGATGTCGAAGATGTGGAAGGGCGGAAAAGTTTACTGTTAGATTCAGAATTTCAGGCGCGTTTTAGGCAAGCTTGGCGTAGTGGAAAAGAAGGATTTAATTTGCCTCACTTATTGAGAAAATTACAGTTAGAACCCACAACCTTCGGCCGTAACTTGGACGAGATGTACATTGATTCCTGTGAAATAGATGGCTGGAAGGGTGCAAAAATGTCAGATATTTTTGCGAGAGTAATAGCATATCAACGCGGTAATTCTGCCATTGCGATAGATGTTGAAGAAGCCAATGAGTTTAAGCAGTTTCCTCCCATTAAAGATGATGCAGATTTTATGCTGCATATGCTCTTACAGTATGACAAGCAATTTCGCTGGTATACCACAACTGCAAATGAGCGTCCCGATGTGTTGAAGAAGCTGTTGTTTCATGAACAGACCATACCGGGTTTTAATGATAGCGGAGCCCATTTAACTAATATGGCGTTCTTTGATGGCAATTTACGAACACTAAAGTTCGCCGCACTGGACTCTATAGAATTGGTATCAGAAGCCATTAAACGACTTACCAGTGCGCCGGCTAAACTATTTGGATTAGATGTTGGTAATCTTGATATTGGATCGCAAGCCGATCTTGTTCTTATTAATCCGGAAGCGTTACGCGAGTACGACTCTGACTTGAATACCTCAATTCAATATAGGGAGTGCTTTGATCACCCTCAAATGGTGAATCGATCCGAGGGTGTTGTTGAGTTGGTGGTAATTAATGGAAATATCGCTTGGCTCGATTCAGCTTTCACCAAAGAGTTTGGTGAGAAACCTTTCGGCACTTTACTACGTAGTACCTATTGTTGTTCTTTGGATTCTTAGCATTCTCGATTCATAAATTCATAATCTCATGGCTACCTAAGTTCAAAGGTTTGTTTCCGAAAACGGCGCTAGGTTACCGAATGTAAATTCAGTACACTAGGTCGTGCATATGTCAGCTGGCATATGCTGAGAAGAATATTATTTTCCATCAATGAAATGAGATCCATAATTTCCTAGCAGCATATTTATCTTGATGGTGTAAACCGAATGTATTGAGGCGTCATAATGTTTAAATTCAAAGATGTTTTGTCTTCCAGAAAATGGGTTGGGCAGTGCCTGATTGTGTGTCTATGTCTGTTAGAGGCCGGACCTCTATTGGCAGATGGAAAGTCAGTTGAGTTAATTTCGACAATGGGATTATCTGAAGCCGAGAAGTTGAGAGTAGTCGAAATTAAAGGGAGTGACATCAAAAATTGGTTGAACGAATCCGTCGGTAGTTATTCTGTGAGCGCCGTTGTGGATGGCCATTTGGTCCCCATCCCTTATCAGTTTGATGAATACGACATAAACGGGTTGGTATATTTCGAAGAATCGGAAACAGAAATAGACGGCAGGGTAAATTTGGTTGATGAAGCAGATCGAATGTTATTTATGTTTGCGGATGGTGGGCCGCGTAAACTGGATGCGATGAGAGCAGGAGGAAGAATCATTGCTGAGGTTGAATACCTTTCTGCTAAAGGGCAAAAGTATTATGTCTATGTGGTGAAGAATAGCCGACTTAAGTCTGAGGATGTTTATGTGCGTTATGCGGCTGCGTTGGGTCGAGTGGAGACAGATGCTTACACGTTGACGATGAGTAAGAAGAATGCCCTCAACTGGAAAACATTCTCATATTTTGATTTCACCGGTGAGCAAGAGTCACCGATTGATACGATGAAAATTAGAATGGGGGGAGGATTAGTCGTCCCTTTTCCTAGAGTCACCTTGAACAACAAAAACTTCGTAGCCAAGCCTTATGCGGAAAAAGCAGGTCCTATCCGAGCGGTTACGCAGATGAAAACGACGATATATATATTTAAAATACCGGTGATATCGTTTGATATACAGGCTCATTTTTACGCGAATCGGCTCAACTATATTGCTCGAGTTCAAATGAAGTGGTGGCAGCGAGCGGCCTTATGGAATCCTAAGCTAACAATTGCTATAGATGGAAATGACTTGAAAGGGCTGGAAGTTATGTCCTCTGTGAAGCCGGGCCTAGTGGCAAAAGTGGATGCTGTAGAATCAGACGATGAAGTGGAAATGCAAAAGACAATATTTGAAGATGGGCCTAAATGGATTTGGGCAAGAACAGGAAAGCAACTCGATTTATTTGCGGATTTTAATTTTATTGATGGAGAATTGCCGCTCAGCTTTTACTTTTTTGAACATGAGAAAAAAAGAGACCGGCCTGAGAGGTTTGCTGGGCAAATGCCGCATGTTGGTTACCGAATTGAGAGAATCCCAAGGGAGGGGTTTATTGGTTTGGAGGTGGGTTTTTATGTGAGTAACAATCTGGGCGAGGGGCCTGGTGATAAGTTGTATAGCGATTTTACCTCGCCTTACGATGTTAAAGTGCAGGAGATCTAATTGAGATTGTCGTAATGATAGGGAGAGAAATAAATGCAGCATTGATTGATGCTGCATTTATTTTTATGGCTTTAGGTTAAAGGTTGTTAGTTTCAGAAAAATCTAAAGAACCGTGTCGACGTAGTTTTCTAAATCGTTGGCAAAAGCGTGTTGTGTATCGAACCACAACTGCCTGATCTCTACGGAAACTTTATCTCCAGGAATTATACGATCATTGACAATGCCCATGCCTATTCGCATGAATATATTGTCTAGGCCCACAAAGCTAACATCGGATTCAACGAGTGCTACTCTCTCTGGTGTAGCTTGTAGGAAAGTCGATTCCACAAGAATCCCCTTTCCGTTGTCACCCTCAAATATAACAGCCATGAAAGCAGACATTATTTTTTCAAGGTTGCTTGGCATCATTACATCAATAAACGAAGTGGGTAATATTCCCAAAGCTCGACCTGAAATATCCAAGGCCGGCATTTCATTTACTTGAACGTTGACGTCGGCGCCGGTTTCATTAGTGATGTAGTCTATTTTCGTTGTAAGGTTGTTGAGACTTGCCTTGACTCCTAGAATATGCAAATCCACATTTGCTGTAGCAACAAAGTTCCAAGGTTCACCCAGTTTTTTGTTAGGTACTGTAAGGGCGACTACCCCTGAGTGATTTATGGGTAGAATTTGGCCTTCTTTTACATAGGCTTCAATGGTGACCATCAGTGTTTTGCTATCTATTTCTGCTCGAATATACCGGCCTTCATCAGCATTTAAGTCCAATTTGACGTTAAATAGGGGGCCTACTTTCCGGAGAAACTTTGCAAGCTTAGGGTACACCTGTTTCATTTTATCAGGCTGGATGGAGAGTGAGGTGTGCAGTTGCTTATAAGGTCTATTCGCTATATCGATAACAACAGCGTCTTCTACCTTAGCTACCTTTGACAATAAGTCCCACATTTCAGGGAATGATGCCCACAAAGAAGCAACTATTGCGATATCTTTGGAATCCAAATTTTCATTCATTGCCTTTACTTTATCGCGATAATAATTTGCTTGGAAAAAGTCACTGTCCTTACTTGTGAAGCGTGAATCGCCATCGACTACAATTTTAATTGTTTCTTTTGTCGCTTTTCTTAATGCGGTCCAATCGGCGCTGCCCAGGCCGAGATTAACATCGGATTCGATGAGGAAACTCGTGCCAAATATTTTGTTCTCGATTTCTTTCGCTCTGATTTCCACATTGAAATCACCCAATTCTTTGGGTGAGCCTTTTGGGTTTATTGCGTTGACTGAGGCAGGAGTAGGTCCGTACTTATAGATATCGTCATTGAGGTGTCCAATAACTGTGAGTTTGCGCCACTCACCGGCATCTTCGGGTAATATTTTGTGGAATTTTTTTAAATTGAAGTGCTCAAAGGAGGCCCAAAGATCATCAATGAAAGTGAGTGTTTGTTTGTGAAAGTCTGAATTTTCTAACATGGTTTGCTGTAGTTGCTGCATCTTGCGTAGTTTGTCTACCCCCGCTTGTTGATCGCCGTTACCCGCGAATTCCATTGAAGGTTTCCAGCTTCTATTTAATATTGAAGTCAAGGGGGGGGTGTATTGCTCCGGCGTTACCTCGTTTGTTTCGAGAATATCCGCATCCTCTTGTGATGGAATGGCGTGTACAGGGAGAGTGTTTATCAGAATGAGAAAGCCGGCAATGGTTGATAGGAAAAGCGTTTTTGTGGGGGTAATCATGGATCATTCCTTCGATAGCTTAGTATTGTGACTGTGGATTATATTAAGGTTGATTATTGAATGTTATGGTCAGTTGAGGCCTATTGATTCGGTTGTTAGCGCTACAAATAGTGGATAGTCTGTCTACTTTGGTTGGTTTTTATTCGCTCGCTGCTCACCCATTGATCACAACATATAGTGTTTAAATAGTAACCTTAACCACTATATGTTGTGTTTGTCCTTGAAAAAGTGAGATCTATCTAATACCCTTATGTCCACATCAATTAAATTAGCTGATGTGACTATTTTTAATCTCACTTAAAAAAGATTGGATGATAAGTATGCCATTGGAACAAGCTGTTAAACCTTCATCAAAGCCTGTATCACGGAACGATCTTCAAGATGAGTCTTCTCACACTGGATCAATTGTCCCATTACAAATGACCTCTATGGAGGTTTGGCAACAAAAATATTGCCTTAAAAACAGTCAAGGCATAGCAGTAGATTCGGGTATAGAGGCGAGCCTAGAGCGCGTCGCTAGGGCTTTGGCGGATGTAGAGGTAGAAGCGGAGAAGAAGGAGCAGTGGTATCCCGAATTTTTATGGGCCTTAAAAAATGGTGCAATACCTGCCGGAAGAATCTTATCCAATGCGGGTGCAGGAGAATATAAATCCGACACCTCAACCATTAACTGTACAGTATCCGGTTCAGTTCGGGATTCTATGTCAGATATTCTTGAAAAAAACTTACAAGCCGGTCTAACGCTCAAGTCGGGTTGTGGGATTGGCTACGAGTTTTCGACACTCAGGCCTAAGGGAGCTTATGTGTCAGGAGCGGGGGCTAAAACATCCGGTCCTCTTTCCTTTATGGATATCTTTGACAAGACTTGCTTCACTGTTTCTTCCGCTGGTGGACGCCGTGGTGCACAGATGGCGACTTTTGATATTTCCCACCCTGATGTGTACGACTTTATTAAAGCCAAAGCGCAAGATGGTTGTTTGCGACAATTCAATCTGTCCTTACTTATTAGTGATGAGTTTATTGAAGCTGTTTTGCAAGACAAGGAATGGGCTTTGGTCTTTCCTTTTAAAGAAGGTGGCGAAGAGGCTCAGGCTTTAGATTTAAAAGATCCGAAGCAGGTGATTTGGCGGTCGTGGGCAAGTAATGATGGGTATGTAGTCAATAAAAAAGGTTTGACTGCTTGTAAGGTGTATCGATGGGTTAGTGCTCGAGATTTGTGGCAGTGTATTATGGAATCCACCTACAACTTTGCTGAACCGGGTTTTATTTTAATTGATCGTGTAAACGAAATGAATAACAACTGGTTTTGTGAATCGATACGGGCGACTAACCCTTGCGGTGAACAACCGTTACCTGCTTACGGTAGTTGTTTGCTTGGTTCTGTTAATCTCACGCAATTTGTCGAAAACCCTTTTACTGCTGAAGCCCGTTTTAATTGGGACAAGTATCGTCGGGTAGTGTCAGTGTTTACCCGGATGCTAGATAACGTGGTTGAAATTAACGGTTTGCCATTGGAACAGCAAAAGAGAGAGCTGTTTAGCAAGCGCCGTCACGGTATGGGTTTTCTCGGTTTAGGTTCTACAATGGCCATGCTACAAATGCGCTATGGTGATGATAAATCGATCACATTTACTGACAAAGTATCAAAAGAGTTGGCATTAGCGGGATGGCGTGTGGGCGTAGAGCTGGCTAAGGAGAAGGGTTCTGCCCCTATTTTAGAAGAGAAGTTTAAAGTGACTCAATCTATGTTACGCCAGCGGCCTGAGATGTTAGAGCAAGGTTATAAGGCTGGCGATCAAGTCTTAGGTAAAGTGCTACATGCAAAATTTAGCCGTTACATGCAGCGGGTGGCTGAGCAGGATGCTGAGCTAGTGAAGCAAATTGAAAAACACGGTTGTCGGTTTACCCATCATTCGTCTATTGCACCCACAGGTACTATCTCTTTAACGTTGGGGAATAACGCCAGCAATGGTATTGAGCCCAGTTTTGCACACCTTTATTCGAGAAACGTAATTAAAGAAGGTCGTAAAACGAAAGAGAAAGTGGATGTTTTATCTTACGAATTGTTGGCATATCGGCATTGGATTGATGCCGATGCCGGACCAGGAGAAGGGTTGCCAGATTATTTTGTGACAACCGATGAGATAACGCCAGAGCAGCATCTAGATGTGCAAGCGGCGGCACAAAGGTGGGTTGACTCCTCCATTTCTAAAACGATTAATGTCCCGACTGATATTGCCTACGATGATTTTAAAGATATTTATCTTTATGCTCATCGCCGTGGTTTGAAAGGTTGTACCACTTTTCGTTTTAACCCGGATGTGTTCAGTGGTGTATTGGTGAGAGAGGAGGATCTGGCGAATACCCTTTATCGATTTACCTTAGCCGATGGTTCTATTATGGAAGCCAAGGGCAATGACGAGATTCTTTACGAAGGTGAAACCCATACGGCAGCCAACTTATTCGAAGCATTAAAAGAAGGTTATTATGGTAAGTTATAGTGATTTAACTTTTCATGAAGAAATCAAATTCAGTGAGTTTTTATTTAAGGAATGAAAATGTTAAAAGAAATTAATCAGCCAATCGTTGGTTATGAAGTTGTGAACGAATCGCCTTCTGCCGTGGATACTAAGGCTGATGGGGCAGCAGTAGATGAGCTTGTGGACAATGTTATTCACATGCATGAAAAAGTGGAACGACCCGAAATACTCATTGGCTCTACTTATAAAATTAAAACGCCCATGTCCGAGCATGCTCTATACATCACTATTAATGACATCGTGCTAAATGAAGGGACTGCTCACGAGCTGCGTAGACCATTCGAGGTGTTTATTAATTCAAAGAACATGGATCACTTTCAGTGGGTGGTTGCTTTAACTCGGGTTATTTCAGCGGTTTTTCGGAAAGGGGGAGATGTTACTTTTCTCACCGAAGAGCTAAAAGCTGTTTTTGATCCTAAGGGTGGCTACTTTAAAAAAGGAGGCGTTTTTATGCCTTCGTTAGTGGCTGAAATGGGGCATGCGATAGAGAGGCATTTAACCTTCATTGGATTAATTCAACCTATCGAACTGGATGCCCATCAGCAAGCATTTGTTGATGAAAAGACAACTGAAGCCGTCGGTACAATTCAGAAGACAGTGGAGACTGAATCTTCTTATCCGGTGAACGCAACCTTGTGCACAAAGTGCTTCACTAAAGCGGTCATTTTTAATGAAGGCTGCATGACTTGTTTGAGTTGTAGTGATTCTAAATGCGGTTAGACTGATTTTATTTTAATGGATTTGAGGGGAGAAGAGTGACATGGGAAACATTACGGGTAGGCAAAAGTGTTATGCGCTGCTTTCTCTCATTGGGTTAGTCTTAACATGGTATTTTAATATACAGTTTATGCGTCAGTCAGAAGGTTTTTTTGATTTGAGTGCTTTTATGCAGGGAGCATTTGCTAACCCTGCATCAAGCTCATTGTCTACGGATCTGACTATTGCTGTTATTGCCTTTGTTATTTGGATGGTTCCTGAAGCAAAACGTTTAGGGATGAAAAACTGGTGGGTTTATATTGCATTGACTTTTGGAGTCGCATTCGCCTTTGCATTTCCCGTTTTTTTATATGTTCGAGAAGGCAAGCTCAATGAGACAACAGATTAAGTCGTTGTCCTTGATTTTCCCTCTATAGCTCGCACTCACAATAATTGTTAGGAGATTACGCGTGGCCTCTTGGGTGGTTTTTGTCGGAGCATTGAGTGGTTTTTTTAGTGTTTTACTTGGCGCTTTTGCGGCTCACGGTCTGAAACAACGACTCACAGAAAAAGCTTTGTCGACATTTCAGACCGGTGTTGATTATCAGATGTATCATTCCTTGGGGTTGGTTTTACTTGGACTGTTGATGTTTCAATGGCCAGAGCGTGTTCTTCTCAAATGGAGTAGCCTGAGCATGATGATGGGAATGCTATTGTTTTCAGGTAGCTTGTATGTGCTAGCGATTAGCGGAATTTCCCGCCTTGGTATAGTGACCCCTTTTGGGGGGCTACTCTTTCTAATAGCCTGGTTTTTACTTTCATTAACGGCTTTTAATGAAGGGCGGTTACCGACGATAACGTGATAGTCAGCATGCCTTTTTAAGAGGCGTATTCTGCTCGTTTTTTTTCTGCTCCAGTAGGTTTTCTAAGTTTTCTATTCTTCTGTTTAAATCCATTAAGCGGCCAATATGGCTAACGGAAGTATTCAGTCGTTCCTTTTGAAACGTCTTAAGGTCTTGTTCGATTTCGAAAATGGCTTTTTCATTTTTGTTTTCTTCTGGTTCATCGCTAAATACGTAGTGGGCTTGTTGGAAGAGGTCTTCCTGAGGGGATGCGCCCTCACTGTGCCCGATGTATATCCCATTTTCGCTATAGTAGTTATATTCATTGACGGGTTCTACTTTCGTATCTTCCATATCTTTAGTGTTTTCAGTGCTGTTTTCGGTGTCGGACATTCAGGTTTTCTCCGCTCTTTGGTTAATGCATTGTTGAGTTAAGTCATTTTTAATTACGGTGAACTGGCTAAGTATTTGGGGCACAGTTAAGGTACGATGCTGTTATTGGTTGGTTAAAAATAACTCAGTCTAAAGCAGTATAGACAGATAAATGTAAAACGGGGAATACAATTATTTGACGCCTAAAGACAAGCCGTAGTGATGAATATTTAAGAGTAAAAATGAACATTGTAGCCAATTTAGTAATTTGGTTGGCTCGGATGATATTCGGCGCATGACTATCAGCTATTGAGCTGACGATTGATACCTAAATTCCCTAAATCGCTGATGCGAGTACGCTAAATTACGTTTTCTTGATTGCTTCTCGACTGAATACAATCTCAAAATTAGTCTGTAATTTTTTGAGAGTAATTGCAGCAGATTGACAAGTGACTGTTCTTTTTCGATGTATACTCGATGGTCCAATTAGGGAAGGGTGAAGCAGCTGGGCTGAAAATATCTTATTGATATATAAAAGTGTTTCTAGCTAAGCGCACTCTTCAGTAACCTCTCAACGTCAGTGAAGGAAGTCACTATGATATTAACGGATACAAAAAAAATAAAGTACTACACCGACATGGGGGTGTGGGCT
Source organism: Pseudomonadales bacterium (assembly GCA_019090455.1). Classification (GTDB taxonomy): domain Bacteria; phylum Pseudomonadota; class Gammaproteobacteria; order Pseudomonadales; family DC-out160; genus DC-out160. The sequence goes on along the minus strand of JAHRWA010000039.1, from coordinate 130,795 downwards.
AATGAAACGTTGGTGGATGTTTTTCAGAAAAATGTGAAAGATTATCCTGAGCGAATTGCACTGGCCGATCCTCTTAATAAAGAACAACTAGTGGGGTCGCCAGCTGAGCGAATTAGCTATGCTGATTTGGGCGAAAGGGTGGATATCTTGGCAACGAAGTTGTTGGCAAGAGGCTTTAAAAAAGATGATATCGTCATTGTGCAATTACCGAATATTTGGGAGCTTACGCTGATATACATGGCGTTAGCTCGAATAGGAGCTATTTTCTCACCTCTTCCCATGCAGTGGAGAGAGAAAGAGTTTAATTACATTTGCGATTTAAGTCAGTCGGTGTCCTATATCAGTGTAAAAAATTTTGCCGGATTTGATCACATTGATATGGTCAAGAAAGTAGCGAAAGATCACCCTTCTTTAAAAGACATTATTACGCTAGATGAATTGAAAAAAATGTCCGAGGGCGAGGCGGATGTGGCACAACTCAATGCCATAGAGATTGGCTCAAATGATATCTTTAGTTTGTGCTGGTCCTCAGGGACTGAATCGAATTCAAAAGGCTGCCCTATGAGCCATAATAATTGGCTCGCGCAAGTTAAAGTCATGACTAAAGCCGTGGGAGTCTGGAATGATCGATGCCAAGTGATTTTGTGTACGGCACCTATGGTGAATATGACAGGTGTTGGAATTGGTTTGGTGAATTGGTTATTCAGTGGTGGAACGACTGTATTCCATCACCCTTTCGACGGTGAAGTATTTTTTAAACAAATGGCCACTGAAAATATCACGACTACCTTATTGGTTCCGGCTTTACTGAATATGATATTGAAGCATCCGCAGGTAAGTGAACTCAACTTAAGTACGGTGGAAAAAATCATGACGGGTTCTGCACCGCCGTCGGCTTGGTCTTTGGAAGAATTCAAGAAACGTTGGGGTATCGATGTTGGTTGTGGTTGGGGTCAAACGGAAGGCACTGCGATTATGTCAGGTGCTGAAGATATTCCTGATGCCGCTAAACGGTCTCGGTTTTATCCAAACTGGAGTATTCGTAGAAGCGAAAGTCCAGTTGAAGGCATTGAAATAAAAGTGGTTGATCTTGATAGCGGAAAAGCATTAACAAAAGTGGGTGACATTGGGCAGCTAGCCTACAAAGGCCCGAATGTGTTTCCAGGCTACTTTCGGCGACCCGATTTATCTGAGACTTCTTTTGATTCTGATGGGTATTTTTATACAGGCGATCTTTTTCGTGTGGAAGACGATGGTTACGTTAGCTTTTTTGATCGCTGCAAGGACATCATTATTCGAGGTGGCAATAACATCAGTGCTCAAGAAATTGAAAATATGTTGCAGGCTCATCCAAAGGTTCTGGATGCCGCAGCCGTTGCAATGCCTGATGAGCGCTTAGGTGAACGCATTTGCGTTTATATTGTGTTAGCTGAAGGTGTTGAGTCTTTGGCGTTGTCTGAGTTGACGGACTTTATGCGAGATCAAAATATTGCTATTTATAAACTACCAGAACGTCTAGAAATAACGGATGTTATTCCACGAAACCCAGTAGGTAAAATCGTTAAGCCTCAGTTGCGCGAGGATATTGCCAAGAAACTGAAGGCTGAAGGGGTTAAGTTGTAGTTGGTAAAGGATGGGTAACCTAAGCGACTTGTAAGGGGGTGCCTTTAAGCCGCGACACCAACCCTACTTTTGCAGGTGGGGTTGGTGTAAAGAGAGAGAATAGTTTATTTAGGGTCTGTAAGTAAGGTTAAATTCGATAGCAGTTGTATCGCTTCGTATGATGTATTCTGCCCTGACTCCAATCTGTTCATTGATGTCATAACCACCACCAAAACCGAATAAAAGGCCATCATCGTCACCTAAATCTAGACCTAAACGGCCGAGTAATGAGATTTGATCGCTGACAGGGTAACTGACTACGCCAGAAGCCCAAAGCCCGTCTGCTGAGTCGCTAAAGGTTCCAAATTGAGTGTCTAGTTCAAAATCACCACTCATTTTGTAACCAACCTCCACTGCAGTAGTGATATCATCTCCAATTGTATAGTCTAGGTCGTAACCACCAAAAAACTGAAAGCCTGTTGCATCGTCTAAATCTAAACCTGAAATATCAACACTATTGATACCAATACCGCCTCCGCCATACATGCCTTCAGCTTGGGCCCCAACAGAAACAGCAGCAACTAATAGTGCAGTAGCAATTTTTTTCATTGTATTTTCCTATGTGATTAATTATATCAAATAAAATATTATGGATAGTAAAAAGCGAGCTATGGCAGTGATTCAAATCCTAGTTAAACGTTAATGATAGTTGAAAGCGCACCACAACCGGCTTTTGAATTTTTGTACGTTGAGTAAGTTACCATTTTTTAATTAGGATATTAAGTGAATATTACCGCCACGCGTGGGCGACCTATAAGAACTCTAGCTCATGTGCATGCCAAAAACCAAAAAATAACTGTTGATGGCGTAACTTTAAATTTTGTTGAGCATCGTCTCTTAGATTTTTCCTTTTGGCTCAGAGGAGTGATTTTTTATAAGTTCGCTCCAGCTCTCAGCCTTCATCCATTCCTGCCATGATTTATAGGTCCAGCGTTGTGCATGTTCGTTGACTACAGTTTCGATACTCGATTGCCCTGAATCATCAACAACAATTTCATCCAAACCCAATCCCATCTTAAAATTAAGCGGCCGACGACTTGAGGCGAAACCCTTAGTGGCATTGGTTGAATGGCTCCAGTTTTCACCATCGTCTTGTTCTAACATACCCGAAGGGCCAAAAAAGTGTATTGCTCCTTGTATCACTTTTTTCTTCACTTCGGGAGCCATGGATTTCTCTACAAAAGTGAACCACCACAGCTCTGTGGTGGTAGGGCCTTTCGGTAGACGTAGGCAAAGTTGAGTTCCGCCAGTTGATACCCATAGATTAGGAAAGATATTGGGGTGCCCTTTACACCTTATCCCTACAGGGCCTAATGCGTCTTTCGCGCTTTTTTCGCCTCGCCAGGAATTGGCATTCTTGGGTTTTTTTCGATTGCTTGCGGTGTCAACGTGTTGATATTTTTCTATTAGGCGTTGCTGTTCCTTCTGGCTTATGCCGGGGCCACCAATGGCATGGCCGTATTCTCCGAGTATGACCATTTGGCTCATAGGCGCAACAAACTCTTCTGTTAATAACCCAAGTTTCATGGCCGAACCGTGGCTGACATTACCGTGATACCAATCAAATAAGTTGTCGACGGCTAACTTCCAGTTGCACTGTATGACATTTTTTTGAATGCCATCTACGACTTCTATATCCCCTTGCTCTGCCACTTGATCCAGGCCTAATCGGCCGACCCAGCCAAGAAAATCTTCTAAAGAAATGGCGTCGGGGTCCAGTGAGGCGAAAACAAATCCCTTGTAGATATCAACATGAGGCGCTTTTGATAGGCCCCATTTTTCTTTATCCAATCCGCCTCGATAAAACTCGTCTTGTCCAGGCAGTCCGATTAACTTTCCGTCGAGGCTAAAATTCCAACCGTGGTAGGAACAGAAGAATGACCGAGTTTGGCCTTGTTCCGCTCGGCAAACCGTATTTCCTCTATGTGGGCATGAGTTAATGAGAACTTGTACCTGAAGGTTTTTGTCTCTGACAACAATGACATGATCTTCACCGATATAATTCGTGAAGTAGCTGCCTGGCTCAACTATCTGGGACTCGTGGCACATGAAGTTCCAGCCTCGGGCAAATATTTTTTTTAGTTCAGTTTGATAAATATTCTCATCCGAAAATATTTTTCGATCTACTGAACCTTTTTCAAAGTCTACCCAGTTATGAATTTTCGGACCTTTTTCTTTCGAATTAAAATCCGAATTGCTGGGCGAGCCAGTTAAATCGGTTTTGGTGTTATCCATAACATGCTCCAAGAATAGTATCGCAAAGGCTAAAGCAACGAATGACACTGATCAACTTAAAAAGTATAGGAGCGGGAAGGGCTTGATTGGAAAGCGAATGTTGTGGATTCTAGGCGATGATTAGCAACTAACAGCCTAGGTCTTTGTAGTGTGCCTGCCAGGTTTTCTCGCGCTGGCGAAGTGAGTCACCGTATTTGTTTATGTCATTTTCAAAACCGGTTTTCTTTAGCATATTGATGCCGTTTTCGCTGTATGAAAAAGGTCTAAACTTAGCACGTTTTCCCTTTATGGATACGGTACTTATTTTTCCGCAGGTAATTTTTTTTCCACTGTGATCGGTGATGATTTTAAGATCTTTAAACTTTAATTTGTCCGGATTGAAAATGATGTTTTTTTGAATTTCACTTTGCGCTTCACCCATTAAATGTTCATCTTTGACGTTGATGAAGTCTATGATTTTGCCTTGATCACCTGTTTTTGATGAGTCTTCTGTTTCTGATGAATCATCTACGCCACCGTCAGGGCCTAATCTAAAGTCATAGAAATTGGCAGCATAGGCTGTCGTTATACAACTTAATGAAAAGGCAATTATCAGTAGGCGCATAGATTGAGTATAGCCATTAGTTTAATAGGCACAGGTTTCAAAGGTACTGGTTCTAAAAGCTTAGATTCTTGATAGCGATTCCTGGGTATAGTATTGATTCGCCGCAGTGACGGCGATACCTGTTTGTATCGAAGCCCCCATTTGACTGAGTACGGAATCCAATGCGCCGAGGCATAGAAGCACATTTTTTTTGTTACAAGCAAAACCCATTAGACCTATACGCCATACTTTTCCTGCTAAGCTGCCTAAGCCCGCTCCGATTTCTAAATTGTACTGTTCCAGCAATGCTTTTCTCACTGCGGCTTCGTCAATACCTTCAGGGATCGTGGCCGCGTTTAGTTGTGGTAGACGGTCGGCTTCAGGGACGATAAAAGCGAGTCCCATTGCTTCTAGTCCAGTTGCCAAGGCTTTGTGGTGATACTGATGTCGAGCCCATGAATTTTCGAGCCCCTCTTCTTTAAGAATGACCAAGGCTTCATGCAAAGCATATAGCGCATTGATGGGAGCCGTATGGTGATACGCCCGTTTTGCCCCTTCTCCCCAATATCCCATCACTAAATTCATGTCGAGGAACCAGCTTTGTACCTTTGTTTTTCGATTAACAATAATGTCGACGGCCTTATCACTAAAGCTTACTGGGGAGATTCCAGGAGTACAGGATAGGCATTTTTGTGTGCCAGAATAAATAGCATCAATTCCCCATCCGTCTACGTCTACTTCACTTCCTCCTAGTGAGGTCACCGCATCGACAATGCTGAGGCAGTTATATTTCTTGGCTAGAGCGCAAAGTCCCTTTGCATCACTTAAAACACCTGTGGATGTTTCAGCATGGACGAATGCTAAAAACTTAGCGTCGGAATTTGCTTTTAGTGCCTCTTCCGTTTGTCGCAAATCGATAGCCGTCCCCCAATCATTTTCCACCATAACGGCGATACCACCACAGCGCTCCACATTCTCTTTCATGCGGCCGCCAAATACCCCGTTCTGGCATATCACGACCTTATCGCCGGGCTCCACTAAATTGACAACACAGGCTTCCATTCCAGCTGATCCGGGTGCTGATATGGGGAGGGTTAACTTATTTTTGGTTTGAAATGCATATTGAGTCAGTGACTTTATCTCGTCCATGAGAGCGATAAAGGAGGGGTCTAAATGTCCGATAGTGGGACGAGACATCGCTTCTAAAATGCGTGGATTAACGTCCGAAGGTCCAGGACCCATCAAGGTTCTTACTGGAGGGTGGAAGGAGGTTGTCATAGCTGTGATCTCGCGAATAAATGGTTTGTTGACTGAATTCTATCGCTTAGGGTTTAGCGATTCGATAGTTACCTAGGCGTAGCAACTTAAGATTGACTTATTGGAGGAGATTATACAGTGGAAAACAGGAAATAATAAATAAGTGATGTTTTAGAGGGGAGTTTGGAAAGGGGAGCTAAGAAAAACGACAGCTAATGCGATCTGATTGGTTAGCTAACTAACAAACTAAGCCTAGGTCCGTATACCTATATGTAATTATGATCGGTCCTGGTTAATTTGAATTTGTTGCTGCTATCCGCCCAAATTAAAGAGCACTGAACCGAGAATGGTTTCTGTACTTTCGTAGATGCTATCGCCGTCAGCATCGACTTCAATAAGGTAGCTCCAACTTAGACGGTTTTTATTGGGTTTGTGAGTAATGGAATATTTGAGTTCTGAATTGTTTTGGCCCTGAAAAACAACGTTTTCACTCAATAAAATGTCAAAATCATCAGAAAAGCTGCCGTTAATTATGTCCAAGTAACCCCAATCTGAATGGAAAATGGTGCCTGTTAATAAGTCATTTTCATAGAGAAAATTTTCAACTAAGTAAGTTTTGCTACGAGCAATATCTTCTTGAATCAGATCAGATTTAAAAAAGACAGGTAGTCCGAGCAGGCCTCCTCCTTCTATACGCATTTCAACTTTACCGAAGGTTGAGGTGTGTTCTTCGCCTCTCATAACGACTAGGTTTTTGGGTTCGAATGCGACGGCGCTAGGGGCTGATTCGGTTGACGGAACAGTTGTGACTAAAAGCCCCCCACTATAAGTGATTTCATCTTCGACACAGGTTAAGTAGTCAAGTATTAGAGTTGTGAGCCCCGTCGTCGCATTATGTGCTGCGGTTACGGTGACTTCACCGCTGGTGTCACAGAATTTTCTGAGAGTGGAAATGAAAATAAAGTCATCATTGGGGGTATCAACTTCCATTGCCGCTGTACCTATCACTGTGTCTATCACTGTACCTACAGGCGTTGGCGGTAAGGTGTCTAGAGTGATCGTAATAACTCCGGAAGCGACCTTTAAGGAGGAAGGCAGGTCTTTGCGAATAAATGCCAGGACGTTAGATGTCGCTACGGTATACGCATGTGCATTATTGAGGTCGGATGTGGCTTGGCTCTCTTCTCCGGAATATTGAGGAGATTGTCCAAAATCGAGTTTTTGACATGCGCTAAGCAGAAGGAAAGAGAGAGAAATTAGGCAGATTCGGTACAGTAGGCCATTCTTTATTGCATGATTCATAGTAATTGTTCCCGCGAATAAGCCGATTTTAATGGACCTAGCCATACTCACTAGTAAACCCTATTTAGAGTATTGAGTTGTAGCTAGAGCACCAAATTATCGGCGTAGTTTTTATTATTAAGCTTTATGTTTTTTGAATTCGGGGAGACTAAACAAACTATTTACTGATGTCAAAATCCTTGGGAAAACCGAATTGTCGGGCAGCCATCCGCGGCAGATTTGAGTCATATTGAGCCCTCTCAACCCTATCAGTTGATTGTCAGATAGTTTTGTGTCCGCTGGTTTTTTTGCTCTATTAATTTCTTCTCTGCTTCAAACACTTGAGTGCCACGATAAAAAAGAGCAATCCACCAATAATAGAGATTAATCCGCCGAGTCCCATCATGGCCATGCCCGCCACTTGAGGTAGTTGATCTAAGCCTTGAGCGGCACCGGCGGTTTTGCGTTGTACTCCGTAACCGCCTGACCAGGCCAGTCCCAGAATATGTAAGAGTTGTCCACTGCCATATACGTAAGGTTGGATGTGAGCCATTTTGGTATTCGGACTGCCAAAGCCTAATTGAGGAAATAAGTGATAGGTGAGCCCCATAAAGGCCAATGTTACGCCGACAATGGAGCCGTGATAGTGAGCAGGGATGACCACGTTGACGCCTTCTATCAAAAATCCAATGATGCCACCCGCAGCAAACAGTATTATCGAGCAATATATTGCGGCCTTCACTGCCCGTTTATCAGCTGGTGCTCGTTCGGAGCGTAGTATTGCTATGACGGTAATTAATCCTAAAGGGAGGGAGGTTAAGCCACCAAACTTCATAAAATCCGTAAATGCCAAGCGGTGTTCAACCGCGTTCACTGAAAATTGACTGTATATCCAGGGTGTGGCTGCCACCGGTGCGATAACTAAAATGAATAATGTGACCGCTAGTTTAGGGGGCAAATTGATGTTTGCTCCGGTCGCATTGGCGATCCAAATCCAAGCTACTAACATGAGAACGGTGTGGGTAAATTGTAAAACATGGCCACCACCCCAGAACAAGACTTCGTAGTAGGCTCGTCCCGTTAAATTGGCAGGAATGTCAGAATAAGATACGGCTAAAGAAAGGATGGATACTAGAAATACGAGTGCACCTAAATATATTCCCACCTTTAAGGCGTCAGATCCCGATTGCGCTAAAAAATTAGGCTGGGAGGTGAACACGGTTTTTAAGGCAAGTAAAATTGGGCCGAGAATAAAAATGGCCAGTCCATGGAGATAAAGAGGGTGATCGAGAACCGGGATATAATTATTCATCAGGGGATTCCCTACCCCTACAAAAGGAGCAGTGACTATGATCGCGGTGCCTGCCATGGCTAGCCCGAGAGCGACTTTATCCCAAAAAACTTGCTTGCCATCACCGATGAGGCTCCATAACACGCAGGCAAAAGACATAAACCAAATCAACACCGATAGATCAACATGCACGACCAACGAAACGTGAAAGAAATCGATAAATGGGATGACCTCTTGGATTGCCGGCGTACGTGATAACACTAACAAAATGGAAAACACGCCAGCCGCTAACAGCGAGGCAACGCCTAACATGAGCCACGTGGAGGCTATGCGTTGGGCGGGAGGGTTGGGTAAATTCAGTTGTAGGCTTGCAGAAGAAGGAGTGGTGTTCACTATTGAACCTCTGATTTTAAGGGTGCTTGATCTAAGGATGGGTGTATCTCTGCAACGAGGCCCCGAATATCAAGAATGATTTCGTCGAGAGAATTCTCTGTGCTGTAGAGCTTTCGAATTCGGCCTAGCTTATCGAGTAGGTAAATTTTGTCCGTATGCGACATGTTATAGGCCGCAGTTTCATTCTCAGCAGGAGTTTGGATGGAGGTGTCTTTTTGATAATATACGCCGTATTGCTTGGCGACTTGTTTGATGGCTTCTGCGCTCCCGGTAAGACCGATAAAGTCGGGATGAAAATGGGTAAGATATTGTGCTAATTGATTTGCATCATCACGCTCAGGATCGGTGGTAATAAAAAGCGTTTGTAATTTCGTTTTATCGAATCCGCGTTGATTCTTGAGAATTTTTGAGATTTTGGCTAACCGACTTAATATTGTGGGGCAAACATCTGGGCAGCTGGTAAAACCAAAATTGATCATGAGTACTGTACCGCTAAAATCGGAAAGTTTGACGGGCTTGTCGAGAGAGCTTGGTAGTTCAAATTCACCGCCAATGGTATCCATAACGGGTAAAGCTGAGATTCTTGGCAGGCTCGCATTTTTAAATAAGAACAATACTCCTATCGATATTATCGTCATGGTCACAAAGCCGATGACAGCAAATTTGCCAGAATTGTTCTTTAGTCTACCAGAGTTATTCCTAGGTCTGTCTGTTTGCGCGCTGGGTTCCATGAGGAGTGTCCTGTTTTTAATGGGCAGTAATCGATGGTTTGAGATCACGAGTAATAAAAACGGCAATGGTTAACAAGATAATAGCGCCGCCCTGGTGAGATACACCGAGCGTCACAGGAACTGATGCTAGCAGTGTACTAACGCCCAAGGTAATTTGGATTGCTAGCATGGCCATGAAAACCGCAGCAGTTCTTTGTAGACGTTTCGTCTTGGTCACTTGCCGAATCAGGACACAGAAGGGCGGAATCACCAGTATCAAAAGATAAGCGATCATTCGATGGTTAAATTGTATGGTGGTGATGTTCTCAAAATAATTAAGCCAGACAGGTTCCATTGCGTATAAGTTAGGGGGAATGAAAGCGCCATTCATTAACGGAAAAGTATTGTAAGCTAACCCTGCGCGTGTGCCCGCCACGAAGCCACCGGACATGATCATTAAGATAATTAGCGATATCAAACCGACTCCATATCGGTATAGGCGTCGATGGGAGGTAGCGTCTGTTTTGATGATGAGTAAGCCGAATGCCACCCATAATATATAGACATAGATCGCAACAGCGGCAGTGAGGTGCGCCGTCAATCGATATTGGCTCACATGAGGGTCTTTCACTAGACCGCTTTTGACCATGTACCAGCCTAGCAGACCTTGAAGGCCCCCCAAAATAAACATCACAAGCAAGCGAGGAACCAGCGGCTTTTTGATCATGCCTCGGAAAAAGAAGTACATAAATGGCAGTAGAAAAAGCAATCCAATCAAACGACCCAATATGCGATGAAAATATTCGTAATAGAATATGGCCTTGAACGCATCAAGTGACATATCGATATTGACCTGTTGGTATTCTGGAAAATTCTTGTATTTATCGAAAGTCTCTTGCCAGGCCAATTCGCTGAGAGGTGGAATGACGCCGACTATGGGTTTCCATTCAACCATGGACAGGCCCGAATTGGTGAGTCGAGTTGCACCGCCCAGTATTATCATGAAAAAAATCACAGCCGCACATATAAGTAGCCATATTGCAATTTTCTTATCATGGTTTTGCTGGGGTATTGCTGGATTCATTATTTTGTTCTCTAAGTGTGAATGCCTATCCTCAAACACATACCTTTAGGTGCGGTTCTTTAGCTGCGGATTTAGAGGCGTTGAAAGCATTTCACTGGTGTTAATCGACGCGCATTATACCGTTTCATTAATCAATAAAGAAATGGGGTTATGAAGGAACTTTAAGTGGCGATTAAATATTTGATGAGACGACTTTGATGGTAGATTCTGAGGGAGTTATCCGTTGGCTGGTTATCGGAGCTCAAAGGTTAAATTATTGAATATTATATAATAACGGACCCAAACTGTTGGTACAGAAACTTATTCTCGCCGGTTTTTATTGCCAACAACTGTGCCAAGTCATCGGGTAATTGCCATTGAGCTGTCCCCATCGAGGTGGGTGTTTTATGCGTGTTTGGCATCGCGAAGACCCCCAATAATCCACAGACGGCAGCACAGCGTATGCAGCAGGGTAGAGGGCCTGATTCCATCTGTAATGTCACGCTGCTAAAAGCGTGGTCATTGTAATGACAGGTGCCCACATAAAATTGCTTTAATGCATCCATCTCAGCATGTACGCCATTGTTGGATACACCCGCAACAGTACTGGTGATATTGTTATTCGTGTAATAAAGCTTGGCTGTGCAACTGAGGGTTTGAATTCCCGATGGGGGTATTGATTCGGCTGCATTAAAGGCTTGGTAGCCCTTTCGTATTGCTTTTAGCGCGGCATCATAGGGGCCGCTAGGTGACGACGGGCCAGTAGAAACTCCTTTTGAGTGTGCCCGTGACATATGTTGTCCCCTTTTTATCGTCGACCCTAAAAACCAAGACAGTGTTAGGGGTAAGTATAGTTCACTGCTGTCAGTGAGCATGGAGCCTCCGCTGGACTAGTTCTTTTGCCATATGACAAATCGGTTATTGGCGGGCATTTCGTTATCCTGCAATGGTACAAAGCCAGCTTGGCGGGTCTCCCAGTTCATTGCCGTTATGTCTCGAATACCGCTGAGGGGGTTACGGTTTTTCAGCCATTGGTCAAAACGCGCATTACTTGCACTAGTAAATTCACAGGCGCTAGTAAATTCACAGGCCTGATTATCGTCAGTACTGGATAAGTGTGTATCCGTTACGTTTGTCTGTTTTAGCTTAGAAAAGGAACTCCGGGGATAGTTGAATGGTCCGTATATGCAAAGATATCCCTGTGGCCTGATCACCTCTCCTGCGCGGGCGATAAATAGTCGAACCTCTTCCCAGCCCATGATATGACAAGTGTTGGCAGTGTATATACAGTCGCTAGATTCCACAGGCCACTCAGCGGCAGTGGCATTGAGCTTCATCGGAGTTTTAAAGTTCTCAAGGTTGGTCTCCTCACGCCACATTTGGATGCCTTCCAAATTAATGGTCAGGTCCGTGGGTTGCCAGATTACGTTGGGTAGCTGTTGGCAAAAATACGCGGCGTGCTGGCCGGTACCGCTACCGATTTCTAATATCTCTGTTTGCTTTTGAATGAGGTTTTTTAAAACCCTGAGAATAGGTTCTTTGTTATTCTCGCAGGCTTGGGAAAAAGGTTTGTGCTTCATAATCTGGGCGCTCATTAGTCAGGAAAAAGGGGAGATTATAGGGTGCGTATCCAGGGCCGAGGATAGCGGAGAAACTGGGCTAGAAACTAGATATTAGAGTTTAAATAGTTAATAATAATTCTGTCTAATTTTAATGCATTCAATAGCCTTGTGATAATTGCTGTCATCAGTTAATCACTAATTGGATGGTATCTATTTGCAATCAGTTCGCAGCATTTTATCAAGGGTGGTTTCACATTAATTCGTCTGACACCCACACTTCTAATCCTGGCGCTTCTACTACTTCTATACTTCCTATTAGTGATAGCTCGAGTGATAGCCCAGTACAGCACATTGACTCGCAATTAGTCGCCTGTCACCAATGTGATTTACTGCTAAAAAAATCAGCCATCCCCCAGGGCGGTGTTGCTAAATGCCCGCGTTGTGCGAGTTCTTTGTACCATAATAAAAAAGACTCACTTAATCGTGCCTTGGCCCTCGCGTTGACAGGTTTGGTTTTCTTTGTCCCTGCAAACACCTTACCCATATTATCGATGAGTATGATAGGCAGAGAGCAGGAAGGGATTATTCTTTCTGGCGCATTGCAGTTAGCGAAAACAGGCTTTGTGGGTGTCGGTGCGCTGGTCTTTCTTTTTGCGATTATGATACCCGCGATTCAGCTATTCCTAATTGTGGTGGTGTTGCTGTGCATTAAATTGAATGCCGGTTTATCTGTCGCAATCAATTTATTTAAGCTCCAGGTTAAACTAAGGCCTTGGAGTATGGTGGAAATCTATCTATTGGGTACTTTGCTGACTTGCCTGAAATTAATGGATGATGCAGAAGTGACTTTTGGAAGTGGTTTTTATGCTCTGGTGGGTTTATTGCTCATGAGCTTACTTTCTGCGATATCACTGGATACATCCCAGGTCTGGCGCAAGCTGGATAGGAATCTGTATGATTGATCTACGTTGGGCGCGTTTGGCATGAACACTGACGTCAACGCCAACACAAACGCCCGAGATCAGCAGTTAGCCGTGTGTCATTTGTGTCATAAACTCAATCATCACACGGATCACGATATTCCGAAGGACTATAAAAGTATTTGTAGTCGTTGTGGGCAGGAAGTCGATTACTTAAAGAAATACAGTCTACAAAAAACCTGGGCGTACCTGATTGCCGGCTTCATCTTACTTATTCCGGCTAATTTGTTTCCCATTACTTCCGTTACTGAGTTGGGCGATAAAGACGCTGATACCATTTATTCTGGTATTGTTCGCTTGATAGATCACCAGTTTTATTTTATTGCGACTCTGATTTTTATTGCCAGTATTATTGTGCCTGTGTTTAAAATTACCTCCATGATCTATCTGCTGATGGCGGTGCACTTTCAATGGTTAAAAGGAAAGAGGCAACGGCTTTTTTTATTCCGTTTTGTCGAATTCATTGGGCGGTGGTCCATGCTGGACATCTTCGTGATGGCAGTGCTATTGGCAATGGTTAATATGGGAAATATCGCGCTGGTGGAGGCTGAAATCGGTGTTACGTTTTTCGCTGCTGTGGTGATATTAACGATGTTGGCGGCGGAGAGTTTTGATTCGCGACTAATCTGGCAAGATGAGAAATCTGCTGAAGTGACAGGAAAGTAAATGCATAAAGAACCCTTAACTCAAGAACAAGAAGAGGCCCTGGGCGATGTGGTCTTGGTGAAGAGAGATTATTTTTCTCCAATATGGTTTGTTCCATTGATCGCGGTTTTCATTGGCGCTTTTATTCTTTATGAGAGTGTTACCAATGCCGGTGTGGATATCACCATACAGTTTGAAAGTGGTGACGGAATAGAAGCAGGATCTACCAAAGTCATGTTCAAAGGTTTGCCTGTTGGAGTGGTCACTGAAATCTCTGTCAATGAAGATTTAAGAGGTATTACGGTCAAAGCGAACATTGACAAAAATGCCACCTCATTATTAAAAAGGGATTCTGTTTTTTGGCTGGTGCAGCCCCAGATTTCTCTGTCGGGTGTGTCTGGGCTGGATGCACTTGTGTCAGGTAACTATATCGCGGTGCAACCGGGGGAGGGTAAAAACGCCTCTAAATTTGTTGCCCTCAATACCGCGCCACCTCTAGACGCCACCTCGCCGGGTTTACACCTTCGCTTAGATGCGGATAGCTTAAACTCAATCGCGGAAGGCACTAACGTCTATTACCGAAAAATTGCCGTAGGCGAAGTTAAGAACTTTGAATTGAATGAAAAAGGCGATGGTGTGCAAGTCTATCTGCGTATCAAAGAACAGTACGCAAAGTTGGTTAACCAAAATACCCGTTTTTGGAACAGTAGTGGTATTTCCGTATCCGGCGATTTGTCTGGGATTAAAGTGCAAGCGGAATCTATGGTGTCCATTATTACTGGTGGAATTTCTTTTGAAACTCCACTTAATGGCGGAACAGGACCGGGCAAACTAACAGCTGTATCCAGCAACGGTGATATTTTTCGTTTGTATGCCGATTATGAATCCAGTGGTCTGCAAAGTAGCTCACAATTGAATGACCCGAACCATTTGCATGTGGTTTTGCAGAGTGAGAGTTTATCTTCGATTTCAGAAGGCAGTAAGATTTATTATCGTAAAATACCGGTGGGCGAAGTTTATGCCTATGAGCTCAATGAGCAGGAGACGGGCGTTAATATTCATGTGCGCATTCGTAAACAGTTCGCTCATTTGGTGAAACCTGAAACTCGCTTTTGGAATGTCTCTGGCATTAGCGTCTCGGGCGGATTGTCTGGACTGAAGGTGCAAACGGAGTCTATCGCATCGATAGTCTCAGGCGGGATTGCATTTCATACGCCTGCTCGATTCCAGGGTGACGGAGGTTCTGTTGAAGATGGTCATGGTTATCAATTACATGAGGATTTTGACAGTGCCGATGTGGGTTTGCTGACCATTATTTATTTTAAAAAAGCCGATGGCATCATCGAGGGACAGACCGAAATTAAGCATAAAGGGATGGTTGTTGGCAAAGTGCAAAAGGTAGAGCTGGACAAAGGTAGCTACCCCATCAAGGTAACAGTCGCTGTTGATCCGCTGATAGAAAAAAGCCTAAAAAAGAAAACTGAGTTTTGGTTAGTCTCTCCCCGAGTGGCTTTAACTGAAATTAAGGGGCTGGATACTATAGTGGGGGGTAGTTATATTACGATGAGAGTCGGTGGGGGCGAGAGTACGCGGAGTTTTTATTCCCTCGATACGCCACCGCCGGTGAAACTGACCAGCCCCGGTTTGCATATTGTGCTCAACGCGAAGGTGCTTGGATCTGTCAATGTCGGCACCAAGCTGTTTTACCGGAAAGTACCCGTGGGTGAAGTGACGGATTTCCGGCTTCGTTCTAGCCATGGTCAAAGTGATGGTGTTGAAGATGAAGACTATGAGGAAGGTGTTGATATTTTCGCGCTGATTGACGAGGAATATGCTTATCTCGTCAGACAGAATACGCAATTTTGGAATTCCAGCGGTGTGACAGTTACAGGTGGATTGTCTGGTATTAAAGTCAGAGCGGAATCCCTTTTATCGATTATGGCGGGTGGCATCACCTTTGATAATGCGGAATTTGATAATGCGGATTCCGACGAGGCAACACCCGCAGTCAATGGAGATAACTACCGTTTATTTGATGGTTTTGATGAGGCACATGAGAAAGGTTTACAGATTGAAATTGGTTTTAAATCGGCTGGTGGTTTGCACTCGGGATCAGATCTTCGTTACAAGGGTGTCACGGTTGGTAAAGTGAAAAAAGTGATTTTTGAAAAGGGATTACAACAAGTCAAAGTGACGGTTTTGATATACCCGCAGGCGGAACAACTGGCTAATGATAGTGCAAGATTTTGGATTGTTGAACCTCGTTTTGGGTTGGCAGCAACATCTGACTTGGACACGCTGGTTTCTGGCCAATATATCGCTGTGATGGCGGGAGATGGCATGGCTAGGCATGAGTTCAAAGGGTTGAATTCTGCCCCCCATGACGTCATCAGTCAGGATGAAAATGCACTGCAAGTCAGTCTGTATGCTCCGCGACTCGGTTCGGTTAAAGAGGGTGTGGGTGTGTATTATCGTCAAATTCGAGTGGGTAGCGTCACGGGATATGAGTTGAGTGAAACGGCGGATAAAGTGCTGATACATCTGAGCATACTACCGGCATACAAAATGTTGGTTAGAGAGAATACTCACTTCTGGAATGCGAGTGGAGTCGGGGTTGATTTCAGTTTGTTCGAGGGCTTAAGCATTGAAACGGATTCATTCGAATCCATTCTTGAGGGTGGAATAGCCTTCGCTACGCCGAATAATAACAAGATGGGCGGTGCGGTAGAAAGCGGCGTGCGGTTTGATTTACACGATGAAGTTAAAAAAGAATGGTTGCGCTGGAAACCTAAGATTTCGCTAACAGCGGAAAGGTAAATTATTCTAGCGTCATTTTGGTCCTAACAAATCATTAATAAACAGAAGAAGATGCGGTTCCTATAGTAAGAAGGAATCTGTAATGTAGAAATTTTGATTAGAAGTTATATTGAAACGTTAGAAGTTAGAAGTTAGAAGTTAGAAGTTATAGTGTGAAATTCGAATTGTATTTAATTTGAAACTTCAATCACCTTAATACCAAAGGGTAGCGTTTCAGGTAGTGAGCTAGTGTAGCAAATGGCACCTTCTTTATTGATTGCAAAAGAAAGTGCTTTCTGAGGGCTTTTATGTATTCTGGGCATCGTAGCGGCATCACCCGAGAATAACTTCTTTGACCAAAATCGTTGATAAGATCTCGGGTTTTTACGTAATATCCCTATGTAAAACTGGTTGGCTTTTTCGGAGTCACTATTGTCGATGCAGAGGGTGATAGGGGTATCATTATTCCAGTGGGAAGTGGTACCCAAAAATATTGATTTCAATTCGGATGGTGAGATAGTATTTTGAACGACGTTACTGTTCGCGATTATTGTCGCAAGACATGTGGCGCTACATGATATTAATATCAGCGCTAGCAAGATAGATTTTACTACATGTGTTTGCATAATTAAAAGAAGGTTATCTCGTTAGAAACCAATGGAGAGTGATACTTTTAAATCAGTAAAACTCGCCCCGTTAAATTTGCCATTATTTTCTTTCGTTGAAAAATGATCGGCTTCAATTTTTAGGAACATGCTTTCATCAATCATAATATTTATACCCAATATCGATACCGTACCCGTGTCACGACTTGTGTTTTTGTCGGGATCTAGGTATTCATATCTTAGGTAGGGCGTGTATTTCTCATTCAGTTGTTGGTATAGCATTGCGGTATAAGCGTAACGGCTTATTTTTTGTGCTTGGCTATAGTCTTCATCTCCAAGGACAAATTCGAATTCCAACCCTGTACCATTTTCGTTTTCCCAATCGGCCTGAAGGCCGTAACTGCTGAGATCAATTCTACCGCTAGAATTGGGGTCTTCCATAGAGTCTAAAAAGAATGAAAATCCCAGTTGAATCGCATCGGTATACCTAAGTCGAAAACGTCCGTTAAAAGCTTTATGAGTATTGTCGTCTTCTTCAAAAGGATTAATGTCTTCATCTTCTGATTCGCCATTGGATAATTGTAAGACGTAGTCTCCCCCCATTTTAGATAATTGATAAGTTCCGACCACGGCAACGCCCATAAGCCATCTTGGGTAGAATCTAATTTCGGAGCCGAGTTTGTTGTTTTTGTTAGTTGACTGAGGTTCTTTAACCGTTAACGTTGCGGGTTTGGCGGTATGTATTTCATTATAGATGCCAAAATTAGTGAACATCTTGCCAACTCGAATTTTCGTATTGTTCGATATAAGGTATTCAGCGAAGGCATATTCAACGGCCACGTTACCGCGATTTTCTTCGGAAGCGGCACCATGCTCCCAGGTTAAGTCTGTCGCAATTCTTAGCTTGTCGGTCGCTCTAATATTGAATACCAAATCAATGAGATCCATATCAAAGGATCCGTTTTTATCACCTTCATTGTCGCCGCCAATGTGCTTTTCGTATTCTGCGCTAAGGTAGCCATTTAAGGAAATGTCATCCAATGATGCGGCATAGCTATGTAGGCTGGCGCTTGATATCACTAAGGTCACGAAGATAGCTTTTATATATCGATAACCATTTAAGTCAATCTGAGTTTGGGAAGAAAATTTCATTTTCAGAGCTGATTCTGTTAAGTGAAGTGGCGCGTTTTGCCAATTTGTCTAAATCAGAGAGTAATAACTCGGTACTGATATACAGTGTAGAAGAGTCTCAATAGAAACAAAGTGAATATAATTTATTGCAATTGCAATAGTGTCGTCATGTCTTTGAGGGTTCAATGTCATCAAATGATGGCCGTAGAGTGTCGACATTAAACTGCTACACTTTAAGTGGAGTATTGCTCCTGCGATACGCGTGTTTTTAACTGCTAGAATTAGCTAATTTAGCTTGGCATTACAACGTTATTAATGAATATAAAGCTCTCCGTAAAGTTTAAAATTATTTCACTAGCTCTAGTGGGTATGATTGGGTTTTCCTTCCATTTTTTTTTAACAACACATTCTGGAAAAATCAATGTAGATCTTATTGAATCGCTTTCAGTCAATGAGTTAGTTGCTATTTCGACCTTCAATAAACTGGAGAGTGATCTGCAAAATTACAAATCTGCGATGCTCGATGCTACGGATTTTGAGGATTGGAGCATTGTGGAGGATGCAGATCAATTGTCAGATAGAATTGTCGATGCCTATAGGGAGGTGGCGATCCACATACCGTCTTTAACAATAGCGACAGAAGATGTTGTCACTGAATTTAATACCTATCGTCGAAACGTCATTCATTACGTTGATATTTCTATTCAAGATAATGGCGACGAGGTAGAACTTGCGCAATCAGTTCGGATCTTAGCCCGTAGCATTAACCGTCTTGACAAACTGCATGGGCAACTAAGGGAATCTGTTTTTAAGATTTTTAAAATGAAGTTGAATGCGGTTTCACAGCAAGAAAAAGATACCGTCACCAAAGGCTACATATTAGGAACAGTGTTGTTTATTCTCATTACCATACCGACAATAGTATTGTCGCGGTCGATTGCAAACTCTATCAAAATAGCAGTAAAAGTGGCTGGGAATATTGCTAAAGGTAATCTTGAGAAAGAGGAATATCGTATACCTAATGATGATACCGGCCATTTACTGAATTCATTGGATATTATGCGGAATAATATAGAAGAGTATCAAAGAGGGATCCTCATAATCTCCAAATTTACCGAGGTATTGAATAGTAATTCTGCTGATTTTGCGCTTTCCTTGGCTGCGATCGTTTTTAGAGAAAGTTTTAATCTTCCTTGCGTGGGGCTCTATGTTGCTTGGAAGGACCGTTTGCAGTGCATTAATGTCGATACACTTGATCATGCTGAGATAAATCATGAACTATTCGATCGGCTGGATATCGCGACAAATTGTTTTGAACAAGAACGTCCGATAAGTCTTCTTATTTCTGACATGACCGAGAATATTCAATTTAATTTTGTTTTAGGTAAAGCAGATTTATTTCGAATTGACGCGCATCCCATTATTTATGGAGAGAGCTGTGTTGGGGTTGTTGTTCTTACTCATATAAAAAAGCCTAGTCAGTCGGATGAGGACTTAATAAATCGGTGTTTGGAAAGGTTGGCGGTCAAGGTGAATGTTTATAATCTTGATAAAGATAAAACGGATTTGGTGGTGCACTTACGGCAGCGCACTCAAGATCTAGAGATTCTAAACAAAGAAAACCTTCTCATTAGTCAAGCTAAATCAGAGTTTCTTGCTTGTATGAGTCACGAGATTCGTACACCCATGAACGGTGTGATCGGCATGCTAGGGCTATTAAAAAAGGGGGACTTGAATAGTAAGCAAAAACACTATGCCGAGTTAGCGGCTCAAAGTGCTGATTCTTTGCTTCGTCTCATCAATGATATTCTTGATTTTTCCAAGATTGAAGCGGGAAAGCTAGAATTAGATGTGAGTGAATTTGATCTTATATTTGAGCTGGGTTGTATTGTCGAAAGTATGGCGAAAACAGCACAAGATAAAAATTTGGAACTCATACTCGATTTGCGAGAGGTTCAGCACCGATTTGTAGTGGGGGATTTCAGCCGGATACGACAAGTGATTATTAACTTAGTGGGCAACGCCATTAAGTTTACCGGTACCGGAGAGATTGTGGTTCGAGCTGCTACCAAAGTGCGGGCAGATTCAAAAATTACGTTATCGTGCCAAGTCAGAGATACCGGTATTGGCATACCCCAAGATAAGGGAGCTGATCTCTTTAATTCGTTTACACAGGTGGATGCATCCACAACAAGAGAATACGGAGGTACTGGTTTGGGGTTAGCTATTGTCAAACAACTGTGTGAGCTAATGAGTGGAAGTGTCTTTTTTAACAACGAGTATCGGCAGGGTGCGGAATTTGAATTTTCTGTGGAGTTAACAAAGAGTGATAATCAGATGGGAGTCCTTGTGGCACCCATTTTTGATGGTCATGATTTAGATATATTGGTTGTGGATGATAACGCGACAAATAACTCAGTATTAAGTGGTCAGCTTAAGACATGGGGAATTAACGTGTCCGTCTCTTCAGATGGAAGTGCCGCGTTAGAGGTATTAAATACTAATTTTGAGAAAAAAGACGGTAGTATTTCATTGGTCATATTGGATAAGGAAATGCCGAATGTGAATGGTATCGAATTGGCTAAAACTATTCGCAATGATGCCCGCTATGCTAATGTGAAATTGGTGTTGATGACTCCCATGGAAGAAAAGGAGCATCCGGAGTATTTCGCCCAACTGGGGTTTGCATCGACTTTCCATAAACCCGCTACCGTCGCCGATCTTGTTTGTGCTTTGGAAACAGTGACGAATTCCCATAAGAATGAAATTGAGAGTTCAGGCGTAGAGCAGTTTAGGTCTAGCGCTACTTCATCATCTCCAACCGTCGACGTCAATACCCGAATTTTATTAGTGGAAGATAATCGCGTAAATCAGGAGGTCGCCCTTGGTCTTCTTGAGGACTTTGGATTGTACGCCGATATTGCTAATAATGGTGTTGAAGCGATTAGGCAATTGTCATCGGTTTCCCCGTCTTTAAAGTATGATCTGATACTGATGGATTGTCAGATGCCAGAGATGGATGGCTATGATACGACACGGAATATCCGCCAGGGGAATGGAGGAGAACATCACCAAGAAATACCAATTATTGCAATGACGGCAAATGCGATGAAAGGCGACAAGGATAAATGTTTGGCAGCAGGAATGAATAGCTACCTATCCAAGCCGATTGATTCTCAATTGTTAATAGAGAACCTGCAGACTTGGCTGGGTGGTAAGAGCCAACTGACCAATAACTTGTCGAGAACGGCTGAAAAACCTGACGTATTGGAAAATGAAAAAAAATCAGAAACCAAATCAATAAATACGGATACATTGAGTGTAGAAGAGGTGCTTAAAGAGGCTCAAATTGCCACAAATACAGCGGCAAATGAGAGATATGAAGAGCCTCTGGTATGGGACCAAGATGCGTTATTAAAGTTTGTTAGAAAACCTGAGAGAATGGTCAAACTAATCCATCTATTTTTAAATGATATGCCGCAGCGCATGGATAAACTTAGACTGGCCATTGAAAATGAAGACTCGAAAGATGCGAAAGAGTTAGCACACAGTATTAAGGGCTCAGCGGCAAATCTGAGTGCCTTTCAGGTGAGGGAAACGGCCCATACTTTAGAAAAGGCAGGTAATGTGGCTGATATACAAAAACTAAAGTTAACGTGGCCTGAATTCGAAGAACAATATCAAATGCTAGTGTCTGAGCTGAATAATGCTCTCCTAGAAGCTGCGAAAGTAGGAGCTGCGAAAGGAGATGATCAGCAGCTAAGGGGATAACTGGTGTATCAACTACAGTCAGTCACCTACAGTCAGTCAATTTTCAGGCAGCGGTTCGTTGAGCAAGACTCCTTTTTCAGTGAGATCATCAATAGAGTCAGAATCCATTCCGAGTAATTCCCGCAGTACTACCTGATTGTGTTCTCCAAGGTAAGGCGCTTGTAGATCTAGATCGTTGTCAAAGGCTGAAAACCGTAACGGAGTCCCTGGCATTTCGAAGGAGCCTGCTCCTCTGTCGGTTACCGTTCGGACTGTGCCGCGTTGCCGCATGTGAGGATGCTCCATCACCTGTTCAATGGAGAGTATCGGGGCTACTGGTATATGTTTTTCTCCTAGTAGCTGAATAATCGATTCATCACTTTCTTGGGTTTGTAACCAAGCTTCAATGATAGGTGTCAGTATTTCCTGGTTCTGCGCACGAGTAGCATCATCAATAAAGCGGGGGTCATCGATTAACTCGGGTTGGCCCATAAGACGGCATAAATCTTCCCAGCGCCTTAATATGGCGATCAATATAATGTAGCCATCTTTGCTCTTAAACACGCCTAAGGGACCCACAGTCCCGTGATGGCGGCCAGGCAAATTGGGGCTAAAGCCATCTTTACTGGCACTAATTAATCCTACATTCATTTCATGACAGTGGAAGTAGCAGTCCACCAAAGAGATATCGAGGAACTGTCCCGTCCCTCCTGTGGCTCGATGATAGAGCGCGCCATTGATGGCGGCTAGTGCATGGGCTCCGGTCATGGTATCGCCCATGGCGGCGATAGGGATATAAGGACCGTTTTCTTTGTCACCTATCATGCTGGTAATTCCGGCGTAAGCTTGTCCGATAAAATCATATCCGGGTAATGTGGAAAGTGGACCCTCTTGCCCGAATGTGGAGATGGAGCACATAATACAGTTGGGGTTGAGTGAATGTACTTTTTCCCAAGTTAATCCGAGTCGCCCAATGGCGCCCGGAGCAAAGTTTTCTAACACGATATCCACTTGCTCGACGAGTTGATAAATAATGTCGCGACCTTGTTCTGATTTCATATCAACACAGACGCTTTTCTTGCCCCGATTCTGCTGAATAAAATAGACCCCCCGATCATTGATCTGAATACCGATGGACCGGATTTGTTCGCCAAAAGGAGCCAGTTCGATTTTAATTATTTCGGCTCCCATTTCTGCCATCAAACGACTAGTGGTGGGTCCAGCCACATGCTGAGAAAAATCGAGGACCCTAATACCATCGAGTATGTGTTTCTTTTGCATATTGTGCTCTCACTTGGATCAGTATCTTGAAAAAAAGGACTAGCATAGGAACATGTCTGAACCTTGCGATCAATTTTTTTAGATGCTGCTACCGGCTCTGTTTATTGCCTAAAAAAGGAGGTGTTGAATTCAAGTTTTTGTAGCAGCAATTTACAACGAGTCAGTGAGTGTTGCTCGTAAGAGGGGTTGTTTTTGCGAGTTGCGGTGGAATATTGATCGTTTTTAATTGTTATATTCGACAAATCTATGATTTCTTAAGAGAAAGCTCGCAATTCGTGAATTCTGTCTATTATTAAAATAATGATCACGGTATGAGAATTAATGAATTACGCTAATAACCCCAAATTTAAAGCTATTGTTGGATTAACTCAGTTCAGGGATTTACGCGCGCTGAGAACAGGGTTAGTGGCCACTATTATTGGTGATATCGGTACGAATTTTCCTACTCGACTTTATGAACGGTCACTGGAAAGCTTACCTTGGTCTGTGGTGGAATTTTATGAAATCGCGACAAAAGAGAAACTCATTCCTCAAGGCTATTATTGCAAGATAGATGATTTATTTACTGACGGTCAGCGCCTCGCTGATTTAGTGTTGTTAGATCATGTGTCTGGCCCAGAAGTCGTTGCATTTGATCAAACGCTTGATGGCCGTCCGCGAACCATTTTCCCTATTTACGCCGGCAACAATTTGTTAGGGGGGCTGATTATTGAAGGTAATCTACCGTTAGAAGAAAAAATTTTTATCGATACCGTTCTTCAAGTCTATTCCAATTTGTTTCTTTTATTAAAAAACAGTATTCAAGACTGCCTCACCGGTTTATTGAATCGCCAGATGTTTGATCGTAATATTCAAAAAATGGATAGCACTACCCCTAAAAAACGACGGGATAGGGATGAAGAGGAAGAGTGCTGTATTGCTTTTTTCGATATCGACCATTTTAAACGGGTAAATGATGAGTTCGGGCATCTTCAAGGGGATGAAGTTCTCGTACAGTTTTCGAAGCTAATGACGGAGTTTTTTCGAGAGAGTGATGACAAATACCGCTACGGTGGCGAGGAGTTTGTTGCCATGTTAAAAGGTGTGAGTTTGACTGTTGCGATCAATATTCTGAATAGATTCAGGGAGCGGGTTGCGAATTACCTGTTCCCGCAAGTGGGTCAAATTACGGTTAGCATTGGCGTCGCCTATGTTGATAATACGCTACCCATTATTTCCGTCATTGAACAGGCGGATAAAGCGCTTTATTTTTCCAAGAAACACGGTCGCAATAGAGTGACTAATTGGCAAGATATTGCTAATGACAAGCCTCTTGCTGATGATACTCAGCTTTCAAGTGACAATCTTTCTGATACGGAAGAGAGTACGGACTCTGATTTGAGTTTGGTCTAAACGGTAACCTCCGTGGTTTTTTATATACCCTCTTTTGCATATACGCTGTTTTTTAAGGTCTCTCAATAGTCCGTTGTGCGTTGAATTCAATGCGTGTGCCGTGAAAATTGCGCTATGCGGCGGCTTTTGCTCTAATCCCCCCCCTATCCAATAGAAAATCATAAATCCTTACTTGTATTTGGGGAGTCATATCTTGATAAGAATCGTACTTATTTTACTGAGCTTTTTTGTTACTCAAACCTGTGTTGCCGCTGAGAGTCAGGTTGCTTTGGAGATTGATGCCACTGTTTGGGCGCAACATTATTCTGGGGATTTCAAGATAAAACAAATCGATATTCGGCCTATCGATGTAGAGAACGATTTGAATTATAGCGCTAATTCCAATAGATCCTTGTCTGTTTCCTTGATTCATAATTTACCCGTCATACCTCAAATAAAAATACGTGATTCTTCTGTGGATGCGGAGGAAATTAATGTGGTGCCCAGCGATTTTACTTTCGGCGGGTTTGCATTTCTTTTTTCGTCGGGCGACCGTATTCAATCATCGATACATTTCGATCATCGCGATATCTCCTTTTATTACAATATTGGGCAATCGAATCCTCGCGTAGGTGTAGGGATGACGATACGTAAATTTGATGGACGTATTGCAATTGAAACATTAGACGGCTTTTTGGCAGGGAATCCGCTTGAATCTATTTTTAGGGAGCAGGTTCCATTGTTCTATAGTCGATTGGATGGAAGCCTTCCTGCCTTCAACCTTTCCCATTCTCTTGAATTACACTACGGGCGATTGCAGGGAAATGAAATGATCGACCTTAGTGTCATGTTGGGCTATGAAACGAAGTTCAATTTGGGATTTAAATTGGGCTATCGTTATTTGAAATTAGAGATTAGAGATTTTGACGAAATTAGTACGGACATTAAAGTAGCGGGACCACAGCTTGCGGTAGTCTATCAGTTCAGTAAGTCTTAATATCCGACTCTAATTCAAATATCGGAGCTTGATTTAATACAGATGCTCGACAATCAAGGAGGCTAACAATTTATTCATGGATGAATTTCTAACGAGTCATCAAACAGCCATAAGGTTAAGCTTTTTTTTAACTCTATTTTGTGTTGTTGCGTTGGTTGAATTACAGCGCCCCAAGCGTATGTTGACGGTATCTAAGGGGAAGCGCTGGCTGAATAATCTGGGCGTCACAGTGCTGAATAGTGTGATGATGCGATTGGTTTTTCCAACCACGGCAGTTGGTGTAGCAGTGCTTGCTGAAAGTAACGGCTGGGGTGTATTTAATTATTTTCAGTTTCAATCGCTTTGGGCATTAATCTTAGCAGTCATTATTCTCGATTTTGTGATTTATCTACAGCACGTGCTGTTCCACTTTGTACCCCTATTGTGGCGTGTACACGGTGTTCATCATGCCGATTTGGATTACGATGTAACAACCGGGGCGCGCTTTCATCCTGTCGAAATCATTTTGTCTATGTTGATTAAAGTCGTCGTTATACTCTCAATGGGGCCGTCAGCATCAGCGGTGATTCTTTTTGAGATGTTACTCAATGCGACTGCGATGTTTAATCACGGCAATATTGATTTACCAAAAAAGGTGGATGGTATTTTACGTCTATTTGTCGTTACGCCGGACATGCATCGCGTACATCATTCGGTAGAGGTGAATGAGACCAACAGTAATTTCGGTTTTAATTTACCTTGGTGGGATCGGTTTTTTGGGACCTATATACCGTCACCCAATGCAGGGCACAAAGACATGGTTATTGGTCTGCCAGATTTCCGTGATGAAAAACAAACGAACCGTTTGTTTGGGCTGCTGTTGTTACCTTTTCAGGGTTTAAACGCTAAGTCTCAGTGAACTGAAAGCGACGTTATATTTTGATAGAAAACTGTCCTTGTTTTGTTTTTAGGAGGCGGGTAGACTGCCTTACGCACACTAATCTATATGTTAGTATTTCTGCTTCTAATAATAAAAAGGATAAGCGCTATGTCCAAACCATTTGTTTCTCGAAGTTATTTCAAAATAATAATGTGCGGTTTACTCGTTGCACTCAGTGGTTGTAATCGAATCGTTGATTTGCCCGTGGCAAAAGGGTATTCCGCGAAATTTCTCTGCTCTGCTGTGTTTAATAGTGGTTTTGATGAGGCGTTTATCAGGGATGAAATTGTCGCACCGGCAATGCAGCCATTACCGTTGTTTTGGCAAACAGATGTTAATTATGAAGAAAAAATGGTGACCGTAGGCGATGTTTTTTTTGGTACTCAATTCGCTGCGGCAACAGCGATTTATCGAGAAGGTATAGGCTGCACATTACTCGGTAAAAGATCAATTGAAGAGGTGGATGCACAAGCGTTTGTGCCACTAGATGCACCTCCATTACCTTCAGACCAACCTTGGCCGCAAGGATCAGGAGGCTTGTATCCAGATGTCATTCCGGGTCTCGATACGGTTGCAGTTGATATGGCTGTGGCGAATGCATTTCTCGGAGAGAATGAATCTCGAAATACCACATCAGTGGTCGTGGTGTACGACGGTAAACTGATTGCGGAACAATACGGGATAGGGGCAACGGCGCAAACGCCGATGATTGGTTTTTCCATGACGAAGTCAGTGAGCAGTACGCTCATTGGAATTGCACAAGATTTAGATCTCATCGATATTAATGACCCGGCTCCGATTACTGAGTGGCAAGGGACTGCGAAAGAGATGATACAGACTAAACACATCTTACACATGGCTGCCGGTTTGGACTTTATTGAGGATTACGCGGGTTGGTCTGACGTGACTCAAATGCTCTTTGCAGAATCCGATCAGGCTGTTTACGCTGCGGCTAGACCTCTGGTGAATATTCCCGGAGATGTTTTTAATTATAGTACGGGAGAAGCCAATCTTTTGGCGCGCATAGTCCAGGATGCTGCGGGTGGTAGTCTCCAAGAAGCCTATGATTTTTATCAGACACAACTTTTTCACAAAATTGATATTCGATCCGCGTTTATAGAGTTCGATGCCAGCGGGCGCTTTGTGGGTGGCGCGTTTGGGCATATGACTCCACGTGATTGGGCGCGATTGGGACAGCTGTATATTCAAGGTGGTGATTGGTTTGGGGAGCAAGTGATTTCTGCTGAATGGATGGAGTTCGCATTGACGCCGTCGCCGGCTGCCGATTTTTATGGTGCACAGATTTGGTTGAATACCGATGGCGGGGAATGGCCAGAATTACCAGAGGATGCCTATCATTTTTCAGGCTTTCAAGGGCAGCAGGTTATCATCATACCTTCACAAAAGTTGGTGGTTGTTTGGACCGGGATGAATATAAGCCGAGACGGAACCGGCCATTACGTCGATGAAATATTAAGTATCATCGCTGCATTGCCAGATTCGTTGTAGTAGCACCAATTTGGGGTGGCTATGATTTGACGGTATTTGTGTTGCGTACAAATACCGTCAGTATCGAATGCTTCCTGCATGATTTGCGAGCAATCCCTCTATTGAGTTTTGATGCTTTTGGTAATATATTATGCATCGCCTAAAATCCCCTTCTATTGATCAGCAGCTGCCTGATTGTGAAAATTATTTTGGGCGATTGGCCTGAACACATGCTCGATTTGAGTACATTCTTATATTTGAACGCATGATTCGTATTCGAACATTCTGGCCTACGCTCTCTTCCTTAGTACCAATCCAACACCTATTTGCCAGGTTGATATATGAGTAAATTCGTCTCGAAAATCAATACCAATACTGACGTCTATGCCGAAAATTTTGAATACCATAGCTCCCTTGCAGCGACATTACGCGAGCGTATTGCTGAGGCCATTGATGGTGGCCGAGACAAAGTGATGAAACGCCAGAGAGAGCGTAAGAAATTGCTACCTAGAGAGCGAATTGATTTGCTTGTAGACCCTTGCACGCCCTTTCTCGAATTTTCAACCTTGGCGGCTTACGATCAATATGGTGGGGGGGTACACAGTGCTGGCGTGGTGACGGGTATCGGGATTGTTCACGATACGCAAGTGGTGATCGTGGCCAATGATTCCACCATCAAAGGCGGTGCCTATTATCCTGAGACCGTGAAGAAACATGTGCGGGCACAGGAAATCGCTGAGAATTTAATGGTCCCTTGCGTTTATTTAGTGGATTGTGGTGGCGCTTATCTGCCCGAGTGGGACCGCGTTTTTCCGGATCGAGATCATTTCGGTAATATTTTCTTTCGCCAATGCAATATGTCGGCGAAGGGTTTACCGCAATTGTCTGCGGTATTTGGTGTGAGTACAGCGGGTGCTGCCTATATACCCGCATTGTCTGATGAAGTGGTGATGGTTCGTAATAATGCGACGATTCATTTAGGGGGACCCTCGATTGTTAAAGTGGCTATTAACGAAGATGCCACGGCGCAGGAGTTGGGCGGTGCGGAGATGCACACCAACGTCTCGGGAGTGTCGGATTATATCGCCGAGACAGAGCAAGAAGCGTTAGCGCGTCTGCGCAGTATCATCTCTGGACTGAATCGATCTTCCAAAAATTATCAACGAGTCCAACCAGTCACTGATCCGCTTTATTCCACCGAGGAGATCAGCGGGGTTGTTAGCAAGGATCCGACTCATCCTTATGATGTGCGTGAGGTCATGGCGCGTTTGGTGGATAGCAGTGATCTTAAGGAATTTAAGCCACAGTGGGGTCTTAGTATTGTTTGTGCAACGGCCCATTTACACGGTTATCCTGTTGGGATTATTGGCAACAATGGTCCGCTTTATTCCGATGCCTCTGTCAAAGCCGCCCACTTTATTGAATTGTGTGAGCAGCGAAATATTCCGATTTTGTTTCTTCATAATGTGCCTGGATTTATGGTGGGCAAGGAAGCGGAACGTGGCGGGATCGCAAAGCACAGCGCCAAACTAGTGTATGCCATGTCATGTTCAAAAGTACCTCGGCTCTCGGTGGTGATCGGAGGGTCTTACGGCGCGGGAAATTACGGTATGTGCGGGCGCGGTTTCCGACCAGACTTTTTATTTGCTTGGCCCAATTCAGTCGTTGCTACCATGAGCGCCGATATCGCTTGTAATGTGGTAACCGAATTGGCCAGAACGAGTGTCAATCGTAAAGCAACGGCAGAGTCCTTGGCCGCCCTGGATGCGGAGACCCGAGAAATATACGACAGAGCCAGTGGTGCCTACTATGCAACCTCTCGAATTTGGGATGACGGCGTTATAGAGCCAGGACAAACCCGAGATATTCTTGGCTTGTGTCTTGCCAGTGTGGCAACTAAGCCGCCAGAGGAAGGACGGTCATACGTCTATCGAATGTAAAATCTATTTCCTAATCGCGAATTGAGAATTGATAAATTGAAAGTCGCTAACTAGTCGAATGTAACAAATTAATTGAAAGTTATTTATTAATTGAAAGCGATTAACTAATTGAATTTTGAAAACTAAAAGTGACAAACTAAAAGTTGCAACCTATAGAGAATAATCCCATGAGCTGGAATACCATAAAAGTCACCATTGACGAAAGGGGTGTGGCAACCCTGTTGTTGAATCGGCCTGAAAAGCACAATTCCATGAATGCTGAGCTTATCGCTGAAGTCACTGAAGCCGCTGAGAGTTTAGAGACGAATGAAAAAGTGCGGGCGGTGGTTTTAACCGGTGCAGGGGAATCATTTTGCGCTGGGGGCGACCTCCTTTGGATGAAGGCGATGGCCGAATTCAATCGCGAAGAACGCATTATCGATAGCGCTAAATTAGCAACGATGCTGCGCAAGTTGAATTCATTATCCAAGCCGCTCATTGGCAGAATCAATGGCCAGGCCTATGGCGGTGGTAATGGCATGATTGCCGTTTGTGATGTGGCTATTGCTGTGGATAGCGGGAAGTATTGTTTAACCGAAGTGGGTTTAGGTTTGACCCCTGCCAACATCGCTCCCTTTGTTGTGGCTAAGATGGGACAGTCCAGTGCTCGTCGTACTTTTCTCAATGCCCGCCCTTTTTCTGCGGCAAAAGGTAAAGAGCTGGGACTAATTGATGAAGTCGTCAGTGCCGATGAGTTAGATGCAACGGTAGAAAAAGAACTGAAATACGTTTTGCAATGCGGACCCGGTGCAATCGCAGCCACGAAGAAGTTAATTTTTTATGTGGATAGTCATGATCTTGCCACTAGCCAAGCGTATACCGCTGAGTTGTTAGCGGATACCTGGGACTCTGATGAAGGGCGAGAGGGTATTCGCTGTTTTTTCGCCAAAGAAACGCCCAGCTGGAAAACCAAAAAATGAAATCCATCAAACGATTGCTGATCGCGAACCGAGGTGAGATAGCCTGTCGCATTATGCGTAGCTGCCGGCTTCTGGGAATCGAATCTGTCGCTGTTTTTTCCGACGCCGATCGTGAAGCAAAGCATGTACGTTTAGCCGATCGAGCTGTTCATATCGGTGCTTCTGCGGCGACTGCTAGCTACTTGAATGCGGAAGTTATTGTTAATGCGGCGTTGAATATCAAGGTTGATGCCATTCATCCTGGTTATGGCTTTTTATCAGAAAGTACCGAGCTAATCCGACGATGCGAAGAAAACGATATTACTTTTGTCGGTCCTTCTTTGGAATCTATCGTTCAGATGGGTTCGAAAATAAATGCCAAAAGCATCGCCATAGACTTGGGTATTGCAACTGTTCCCGGATATAACGGTGACTCACAAGCGGTTCCCGAGCTGTTAGCTGAAGCGGATAACGTGGGATTTCCTTTACTGATTAAAGCCAGCGCTGGCGGCGGTGGTAAGGGGATGCGTATTGTCATGGATAAGGAGGGCTTTGAAGCCGCCCTTACTCAAGCGAAACAAGAAGCATTGAATGCCTTTGGCGATGATAAAGTCTTGCTAGAAAAATACATTGTGCGTTCTCGACATATCGAAGTGCAGGTAGTGGGCGATAGTCAGGGCAACGTGTGTCATCTTTTTGATCGTGAATGTTCTATACAACGTAATTATCAAAAAGTAATTGAAGAGGCACCTGCTGGCCACTTAAGTCAGGAAACACGACAGGGTCTTTTTGATTGTGCAGTTAAGCTCGCGCAGCACTTAAATTACCAAGGTGCAGGTACTGTTGAATTTATTGTCGATGCGGATACTCAAGACTATTATTTTCTTGAGATGAATACGCGTCTACAAGTGGAGCACCCAACCACTGAGATGGTGACGGGTCTTGATTTGGTGGTTTTGCAAATTCAGATTGCGCAAGGCGAGTCCTTACCTTTCGAACAATCGGATGTAACAATAGAGGGTCATGCGATCGAGGCACGGGTTAATGCCGAAGACCCTAGCAATAACTACTTACCTGAAATCGGCAGTATCAATCTTTATCGAGAACCACAGGTAGCAGGCTTGAGAGTGGACTCGGGTGTGGCACAAGGTTCCAGCATTACTCCCTTTTACGACTCGATGGTTGCCAAAGTTATCGCTTGCGGTGATGCAAGAGGTGTTGCGGCACAGAAGTTAGTTCAAGGATTAGGAGACTTCGCTATTGCAGGTGTTAATACCAATCGCGAGTTTCTAATGAGCTTATTGTCGCGCCCGGCATTTCATCAGGAACTGACCACACAATATATCGAAAACGCCTTTCCCGATGGCTGGCAGCCTTGGGGGGAAGACGTGCATGCCGCCATTGCAGCAGTTGTGTTGGCTACCGAACAGGAAGAAAAAAGCACAGGTGATTTCAGTGGCACGCCTTGGCAGAGTTTAAGCCATTGGCGATTGACTGCTGACGCCGGTGTTCCCGCTGTGACTCAGCTTTATTTACAAGAAGACGACTCCACGCTAACGATCAAATTAGTGGGAGGAAAGGGCCGGTACCGTGTCACGTTAATGAAGGAACAAGAGACCTCTGAGTTTTCTATACAACTGAACCTCAAAAGGGGAGAGGGCTCATCTCAAGCAGAGGTGGAAGTGAGCGGTAGTCGTGGAGTGTTGGACATCGTTATTGATGATGCAAAGGTGTATCTCAGTTCGTCAAAACTCAATAGAAGCTACCCATTTATTAGTTTGGAAGAAGACTTGCTGAAGGAAGCTTCTGCCGATGCCGATAGCTCCAATGTCATCGTCGCGCAGATGCCTGGTCTTATTACCGATGTATTGATCAGTGAAGGCGATATTGTTCAGCAGGGCGATAATGCACTGGCGATCGAGTCAATGAAACTGATCAATAGTGTAGTGGCACCGTGCTCAGGCACCGTGTCTAAAGTATTTTGTGAAGCGGGCGACAATGTAGAAAGTGGCACGCTTCTCGTAGAAATTGAACCATTGGTAGAAATAGAACCATCAGTATAAACAAAACCAATAGTTGAAATAGAACAAATAGTTGAAATAGAACCATCAGTAAAAATAGAACCATTAACCGAAGATTGAGGACCAAGAATGATTAACCCTTATTTTGATGAAGAACATAATATCCTACGCGACCAAATTAGAAAATTTGTGGCAAAGGAAATAGTGCCTTTCGGAGAGGCCTGGGAAGAGCAAGGCTTTGTTCCCAGAGAGCTATTGAAAAAAATGGGTGCAGTGGGGCTATTCGGTTTAATGCACGAAGAGCGCTACGGTGGTAGTGGTATGGATATTCGAGCGGCGACAGTGTTGGGTGAGGAATTGGCTCAATCCACATTCGGTGGAGTTACCGTGACGGCATTGGTCCATACCAATATGGCATCGCCGCACTTGGCTTTAGCGGGAACAGTAGCGCAAAAAGAAAAATACATTCCCAGTATCGTAGATGGCAGCAAGATTACTGCCGTTTGTGTTACAGAACCTGCTGCGGGTTCTGATGTGGCTGGCATCAAAACACGAGCCGTGCGAGATGGCGATGAGTGGGTCATCAACGGTAGTAAAATGTTTATTACCAATGGCGTTCACGGCGATATTTATTTCGTTGCAGCGAAGACTGACTTTAATGCCAAAGGCTCACGTGGTATTTCCATCTTTATCGTCGAAAAAGGAACCCCTGGATTTACCGTGGGCCGTTCTTTAAAGAAGCACGGTTGGAAATGTTCTGATACGGCTGAATTGTTTTTTGAAGATGTGAGAATTCCTGCTGATAATTTGCTGGGTGAAGAGAATAAAGGTTTTTATTCCATCATGAAAAACTTCCAGCACGAGCGTATCGTGTTGTCGGCGATGGGTGTGAGTGAAGCACAAAAGGCGATTGATTTAACGATTGAAAATGTTAAAAATCGACAAGCATTTGGTGGTTCACTTTGGAACAAAGGCGTAATTCGAGAAAAAATGGCCAGAGCGCAAACCAAAGTCAGTGTAGCGCGAAATTATCTGCATTATGTTGCTTGGTTAGATTCTCAAGGCAGCGAATGTATTAAAGAGGTTTCCATGCTTAAGGGATATGCCTGTGATATTGCCAATGAAGTCATGTATGACTGCATGCAGTTCCACGGTGGTATGGGCTTTATGTCTGAGAGCCCCATTGAAAGAATGTATCGTGATGCAAGAGTCTTACCCGTAGGCGGTGGTGCTACTGAGATTATGTATGAAGAAGTCGCAAAACGTATGTAATGCTCGTCTTGCTATGTGATCGACTTATCTGATGTGACTGACATGAGATAAAAAAAGGCCGACTTTATGTCGGCCTTTTTTTACTTAGAAAAATAAATGGCGACTGTTGCCACCAGTTTATCTGTCCTCTTTACTTCAATAACTCGCCAGCAATAATCATCTTCCTGACTTCCGTTGTACCGGCACCAATTTCCATCACCTTTATGGAACGGAATAATCGATTGATTTCAGATTCCCAAATATAGCCACCGCCACCGTGTATTTGGACCCCATTGTCTAATACCTTATTACACATGTCGGCGCAGTACATCATGGATGCCGCTGTGCGAGCATGTATCTCACCGCGACCGGCTTGGGTTTCATCCACTTCGGATACATCCGCTAGTACCTGCCAACAGAATGTTTTCATGGTTTCTACCCAGACGTACATATCCGCTAGGCGCGCTTGTATCATCTGAAACTCACCGATGGTCTTGCCGAATTGCTTTCTTGTTTTGGCGTATTCTATTGAGAGTTGTAGGGTTCGTTCTGCAACGCCCACACCCAGAGGTGCGATAACTGCGCGTTCGAAATCCAGTCCACTCATCACGACGCGATGACCTTCGTTCACCTTTCCAAGAACATTTTCTACCGGAACTCGCATGTCTTCAAAAACAAATTCGCCTGTCTGGCTACCACGAAAACCCATTTTAATGAGCTTTTGCGCAACCTTGAATCCAGGCGTGTTGGTTTCTACTACAAATGCAGTGATACCTTTGGAGCCTCGATCTGGCTCCGTTTTGGCGTAGAGAAGACAGATGTCCGCGACGGGGCCATTGGTAATAAACATCTTGCCGCCATTGATAACGTAATGATCGCCATCCAGTACCGCTTTGGTGCTCATGGAGCCTAGTGCATCTGATCCGGCACCGGGTTCGGTTAATCCTAAACATCCGGTCCATTCGCCGTTACAGAGTTTCGGTAAATATTTTTCCCGAATAAACTGATTGCCGTTGTTGTAGATGTTGTTGGTGCACAAATTCTCGTGGGTAATCCAGCTTAAAGCGAGAGCGTGATTCCAGCGAGAAAAGGCTTGTAAAATTAAGCCTGCATCTAACAAACTCATACCGCAGCCACCAAACTCTTCGGGAATGGTAACGCCTAAGAATCCAAGCTCACCAAATTTTTTCATAAAATCGGCGGGCCACCATTCTTCGTTATCCATTTTGGCCGACAAGGGGTACATTTGCTCACGAGCAAAACGATCGGCGTGATCGAATAGGTTTTGCTGTTCTGGTGTTAAAGAGAACTGGGTCGTTGCCATGGTTTATTCCTCTTGTAAATTTTTATTTAAGCAGTTCGCCGGCAATAATCATTTTTCTGACTTCGGTAGTGCCCGCACCGATTTCTAATAATTTTGTGGTTCTGAAGAGTCGGTTGATTTCCGTTTCCCAAATGTATCCACTACCACCATGGACTTGAACGGAATTGTCGAGAACTTTGTTACACATATCGGCACAGTACATAACGGAGGCAGCGGCGCGTGCGTGAATTTCGCCACGACCCACTTGTGTTTCATCTAGCCCAGAGACTTCAGCGAGTACTTTCCAGTTTAGCGTCTTCATGGTTTCTACCCAAACGTACATGTCCGCTAAGCGCGCTTGTATCATTTGGAATTCGCCAATGGTCTTGCCAAACTGCTTACGTGTTTTCGAATATTCTACGGCCAATTCTAATGCTCTTTCAGCGATACCAACGCTAAGAGGTGCTGCCATAGCACGTTCAAAATCCAGTCCACTCATCACGACGCGATGGCCTTCGTGTTCTTTACCGACGATATTCTCTACCGGTATACGCATGTCTTCAAATACCAATTCAGCAGTCTGACTCCCGCGAAATCCCATCTTTATCAGCTTTTGCGCCACCTTAAATCCCGGTGTGTTAGTTTCAACAACAAAGGCGGTAATTCCCTTAGAACCGGCTCCCTGCTGCGTTTTTGCATAGAGCAAGCAGACGTCAGCGACAGGGCCGTTAGTGATAAAAATCTTGGCACCATTAATGACGTAGTGATCGCCATCGCGAACGGCTTTAGTGCTCATGGAGCCGAGTGCGTCAGAACCCGCGCCAGGTTCAGTCAGACCTAAGCAACCGGTCCATTCACCACTGCAAAGCT
Source organism: Pseudomonadales bacterium (assembly GCA_019090455.1). Classification (GTDB taxonomy): domain Bacteria; phylum Pseudomonadota; class Gammaproteobacteria; order Pseudomonadales; family DC-out160; genus DC-out160. The sequence goes on along the minus strand of JAHRWA010000039.1, from coordinate 94,472 downwards.
TAGGAAGATACTTGTCGCGAATAAACTCGCTGCCGTTGTTGTAAATGTTGTTGACGCAAAGATTGTCGTGAGCCAACCAGCTTAAGGACACAGCGTTATTCCAGCGAGCAAAGGCTTGTCCGATAAGTCCAGCTTCGAGCATACCCATACCGCTACCGCCGTATTGCTCGGGTACGGTAACACCCAGAAAACCCAAGTCGCCTAGCATAGGCATGATTTCCTTCGGCCAGGATTCTTCGTTATCCATTTTCTCTGCTAAGGGATAGAGTTTTTCTCTCGCAAATTTATCAGCATGATCGAGAAGACTTTGCTGCTCAGTAGTGAGTGAAAATTGATGGGCTAGTGACATGGTGTAATTCCTTAAGCTTGATTTTTAACACTATCGATTATTTTAGGAATCGGCTCTTTTAGATATCGATTCTTTTAGAAATCGATAGTGTTAAAAATCGGTATGTTCAATAAATTAATGGTAAAAACGAAATGTTCAAAACTGAAATATTCAAATATACGATTGGCTATGTTTACAATCTCAATACCCCATAACGCGGATCACCAAAGGGCGCATTTAAGGATGCCGTTAATGATATCCCCAGCGCATTGCGGGTATCCACAGGATCAATAATACCATCATCCCAAATCTCTGAACTCGTGTAGTAGGCGCTAGTTTGGTTTTCATAGTTACTTAATACTTCAGCTCGGACCTGCTCCAGCTGTTGTGCGTCAGGGTCCATGCCTTGGCGCTTAAGCTGCGCGACTTTAATGGTGACCAATGTATTGGCGGCTTGATCAGACCCCATTACTGATATCTGACTTTGGGGCCAGCTAAAGAGTGTGCGAGCATCGAAGGAGCGACCACACATGCCGTAGTTGCCAGCGCCGAATGAACCGTTTGTCATAATGGTGAATTTGGGCACTTCGGAGCAAGCTTGTACCATCAGCATTTTTGCGCCGTCTTTGGTAATGCCGCGTTGTTCGTATTCTTTACCAATCATGTAGCCGGTAATGTTTTGAAGGAAAACTAAGGGCACATGGTTCTGATTACACAGTTGCATGAAGTGAGCGGCTTTGAGTGAACTGTCGTTAAACAGCACCCCATTGTTGCCGAGAATTCCCACCTTGTAGCCCCAGATGTTGGCGAAGCCACAGACCATGGTTTCACCATAGTTGGGTTGATATTCAGAAAAACGGCTGCCATCGACGATACGAGCAATCACTTCGCGAACATCGAATTGCTTCTTAATATCATCAGGAACGATGCCGTAGAGATCGGTAGGGTCGTAATAGGGGTCTTCCGGTGTCTCCCGTTGAATATCAAATTTCTTAGGCTGTTCCCACTGCATGACTATTTCACGGCCGATAGCGATGGCTTCGGGTTCATTGTTAGCGTAGTAATCGCAAACGCCGGAGATGGTGGTGTGCATTCTGGCTCCGCCTAGGTCATCAACGCTAACGTCTTCCCCGGTAGCGGCTTTAACGAGAGGTGGGCCTCCTAAAAATACGGCACCGGTGCCTTCTACTATTACGGAATAATCGGATAAACCCGGTATGTAAGCGCCACCGGCGGTACAGTGACCGAAAACTAAGGAGAGTTGCTTGCAACCTAATTTGGATAATTGCGTTTGATTGCGAAACATTCTTCCGGCCATGTACTTATCGCCGAATAGATCCGATTGCATCGGTAGAAAGCCGCCCGCGCTGTCACACATATGGATTACGGGTAGTCGGTTTTCGATTGCAATATCCAATGCACGTACAATTTTCTTGACCGATAAAGGGTACCAAGCTCCGCCTTTGACAGAGCTGTCACTGGCGTTGATCACCACCTCTCTACCACCCACAATTCCAATCCCTGTGATACAGCTAGCGGAAGGAACTTTACCGTCATAGGCCATGTTGGCGGCTAAAGATGAAAATTCTAAAAAGGGTGTGCCGGGATCTAATAATAATTCTAGCCGATCGCGAGGCATCATTTTGTTTTGCTTTTTTAAGCGCTGAAGATCTCGGTCGGGGCGGGTATAGCGGGCATCATGTTGCTTTTGCTTAAACTCAGCGATTATTTTTAAATTGTGTTCTTTAAATTGTTTGAAATCAGCTGAATTGGTATTGATTTGAGACTGAATACGTCGCATGGTCTTTACTCCTCACTCTCAGTATTTGTTTCTTCGGCTTCTATTTCTGCTAAGAGAATGCCTTTGTTAAAGTTTGAGCCTGGCTCAACCCCTATTGATTGAATAACGCCTGATATCGAGGCCTTGATCTCAGTTTGTAATTTCATGCTCTCGATTAGCATTACCGTGTCACCTTGAGTCACGGTTTGACCCACTTCACTGTAAATCTCAATTACGACTCCCGGCATGGGTGCATTGATTGAGCCGCTAGAAGCGCCTCCTGCACTACCTTCGCTAAACTCGTTGAGTCGATCCAATTGCCAGACTTTGCCATCAAGGTGTAGATAAAGTTTATATTCGTCTTGCGCGACATACACCGTGCGCACTTTCCCTTTTAGCGTCAATTCAGCCTCGTGGCTATTCAAACGACGGTAGCCTACGGTTACGAGTTGGTCGTCTATTGATAGCGTCACGGTGTCGTTTCGACGTACGGGCGTCACTGTATGGGAGTTGTCATTCAGTAAGTATTTAGGTTGCATTTAATTTCTCCAGTGACCAATGGCGGTGTAGGGTTGTGGAGTGGCATCATTCAACAATGTGGTCTCGCGATCGGATAGGTATGTTGCAGAAAGAACGGCTTGTAGCTGATCTTTCTCGGGACCATTCGCGGTAAGGTCTTCGCTGTAAGTGTTGATAAAGCCAGTGTCGATGTCGCCCGATAAAAAGGCAGGATGTTCCAGTACTTTTATCAGGAATTCGCAATTGCTGTTGACGCCGAGTAGCACCAGATCTTTCAAGCCTTGGATAGCTCCTGCGATAGCCTCTTCTCTTGTAGCGGCATGTACTACTAATTTTGCCAACATGGGATCGAAGGAGGTAGTGATGTCTTGTCCTGAGTAAAGGCTGCTATCAAAGCGAATCCCTTCGCCTGCAGGTTCTTTGAGAAAAAGGACCTTACCCGTTTCGGGGATGAAATTATTAAAAGCATCCTCAGCGCAAAGGCGACATTCAATTGCATGTCCGTTCATCACAATATCTGCTTGAGCGAGATCCAGAGGAAGACCCGCAGCCACTTTGATTTGCGCTGCTATTAGATCAACGCCGTACACCATTTCAGTGACGGGGTGTTCGACTTGAATCCGGGTATTCATTTCTAGAAAAAAGAATTCGCCTTGCGGGGTATAAAGAAACTCCACGGTTCCAACACTGGTGTAGTTGGCAGCCTGGGCAATTCCTACAGCCGCTTCACAGAGTTCCTTGCGTTTTGTTTGGTCCAGAGCTGGTGAAGGCGCTTCTTCTATAACTTTTTGAAAGCGACGTTGAATGGAACATTCTCGTTCGCCCAGATGGATAACGGTTTTACCGTCTCCCAGTACTTGCACTTCTATATGCCGAGCACTTTCAAAATACCGTTCGACATAAACGCGCTTATCGCCAAAGTACTTTTCAGCTTCTGATGCAGCAACACGAAGCGTCGCTTCTAACTCATCAATCGAATTAACGATACTCATCCCTTTTCCACCGCCGCCTGCTGAGGCTTTCACCACTAATGGAAAGGTCATTTCCTTGATCGCATCAATGAACTCAGGAGAATCAGCGTCCATCGTGACTGAGGGAGGCACAGGAAAACCGCGTTCGGCGACAAAGTTTCTGGAATTTATCTTATCGCCCATTAGGTCTATGGATTGGTGTGTAGGCCCAATAAATTGAATACCCGCTTCCGCTAAGGCGACGGCGAATTTAGCGTTTTCAGATAAAAAGCCGTAGCCGGGGTGAACGGCATCGACACCCAGCCTCTGACAGATTTCAATAATCTGTGCGACATCCAAGTAAGCAGCACTAGGACTGTCTCCGATGATTTCAATCGCTTCGTCGGCTTGGGTTAGTAGAGGGGAACGCTCTTCACTGTAGTGGTAAATAGCGACAGAGGGTATTTCCAAACTTTGCAAACAGCGAAGTATGCGCAGGGCAATTTCACCTCGATTTGCAATGAGTACCTTTTTAAAGAGTGGTTGCTCTATTGTTGTTTCAGTGGTCATCTAACTCACCTATTCAATGACAGTCTATGGCGGGATGTTTTGATGGAAAACAAATGATATTTGGGTGTTTTTCAGAGAGGGGTAACACATGAGTCAGGCCGCTGTTTATTTACATCGTTCTTTTCGACTAGTTTTTTTAGACAGCGACTTGACTCATGTTGTAAAGATCATATCTTGGCGTGATTAGTACGAGCGCGGTAATCCCATTACCTTCTCGCCAATGTAGCTTAAGATTATTTCTCTATTTAATGGTGCGGTTCGTAACAATCGCGCCAACGGATAAATATCAAAAATACCGTATTCTTTGGTAAACCCGTTGCCACCAAAACACTGTAACGAGGCATCGCATGCATGGATTGCCGCTTCTGCAGCAGAATACTTCGCCATGTTAGAAAACTCGCCAGCGGGTTTTTTCTTATCAAAAGCCCATGCTGCTTTGTATGTCATTAAACGAGACATTTCGATTTCGGTTTTTGCCATGGCAAGTGGATGCTGCAAACCTTGGTATGCGCCAATAGGTCCTTTAAATACCACACGTTCACTGGCATATTCTACTGCTTGGTTTAAGGCATAAGTCCCTAGTCCAGAGCAGAGTGCAGCTAGGATAATACGCTCTGGATTTAGCGTATCAAATAAAATGTCGAAGCCACGGTCAACGGTGCCAACGATATCTTTTTCACTCAATTCCACGCCATCAAAGAAAACCTGGCACTGATTCTCGGGTAGAGTCAGGCTCATAGGGATAGAGCGAATTTCAATTTTAGGATCTTTCATATCGACGATGAATAGAGAGAATCCTTGGGTCTTTTTATCGGTATCTTTTAACGGGGTGGTTCGTGCGACAACCAATCCGTAGTCTGAATTGTCTGCGTCGGTAATATAGGTCTTGGAGCCGCTTAATATGAACTTGTCGCCATCGCGCTTGGCGAAAGTAGCGATGTTCATAGAATTACTGCCGGCTTCTGATTCGGTAATTGCGAAACAAAAACGTTTCTTTCCTTCACAAGCTTCAGGTAGGTATTTTGATTTTTGCTCTTCGGTACCGTGCATGGAGATCAACGGTAAGGACATGGTTGAGCAAATAACGAGGCTAAGAAGAGGGATGCCATTGTTAGATAAGCCTTCCATGAAGAGGGCCATCTCGGTCATTCCTAAACCTGCGCCACCATAGGCTTCTGGAACCATAATTCCGAGGAAACCATCTTCCGCTACTTGCTGGTACATTTCAGCAGGGAACTCTTTGGCATCGGCTTTTTTCATCCAATATTTCCGATCGTACTTTTTACTTAATTGATTGCCGTATTCATAAATAGCTTGCTGTTCAGGGCTTAGTTGGAAATCCATCCTGCTGCTCCTCGTGTGGGTAGTTAAAATGAGTTAATTGATTGAGTTATAATTATTTTGTAGTTAAATCAAGGGCTTCTGAATAACGCCGAATGCAAGGGGCCATTGTATTGGGTTCAGCTTAATAAACGTATATGGCCGGATAATAATTGCACGAATCGGTCGAAGGATAATCTGTTAGCTACAGAGCTACGGAGGATAAACGTCAAGACGTCAAAAGTCGACTATTAAAAGGCAAGCCTAAATGTGGATAGACATAGGGGTTATTCTGTCTAGATGGATCAAGTTTCTACGCATAATATCGCTTCTAATTTCGTCAATTTTTGTGGTTGCCTGCCTTTTCTTAAAGAGATTGATAACCAGTTCTTAATGACCACCTACCCAATGCCGGTTCTTAGAGCTAGACTTGTTTGCAAATTGTTTCGAAACTTCGCTTAGACCCGAGTTTTTCGTGGGCCAGTTTTCAAGTGATGTTGGTACGCGCCGCCCTAGTTAAATTGGATATATCTTCAATAACTAAGAGTCCGGGAAGGAGATAGAGTGTTTTGAACAATATAGAAAAGAATAAGCTGCCATTAGTCTTGTTCCTACTGTGTGGTGTACTTTTTTTTAGTATAGATACCGCCATCGCAGATATCGCAATTATCGTCCACCCCGATAATATCGTCGATGAAGTGGACACGGAAAATTTGATGCGGCTCTATTTGGGCAAGCGCAGTCAAATAGCCGGCGTTGAATTTATTCCCGTAGACCAAACTGCCTATCAGCCCATTAGAGAGGACTTTTATAAAAAGGTGGTAAATAAGAGCCTTGCGCAAGCGAAAGCTTATTGGTCTCGGATGGTGTTTTCGGGTAAAGGTGCACCGCCAACCTCTTTGGAAGGTGCTATTGAAATGAAGGAATGGGTGAGTAAAACCCCTCTCGGAGTTGGCTATATCGATACCCGGGAAGTAGATGATTCGGTAAAAGTGGTTTTGGTAGTTAAATAGTTAAAATTTATTAATGGTCGAAATTGATAGGTGCAAGCCGTCGATGAATAATAATCAAAGATAAATATGAATTGATTGTAAGAGGTTTAAACCGAATTGATTAGTATAGAAAGGCTGAAAGGAATCAGTATATGGATATGAAAAAGTTATGGTCAGCGATTGGAGGGATGCTTTTATTGCTGGCAAGCGCTTCCTCTGTTAGTGGTCCTTCAGTGCTTGCCTTGTCAGAATTGAAAATAAGTGGATTTATGTCTGCGGTTGGATCAATTAGTAACAATGAAACTTCGTATTCTCGAACAGCACAAATCAATGATGAGATAGATTTTGGCCGAGAAACGATGCTAGGGTTACAAATCGATGCCAAGTTGATGGATAAGCTTATATTTACAACACAATTATTAGCTGATCGTGATCCTGATAATTACTCCCTACAAGCAGATTGGATTTTCGCAAAATATACTTTTAATCAAGTGTCGAGTATCAAAGCGGGGAGAATTAGATCCCCTGTATTTATGGTTTCTGAATTTATTGAAGTTGGAATTACCTATCCTTGGGTGCGTCCCCCAGCGGAAGTTTATGGCTTGCTTCCTCTGAATTCGGTAAATGGAGTGGAGTTTAGAATGAACGTCCCCGTTTTAGACTCTAACCTTTATTTACAGGGTGTAATGGGTAATTCCGAATTAGATACGAGCTTAGTCAGTATCAGTGGGAAATCGAGAATATCGGCCAATAAGGTTCTCGGTGTTAATGCCTTGTGGAGTACCGATAACCATAATTTTAGGATAGGTTACATTATATCTCGGTTAGATATTTTTGATACAGCGCTAGCAACATTGCAAAATTTGTTTGCGGCGGGTGATTTAAGTGGTACTGCCCCATTATTGATTGAGGCACTCAGGTTTGAATTTATTACATTGGGCATGGATTTCAGTTTTGGAAATATTAGCGGCATGTTGGAGCATGTTCGTCGAAAGGTAGGAGAACCTATTAATGCAAAACAATATGGTAGCTACCTCATGCTGCAGTACGCTTTGGGCAAGTATCACCCTCATATAACCTATGCAATTGCGGATAGTATCGGCTTTTCTTCCATTAATGCCGACCAGAAATCAGTCACTGTTGGCGTTAAGTACGAGCTGTCTTATAGCGCTGTTTTGAAATTAGATTATCTTCATATTGGTTCGCTAAAGGAAACCCCCGGGTTCTTTTTGTCGGCGCCAACTGAGAAAGACAGCGCAAGTATTGTTAGCGTGGCTTTGGATCTGGTTTTTTAAAGTACCTTTTATAATGTCTTTTTTTTTAAACATTTTTTGTGAGAAAGACGTCCCTTAGCTTGCTTGTTTTGGTGCAGTTACAATACCCTTCATTGGCTCCATGTTGTGTACGTTAATCTCGATTAAGACAGGACCGTTTATTTCCATCGCCTCTGCTAATCGCGAATTAAATTCAGTTACGTTCTCTGCTTTTAATCCTCTCACTCCCATACTCTCAGCCATTTTTATGAAATCGGGTGTGTACAGTTCCGTTTGATGATATCGGCCATCAAATTTTTCCGACTGCAATCCTCGCAGTACGCCATAGCCCCCATCATTGAAAATGACCACCACAATGGGGATCTGATATTGGGCGGCACAAGTTAACTCACCCACGTGATACATGAAGCCACCATCGCCATGCATGATGATCGTTTTTTTTCCAGTGGCAACAGCTACACCGATTCCCGTGGGTAAGCCAGGACCAATTGCGCCGGAGGTGGGAGTGATATAACCGCCGGGGGTGGAGATAGGGAGTAGCGTGTTTGCCCAGTAATAGCCTGGAATGGTTGAATCTCTGACGAAGAAGGAACCTTCGTTCATGTATTGGGATAAGGAGTTGAGTACTGACGTGTGGTCAGGACCCACTCTCTTGAGCGTTCTTTCTCGGGTATCTGCGGCTGCGGCTAGTAGTTGGTTGTTATATTCATTATCACCCGCCGTATCATTCAGTTTTGAGTTGAGACTTTCTAAACTGAGTTTTGCATCAGCGATTAAGCCCACTTTTGCAGTGTAATTGAGATTGATATTTCTGGGATCGACATCGATATGCAAAATCGGTGGCAGTGGAATTTTAACTTGAGCACCACCCACTCCTGCTTGAAATCGTGTACCTACCGCTATGAGTAGGTCCGCTTCATTCACTAATTTGATGACAGGCCCACTCATCAATACTGCACCGAGTAACAGCGGATGCTCGTTATTAATTGCCCCTTTTCCGTTTGTGGTGGTGAGTACGGTTGCATTTAATTTTTCGGCAAATTTCACCAGAGCGGTAGAGGCGCCAGAAAGTGCAATTCCACCACCAGCGAGAATAACTATTTTTCTGGCTTCGCGAATACATTTCTCAGCTTTCGTTAGCGTTGTGGGATCGGGAGCGACGGGGAAGGGATCTGCAATTTCAGCGGCGGGTACCTCAGTGTATGCATACTGTAGATCGATGGGGATTTCGATGGCACCCGGTTGTGGTCTACCGTTACAGATATCTTCTATTACCGCTTTTAAGTCTCCTGCAATATTGTCAACGTAGCGGGGCGAGGCGACTTTTCTAGCAACAGTTTCTAGCATAGGAACTTGCATTTCTGCTTCATGGACAAAGCCTTTGCCTTTACCATAGAAATCACTGTCAGCTTGTCCCGTCACTACCAATACACGAGAAGAGGCATAAGCTGCTTCGTACAAACCAGTGACGGTATTGGTTGTGCCGGGACCGGTGCTGGCTAAGGAAACTCCCAATTTTCCTGTTGCTCTCGCGTAACCATCGGCCATATGCGTTGCACTTTGTTCATTGCGTGGCGTCAGCATATCGATGCCATCCAGTCTACTGATGGCATCGACTATGGGCATGTTATGAATACTGACTATGCCAAATACATGTCGGACACCTGCATTCTTGAGCGTTTCGGCTACGATTTCTGCACCGGTTTTTGTTGTCATAAGAGATTCTCAATTTAACATTTCAGAGACGATCGCTTGGCGACCTTGAATTACCTTTGCACTTACCTTTGCACTTACCTTTACGCGTGTATGTACACTGCGGGGGGGGATCGAATTCAGGGGCTAAAGTTAAAGTCCGTAGGTGATAAAGTACAAGAATTATTTTCCTTTATTTATTTTCCTGATATTTTTATCAAGTTTGTTCTCGGTTTTTTCCCTATTTCTCTAATCTACCATTTCTCTAACGTACCATTGCTCTAAGTTAAGTAGGTTGTTATCGTCATCGTTCTTCGTCATGGTTTTTAACTTGTCGCATTTCCTTTTAATCACTCAGATTTCTCCCCAATTAAATTTCTAGGAGCTTCGTATGTCAGACAAACCCATAATCGCCATTACTCCTGGAGATCCCGGAGGTATCGGTCCAGAGGTGGTGGCCAAGGCGTTAGCAACCGGTCAGCCTCATCAAACTTGTCGCCCGCTTATCGTAGGTAGTCTTGAATTGATGGAGCAGGGTATTGCCATTGCAAGGGTAGATTTAAAACTACGTTCAGTGAGCGATGCGAAAACGGCCGGAGATGAACCTGGCTATGTCGATGTCTTGGACAGTGGTGCGCTCGATCCAGCAGATATAGAACTGGGTATCGCTAAAGCGGAAAGCGGTCGTGCTAACGGAGCGTGGCTTGAAGAAGCGGCTGAATTGGCAACCTCAGGCGATGTGGCTGCTAGTGTGATGGCCCCGGTAAACGTCAAGTCATTGATCAAAGGCAAGTCCGTCGATAAGGTTGTCAGTACAGATGAGTCCTCGCGTTTTCTCACGCTTATCTCTGGTCCTTTGAGAGTGGTCCATGTTTTTGATCACGTGTTAATTGAAGATGTGTGCAAACGCATGTCCACGGAACTGGTGTTGGGCGCCATCCGCAAAACCCATGAGTGTTTAACCGCTTGGGGAATTCACAATCCGCGCATTGGTGTTGCGGGATTAAACCCCCATGCTCACGGACCGCAGGAGAAAATGGCCATTGGTCCTGCGATTGAAATCGCTCAGTCTGAGGGGCTGGACATCTCTGGTCCGATTCCGCCTGATACCGTTTTTCGTCATTGTATAGAGGATCGTTTTGATGTGGTTGTGGCCATGTGTCACGACCAAGGTCATATCGCGATTAAAACCTGGGGCTTTGTCGGTAATTGCGCCCTCTTTCTGGGTGCTCCTTATTTGTTTATGAGCGTCGGTCACGGCACCGCTTTTGATATTGCAGGGAAGGGCGTTGCTAGCCATGAGATGATCTTGGCCGCTATTTTACAAGGCGCGAGCTTGGCTTCCGGAGGCGGCTTTTTAAAGGAGTAGAGCCGTTTGTTGGCTCGCTAATGGTGGGTATAAGGCGTAAAATTCCGACCTCTTTATTAACAGGTTATAGGTGCGTCTTATTTCTGATTCCAACTCTACTTCTCCGCAAGATGAATCTTTGCGGTGGGCGCAGCCTTTAATTCTCTTAAGTATTATTTCTGTGGGCATGGGGCAAACTTTGGTGTTTGCTATTTTGCCTTCTCTGGGTCGCGAAGTGGGATTAATGGAGATGCAGATTGGCGCCATCATCTCCGCCTCTTCTATCGTCTTTGCCATAGCCAGTGTGATTTGGGGTAACCAAAGTGAGCGCTGGGGACGTAAGCGAGTTATTATTATTGGCTTAGCGGGCTACACGGTGGGAACGCTTTTATTTGCATCGACATTTTGGTTTGGCCTTAATGGCTGGCTCACGGGTTGGCTACTGTTTTTTTGTTTGGCGGTGAGTCGAATGTTGCAGTCTTCGGTGATGGCCGCGTCTCCTCCCGCGTCTACCGCCTATTTAGTGGATATTACGCAACTTAGATTCCGAACGGCAGCAATGGGGAAAGTGGGGGCGGCTCAAAGTGTGGGGACTATCGCGGGCCCTGCTGTGGGGGGTGGTCTCGCTATTTTTAGCTTGTTGTTGCCGCTATACGTGGCGGCGGCAACTACGCTTGTTGCTACTCTTCTGGTCTGGAAGTTTTTACCTGAGTCACCGCATAAACAAGATAACAGCAGTCCCAGTCTGGGCATCTCACAGCAAATAGTCATCGCGGTTAAGGGGTACTTTGATCGTCGATATACGTCATTTCTATTTATTGGTGTTTCTATGTTTACCGCCTTTGCCGTCGCGCAACAGACTTTGGGGTTTTTCTACCAGGATCGCATGGGACTTGATGGGCAGCATACGGCTCAGATGGTGGGGGTGGCGATGATTATCTCGGCGGTGTCCTCTTTAGTAGCGCAGGGTATTATTGTGCAACGTTTTAACTTTGCAGCAATGACCTTGATACGCATCGGGATTCCGATCATGGGAATTGGCTTTTTTATTCTTGCCAATGCCGAGGCGTATTTTTGGCTAGTGAGTTGTATGGGGGTTGTGGGTTTTGGTATGGGATTGACCATGCCAGGTTTTACGTCAGCGGCCACCCTCGCTGTGACAGCCAATGAACAAGGTGCGGTAGCAGGGGTTATTGCGGCATCACCTGCATTGGGTTTTATACTCGGGCCATTAATCGGAACGGCGTTGTATCAATATAGCGAAACGCTTCCTTACTGGTTTACCACCCTTTTATTTGTGCCGTTGACCGCCTATGTTTGGTGGTTGAAACCTGAGAGGTGATGTCAGCTATAAGCCCAATAGGAACCTGAAAACGGGCCTTTACCTACAACACCCTTAGCTGGCAGACTACTGATTCCGATTTTAAGGAAGCGTGAATTCAGGAGGAAGGATGGCAGAGATACTCGGTGTTGGCATCACACATTATCCACCCTTATTAGGGTATCCGGATACTTATGCAAATTTACTACGCGGGATTATGACTAGCCGCTTAGTGCCAGAAAAGATGAAGCAACCTTCAAACTGGCCGAAGGAAATGCAACAGGAGTGGCAAGATATGAGTGCGCAAGCGCACTTGCATCAAGAGAGGCACAAAAAAGCACTGGCGACGGTACGACAAACTATCGATGAGTTTTCGCCTGATGCCGTCATCATCTTTGGAGATGATCAGTACGAGAACTTCAAAGAAGATGTTATTCCTCCTTTTAATATGTATTGCATGGATGCATTCCCGGCAAAGCCATTCACATTTGTTAACAGTAACAAAAATATTTGGGGAGTTGAGCCAGAACATACCTTCACTGTACCGGGTGCAGGCCAGCTTGCTAGGACGCTAGCAGATCAGATTATTTCACATCATTTTCCCATTGCTTATTCTTACCGATATTTAAATTATCCAACTTTATCGCATGCTTTTTCCAACGCCATGGTTTTTCTGGATTGGGAACAAAAAGGTTGGCCATATCCCATTATACCCATCTCAGTGAATTGTTACGGCAAAGGTGTGATCTCCACTCGCGGTGGTGCGGCACAACTTTTCGATAAACGACCGGAGTCAGAAAAAGATCCCTATCTTGATAGCCCCGGTCCAGCGGGCCCGACGCCGAGAACGTGTTTTCAATTGGGTGAAACTTTGCGAGAAGTTCTTGAGAATCGTCCAGAGCGATTTGTCGTAATGGCTTCGTCAGGTTGGTCCCATGCATTTCTCACTGAAAAAAATAATTGGCTTTATCCCGATCGTCAATTTGATCGCAATCGATTTGAAGAGTTGGAGCAAGGCAATCATCGAAATTGGGCGAACTTAGAAAATGACGCGATTGATGATGCAGGCTGTCAGGAATTTAAGAACTGGATATGTTTGTCGGGTGTGGTGCCGGATCACAAGGTGGAAGTGATTGATTATCTCGAGACCTGGATTTTTAATTCGCAGAAGTGTTTTAGTTTATTTCGAGCTTAAAAAACGAAAGCATAAGGGAGGATCGAATGAGTAGGATACCCATTGAGGCTGAGGGAACGAAGGATATAGCGGAATTCTATATCAAGGAGAATGTCAGCGAATCCATCTTTCAAGTGAATCGTCGTGTTTTTGTGGATGAAACAATCCTGGCACGCGAAGAGACAATGATTTTTGATAAATGCTGGCTCTATATCGGTCACGTTAGTGAGATAAAGGATAAAGGGGACTTCTTATCCCGTGATGTGGGCGGTCGAGAGTTGATTTTCGCAAGAGGACGTGATGGCGTAGCACGTGCTTTTTTTAATAGCTGCCCTCATCGAGGGGCGCTGGTCTGTCGTGAGAAGCAAGGCAACGGAAAAATGTTTCGCTGTATGTATCACGCTTGGTCTTTTGATTTAAGTGGAAAGTTGATAAGCCGGCCCGAAGAAGAGCGATATCATACGGAGAATATTGACGGTATTCATGATTTGGTCGCAGTTGCTCGATTAGAAGAATATCGGGGGCTGTATTTTATTAATTACGATGCTGACTCGGTGGATCTTAAAACGTATTTGGGTGGTGCTATTGAATACATTGACCTCACCATAGATCAATCTGCAGAAAGTATGGAAATAGTCGGTGGTACTCAAGAATACGGGTTTGAAGCGAACTGGAAGTTGTTAGTTGAGAATAGTTTTGACGGTTATCATGGTATGCCTACTCATGCGACTTATTTTGACTATGTTATCGCTGCGGGGGGGCAGTTTGGCGATGCAGGTACCAAGGTCAATGTGGCTCGGGATCTGGGCAACGGACATGGCGTGATTGAATACGGTGCGCCATGGGGACGACCGGTTGCGAAATCGGTTTCTGCCTGGGGTGAACAAGGGGAAGCGGATACCGCTGCGATTCGTGCTGGTTTGGAAGAGCGTTTTGGTAAAACTCGCGCTGATCGAATCGCTTATCACAATTTCAATTTATTGATTTTCCCTAATTTAGTAATCAACAATATTATGGCTGTGACGTTGCGCACGTTCTTTCCGCAATCTGCCGGAAAGCAGCACGTGAAGGCTTGGGCGCTGGCACCTTCAGATGAAAATGAAGTAATGCGAGAGCGGCGATTGTATAACTACCTGGAGTTCTTAGGGCCGGGAGGTTTTGCAACACCTGACGATTGTGAAGCGTTGAAAATGTGTCAGCGCGGTTATCAGAATATGACATACGCGGGATGGAATGATATTTCTAAGGGTATGGGAGAGGAGGTTCAGGTCAATACAGACGAGGAGCAAATGCGAGTCTTTTGGCGTGAATGGAGTCGGTATATGCAAGGAGAATCACGATGAAAGTGCAAAAACCGCAACTGACAACACTCTCCGTTACGCGTTCTGATTTGGAAGATTTTTTGTATTATGAAGCAGCCTTGCTAGATGCTTGGCAACTGGATGATTGGATCGCTTTATTTACCGAAGACGCCCAATACTGGGTACCGCCAGCGGGATCCAGTGATGATGTAGAACCCAAAGCCACTTTATTTTATGTGGCGGACGACTATTTTCGATTAACTGAACGGGTTAAACGATTAGGAAAAAAGACAGCGCATGTGGAATGGCCGAAATCGAAGTGTCGACATTTAGTCACTAATGTTCGAATTCTAGAGGGCACGGATGAGAGCTTTAGCGTGACGTCAAATTTTGTGACATACCGAAGTAAAGGTGGGAGCACTGAAACTTATCTAGGGCATCATATTTATTATCTCCGTCTGATCGATGGCGATATAAAAATTCGAAAGAAAGTCTCTTTTCTCGATGTGGATAATATTAATGAACAGGGGAAAGTGAGTATTATTATTTAAATGATATTATAAAATGATAGCTTAAATCCTTTATTGAATTTTAGCCTAGTTTTGTAGAAGATCGATATTCATTGTAGTAAACAGACAGTAGTAAACAGATGGCAGTAAGCAGGCAGTAGTAAACAAATAGAGTAGAGGATTAAAGAGTAATGAAAACCAAAGAACAATTTATTCAGGCCAATGGTCATCGTATCAATACTCAATTGATCAGTGATATTGATGCAACCAAACCCACATTAGTTTTTCTTCATGGTGGTTTGGATTGCATTAAAATGTGGCGAGAGTTTCCTCAACAATTGTGTGAAAAGGTCGGTCTTGCAGGGATAGTGGATGAACGTTGGGGGCACGGGAAGTCGGATATTTTGGAACTTCCGCGTGAAGGTGATGCACGCTTAGTGGAAGCGGATCAACCTTTGGTTGATATTTTTCAACATTTTGGTGTTGGAAAAGTGATTTTGGTTGGTCATAGTTTTGGTGGCGGTATAGCACTCATTGCTTCCAGCCTTCACCAAGATACTGTTTGTGGCACGATTGCAATTGCGCCCCAACTTATCAGCGCAGGTGATACGAATAAAGGTTTAGATAAAGCGATTGAGGCTTTTCATAGTGGTAAGTTACGCGATAAGTTAATTCCATTTCATGGTGATAACACCGATATTCTATTTCGGGGCTGGTCCACTCCGTCCTCTACTTTAGGGGATGTGAAACTGGATTATTCTCCCAATGTCCGCCAGATAAAATGCCCCGTGTTGGACATATATGGTACGGCGGACAATTATGGCTATTTACACAATTTAAATCTGATTCAAGATTGTTTGACTAGTCCACATGAAAATCTTGAAATCGAGGGAGGAACTCATTACCCCCATCTCGATACGCCAGAACCCGTATTGCAGGCCGCAGATCGATTTATTCGCCAACTAAGTGTATAAATTATGAATGACTTCAAATCATGAATGGATTAGACGGAAAAACCGCTATTATCACTGGGGCTGCGAGCCCCATTGGTCGTGTTATTGCGAAGCGATTTCACGACGAAGGATTGAACCTCATGTTGGCGGATATAAATGAGGAGGGGCTTCTTGAGTTGAAGCAGGATTTGAGTAAGGAGTTGGACAGGGTTCAGGTGGTAGTCGGTGATTTAAGTGAGGAGTCGCTGGTTAGAGAAATGGTCGCGAAAACTCATGAGTCTTTTGGCTCTGTTGATGTTCTGGTGAATAATGCGGGTGGTGGTGTCATTAGGCCTTTTTTAGAGCACGATGCCGAATCCTTAAAAGAGACAATGAACCGTAATCTATGGCCGACTCTCTGGTGTTGCCACGCAGCGTTGCCAATAATGGTTGAGCAGATATACGGACGAATCATTAACGTCGGAGCCGATTCTGTACGCAATGGATTGTGGAATCATGCAGGATACAATGCGGCTAAAGGAGGCGTGCATGGGCTCACCACGGGCTTGGCTCGCGAATTCGCAAAGTCTGGAATTACGATTAATACCGTTGCACCTTGTATGGTAGCAACCCCGATGGTACAAGCGGCAGTTAAGAAAGGTCTGCCCATCATGGACAAGTTTACCTCCGTCATCCCAATGGGGCGTGGGGCGGAAATGGAAGAAGTGGCTTCAATGGTAGCGTATCTTGCCAGTGCGGAATCCAGTTTTGTAACGGGTCAAGTCATCAGTGTGAATGGTGGTTCGACGATGTTGTAATTTTTTATGGCTAGAATATTCATTGCTAGGTTTGTCATTACTAGATATTGGAAGACTAGATGTTGGATTAATGACGTTAGAAACTTCTTTTAAGTCAATGCCTGTTAGGAGTCGTTCATTGTCAGAAAAGTGCGTAAAAGTTAAGTTTAAATCCTATCAAGGTGAGTGCTACGAAATCGATGCCACGGTAGGGCTTAGTTTAATGAAGTCAGCGACGAGTCAGGCTCTAGCGGGTATCGTAGCAGAGTGTGGTGGCGCATTGAGTTGTGCAACTTGTCATGTCCACGTGGATGAAGAGTGGTTTGATAAATTGCCAGCCGCGAAACAATCGGAATTGACTATGTTGGAATTTGCCGCGGAGCCTCATCCACGGGGTCGATTGTCGTGCCAGATTAAAATAACAGAAGCACTGGATGGTTTGTCTGTGTTAATACCGGATAGCCAATAGCGGGGTTCTAATTTTGACACGTTTGATTGATGTACATACTCATATTGTTCCAAGCGGTTTTCCTGATAATCCGGATAGAAATAACGAAACAAAGTGGCCGTGCATGGTTTGTGGCGAGGACTCGGCGAAAATTGTTATTGATGGAAAAACTTTTCGCCGAATAGACAGTCGCTCCTGGGATACACAGCGCCGTATTGAAGACATGGATCGTGACAATGTGGATATGCAAGTTTTGTCGCCGATGCCTGAGCTGTTGTCCTACTGGTTCCAACCCTTGGTGGGATTGGAGATGTGCCATTGGATGAATCACGTTATTTCAGAGATGATTGCCGTTGCGCCGAATCGTTTTTCTGGTTTGGGAATTGTGCCATTGCAAGATCCGGCACTGGCCGCAAAATCACTATCGCGATTAAAAGCGGAAGGGTTTGCGGGTGTTCAGATCGGTAGCAATATCAATGAAGTGATGTTGGGTGATCCCCGCTTTGAAGAGTTCTTTGCCGAAGCCGAGAGCCAAGAACTTAGTATATTTGTCCATGCACTTCGTCCCATTGGTTCTGATCGATTATCAAAAACACCAGATCTCATTCCTTTTGCTGCGTTCCCATTAGATACGGCACTTTCTGCCATATCTATTATTCGTGGAGGAATTCCGGTTAGATATCCTCGATTGCGAATTGGTTTTAGCCATGGGGGGGGTGCGATTGTTTCGCTAACCCACCGCTTAACTCAGGGCTGGAAATTAACGAAGTCTTTTGCTGGAGAGTTACCGGAGTCGCCACAGCATTATGCCGCTCGCTTTTTTTACGACAGTCTTGTTTATGATTCGGGTTATCTCAACTATCTCGCTAGTGAGTTTGCGCCTGGTCAGGTTTTTGCGGGCACGGATTATCCCTTTGCCATTATGCAAAAAGATCTGGAAGGTTTTATTAAGGAAGGGGCTGAAAAAAATAGCAACTCCCTTTCCTATGAAGCGGCTGAACGGTTTCTTGCTTTGTGAGCGTACTGGACTTTGGTTTCTACTACATTTGAAATGTGGCCAATAGTGGTTGGGTATGTTCTACTTTGAAAAATCACAATGATCAGCCTATCTGTTGATGCGTTAATTATATTGCCTGGGGAAATAGCATGGATTTAAAAATTAAAGGAAAAAAAGCCGCTATCGCCGCGGCAACCAAAGGCTTAGGTTTCGCTACGGCAAAATCGTTAGTTGATGAAGGGGCACAAGTGGCAATCTGCGGCAGGGACGCCGATAGAGTTGCCGAATCAGTGGCAAAATTAGGCGGTGACACTGTCGGTATCACAGCTGACGTTTCTACAGGAGAAGGCGCATCGGGATTTATTAATGAAGCGATTGCCGCTATGGGACAGGTTGATATTTTAGTGACCAATGCCGGTGGACCGCCCCCTGGCAGACCTACTGCTACGAGCTTGGAAGGCTTTCAATATGCGGTTGACCTTAACTTAATGTCGACGATCGCGATGTGCGCTGCAGCAGTTCCCGGTATGAAAGAGCGTGGTTGGGGACGGATTCTTGCCATTACTTCTCATGCGGTACGAGAGCCCTCGGCATTTATTGCGGCATCTGCCACCGCAAGAGCGGGGGCTAGTGCTTATATTAAAGTGTTGGGCAGTGAAGTGGCTGCTAACGGTATAACGGCTAATTGCATACAGCCTGGTGCTCACGTAACGGATCGATTAACCGACCTCGGCGTAGATTTGGATAAAATAGCCGAAGCGCTGCCAGTGAAAACCTTAGGGGAGGCGAGTGATTTTGGTCAAATCGCTGCGTTCTTGTGTTCGGATATTGCGAAATTTATTACGGGGACGAGTATGTTAGTTGATGGTGGTGCCTATCCTGGAATGTGAATGATTAGAGATCACAGATGAGGGTCAGTATTTTCATTTTTAAAAAATAAATTGAAACACCCAAAGTGAGAGCTAGCTTAACTTTGGGTGTTTTCCTTTTGTAACCTTTTCTTTTGGTAGTTTTTGACCGGTGGACCGCGCAAACTACTACTAGCGTTTATGTCCCCAAATGCTGCCGGATTTATAATGTTTAACGGTCCAATCAGAGTCCACGGTACGCGCGCCACAACCAAACTCCACATCAAAGCCGCTGGGTGATCTCACGTAGAAACTGAACATCTCGTCATTGGTATGACGGCCTAAGCTACTGGTGATTTTGCATTCCGCCGCATTGGCTCGCTCTAAGCCTAAACCCACGTCATCGACATTTTCCACCTGCATCATAAAATGCAGTAATCGAGTTGGCATAGGAATGGGGGCGAGAGCCAATGTATGGTGGCGGGAATTACAATGTAAGAAAACCAGTTCCATGCTGTGTTTGCCCATGGGCATCGCGATGAAATCGGATACTTTGAACCCGAGTCCCTGCTCATAAAACTGTCGCGCGGCATCCATTGATTTGACAGTCAAAACAATATGGCCAAACCCTTGGTCGCCCGTTACAAATCCGCTGACGCCTGTTGGAGATACGAAGGGTTTGTCGGGACGTATGTCGGCGCCATAAACTAAGTGTATTTCAAGACCGTCGGGATCATGAGTTTTGACAAGACCGATCACGCCGTACTCTTTTGCTTGCGCCTTGTCGACTAATTCTGTGGTGTACCCCATTTCATCTAAGCGTGCTTTTACCGCAAGTAGATTTTCTTCATTATCCACTTCGTAGCCGGCATATTGAATATCATTGGTGTCGCCCTTGATCACTCGGAGTCGAGTTTCTTGTTCGTCAAACCGCACTTGAAGATCGGTGTCGCTTTGTTTGGAGCTGACACCGAGTACGCCGGTAAGAAATGATTGCCATGCATCCAAGTCCTTTCCATGAACACCTAAATAACTTAGGTTCGAGACTGTGGCTGCGGTATTGGTAATGTTGCTCGTTGACGTTACTGAAGTGGTTTCGCTCATCATGTCACCCTGATTTCAATGTTGATGCGTTAGCGCGGTGATGTAAAATTTAAGTGCCGTATTTTTATCACAGGTAGAGTAGTCTTGCTGAATAATTATGTTTAAAAAAGCGAATTATTTTTATTGGCCAACTTCACGGAAAGGCTGATAAACCCATTAAGTGTTTAGGCATGAATGGGGCCAATGCTGGGATTGTTTTTACCACTTTATTTGTGCGACTATTAGCGCGTGCCGAAATAAGATTTGCCCACCGTTGTTCTAACGAGCGCAATATCAACTCTCATGGCACAGTCATTCTAAATTTAGTCATTCTAAAATGAGTCACCTTAATTTAGTCATCCTAATTTAGTCATTCTACTACCGGAGAACATTATGACTGAAGCTCAAACAGATGTGGTGGATCAGGATAATTTGATCGACAATGAAAATGGGCTAGTGGATAGAAGAATCTTCTCGGATGAAGGCGTCTATCAAGCTGAGTTAAAAAAAATATTTGCTCGTGGCTGGAATTTTATGTGCCACGATTCTCAGCTTCCAGAACGGGGTAGCTACTTTACCAATTACATTGGTGAAGATGAGGTTATCGCTGTCAGAGATGACGACTTAAATGTACAGGTCTTGATTAACTCCTGCCCACACCGCGGAAATACCGTTTGTCGTGCAGAACAGGGTAAAGCGAGATCGTTTTTTTGTTCTTATCATGGTTGGAATTTTGGACTCAATGGCGATCTTATTGGGTTGCCTGGACAAGATACATTTTATCGTGGTGGTATCGATAAAAAGGATTGGGGTTTAACGAAAGCCGCGAAAGTAGAAAGCTACAAAGGGTTTGTTTTTGCGACTTTAGATCCTGATGCGATTCCACTAGACGATTTTCTGGGCTGGGTAGGTCGGCTGGGCATAGACCAAATTGCTGAACAAGGAGATGTTGAAGTTGTCGATGGTGTACAGAAAAATATTGTAAAGTGTAATTGGAAGTTAGCCGTTGATAATTTGTTTGATTGGTATCATCCCAAGATCAGCCATGGATCTGCCGTCAAGCAGGGTATGTTAACAGAAGAGTTTTTGGCACCCATGAATCAGATGGTGATAATGGGTGAATACGGACATGCGATTGGAGGGGCTGGCGTTACTGAAGAAGCTCAGCAGCGTTTAGATAAAAAATACGCGAATGTTGATACGGCATCGAATCGCAAAAATCCAAAAAATTCTAATTCTTGGAGAGGAGAGCAATCAGCGAAAGACGCTCTAGGTCCTGTGGGAATTCGATCAAAAGGACACCCTAATATTTTCCCCAATTTGTGGGTTTCAACCGGCGGAACTCAGCTCTGCTTACGACTCCCAAAAGGTCCGATGGAAACCGAATTATGGTGGTTTACGTTTGTTGAAAAAAGCATGGCTCCCGAAGTCAAACGAAGAGTGATTCAGGGAGCGATACATTTTTTTGGCCCATCGGGATTACTGGAGCAAGATGATGGTGAAAACTGGAGTCATGCCACCACAGGATCAAAGGGGTTAGTGACCGGAAGTCGACCGTTAAATTTTAAAATGGGAATGGGGATGGATGAAGTTCTTATTGATCCTAATTCTGGACAAGCGAGAATTGAAACGGTATTGACTGAGCACGCTCAGCGGTGGCTCTACCAATCATGGGCCGAGTGGATGAAGGCGGAGAATTGGGAGGACTTAATCAAGAGTCATTCTCCCGAACCTAGGGGGACATTCTAATGTCAACGATTACGATAGAGCAGATGTTGTTGCAGTATGAAATGGAGCAGTTTCTTTATGATGAAGCTAGCCTGTTAGACGAACGTCGATTTGATGAGTGGTTGGCTTTGCTCACAGAGGATGTTCACTATTGGATGCCCATTCGTCGAACGACCACTTCTGCCGAGGTCGATAAAGAATTTACCGCCCCCGGAGCCATGGCTTTTTTCGACGAAGATTTAACAATGCTTCAACTTCGAGTGAGAAAAATGACGGGTAAGTATGCGTGGTCCGAAGATCCTCCTTCTCGTACACGTCACTCAGTCAGTAATGTCCGAGTCATTGATAATACCGGCGATGAAATCACAGTGGGATTGAACTTCCATCTTTATCGAACTCGATACAATAGTAGCGAGGACAGCTGGATAGGTCGGAGAGAGGATGTTATTCGGCGTGTTGATGGTCAATTGAAGCTAGCTCAGCGCCATATCTATTTGGATCAAACAGTTATACTTTCGCAAAACTTAAGTAATCTGTTTTAGTCCATGAATAGTCACTTGTCATTAAGTTAGTGGTTTAAAAAAGGAAGAATATGTCTCGCCTCAAAAATGAATCTGTATTAATTACCGGTGGTGCTTCAGGACTGGGGTTAGCGATAGTTGAACGCTTTCTCGATGAAGGGGCTAGCGTGACCGTCATGGATAAATCGGAAAAGGCGACGAGTGCGCTGACTCAAAAAATTAAGGAAAAGGGTTTTGCCGATAAACTCCTAGCCGTCAACGGCGATGTGCGAAATTACCAAGACAATGAAAATGCAGTGGCGAGTTGCGTGGCTAAATTTGGTAAATTAGATTGCATCATAGGTAATGCGGGCATCTGGGATTTTTCCAAGAGTTTAGTGGACCTACCTGTCGAGCAACTCGACCAGTCTTTTGATGATTTATTTCATATCAATGTGAAAGGCTATTTGTATCTGGCCAAAGCGGCCTTAGAGCCACTCGCTCGTAGTGGCGGATCAATGATTTTCACGGTTTCAAATGCGGGGTTTTATCCTGATGGTGGAGGCCCGCTTTACACAGCGACGAAACATGCTGTGGTGGGTTTGATCCGACAATTTGCTTTTGAGTTAGCGCCTCATATTCGAGTGAATGGTGTTGCACCGGGTGCCATTGATACAAACTTAAGAGGCTCCGAGGCATTAGGGCAAGATGAAAAAGTGATTCCTGGGAAAATGCTAGGGCAAGCAATTCCAAACCTTGTTCCGGTGGGTGTGATGCCCAAACCCAAAGACTATGCCGGTGCTTATGTTTTTTTTGCTAGCCGAGAAGACAACATCCCTTCAACGGGTGTTATTTTAAATCATGATGGTGGTTTAAGCGCACGAGGCTTTACTAAGAACCGAGGCGGAGACAAACTACTCTCTCAGTTGAATATTGAGGTTTAGTATTTTCTATAAGGTGAACTATTAGGCGAACTTTGAGGCAATTGATAAACTTTGAGGTAATGGATGAACTATGCGACAACCGATGAATTATAGTGATCTTGTTCGCCCTGATGCAGTACACGGATCGGTATACACTGATCCGTGTATTTTTCAGGACGAATTGCAACGCATTTATGCGCAGGAATGGATCTACGTTGGGCACACTAGTGAAATCCCCAAAAAAGGGGATTATAAACGTTCTACCATTGGTACACAGCCCGTTATTTTATGCCGAGATACGGATGGTGATGTCCAAGTTTTATTTAACCGTTGTCGACATCGAGCGGCAACGGTATGCCAGGAACCTTGTGGTAATGCCCAGAAATTTCGTTGTGAATATCATGGTTGGACTTACGAGCTAAATGGAAATCTCACGGGTATTCCCTATGAAGACGGCTATGAGAATATAGATAAGTCTCAATTGTCTTTGACCAAGCCCTCCGCTATCGACACCTATCGTGGTTTTGTTTTCGCTTGTATGCGTAAACCTAAAATTAATTTATTAGATAGTTTGGGTGGTCCTACAAGAGAGCAGATTGATTATTTTTGTGATTTGTCTCCAGAGGGTGAAGTACTCGTTCAAGCAGGAACCGTAAAGCTGGTATATCAGGGAAGCTGGAAGTTGCAGATGGAAAACTCCATCGATGGCTACCATCCTAATTTTACACACCAATCGTTCTTCAAAACGATCAAGCGTATGACCGGTGTGCGAATGGATAACTTTAACGGTAGTTCCATTGTCTGTGTACGAGACTTAGGGCAAGGGAATTCCGTGATCGATAGTGCGGATTTCAATGCGGTACCAGAGCGCAAGGCTCACAAATTAAAGGCGTTGAAGAGAACCCTGTGGGGTCAAAAATATTACGATGATATGGTTGACGCCTATGGGGTAGAGCGTGCAGAGGATGTCATCGTTGTGGGAGGCACACACATGAATGTATTTCCCAATCTTGTCACATTGGGGCAACAGATACGGACGATACGCCCCATTGCTGTGGATCGTACTGAGGTAGATCTCGCGCCGACTTTGCTGAAAGGCGTGCCGGATGAATTGAACACCATGAGAATACGTCAATTCGAGCAATTCTATTCACCGCAAGGTGGTGGAATCCATGATGATGTGGAAATGTTCAATCGAGTTCAAGAGGGTTTAGCCTGCACCATGGAGCCATGGCTACTGTTTCAACGAGGGTTACATCGAGAAGTCACGTTACCGGATGGGAGTATAAAAGGGCAGGTTACGGACGAAACTCCCCAGCGTGCAATGTGGAAACATTGGTTGGAGGTAATGGAAAAAAATGTCGACTACTAAATCGCGAGAGACTCATCAAGCAGACGCTGACCAGAAAGGGTTTAGAGAAAGTGTCGAGTTTTTTCTTTTCAAAGAAGCTCGCCTAATGGATAGCAATAGCTACCAGGCTTGGCTCGATTTATGGGATGAGAAATGCACCTATTGGATTCCTTGTAACGATGAGGACACCGATCCCAATATGCACGTTTCGATTCTCTATTGCGATCGACGCATGTTGGAGAATCATGTCATTCGGTTGATTGAGGGGAACGCCTTTGCCCAATCACCAAAATCTCGCACACTGCGTACAGTGACAAATATCGAAGCCTACCAGGAAGGCGACAATATAAAAGCGTATTCAAATTTTATGTTGGCTGAAGTGAGAGGGAATCAGCAGAATATTCATGCAGGCAGATCCGAGTATGAACTTCGTGAAGCTGATTCTAGTTTTATTATTCAGAAGAAGAAAGTGATCTTACTGAAGCTAGATAAGCCGCAGGATAATGTGACATTTTTGCTTTAAGGTGAAACGCGCGAGTGGACAATGAGTAAGAAGGAGTCAGAGTGTCACTAGGAATGCTGGGTGCGTGGAGAGGAATGCAGCCTAAAAGAAAGCAGTGCGCTCGATGTGGTCTTTATCACATAGAAAAACTAGAGAAGTGTAGTCACTGTGGCGATCTTGATGAGAACGGGTTGCAGAAACTATTTGAAAGAAAGGAAGAAGAGCACGAAGGTAATGCATCGCTGGCTCGTATTTTTCTCCTAGGCTCGGTGATCATTGCTGTGTTATTGCTTCTTAGTTTTACGCAATAACGAAGGTAACCCCAACCCTGCCAACACAGTCCCTACCAACAATCCCCACCACCAGTAGACGTTTGAGCGCCCAAGTAATCCATCGTTAAGGTAGCACAAGTCGTATCAGCGGCTTGGCCACCCACGGCGGTTGCTGTGATAGAAAAGCAACTGTTGCGGGAGTTGGCGGTGCAAGTGGTGGGGGTGACTGGAATGGTCACCGCGAGTTGGTAGTAGCCTTGCTGCGAACTGATACCGTCGGAATTAACCAGTAGTTTTGATAGCCCTGTATTGTCCACGTAACTGAGGGTTTCATTGTATATTCGCTCCTGCCTCGCCACGGCTTCTTGCACCGCATTTCTGCCATCGGCCCGATGGGATTTGCGGATGAAGCTCGTATAGGATGGATATCCTATTGATACGATAAGAGCGAGGATAGCAACGACTACCATCAATTCCATCAAGCTCACGCCTTGTATTTTATTCATTCTATTCATTATTAATGTAGCCTGAATTGATTGAAATTAGAATTTAATTTGTCGCCAAGTCTGCCTGCCGGTAACGGTACTTCCTAGTGAGGCTTTATCGGATTGAACGCCGGCCCCTTTCTGAGTGAAGATGGCGGCTTCTTTATTCGTGGTGACCCGAATAACGGGAGCAGATGCCATGCCTCTACCGAGATCAATCTCTGGATTGGATAGCTCACCACCATTGTTAGTGACGGTTGTATCGGTATCAAAGACCACGTGTGGAAGTGCAGTACCTGTGCGGTAATCCAAACCAAATAATCGACTTGATCCTTCCGGTTGGCAGGTGCTAGTCGCCGGTGTGTATTCTGTGAAAAATAGCACATTTCGAACCTTGGCAGAGTGGGTAATGTTACGTCCACTGGGGTCGCTACCGGAATATTCTAGGTCGCGTAACCAGCCTGAAGTATTGGCCGGTATAGCGGCAGCAAGTTGATCGAAGTTGGAGATAGGAGTGCCTGAAGGCAAATCAAATGCGCTGCCGTTATCATCGATATTATTGTTATTGAATACATTGATGTCTGTAGAATTAAATAAATCTGTCATCGCTAGCGTGCCATAGCTAGCATCTTCGATGACACCAAAGTATTTTTGTTGATCTGAGTTGGAATTATCTCCACCTGTCAGCATTCTACCGGTACCAAAGTGAATCCAGGCTCTACCCATTCCATCATTACTGACAAGAGGTTTTGCTATAGTTGGTAAGCCGGTATAGAGCAGTGTGCTGACGCCAAGAGACGAAAGTGATGAGGCACTGGGATCAAATCGCATTCTCATGACACCTCCAGTAGGGCTAGCAGAGGATCCTCCGACTATACCGAAATAGGCAATGTCATCATGATAATTGGAGTCCCAATCTTTTGCCGCAAGGTCTCCAACGAATGCGTTGCTGGCTACGCCAATGGTTGTTTCGGCTTTCATCACTTTATTCACTAAATCATATTGGAATATTCTGGCGTCTTGAGTGCTCGTGATATCCGTTAGGCTAGTGGGTCCTGAGCCAAATATGAGTTGCCAGTCATTTGTTGATAGAGTGGCAGAATAATCGTTTGCAACGGAGGGAGTTCTTTTCTTGATGACCGCCGGAATACTAGTGGTATAGCCCATATTAATATGACTAATTTCAGCAATTAAACTCGGGGGTGACTCGGGGTTTGTTATGTCCAGTAGTATGTAACTAGAATACAAAGTTTGATCAGTGGAGCCATCATCATCAGTGTCAACGTCAAATGCACCACCGCCTAATCGCATACCAATGGCTAACACGGTACCCCAACCATGTGGATGATCAGCGTCGTTAGCAAAAATGGCGGCATCAAATACAATGGGTTCGCCATCGACATAATATACGTGTTGATAATTGGTATCCTTTAACCACTGTAAATGAGGCAAGGCTGATCTCGGTATATAGGCCCATAACTCTGAGCCTAAGGGGTGAGCCGTGGCACCATTTTCAGAAGTGGTATATTTATCATTACTATCGTCCCAAAATCCGGCATTAAAGGCGTGAACCATGCCATCGTTACCCCCCACATAAACCATTTGGCGACGATCTTGGTAAAGCTCACGGTATTCGGCGTAGGTGCTGTCACGATTGACGCTATCGTACAGCGCTGAAGGATGTCCGACTACCGCTGGTGTGGAATGGACAATGTCTCCCAAACGCTGAATTTCGGTGTCACCGTCATTATCGGCATCGACAGTTCGCGAGCGATACCCACTTATTTCTTCTCCACGAATATAATTAATCATATCTTCAGAGGAGGCACCGCCCAACATCATATGGCTCTTCAAGGAGGTGTTGGTGGATACTTCGGTAGCGGTGAAATCAATCGTGGTACTCCCATCTAGGGAGGTCAATATATGACGGCCAGTATCGGCAGTACTGGCGTAGGGACGTTGAGTGATGACGTCGGTTATTGCGGATAGCTGATCTTGTGCTTTCCAAATAAGTTTTAATTCTGATAACTCACCGATACTGGTTTCTGTACCACTGGTATCGGGCGCATTGGCTGCAGTCGTGCTTTTGAAAAGTTTGGCTCGTGTGCGTCCGTAAGTATCATCATAGTAATAAACGATTGTCATATCCGTTAGGTAATCATCTATTTCTCCATTTTGATTGGTGTCTTCACGGATGTGCCCATTGTCGTCGACAAATAGTGCATTCAAAGATCCTGTCCATTCCACTGAATTGGCGAAACTATCTTCCAATAAGGGAGTATATAAGGCTTGGAATATAGCGCCTCCACCAATGGAGTTGTTGGATAATACGGCGACACCCGTAGAAGATGAGGTGCGATTCACTATATTGCTAAAAATATCGCTTAGTGCCGAATTGAGTGATGCGGAATCCGAAGCGAGATAAGCACCATTGGTACCGCCTGCTGTTGCAATTTGATCGAGTAGTGAAGAGTCGACTCCCGTGGGTAGTGCAAAACCGACAACGTAAGTTTTAACGCCTTCGGCATAGAGTTCAGCAGCGGCGGTTGCCACAGCTGCGATGGCCAATGTGGGATTGGAAGTGACAGTACCGTTAGCGGAGGTGGAGGGTAAACCATCAGTGACCAAAACAACGTAGTCATTGGCGCCGCATACATCTTTCGTTGGTAGGGCTGGGCTATTACCTGTGATCGACTCGGAGCCAGGTAAGGTTCCTAAATAATAGTGTTTCGCACTTTGTAGTGTTCCCTCTAATGGCGTTAATCCGGCATTTCGTAGAGGCGTATCAGTTGCTGTGGCAAACTGTGATGTGGCCAGTTTATCAAACAGTAGTGCCTGGTGTGTGGCATCCACTTCATCAAGCACTACGTGTAGCATCCCTTTTCCGGGAGAGCTATTAGAGAACCATGTTTCCCCCACATAGCTCCAAGTCATAAATTCACCGAAATCATAAATGCCATGTGCAATATCACTATCAGTGGGGACAAAAGAGGTCTGAAATTTGTAGTCTGAATATCCTGTGATGTCATCGACTTCGTTTGTCTTCTCGCCATAACATTTATAACTTTCGCTGGTGTCTCTGTTGCCTATACCAGGATCGGGGAATACTATAGTGTCTTCAGTAAAACAATATCGCTCACCAAAATTCGAACCCGCATAAAAGGGTAACGCGATATTGTAATAGACATAGGTGCCTGGATTTGAGTTGTTGGGTACGCGATAACGTTTGGTGGTTGAAGCGATACTACCGGTAAAACTAGGATCATAGTTGGCGGAATCATAGCTAACATCAAAAGGCGAATCGTGAAGATGTCGGTGGCCGACGTTAGTTTGTTTATAGGCCATCAAGCCCATTCGAGCGCTAGATCCATAATTGGTGATCATGGTTTTCAGTGAGTTTCTAGCGATTTCAGACTTACTCGCGGCATTATCACCACCTACTGCCACACCGGTATCGGCTTCATCCATACTGTTGGAGTTATCCAATATCATGAGTATATTGGGAGTACTCGTTCCTGCGATATCAACCAAAGGCGGTACGGCATAAAAGTCCGAATTTGATTCCGCGTGGCCTGCGATAGGTAACGCTAATCCTGACGCGGTTAATATTATGCTGCGCAGTACTGTGACAATCGTAGTCTGATTTTTCATTTTAATTACCTGTGTTCATTCTTGCCGATAACGTATTTTTTTATTGCGTATGTTTTTATAATTTACGTTTTATAATCAACGTTATAGAATCTTGGTTTTGATAAGATTGCTTTGAACGCTAATAAATTGTGATACTGACTAATTTTTCATTGTTAAATTCAAGCGATATTTTTGCGTTGGTAGTAGAGGTAAACCAATCGCTCATGGGGCGGCGGTCATTCACTGTGACTCCCGCTGTTATTTGATAAGTACCCACTGTAGTCACTATCTTCCCTTCCCGTGTACGCAATGTTAGATCCCCTCGAAGAAAACGAGTGCTGCTCTCATTTTGTTGGGACGAACCTTGTTGAGATGTCGCGCTTCCTTCCATCGTCAGCCCATTGCTAGCAGAACTAAAAGAAAGCATCGCGGTGAATAGCATGGGGGTAAGAATCAATGTGCGCGAGTAGCGATAACGTTTGCGAACAACTCGTAATATGTGCATGAAATTCATATTGGATCTACCTTATAGGTTGATTGAACTGCGATAGTGGAGCTGCCGCCTTCACCCAAAGAATATCCCGTGACTCGGTACATATAGGACCAATCAACACCAGGGTAGTTGGAGGTAGGGCTGGGATTTGTATCCGGGTCTACCGGAACAAAGCACATGAACTCAATGATATATTTAGGGCTTTCGACTAGGTTGGGAAAGTTAGTGGCAACGGTTGCCGCGACACCATTACTAGACCAGGTAGATGGGATTTCCCAGATCGGTGTTGCTGGCGGTACAGTGGTACAGCTATTAGCGCTAGTGTAATTACCGCTAAAACAAAGCCCATTATTGCAATCGGCGGTAAAGCAATCATTGCCGGTGCAAGTATTAATGAAGTTTGTCCACAGATGAGTGACTGCTAATGTTTCTGCTCTAATTTCTCCCTCACGTAAAGCCGCTTCTGCTGCTTGAAATGATAAATTGCTGTCGCGATAATTCGTTGCAACGCGCTCATTGATGGTGACGTCACCAATGGAGGCAATGCCAATGGTGGTGATCGCGAGTAGTAGCACTAGAGAGACCACGAGTACATGGCCCTGGCAAGAACGAGTTTTCAAAATATCACCCTCTATTACGGATTGTTGTGGTGCTCATAAATTCTTGTCTGAAATACTTGTCTGTGGAGGTATAGTCTGATCCCGCAAAGCGAAAATTTTGTGCTTCCGCTGTGACTTCAGTCAACGATCGCATTAACAAATACAACTTAACCACATGAATTTCACCCCAGTCAGTCACTTGATCTGCAGAGACATACCGGTCGACGACGTCGTCACCGTTGACATCTTCTCCATACCGGATCTGAATGTTCTCGATTCCTTGGGCCATTTGTTTTTCCTCTAGGGCGGCTGAATCGTCGAGTGTTTGCTTAAATAAAACGGGCAGTCCTGAATCTGAGGTTCTTATGTAATAAGCACTGATCATAGCTGCCATTAACTTAGCTTCTCCAGCGGAATCAAAATCATAGGCTGGGTTGCCAGGAATAACGGCATTTGAACATACGTTAGGAAAGCGAATTATTTCAGTGCAGTTGCCAGGTGTTTCTGTGTTGCCGCTGAAGACTACGCTTGGTGTGGCGCCAGCCGTCTTTTGAAATATGGCCGTTTTAGCACAATTCGAAATGCTGAGGATTTTTCCCTCCGGGTGATCATGGTTACCAACAACATCAAAAGAAGCAATACCGGTGTCATGACTAGCTACTTCAACTTCGCTATCACCGTCTCCTCGAGAGATGATCACAACATCGCTGTCGGGTAATTCGGCACCGAGGGCTAATATAGGTTGGTCTGCAACAGGGAATACGGTATTTGGGAATGCGGCATCATCCCCATCGTAGCCATTAATGGCATTCTCAAAATTTAAATACCAATCACCAGTACCGGTATTGAGTGTGTTGGTGAATGTCGATGCGGACTGTCCGCTGTTACAGCCCCAATAGCCGGCCATTCGGATTTCTTTGGTCATTAAGCTCAGCGCATATTTAGCGTTCTCTTGCATCCAACCCAGATCTCGATTAAAGCGATAGGTGTGTTCGCTAGTCATCAACATTTGGACGGCACCCGCCACTAGGAATAAACCTAATGACATTGAGATCATGAGTTCTAGCAGTGTAAAGCCGAGGC
The DNA here is from genome assembly GCA_019090455.1 of Pseudomonadales bacterium. Classification (GTDB taxonomy): domain Bacteria; phylum Pseudomonadota; class Gammaproteobacteria; order Pseudomonadales; family DC-out160; genus DC-out160. The sequence goes on along the minus strand of JAHRWA010000039.1, from coordinate 62,723 downwards.
TAGACTTGGGTGTGGATTGTCCTGAAAGAGGATGACGCTTCATATCACTGTCCTGAAATTTATCATTTTAAGTGCGGCTGAATTTTGCGTTTGTCCGTGGGTTGACGATAGCTCTAGTCGCTTATCATCGTATTCGATGCTGATGATATATTCGTTTCCGGGGGGGACATTGACCACACGGGCTTTACCGCTAGGCAAAATGTTGGAAAGGTTTTCCTTCCAGGTACCAATGTCGTAGCTGGCCATTTGGGCCGGAGTACATTCAGCATCAATGGCTTCGCAATTGTTATAACTCGGCGTTGAATCTGAAAAACCCAATCTATACAGGTGAACAAAATCTGAATTGCTGCGCATTCTGTCTGCGAAGTCTTCTGCTAAGATGGAAGCCTGTATTTGATACATAGCCCCTTGGTTAATTTGCATGGAGCGTGTTTGTAATCCTATTGTTCCTAGTAGACCAATGCTAATCACTAAGGTAGAGACTAAAACTTCGATTAAGCTAGATCCTTTTTGAATGAGCCCCGTTTGATTACGACGAGCTTCTTGTAAAAGAGAGTGTTTTAATAGCGAGTGGTTGCGTTTACTGTTTTTATTTAACATGTTAATTCCACTCCTCCCAATCCTTCAGGAACACCGTTTCTATCGACATCAATACTGGGTCGAAAGCTGCCAGTGGGGTAGACAATCAAAGCACGAGAGCGGCGTGCGTTGGCACTGTTCCCACAAAATGTAAATGTCCCTGAGTGCGAGACTTCGCCAGAGCTTTCAAATACGACCTCTGATCCGCCATCACTCCATAACAGTGAATGTTCTCCATCAATACCATCAGATACCTTTAATAGTAGATCAGTTGAGGAGTCGTAAGCGGTTAAGTCCGCATCGTTATTGATAAATACTATCCAACCATCTGTCCAATCTCCTGATTGGCTGCAAGTGCTGGTATCGTCGCTAGCGCAAATGACGGTGGTGCCACTCTTGGTAATCGCTGTGGATCGAGCCAGTCTAAAATGAGAGGCTAACTCATCTCTTTCTTTTTGCACTTTATTTTTCTCTATCGTAGTGCGGTAGGAAGGTATGGCCATAGAGGCGATAACGCCCGCTATGGCGATGGTCGTCAGAATTTCGATTAGTGAGAATCCATTATTATTTGTCATCGGTATTTAGTACTCCTGGATTGTCTTAACGGCTAAAGCGAATGTTTTTTTCGTTTGCTTTCAATAGGAATTATTGTATGGAAGTGAGTTGAGAATAACTGTCAGTTTTATGTTGTGAAATATAATGCCTAATCGATGTGGGTGGGCTTGTGAACGGTTAGCAAATGCGGATCAGTGGTAGGTTTTGGAGAGGATATAGCGGAAGGGAATAATAAATAAAAGCGCTATAATTTAAGGGAGTAGATAAAGCGAAAGATATTACAATAGGTAACTTTGTGTAATTAGGAAGTTTGTCGGTTTTAGTCGGAAGTAAAAAAATATAGGATTTGTTTTAAGTGATGAGGGTGGCGAATAGCTAAAGTGATATTCATTGCCAGTCCACACAAACTATCTGACTTATCCACCGAACCCAGCAGTCAATGCGAAACCGACCAAAGTAGATTGGCTATTGGGCTCGGAAACCGTAGCGAGATTATTATTGATGATTGTTGCCACTTTTCTACTTGCGCCAAAGGACCAGTACTTTACAAAAGCGGTGATGGAAAAGTTCACATTATTGAGTCTTGCGATAGGTGTTGAAAGCTTTAATTCAACAGAGGGTTTGTTCCTAAGTGAAAAAGAGGGGTATGTGCCACCTAAATGCGCTAAATCTACTTTGAGGGATGAATCGAAGTGACTGACAAGAGGGGATATTGAGAAGGCACTGGTAGTAATAAAGGCTATTTTGTTGAATTTAGGAAGTCTTAATGATCAGTGGTGTTTCTATAGGTGACTCTAGAGGTATCGTCATAACAACCATAATATTGTTGCTTTCTTCGTAGCTGTTGAGTTCCTCTAATCCCCCGACAAAATATCCAATTGCTTGCTGTGTTTGTGACACCGCCTTAATGATATCTGCAGGTTGTTTGAGTACGGTGGGCAGTTTCCCTCTTCCCGTGAATAAGAGCCGAGTCCAATATGTGCGCAAGCTTCGTTTGTTTTTGTAAAGCACTTTTTCCATAAAGGCCTTATTTGCTAGAGAGTTGCTGGGTAGATTAATCGGAATTGCGCGCTTTCCATCAGGGTAGGAATTAACCATGCTAAGGAAAATAGCGCGTACTTCCTGTGTTGTGAGTGTTTCTACGGGATTGTTGATATTGATGATTATGTATAGAGACGCTTTTTCTTGGGAATAGGAGGGGATTGAATAGCACGCGACAATTAATGATAACAGGGATGCAGATAGCATGAAGTGTCTTGATCTCACGAAAAATCCCCCAGACTAGAATGTTAGATCGATAGCAAATTTTAAAATATGGTTTTTATCATGCTTTGTGGCAAATTCGAAAAAACCGGTCGACTCAATATTTCGGATTTCAGAAAGTTCGAATTTTCCAATCATATAATCACTGAAACTGACGGTTAGCCCAATGGTAATAGATTCAATTTCATTGTCCTCAATGTTTGTCGCGCTGTGAATGAGAGTTTCGGTGAATGTGGCAAGTAGGGGGGATGTTATCGATAACTGTGCCAGATCGGGATGAAACCGGCTGCTTTCATTTAGCTCTTTACGGGCAGCAAAAGTAATATGCGGCTGCCAGTGGCGGTACTGATAGAGTAGCGTTATGTAATAGCCCTCAATATCAGGCAAAGATCTCGTGTTATTTCTCTTGGCCCACTCTGTTTGAACTCCCCATCGGTTTTTGTGCCAACTTAGACCAAAGGTTAAAAACTCAGTAGTGCTTCCATTAGGATTAATATTTTCTTCTAAATTTGTCATGCCCGCGTCCAATAACTGCTGTATCAGTAAGGCGTGATTGTTGCCGAGAGGCCAAGGTTGAATCGAATATTCATATTTCATATAGGCGATACGCAACTGTATATTCTCTTGATTAAGCGAGCTGTTGATACCCAATAGATTTTTGAAAACAGATTGAAAATCGTCCCGCTCAAATTTAGAGGTACCAAGAAAAGGTTGAGTGGCCCAAACCCAATTACCGACCTGTCGGCTATAAAGTAAATCGACACCGGTAAGATTGCTCATATTAATAGTGCTGTAGACTTCTGTGGGGGGTGTAATCCAGGTGTAAGCGACTCCAATGTCTAAGTAATCTGAGGTGAAATAGATTGGAAGACGAAATCGCCCACCTCGAAATACCAAGTCTGGGATAAGGCTGTAGGATATGTAGGCCCAGGACAAGTTGGCTTGAAAGTTGTTTGCGTAGGCATAGGAGATAAACTGCAGTGTCGCTGATGTCTTTTCATCAATGGTGAAGTCTAATTGTAGCCCCGCTTTTGTGTCTTGATCGAAACTCAATGTATCGTCCAGGATGAAGTGGCCTGATCCAGCGGTGTATCGTGGTGTGTCCTCACTGGGGTTGGCCTCGTCCTCTGGATCGTTGGGATCATCCCCCCCAGGAAATGCTTTGGCATCAGTGAGGCCACCACCAAAACTGAGAAAACCACTTAATTGCACTGGCTTATCAAAGCTAAATGCGTTTGCCGGAAAGGAGTTAGAAATTAAAAAGGTCAATCCAATGAGAGTCAGTAGTTTTGAACCGGAATTGGATTTCGATTGAGAATGACTAGATGTTTGATTCATTTCTTGGCTCTGGCGTTGTCTATGCCAATAGTGAGATTGCCGATTAATTCTGGTATCACATATTATCTTATAGCTATCCAAATAAGCGAGCTATCTTGTTGGAAAAGATAATTAGTATTTGTTGGAGAAAGATAGTGAGTATTTGTTGGAGAAAAAGGGTTCGAACAGACCTTGAGGTTACAAAGTCTGCAGGTGCTTTAATGGTAATACAATATGACGGCATTTATTCCAAGAATTACCCTTTAGAAATGGAGGAGGCTATGAAGCTTCAAGTGAGATGAAGTGAAGCTAGTGATTCATTAAAATATCAGACTCATAGCAACGCGAGCGGTTTTCAAGTAATCAGTGAGGCTGAATCTGGGAAGATCACCTGATTTATATTCCGTCGATATATCAGCATAATATTCTCGCATTATCCGATCGCAGAAACCCACTAAGTTCGATTTAGTGAGTGCATATTCCTTTATCGGGGATTCGATTGGGCAGCCTAGTGTATTAATGAGAAAGCCGAAGACACAGGCATCCACTGAGCTGGGGGTGTTCTTTAAAAAATAATCTTTGTCGCCCAAAAATTCCTCCAAAGCGTCAATATCATCCTTGGCAAGTTGGAATACCTCGTTTGGCTGATGGCGGCCCATACCGTGTCCGAATATTTGACGTCGAACTTGCCACCTAAAAAATAAAGCTAAGGGGAGGCGCATAAAGGAAGGGAATGGGACTGCGTGAAAAACCGTATCTTTGATTACCGCCCAATTCTCGGCGCTATAATTCCATCGACTGAACATCGTTGCCCAAAAAAGATGATCTTCGCAGATACGTTGAATTGCCACGGCAAGCGATTTTTGGGTGTCGGTTAAATCACCATCCAATGTGTCGCCGTATTCCTTCTTTAAATAGCGAAGAATGAAGTCAGAATCGGCCACGGTATGGGAGCCGTCTTCTATATAGGGTAATTTACCTTTGGGCGACACCGTTGGCAAAGTGGCCACCATCTCATAGTCCAGTTGTGCGAATCTTAAGTAAGTCTCCACCTTGCAGCAAAAGTGCGATTGATTGGGAATCCCCCAAGTGCGACGAAATTGGTAGAGTGTGATCATTCGTTTATTCCCTATTTAAGGTTGCTGGATTTGTACATTGCAGTATTTGTCGCTAAGAGGTTGTTAGACAAGCCATAATTTCTTAGTTATGGTTAAGTTCATCTAATCTATGGTGGTGGTCACGGTTTCCTTGGTATCAATATTGAGTATTCAGTACCCCATCTTTAATATTCATTGTTCATTGTTCATAGTTCGAACCGCAATTTAAGGTAAACATGGCTGCCAGAAAACCGCCAACAATTCCTCCCATCCACTATCTTGTGGCCTTTGAAGCGTCAGCACGATGTGTCAGTTTAAAGGCGGCAGCGGAGGAACTTTGCGTGACTCCCTCTGCTATTAGCCAACAGATAAAATCACTTGAATATTTGTTGGGGTTGACGTTGTTTACGCGAAAAACTAGAGGCATTGCGCTGACTGCTGCAGGCGAGTCATTTTATCGGATCGCCTCTAAAACGATTAAGGGTTATCAAGAAGGTTTCTCTCAATTCCAAAAGCAACATTATTCACCTTCCTATCGGATTAGTATGTTTTCTTTCATCGCTAATGAAGTGGTCATTCCAAAATTACACGATTTTCAACTAGCCTGTCCCGATATCGATCTCCTGATAGAAACTTCCATGCACGTGGAGGAACTGGTTAACTCGGATTTGGATTGTGCGATTCGGTTCGGTATCCCACCCTGGGACAACTGTGAACATAAGTTGATTTGCCCGGTTAGCATTAATTTTTTGGCCAGCCCGCAATACCTCGCCAAGAATGCATTTAGTCAAATGTCGGATTTCTCCAAAAATACCTTGATCCACATTCGTACTGAACCCAATGACTGGCAGTCTATCTTGGCTGAGCACAATGTAGAGCCTAAGGGAGAGTTGTTTTTTAATTCTTACACTGCGGCAATTAAAGCAGCGGAACAGGGTTTAGGTATCGTGATTGGGCTATTTCCCTTAACAGAGAAAATAGTGAGAGAGAAGAAATTAGTGGCGTTAAATTCTCAGCATTTGCCCATTGAGGCTGCTTTTTATTTTGTCACTAAAGCCAATAATACAAAGCGAGAAAGTTATGATGTATTGTTGGCTTGGTTTCGGGATTTGTTTTCTCAGCTGTAGTGGGTCATTCACAGTTTGTAGATTGTGTTGAGATCGGTTACCAGTAATAGTTAACTGCAACAGATGATGTGGGCAACATTAAACTACTACTGTCTTTATCCGTATTGCTATTGGTTTTGCTATATCGCGCACCAAACTTGCCTTCAATACTGAACTCCGGTGCGATGAAATACTCTAGTCCGTAATAAAAACCGACTCCTAGAGTGTTTCGATATTCTTTGCCTAGATCGAATAGGGTGATAGTTGTCGGAGTGGAAATCGATTGGGTGGAAGTCGTCTTACTTTCGCTATAGGCGGCTCCCAATTCAAATTCATAAAAATGACTTAATTTAATTTCAGAGTTTAATTCAACATTCTTGTAGTGACGATAAAAAGTGATAAGAGTATATCCTTTCGATTCGTAATCTGAATTGTCGCTATCGTAGTCGTTAACGAATAAATTGGCGCTAATGCTTATCTGGTGATTATCAATGTTCTTTATAAATCGAACCCCCTTGGAATCGTTAATACCCATACCGCTATTTTTGTCAGGCCCTGCTACGCAGACTATTGGCAGTAGTGATATTAAGAGGATGATACCTTTACTTAACTGCATTTTGTTTTCTCCATTCGTTGGTTAATGTGCATTTCTCGACGGTTGGGACTATAGCTTATTTCTGAGAGTGATGGGAGTAGGAGAAAGTTCTTAAGGTCCACGTATAATTAATTTTTGTAAGTAGACAGCCAATTGAAAATCTAACGAGGGTGCAACCAGGTAGGTAGAAAGTCATAAGGATCTGATTGCTCGGTTTGATCGTATTCGACTCCACTGTTCTCCAATGCCTTCGCAACACTACCCTCTTTAATTCCATCAAATAGCTCAGTGCACCCACCAACAAATTCACCGCCGATAAAGATTTGCGGTATGGTGGGGCAGGCGGTTTTATCTGTTAGGACTTCGCGAATATTACCGCCTCGGTTGTTGTCTTGGTAGGCAACGGAGTCAATGTCGATTGAGATAAAAGGAATGTCGTAACGGGCGAATAATTTCCGAACTGCCCAACAGAATTCACACCACTCTAGCGCGAACATGACCACCGGATTTTGTTTGTCATTCAAAATTTCAGTTACCTCATCTACTGCTGATTTATCTAAACTAAGGGTCTTGGTGTTTGTTTGGGTGGGAGCGGGTGTGGGAGCAGAGCTAACATCAAAGCGAAATCCCGGGGTCGATCGTGAAAGGTCCTTTTCTGCTTCTGTCATGTCGACAGCGATGTCGTCGAATAAGGGCGTGGAAAGGTAACGTTCACCCGTGTCCGGTAGCATGCATAAAATATGGCTGCCTTTTTCGGCGGTTTCAGCGACTTTTAAGGCTCCGGATAAAGTCGCGCCTGCGGTGATGCCCACAAAAATTCCTTCTTTTTGTGCAAGGTCTTTGGAGCATTGTATTGCGTCGAGTCCATTGATGGACATGAAGCCGTCGATGCGAGAGTCTTGCGTGGCATCTTCAGCGAGTCGTGGAATAAAATCAGGAGACCATCCTTGCATTAAGTGTGGTCTGAAATTGGGGTGACTGCTGTCTGTGGAGCCGTCCTGTTTTCTCGTTTGAGCTATGCCGCTATTGAGTATTTGAGAGTTGTCGGGTTCGCAGACGATGATTTTTGTTTTTGGGCTCTGTGCTCTTAGGGTTCTCGATACACCGGATAGGGTGCCGCCGGTGCCAAAACCACTAACCCAATAATCCAGTCCCACATCGGAAAAGTCTTCAATTATTTCTATCGCTGTGGTGCGCGCATGAATGTCAGCATTGGCGGGGTTTTCAAATTGTTTCGGTTCCCACCAACCGTGTTCTTTCGCTAATTCTGCGGCTTTTGATACCATGCCGGAACCTTTTTCTGAGGCGGGAGTGAGCACCACTTTTGCGCCGAGAAAACGCAACATCTTGCGCCTTTCAACACTGAAATTCTCTGCCATGGTGACCACTAGGGGATAACCTTTATGGGCGCATACCATGGCTAGGCCAATGCCGGTGTTGCCACTGGTGGCTTCGACGATAGTTTGTCCCGGTTTCAGTTCGCCTTTTTCTTCTGCGTCTTCGATGACGCCTAAGGCTAAGCGATCTTTAACAGATCCCATGGGATTGAAGGATTCAACTTTGACATAAACGTTAACGCCTTCTGGTGTCAACTTGTTAAGTATCACCACCGGCGTGTTTCCGATAGTTTCTAAAATATTATTGTATCGCTTCGACATGGTTCTATTCCTTGATTTGTGGTTATCCAAGTGTTGATAACTACGTCAGATTACTATCTAAGTCCTGTCCTATGCGGAGTACCTCGTCTACCAGTGAGTCTGCGAAATGCCAGTCGGTGCGGGCTCCGATAAAACAAGGTCTAATGGCTAGCTTTCCATTAATCATCGCAGTGCTCGGAATATTTTCACCGTTGTGGACTAACTGACGATGGATCAAACGGTTAAGTTTATTGAGGTTCTGCTCGTTGTCTTCGGTAATGTCTTGGGTATTGTCTATGATCTCGTTCTCAGTGACGTAACGAAAACAACAAATGGACAATGTGGGTTCTTGCAGTAGCTCTAATTTAGGGTGCGAGATGGCGCGTTTGGCGATTTGTTTGGCCATCGCATTATGGCGACAAACTCGAGTTTGCATGCCTTCCTTACCTATCTCGCGTAGCAGTGCCCAAACTACAGCGCCCCGAGAAGGGGAGGATAGCTCCACACCAAAGTCTTGATAGGGGATGCCCATGCTGTCCATTGAATTTTGAATGTTGTCATCTGTAAAAGAGCCTTCTAAGTAATCTGCTTCACCTTGGGCAAAGGCCCGAGACAATAGACTGCGATCGCGAACAAATGCGGCTCCGATACCGACGGAGGCTCCCAGCCATTTGTGGGGGTCCACGATCACCGAGTCCGCAAATTCTAAACCTTGGTAAAGTGCTTTAACTTTAGGGTCGAGTATTCCCGGTAAACCGTAAGCGCCATCGACATGGAACCAAATGTTATTTTTCCGTGCGATGGCGGCCAACGGGGATAGGAAGTCGATAGCACCGGTGCTGGTGATACCTGCGGTGGCAACGATGGCCACGGGAATCCGATTGTGTTTTGCGTCTGCTTTGATTTGTTCTTCCAGCGCTTCTGGGATCATTCTGCCTTGGGCATCGGTGGGGATTGATGCAACCGCTTTGCGTCCCATACCTAAAACGGCGGCTGCCCGATGAATGGTGCGATGGCTCACGTCAGTGGCATAAATGCGACAGGGCTTTGTGACTCCATCTTCCGCTGGGTTCACGCCTTGATTCTCAAAAGTCCATTGTCGTGCTGCGCCTAGTGCTAAGAGGTTGGCGACGGAGCCGCCACTACAATAGACGCCTTTCATTTCAGGTCTTAATTGAAACAAGTCGCTTAACCAGGTGAGAGAGACTTCTTCCAGCAAATTGAAGGCGTGCAATCCAATCCGTTGGGGGGCTGCAACCGATGCGGCGAGCCCCGTTAAAATGCCGGCGCTAGAGGCGCCTGTTGTGATAAAGGAGGTGCAGCCGGGGCGGGGGATTTGAGATCCATTTGGAATGACGGTTTGTCCCAGTTCTTTTAATACATGGTCCAATCCCACCCCTCGGTCGGGTAAGGGTTGATTCAGTGCGTTGCGCCAGTGATCTACGTTTGCCATGGCATCAGGTTGGTCAAACTCGAGATAAGAATCGAGATAAGTGCCCAGCTCTCGCAAATAGTTTGTGAGTTTTCCTGAATGTGCTTGTTCTTCGTACATCTTGTGGCTCCGCTTATTTTGTTCGATTACGCCAAGAGTTGAGCGCCATTGGCTAGAAATGCCATGGTTTTAGGGGCACCTGCAATTTCTACGCCGGACAAAAGGTCACCTTCTGTGATGCCTTTGGCTTTGACGCAAGCAGGGCAAAGCCAAATCTTACCGCCATTGTCGATAAAGGTCGCGATAAGATCTTTTAATGGCTCGTACCCCTCTGCGACCATTCCATCAGTTTGCCCCTTAACACACAGCATCGACGCATCCGATGTCATGAAGACAGCGGTTTCATTGCTTTTCGATGAGGTGACCGCCAAGATAAAGGAGATGGTGGCACGTTCGATGTTGTTGCTGCCTTCTTGACAGTTGATAAGATACTTTTGAGCGGATGAATGTGTCATGGTGTTTTCCCTTTCTGTTGTTTTGTTAATGATGGTTCAGTGAGTGTGTCGTGAGTGACGAGATAAAGGTTAAGGTAAGGACGATTGATTCGCTTGATGAGAATTGGGTTTAAATCTGTAGAAAGCATGTAGATTGTGTGAAATTGAAAAAAACTCTGTAGAACGACGACTTAGAGACCTTTCGGTGAGCTAGTAGAGCGTGATATGTACGCTGAGTGATAAAAATTAATGCGATACCAATTTAATGAATACCTCCTGGATACGGATCTTTTTGAGCTGCAAAAAGAAGGGCGTACCGTTCATGCTGAACCACAGGTTATTGAGCTACTGATCTTGTTGGTAGAGAACAAAGAGCGGATGGTATCGAAAGAGGAAATCAACGAAAAAATTTGGCAAGGCCGAGTGGTGTCAGAATCCGCGCTCAGTAGTCGGATTAAAATGGCGCGGCAATTGTTAGGCGATAGCGGTCGTCATCAAAAAGTGATACGGACTATTCATAAAAAAGGGTTTCGATTTGTTGCTGCGATAGCGGATGAATCAGGTGGCGCTAGACCGGGTACCGGCGATAAGAATTTTAGTGCGACTGTGCCGAGCAAGGCTCCTCCCGAAATGGTAAGTACTATAAATACAAAACAGGAAATTAAGACGAAACCGGCGATCGCAGTTTTACCCTTTTCAAACTTATCCAGTGATCCTGAGCAGGAATATTTCTCCGATGGAATTTCGTCAGACATTATTACTTTCTTATCGAAACATAGCTGGCTTAAGGTGACGGCGAGAAACACCACTTTTGGCTACAAGGGACAATCCGTCGATATTCGCAAGTTAGGGTTTGAGTTGTCCGTGGATTATGTGGTGGAAGGCAGTGTTCAGAGAGCCGGAAATCGAATTCGTATTTCCACGTCTTTGATTGATGCGAAGACAGGGCTGAATACCTGGAGCGAGCGTTACGATAAAGAGATTTCTGATATTTTTGCGTTGCAAGATGAAATCACGGAAGTGATCGCTGCGAGGCTGGAGCCGGAAATTGGTTTTGCTGAACGCAATAAACGTGTTCAATCCCGACCGAAAAACTTAGAGTCGTGGGATTGTTATCATTTGGGTGTGTACCATTTTTTTAAATTTACCGCCGAGGATAATCTTGAAGCCCAGCGTTTGTTGCAAAGCAGTTGTCAGCTCGATAATAATTTTGGTGAAGCTTACGCTTGGTGGGCTTATGCAGTGGTGCTGGGTATGGTGTATTGGCAGGTGCCGGCTAGACAAGAATTATTGGATGCCGCATTAGATGCGTGTAATCGTGCCTTATCATTGGACGGACAGAATGCGACGTTTTATTCATTACGTGCTCGGGTGTTACTGGCGCGGCGAGAATATGATAGCGCAGTACAAGATAATAAAATGGCGATATCCCTCAATCCCAGTTTTGCCGCAGCGCATTGTGGGTTGGGTGACTCTTTGGCATATGAGGGGCGATACGAAGAAGCAGAGGCATGTTTTGATAAAGCGGTAGACCTGAGTCCAAATGATCCGCAGCTATGGGCATTTTTAACTTACGGTGCTTTGAACTATTTATTTAAAGGGGAATTTGAAAAGGCGTTAGAGTGGACGCAACGGGCTATGCATATTCCTAATTGCCAATATTGGACCATGGCTCATCGAGTCGTTGCATTGGCTTATTTAAGGCGTGATAAGGAGGCGGCAAAAAGCGTAGAGAAGCTATTAAAGGATATACCCTATTTTTCTATCGGCTACGCCAAAGAAAAACTGTTTTATCTTAAAAATCAAAGTCAAATAGAGATGTATCTCAAGGGCTTGAGAAAAGCCGGTATACCTGAACAGTGCGAGCTTACACTGTAACGGCAGCTATTTTGATTTTCCTCAGTGACGCAGACTAGCAATTGATTTAGAATCGACCACGCTAACGTTTCTTTTGATTACATATTGATTTGATGTTGTGGTACGTATTTATCATTACCCCATAAACCAATGTGTTGGGTGCTAATATGTCTTTGTCTCATTGTCTGTCTTTGTCTCATTGTATGTCTTCCCTTGGTCGTAAACTCTCCCCGTCTTCTATGAGTTCACCATTGTTGTTTGTCGCGCTAGTGCTCGCAGGGTGTGGTGGCGAGAATGCGCCACCGATAACCGACGATAACAATGCTCGACTAAGGGGTTTTTTGGAAGAGCCCATTGCAGAGGAGCATAGGCCAATAGATGCATCCCAGCAGATAGTTGTCTTTGTGCATGGCTATGCCGGGGTTATTGATCTCTCTGTTTCTACACTCGGATCTCTTATACAAATAGGTGAAGATATCGAGTTTTCCGGTAATTGGTGTAGTGATGGAATCACTCCTTATACGCCAGACGAAGATGATGATGGGATTTTGAAATGGTTAACGGATGACGGTTATCAAGTTTGGCTAGCGCATTACACGAGTAATACTGAGTTTACCGATTCCCTTGAAATTAACTCGGCCTGTATTGGTCGACAAATTAGTGACATCGCTCAATATGATGTTGATGGTAAGGTGACGCTGATAAGTTCTAGTTTAGGTGGTGTTGTGAGTCGCTATTATTTGGAGGGTGCGGCAGAAGATTCAGAAGAGTACCCGTATCAAAATGATGTAGACCGATTTTTTACGCTAGGGTCTCCGCATAAGGGGATGCCCATTGGTCTTTTTGTGGATTTGGGGTTGCTGGATTGCGATGCCAATGATGCGCTTTGTGACATTGGCGTGACGGATCTGAGAGAGTTTAATTCCTCTCGCGATCGTGCAGAAGATGTGGTGTATAACTTTATCGGTGGTAATGCATCTATGGATAATATTAAAGGAGGAGCGCTTGCTATTGCCAGTATTTTAAATCCCTTAGGGGATAACGATGGGCTGGTTTTTACCAGTAGTGCTTTGGGGCGTGAAGCCAGTTTCTCCGACTATGAAATCAGTGGAATCTATGGACGATTCGAAACAGATGAAACTCACGCACCCAATATCGGAATTAATGCTTACCAATCTCCACGGATAGACTCTGAAGGAAACCTAACTGAATTGAGCACAGCCTACTCCGGCTGTATTCAGCCGCAATTAGCGGGCGAATTTGAGTATTGTAGCAATCAATAATTTTGTGTTGGGTCGTCTTATTGTTTCGCGGGTACTATTTTATAGCGCTCTAGTTTGATTTTCTTTTATTTAGAGTGATTTCGGTGAAGTCACTTTTTATTTTTTATTCTTTACTGTTCACTCCTTGTTTGTTTTACCACGAATACACACGACAAACTCTTCTGGTTGGTATTAGTTTTTCTCCTTCAATTATCCTAAAATCAGGGGTCTAGACTTCTAGGGATGCGGGGCTTATCATCGCACCTTTCTGTATTCCCTAATTGCGTAATTACACCTATTTAAGAGAGTGGAGAGCGAGTTATGAGTGATATCTATATCGTGGGCGTTGGTATGACGCTGTTTGGTCGGCACTTAGAAAGATCAATGGAAAGTCTGGTGGGCGAGGCTATAGACGCGTCAATCGGTGATGCCGGTTGTCAAAAAACGGATATTCAATCTGCATTCTACACTTCAGCCACCCAAGGTTATTTACAGGGCCAGACTATGGTGCCGGGTCAAATAGTCTTGAATAAAAATGGTATTGAGGGGATTCCGGTTTTTAATATTGAAAATGCCTGCGCATCGGGGACTTCTGGTTTTTACTTGGCTGTGCAAATGTTGCAAGCCGGTAGTTGTGATGTCGCATTAGCCATTGGTGCAGAGAAGATGAATGTACCGGATAAAAGCAGAATGTTTTCTGTATTTGATGGTGCATGGGATGTAGATTCCCCCGAGGAAAATGTAGATCGGCTGCTCAAACTATCTGACGGTTTTGAAGTTCCGGAGGGGCATGAATCTAAGCGCCCCTATAGTGTTTTCATGAAAGTCTATGCAGCTTATTGCCGCCAGCATATGAGAAATTACGGTACGACGCAGCGACAAATCGCGTCAATAGCCGCTAAGAATCATCAGCATTCAGTTCATAATCCTTTATCCCAGTATCGAGCGCCTTATAGTATTGATGAGGTGCTGGCCGCTCCGCCTATTACCTACCCGCTAACGTTGCCTATGTGCGCTCCTATTTCAGATGGTGCCGCTGCAGTGATAGTGTGTAATGAAGAAGGGCTTAAACGTATCGGGGCCGATAAAAGTCGCGCGATTAAATTGTTGGCTAGTGTTGTGCGTAGTGCTACTAGCCGTCCATCTGATAAACCTGAGTTACATTGTGAGCATTTGGCAGCAAAAGAGGCCTATGAGAAAGCAGGTCTAGGACCGAAAGATATGGACGTAGCCGAAGTTCACGATGCTACGGCGATGGGCGAAATTATGCATGTTGAGAATCTAGGTTTGGTCGGGTTTGGTGAAGCAGGACCTGCGGCTGAGCGAGGAGAGTTTTCAATTGGCGGTCGCGTTCCGGTGAATCCATCAGGTGGGCTTGAGTCAAAGGGTCATCCTATTGGTGCGACAGGTTTAGCGCAGATTCATGAATTGGTGTTTCAATTGCGCGGTGAAGCGGGCGAGCGACAAGTGAAGAATGCGAGGATTGCCATTCAAGAAAATAGCGGTGGCATTTTAAAAATCGAAGAAGCAGCAGTTGCAATCAATATATTTTCGAAAAATTAATTGGACCCATATTCATAACAGGAGTAACCATGAGTTTTCAACCGACACAAGAGCAAAAAATGGCGGCCGAAGGTCTGCGAAAATTATTAGACAATGATATTGAACCGGCATTTTTGGCTCACGGCAGTGGACCGATTCCTAAAGAGATGATGGTAGGCTGGCTTAAGCAGCTGGCGGAACACGGATTGACGAATGCACCTCACCCTGAGCAATACGGGGGGTTAGGATTAGATTGGGTGACTCATCTGCGCTTATACGAAGAAGTGGGTTATAGCGCGATGGATATCGCTTTACCTATTTTAATTAATTGTGTGGCAGCGGATTTGTTGATTCAGTCTGCGCCCGAACATATTAAAGAGCGTTATTTGTCTGGATTATTGTCCGGTGACATTATTGCCAGCGTCGGTATTTCTGAACCGGATGTGGGATCTGATGTGGCTGCCGTTAAAACTCGCGCAGTTCGTGACGGCGATGACTGGATCATTAACGGGGAGAAAACCTGGATTTCCAACGGCGAGCTTTCAGACTTTTTCGTTTGTACTTGTAAGACGGGAGAAGGTGAGTTAACTCACATATTACTGGATCGTAAAGAGCATCCTTATGAAGTGCGTGGCATTCCCAAAATGGGACTGAATGGCCAATCAACGGCACAAATTTTCTTGAGTGATGTTCGTGTTCCCGTAGAAAACACCATTGGTGGGATCGGTGCAGGACTTAAGAATACACTGGTGACATTTGAGCGCGCGCGCGTGCACATGGGCGCATGGGGTTACAGTATTGCTCGGCGAGCGATGGATGAAGCCATTAAATACAGCCAGCAACGTACGCAACACGGTAAACAAATTGCCGGGCATCAATTGATTGCGGAAAAGATAGCGACTATGGCTACGGAAATTGATGCGGCACGTTTATTAGGGATTCGAGCGGCAGAGATGATTGATTTAGGTCTTCGCTGTGATAAAGAATGCGCTATGGCAAAATGGTACGGAACTGAAATTGCGGTAAAAGCCACTAGAGATGCTTTACAGATACACGGTGGCAATGGTGTGACCACCGATTTTATTGTGGAGCGATTGGTACGCGAAGCTATTATTGCACCTATTCCTGATGGTACTACGGAAATTCAAAAGCTATTGATAGCAAGGGCTCTTACTGGTGTGCAAGCTTTTCGCTAGAGTTGTATATTGAAGTTGCAGCCGAAATTGAGCTTGGAAGGAGTCGTTATTTAAAGAGGCAGTGTTAGATAATATTAGAGGGAGCAGACGCTCCCTCTACAGGACTCTTAACAGTATAGTTTAATGAGGATGAACTTTAACGGGTAGATCGGTATATCCTTTTATAATAGTCGAATAGGTGCGTACCGGTTCTCCCACCACTTCTACTTTTTTAAACCGCTTTTGAATCTCTTCCCAAAGTACACGCAACTGCATTTCTGCTAGACGGTTGCCCATGCATCGATGAATCCCAAAACCAAAAGAAAGATGGTGACGTGGTCGTTCTCGATCGATTATAAATTCATAAGGGTGCTCAATCACCGTTTCGTCGCGATTACCGGATACATACCAAAGTACTATTTTGTCGTCTTTTTTGAACTCCTTTCCTTTGAAATTGAAATCCTTAGTTACCGTACGGCGCATATGGGTTAACGGCGTTTGATACCGTATTATTTCCGGTACCATAGTGTCGATAAGTTTGGGATTGTCTTGCAGCTTTTTGTATTGATTTGGGTTTTCATTTAAGAATAAGACGCTGCCGGTAATGGAATTTCGCGTAGTGTCGTTGCCGCCGACAATAAGCAACATTAAGTTGCCAATAAACTCCATTGGCCGCTCAGTGGCCATATCTTTTGTTTCTTCTCCGTGAGCCATTAATGAAATCAGATCAAATTTGGGGGGTTCATTCACACGTTGTTGCCACAGTTTCATAAACGCTGGAGCGCATTCCCCAAGCATAATGTTTATGCGTTCTTCATCTGTAGCGACTAGTGAATCGGGCCCAGGTACTGCCATAGAAACATCTGACCAATATGTTAATTTATGGCGCTCTTCCATTGGGAAATCAAATAAAGTAGCCAGCATAATGGTCGTTAATTCGACTGACACTTTGTCCACCCAATTAAAGGTTTCTCCAATAGGTAACGAATCAAGAATGATGCCGGCTTGCTCTCGGATGAAGTCTTCCATATTTGCCAAGTTACGGGGTGCAACTGCACTCTGAACAGTTCGGCGCTGATTGCCGTGCTCGGGCTCATCCATGGAGATAAATAAGGATACATCGAATTCATCTAATGGATCTTCAATTAAGATTGAAGGCTCTGATGAAAAAATTTCCGGATTGCCCTCGATGTCCATGATGTCTTGAAATTGAGTAATGGACCAATAAGGTCCAAACTCTGAATCTTTGCAGTAATGTATAGGATCTTCTTTTCTTAGGCGATCAAAAAAACCCCATGCAGTGTCGGTGCGAAATAATTCTCGCTGTGATACATCAAAATCTTCTAAGGGAACCTTGAGAGGGTCTTTGCCGACCATGCTGGTGCGTGCTTCTTCTCGTATAATTGCACTCATAATTTAATACCCATTCTTTAGAAAGTAGCCTTAACTTGCTACGGTTAATATTGGATGCTGGTATTGGTTTACGTTGACTGTGTGCTTAAGAGGTAGTATTCGCTTTTGATTTGGTACCTTGAAGCTATTAAACTTCGTGAGTTGTGTTGACTGTCGCTTGTCTCCTTAAGTGTGCTTGTTCTGTGATTCTGTTACGAGAAGCTAATATGAGAGAGGTGTATTTCCCTCTCCCATATTTTCACATTTATATCGCGTGTACTCGAACGGGAAGTTCTGTGTAGCCTTTGACAAAATTGGAATTGGTGCGAACAGGTTCGCCTACCAATTCCACTTTCTTGAAGCGCTTTAGAATTTCTTCCCAGACAATTCGCAGCTGCATTTCAGCTAAACGGTTACCCATACAACGATGGATACCAAATCCGAATGAGACATGGTGTCGAGGTCGTTCGCGATCGATGATGAAATCATATGGCTGTTCAATGGATTCTTCATCTCTATTGCCCGAAACGTACCACATCACTACCTTGTCGCCTTCTTTCATCTGCTTACCACCAAAGGTTGTATCTTTAGTCACGGTACGACGCATATGAGTCAGCGGAGTTTGGAAGCGGATGATTTCAGGAACCATTGTATTGATGAGGTCATGGTTATCTAACAGTTTTTTGTACTGCTCAGGGTTCTCATTGAGGAACAAAACACTACCAGAAATGGAGTTTCTTGTGGTGTCATTGCCGCCAACTATCAGGAGCATTAAGTTTCCAAGGAATTCCATGGGCCGTTGGGTAGCCATATCTTTGGTTTCTTCAGCGTGAGCCATCATTGAGATCAGATCAAATTGAGGTTCTGCCGCCGCACGTTCTTGCCAGAGACCCATGAAAGCCGGAACACATTCGCGCATGAGAATGTTGATACGATCTGTGTCAGATTCTACAAGTGAGTCGGGACCTGGAGTTGCTGTGGCGACGTCGGACCAATAAGTTAGCTTGTGTCGCTGCTCCATTGGAAAGTTAAAAAGGGTTGCAAGCATGATGGTCGTTAGTTCCACGGAGACTTTTTCCACCCAATCAAAGGTCTCGCCGACGGGCAATGAATCCAGAATTGTGCCCACCTGCTCGCGGATGAATTCTTCCATGTTTGCGAGATTACGGGGTGCAACGGCGCCTTGTACTGTACGGCGCTGGTCGCCGTGCGTAGGTTCGTCCATCGCAATAAACATGGTGATGTCGAATTCTTCCAATGGATCGTTAATGGTAATTGCCGGTTCTGAGGAAAAAATGTCAGGATCACCTTCCACCTTCATAATATCCTCGAATTTGGTGATAGACCAATAAGGTCCAAATTCGGAGTCCTTACAATAATGTACCGGATCTTCTTTTCTGAGGCGATCAAAGTACTGCCACATCGTGTCATTACGAAACAATTCTCTTTGCGAGACATCGTAATCTTCTAGTGGAATGTTTGAAGGATTGACTCCTACCATACTGGTGCGGGGTTCAGCTACTTCGCTCATAATATTGCGCCTACGTCGGTGGATTCAGTTATTTGTATAACAACTAGCCGTAATTAAACCAGTTGTATATTAATTACTCGTGCTGAAATAATGAATACTGAAATAAAAAATGCCTAAGAGTTAGTACTGAAATTCGGGAAGATTGATTACCAATCCATCTAACTCATCAGACATTTTGATTTGGCAGGATAAACGCGAAGTCGTTTGTCTATCTGGATTTAGGCTCATTATGGCTTCTTCAGTCGAGTTGGTTGTACCGACTTTATCCCACCACTTCTCATCCACATAAACATGACAAGTAGCACAGTTGCATTCACCGCCACAGTCTGCGTCAATTCCAGGGACCAAATTGTCCACTGCGATATTCATGACTGAGAGGCCGTTATCAGCTTCATAAGATAATTCTTCACCATCGTGTTTAACAAAAGTAATTTTTGACATGCTCATGCTCACTTGCATTAGTTCATAGTTTAGTGAAAGTCTCTTCATCGTAATTAAAGAGATTATTAAATCACTGCATCTTGTACTTCAATGGCCTCGTCGGCCAGCTTAATGGGATCAAATTTCTTGCCGTAGAATTTTCTCCCAACCATAAATTCGCGGGCAGAATTGACTGCATCCACTGCGACTAAATGATCATCTTTGAGGTAGAAAATAGAAAAATGCTGTTTATCTTTGTTGCCTCGCAGTACTTGGCTATTGCCATCTGCGGAGTATCCTACCATTTGTAATTTATGTTCGTATTGATCTGACCAAAACCAGGGTACCGCGGAATAAGAGGCTTCTTTTCCCATAATGTTTGAGGCAGCAATTTTTGCTTGGTCCATTGCATTTGGAACTGATTCCAGTCTTAAGCGCCTGCCGATTATTGGATTTGGATGGTTTGAGCAATCTCCGGCTGCATAGATATGTGGGCTGGAAGTTTGGCATTTGTCGTTTGTGGTAATTCCGTTATCGCATTCTATATTCGCGGCTTCGGCCAGTTCTATATTTGGAATAATACCGATGCCAACGATAGCGACATCGGCTTCTCGTTTTTCGTCTTTGCAAATAACATGCGTCAGATCATCGTTACCTTCAAATCCACTGACACCCGAGTTCAACACAATGGAAACACCTCGGTCGGTATGTAGTTGATGATAAAATGCGCTCATCTCAGGTGTGGTGACGCGCTTTAGAATACGATCTTCTGTTTCTATCACTGTGACTTGCATACCTGCTGTTGCTGCAACAGAAGCCACTTCTAATCCAATATAGCCACCACCAATGATGACCAACTTTTTACCCGATTGGATAGTCGGTTTGATATTGTTGACATCATCTAGGGTGCGCAGATAAAAAATTCCGTTGAGATCGCTACCTGGAATATTAAGTATTCGTGGACGACTACCTGTTGCGAGAATCAAATCTTGATAGGATATGAGCTCCCCATTTTCCATTGTGATTTGGCGGGAATTTGGATCGATGGATTTGACTCTTTCGCCGATGCGTAGTGTGATGTTGTGATCGTTGTAAAACTTTTCTGCTCGTAAGAATACCCGGCCTTCTTCATGCTCTCCGGATAGGTATTGTTTTGATAAAAAAGGGCGCTGGTAGGGGAGATGGGGTTCATCTCCAATTAAGATGATTTCCTCTTTATAACCTTGTTGCCTTAGGCTGGCGACTGCCTGTCCTCCCGCTTGTCCGGCTCCAATAATTACAATAGGACTCATCGCGTTACCTCTATGCTTTTTAATTATGTTTTTGACTGGCTATTTAATCAGCCAGGTATTTTAGTTTCGTTTTTAATACTGAGATTTAAATATGAAGTCTTTAGATCGCGTCTGTCTTAGTCAAACCTCTACAGGGTAATTAGGGTAGGCATAGGCATCACATTAATAGCGGGGTTCTTGCTTCAGTATTACGGATGTTATAGATCAAAAAGAGGCTAGGTGGCACCTATTATTTTATTATCTCCTTTTGTGTTTTTCTCCGTTATTTGTCGACAGTCTGCCGAATTTTGCCCCTACTCGTCAACAGGTTTTTTAGTGCAGGTTTTGGTCCACTCGATATTGATTAATATACACTTCTTCGTGCCTGTTTTATTTTATGAAAACGAGTGAAATTGAGCAGTGGCTTGCCTTCTGTGTCTTCCTTTCTATGTATGGTTACCTGTGCCTTCATGATTATTTATCGATGCGTATTGATATCCCGCCGTCCTCAGAATGGCTAAATCGTGTGGCTATTCTGTCTTCAAAAATATAATACTAAGTTGAGCTAAGCTTAAAAGATCTCCTATGGAGGCTTAATTTTCAGTTTGCCTTGGGTTATGGGTTATGGGTTATGGGTTATGGGTGGAGGGTTTTAAGTGTTTTTTCCTATTTGGGCCTGTTTGTTGATTGTTGTTATTGTTCCCGGCTTGTGTATTGTTGGCTATCGAAGGGGGCAAGAAGACGGGATGGAGGCGGGAGAGAAGAAGTTGCGAAAGAAATACAAATCCATGTATGGCGATGTACTTGATAATCTGTCGCATTATCGTCAGTTAGAATCTCTTTATGGCGGTGATGAATCCCCGCATGAACAGCTCAGAGCAAGCTTTAAAAAGTTGACGGTTTCCTACCAGGGCATGCTGCAGGCGGTTGAATCGATGTTGTATGCGCACCAATGTATCGCCGAAGCTGAAGAGGACGATCAAGCTTTGATGAAGATGCACAAAGAATCTTTTGAACATTGGATGAGTCATGGATTGGAGGAAAACCTAGAAAGTGGTAAAAGTGTTATTAAAAGCCATAGCGTAGTGTCGCACTGATATTGCAAAATCTTGTCGTCAGAAAGAGATGGTTTGCGTTTTGGTGGAAAATGAATGAAGTCGAGAATAAAACCATGAAAGTGCATCAAGTAAAAGGGCGTTACGTAAACTCATACATTCTTGAGCAGGACGGTAAGCTTTGTGTGGTCGATGTTGCTATGCGTGGCGAAAAATACGTGATGGGTTTTATTACGCAGACCTTAGATCGACCATTGGAGGATGTGGTGCTGGTGGTTTGTACTCATGGTGACCCTGATCACAGTGGTGGTGTGATGGCATTAGCAAAACATTGTCGTGCCAAAGTTGCGTTTCCCCATGCAACGCACTCTATTCTATTGAATTCAATAAATGACCCTACTGGCTTCTTGTTTCGTTCTATCACCAGCTTTATGGAAATGTTTCGCCCTAGAATGTGGTTGATGTATGCCAGCAATAGTCGAAATGTAAAAGCCAAGACGTTGCCGGTTTTTACGCCGGGGCAGGTTGAATTGATTCAAGAACGAAAAAAAATCGATTATCGATTAAAACACAAAAGTGAAATCCCCGGCTTTTCCGATTGGCAGGTCATGCATACGCCAGGACACTCGTGGGATAGTTGTTGCTTCTACAACGAATCCACTGGAGAGCTAATTTCCGGAGATACCTTGTTAGGTAGTAAGAAAAAAGGGCAGGTGGTGGTGCCATCAATTTTATCCAACCCTTTTCAGATGCGTCGTAGTCTCGGTAGGTTGCGGCGACTGAACCTTAGTGTTGTACATCCGGCTCATGGATATTCAGTTTCGGGCGAGGGGTTGTTGGATCACCTTATGTTCTGGCCCTTTAAAAGCGCGCTTAAGAAACGCGCTTAAAAAAGTCTAGTTGGATTGTTATCGCCTGTTCCCTCGTTTATTTCCTTTCTGAGTTTTTGTCATTGGTTTTTTGGAATTGAATTTGTTTGATGCTTTCTTGTCTCTTGAGTGATGACGTGATGTTGCAGCGGGTACTAATTGATTAGGACCGCTACCGATTAATTCTCCATGATTCATTTCCAGTAGTGCTTTACGGATGTTGGGCCAATTGTCTGTGTCATGGTATCGAAGAATCATTTTTTGTAATCGTCGAGTTTCATACCCTCTTGGGATCTTCAATCTGTCACTTTTATAGGTGACTTTTTTGAGTGGGTTTCGTTCCGAGTGATACATAGCTGTCGCTAAAGCCATGGGTGATGGATAAAAAGTTTGGACTTGATCCACCCGTAATTTTTCTTTCTTTAACCATAGTGCGAGTTGAAGCATATCTTCGTCTTCGCAACCGGGGTGGGCAGCAATGAAGTAAGGGATGAGATATTGTTTCTTTCCAGCCTCTTTTGAATAGTGATCAAACATTTTTTTAAATTTATGGTAGGAGTCCATTCCGGGTTTCATCATTTTCGACAGAGGCCCGGACTCTGTGTGTTCTGGCGCAATTTTTAAGTAGCCACCGACATGATGAGTGACGAGTTCTTTCACATATTCTGGGTCAGTGATAGCAAGGTCGTACCGTAGTCCCGACGCGATGGCCACGCGTTTCACTCCCGGAATACTGCGCGCTTTGCGATAAAGTTGCGTAGTGGGTTTATGGTCCGTTAACAGGTTTTCACAAATGCCGGGATACACGCACGATAAACGCCGACAGCTCGCTTGGATCTTGTCGTCTTTGCATTGTAGGTGGTACATGTTGGCAGTGGGTCCACCCAAGTCTGAAATAGTGCCCGTAAAGCCGGGAGATTTATCTCGTATCGCTTCAATTTCTTTTAGTATGGATTCTTGTGAGCGGCTTTGAATGATGCGTCCTTCATGTTCCGTGATGGAGCAGAAAGTACAACCTCCAAAACAACCTCGCATGATATTGACCGAGTGTTTGATCATATCGAATGCCGGGATTCGAGCATCGCCGTATCGAGGATGAGGGCGACGTTGGTAATTCAAGTCGAAGATGCCGTCGATTTCTTCAGTGGTCAACGGTATCGGTGGAGGGTTGATAATAATCTCTTTGCCGCCATGCTTTTGAACTAATGCCCGTGCATTGTGAGGGTTTGACTCCAAATGCAATATTCGCGAAGTGTGAGCGTAAAGCGCGGGATCTTTGCTGACCTTTTCAAAGGAGGGTAGGCGAATATAGGTAGTAGAAGGATCCAGCTTGCTTTTGCCTTGCAGTGGCATCGGAATAATGCGGATTGGAATTTCAGCTTCGTCTGTTTTTGTGTTGCTAGAATCTGTTGATGTGTTGCCAGAACAAGAGCCGTCGCTGGAAGTTGACGTGTTACCCGGGTTTGATTGATATTCGTAGGGGTTTGGGTGTTTGTCGATATTGTTAGGCCAATCAATTCGAGTGGAATCGACCTCGGTCCAACCTTTAGGGGGAGTATCTTGGCTAAAGGCAGTACCGCGAATGTCTTTGAGCTCGTTGATGCTTTTACCTAAGGAAAGGTCGTGAGCAATCTGCGCGATGGCGCGTTCAGCATTACCAAACAGCAGTATATCGGCAGCGGAATCCACTAGCACAGAGCGACGTACTTTATTGCTCCAATAATCATATTGGGCGATACGTCTTAAGCTGGCTTCAATGCCTCCCAATATGACTGGAGTCGAGCTGTAGGCTTCCTTGCATCGTTGAGTGTAAACAATGACGGCTCTATCCGGTCGTTTTCCTCCCTCGCCATAAGGTGTGTAGGCATCGTCGTTGCGCATGCGTAAATCAGCAGTGTAGCGATTAATCATGGAATCCATGTTTCCCGCAGTGACTCCAAAAAACAAATTCGGTTCGCCTAGGGAGGTGAAGTCCGAGGTGCTCTGCCAATTGGGCTGAGGAATAATACCCACGCGAAACCCCTGTGATTCCAGAAAACGGCCCATAACAGCCATTCCAAAACTCGGGTGATCAATATAGGCATCGCCGGTGACAATAATAATGTCACAGCTATCCCAGCCTAAATCGTCCATTTCCTCTCGGGAAGTGGGGAGGAATGGCGAGATGCCATAGCATTCAGCCCAATATTTCGGGTAAGACATTAAATTCGGAGCGGTTTTTAGCATGATTCTCTGGATATAATCGATAAACGGGAGGGAGCGCCCCAAACCTTGGAAGTTGGGGCACTGCTTTATCTATTTTCTCAAAGAATAGTGGTGATGGGTAGCATCAATTGGGTTTTAGCTAATCAAAAAAGACGACGCTTTCCTCAAGGCTTGCGCGCTCGGTGCGGGTTCGGTTGGCGGCGATCTCTTTATCTTCGTATCCAAAAGAGATACCGACTAAGATTCCGATTTCATCACTAATACCAAAGGTCTCTCTTACTAGGTCGGGGTAGTAGCGTAAGCAGCCTTGAGCGCAGGACGATACGCCGAAACTGGTCATGGCCAGCATGAGAGTTTGAATATACATGCCAACGTCTAAAGCGATATTGATACTGAAATCTCGATTCATCCCAATAAAGCAAGCATGAGGCGCATCGAACAATTCAAAGTTGCGCAGTCTGGCACTAAATCTGGCTTCTTTATCTTTACGTTCAACCCCCATTTCATTGTATAGCGCCATGGCACAATCCACTTGCCGAGTGCGATAGACGCCAGGAAACTTATCATGAAAATCGAAATCCGGATTCATTCGTGCATCAGCGAGTACATTATCGGTAAGTTGTTTTTTGATGTTATCTCGAGTTGCACCCGAGGCAACATAGGTCTTCCAGGGCTGGATATTGCAGTTGGAGGGAGCTTGTTGAGCAAGACTGAAAATGGCGTCTAGGGTTTCTTGCGGCACCGGCTTGTCGAGGTAGCCTCTGACAGAACGACGTTGCAAAATAGTGTCTTGGGCCGATAACGTGACCGGGATGTTAGCTTCTTGATTCATAGGAGGCTCTATAGTGGTTGTCTTTTTAGTTAGATAGGGTTTGATCGTTTGGTCTGCGCTAATGTTAGGTGTGCATTATTGTTCAGCTTGGATGTATCGCTAACTTGTTGCTAAACCTTTTGATATAAATAGCGATCATTGTTTAAATTACGCTTTATTTTTCCCTTGTCCATAAGATAATGGAGGTGTGATATACATTCCCCCACTGCCATGAAATTTTGAAAAGGGTCCAGCTCACGTTCGAATAATTGTATGGTGAGCGCTTGTGCATCCTGTGGTTTTTCACAGAGCTTATGGAGGCTATCTAATCTCTCTTCGTGATGCTCAATGACTTCATCTAATCGTTCGTGTAGGCCCTTAAAAGGCAATTGATGTGAGGGTAGAACGAGTACGGAATCGGAAACTTGCTGTTTTAGTTTGTCATGTGCCAGAAACCAATCCACCAAGGGACTTGATTCGGGTTGTATAGGGGAAACACTGACGTTGGATGTAATTATCGGTAGAACTTGATCGCCGGATATGAGGATATCCAACTCTTTACAATAAAGGCAAACATGTTCAGGAGAGTGTCCTCTAGTGGTAATGGCTACCCATTGGTGATCACCTATTGTTATTACTTGTTGATCGGCGATGCGATGATATGACGCTGGAACTTCGGTTACCATCTCGCTGAAGCCGTTGGTCTTGCCGGAGAACATAGTTTCTTTAGTGGCTTCAGCCATGCATGTTCGCGTTAAATATTGGTCTGTTTCCCAGTATCTTTCTTCTCTGGCCATTCCGCCGGCAAAGGTTCTGGTATAAAAATATTCGATTTCACTCATCCATAAGGGGACATTAAGTTCATCGCATAGGAAGCCTGCTAGGCCTACGTGATCGGGGTGCTGATGTGTGACAATGACTCTCGTGATTTTGCCGCCATTCAATTCGGTCTCAATTATGTCCATCCACTGTGTCTTGGCTTCGTCGAGATTCATGCCGGTATCGACGATGCACCAGCCATCGCCATCTTTGATGAGGTAACAATTAATGTGACCTAATGACATGGGGAGGGGTTGTCTTAACCATTTTATTTCAGGGGTTATGTCGACTACGGAGCCTTTGCTAGGAGGGGTGTCATAGGGGTATACAAGTGCCATAATATCTTCGCTTCCTTGACTTTAAGATGGGCCTCAGGATATAGAGAAAGGGTCGAACTAGATACGATCAAATGGAGATGATATGTATACCGTGCTATAAGATTTGCTACTTGAATTCTTATAGCCAAATGATGATGACGTAAAAATAGATCAGATAATTCCTCAGCCTAGAAACAGCGGTTGAGCGCGAAAAAGAAGTGAAGATTTTCGTGATCCAACTGCTGTTTCTAGGTCCAATGCAAGAGTGAGAATCAGCAGTGCGAACGGTTAATGAAACAAGTCCTATCGGTGTATTTGATTCGGGTGTAGGTGGATTGTCCGTACTACATTGGATACGGACTCTATTGCCAAATGAAGATCTGATATACGTCGCCGATTCTCTTTATGTTCCCTATGGAGAAAAAACAAAAAACCGTATTCAGGAGAGAGCCCTTACTATAACTGAGTTCTTGGTTAATGAAGGTGCCAAGGCTGTTGTTGTTGCCTGTAATACAGCGACAGTTGCTGCTATTCCCTTACTTCGTGCTCAGTTTTCTCTTCCCATTATTGGAATTGAGCCAGGCGTAAAACCGGCTTTATCTCAATCCAAATCAGGGATTGTCGGCGTGTTGGCGACGACCAATACGATTAACAGTGAGTCATTTCAAAAGCTGGTTAGCCGCTATGCGGCTGGACGCCAAGTGGAGATTCAGGCCTGTCCTGGTTTGGTCGAATGTGTGGAAGAGGCAGCGCTGGCATCGAGATCGACGCGAGAGTTGGTGCAAACTTATGTGATGGCCGTATTGGAGAAGGGAGCTGATACCATTGTCTTGGGCTGTACTCATTATCCGTTTCTGCTGCCCATGATCAAGAGTTTGGTGGGCACTGATATTGAAGTGATTGATACAGGGGAAGCCGTTGCCAGAGAAGTGAAACGGCGTTTGGACGAGGTTGATTTACTCAATACAAAACATCGCGGTGGAGAGGAAGTATTTTGGGCCAGTGGAGCGGATACACCGTTAGTATCGCAAAAAACGATGACTGCACTTTGGGGTAGAGATTTGGTCGTTAAGCTGTTGTAAATGGAAAGTGTTATACGCAATAGCCTAAGAGCTGAAGTGAACGATAACTTATTAATGAATCGAATTTTTGAAGTGGTAGGAAAAATGAAAATACTCGTGACCGGTGCAAAGGGGCAAGTAGGAACTGAATTATGCGAACAAGCGAGTGCGCGAGGTTTTGATGTGTTAGCAGCAGGTCGTCAGGATCTCGATATCTCAGATCAGAATGCAGTAGAGAATTACGTTGTTGAGCATCGACCTCAGATTATCATTAATGCAGCCGCTTACACCGCGGTGGATAAAGCAGAAGAGGAAGTCGAGCTGGCAGAGCAGATCAATGCATTAGGGCCGAAAATATTAGCCGTTGCAGCAGCAAAGATTAATATTCCCTTGTTACATATCTCGACTGATTACGTTTATTCCGGTGATAAAGAAGGTTTCTATGTGGAATCAGATGAAACTTCAGCTCAGGGTATTTATGGCAAAACGAAACACCAAGGGGAACTGTATGTGCGCGAGGCGTTAGAGCAATATGTCACGTTGCGCACGTCTTGGGTGTTTGGGGTCACAGGGAATAATTTTGTAAGGACGATGATTCGTCTCGCTACACAGCATTCTGAGTTAGGCGTGGTAGCGGATCAAAAAGGCTGTCCAACTTTTGCAGGGGATATTGCGCGTACGCTCTTAACGATTGCAGCAGATTACAATGCGGGAAAAAATGTGTCTTGGGGTACGTATCACTATTGCGGCAAGGAATCGGTGACATGGCATGAGTTTGCAGAAACGATTTTTGAAGTGGCTCTGCAGAAAGGCGTGATAGACAAAAAGCCTAAGGTGAATGCGTTAACCACAGCAGAATATCCCACAGCAGCGAAGCGTCCTGCTAATTCTGTTATGAATTGCGATCAATTTATTGCTGCTTTTCCAGCGATAGGGCAAGCCAGTTGGCAATCGGGTTTAGAGAAAGTGGTTGAGAGCCTGAGTTGAGAAATAGAGTTGAAAGCCTGGCATCAAGATGGTTATGCCAGGTTTGAATTGAGTTAAGGAGAGTAAATATGATCAAGCCATATCTCAATAATAAACCGGAAAGTATCGAAGATTATCCATTTGGCCCGGATATCGCTGTTTTCAAAATCAGAGGTAAAATGTTTGCCACTTATGCTTTCAAACAGAACCACGCGCAGATTAATTTAAAGTGCGATCCTGACGAAGCCTTTGCTTTGCGTGATATTTTTGATGCGGTTATTCCCGGCTACCATATGAATAAAAAACATTGGAATACGGTGATTTTAGACGGATCGATTCCCGTCGGTGAAATTGAGAGAATGGTAGATCAGTCCTATCGACTGGTTGTGAAAGGGCTGAAAAAAGCCGAACGCTTATCTTTGGAGGCCAAGCACGGAAAGTCTTTGCTCTACCGTTCTGGCGTTGAGGTCAATTAGTTAAGTAGTTGTAACACTGATTTCTTGTTGGCATTGGCCTGTGCCAGCATGGCTATAGCGGCTTGCTGCTGAATTTGATTGTTAGCCAATTTAGACGATTCAGCGGCGTAATCCGCATCTTCAATTTGACTTCGGGTTGATTCAGCTGATTGTCTGTTTTGTTGTAAGGATTCGTTGACAGTGACCAAACGGTTTTGCAGTGCTCCAAAATCACTTCGTGCGACTGATGTGACATCAATCGCACTGTCAACGATTGACAGTGCGGAGCTTGCCCCTGCAGCGGTGGATACATCAATATTATCAAATCCTGCCGCTGTAAATGAGGCTTTCAAATCGGATGTAGAGGCGCTGATTGTTTGCCCTGAATCAGGCCCTACTTGAAAGACTACGGAGTCTCCTGAACCCAGTAGCTTTTTCCCATTGAAGCTGGTTTGGTCAAATACGCTGGTAATTTGCTCTTTCAAAGCAGAAACTTCAGCTTGAATGGAGGACCTGTCCTTGTCGTTGAGTATGCCATTGGCCGCTTGTACCGATAATTCCCTGATCCTTTGTAGGCTGTCTTGTACGCCTCCCAGGGCAGCATCTCCGACTTGCGCATAAGAAATGCCGTCATTGGTATTCCTGATGGCAGAATCAAACCCTGAAATTCTCGCTGTCATACGTGCGACGACCGCACTCCCTGCGGCGTCATCTCCTGATGAATTTATTCTTTTCCCTGATGCGAGTCGTTCCATGGCCTGGTTTAGTTGCAAGGAGGGTTTCGTGAGTATTCCGGGAGAGATGGAGTTGCCGACATTTATTGTCATGTACTAGTACCTACAAGAGGGGAACTGTACTCACTATTATATGTCTATCTTGTATCATTAAAAACAAAGCAATTACCTTGCTGCCGATAAATTAAGAATGATTGGTTATGTCAGGTAGACGAATTCGCCTTTACAGTAGTAAAAAAACCGATGTTTGGGAGGTGACCTTAATAATTAACGAGTAAATACAAATAGATAGTGGTTTATTCTTGCTTGAAATTATTTTTGAATCATTAATGATTCAGAGTTGAATCAATATATAAAATAGATTGGAGTCAAATAAAATATATTAATTGATTCATGTATGTTGACAATAGTATTAGTAGTTGTTAAATTCTCGCACACAATAAGAAACAACAAAGTAAATAAGCGTGATTTATTATGAATCCAGGACTTGCTGATCGGTTGAAACAAAAGATTCTTGATTGCGGTACTCAGGACGGAGGTCCAGTTCCACTGAGTTATCCAGAATCAACTTTTGAAGAATTGAATGACGCAGGATTATGTAAACCGTTTACTACTAGGATTCCGGTATCAACGATTAAAGTGTTGGAATTGTTGACCGAGGCCACAGGTGAGAGTCGTTCTGAATTGGTGAACGAGTTAATCCTCGAAGCGATTAGTAATATTGTAGAAGATGAAAGTATGTCTGAGTTACGCAAGTCTATGGTGGCTTCGGCAAACACAGTGATACAAGAGGAGCTGGAAAAAACTTGTCGAAAAAGCCCCCGTAAGGCAAATCGACGAAGACAAAAACCAAGGGATGATTGAAGTAGAACCACACCTTCAACGTGCCCCATCAATATTGAAGTAGATTTAACACTCTCAAAGGAGAAAAAAATGAACGCCGCAACTGTTAGAAATAGGACCAAGAGCGCAAATGCGAATCTCGGCAGAGTTTTTCAACAGATGATATTGTCACCGACGGGTGTTTTAGCCTCGACACTTTCGGTTTTAGGATTTGGCATGATTGCCATTGTAATTTTAACGGAAACACTTTTGTTACCCACTTTATTTGGAGCATTAATGTTTGCGCCTGTTTTGAGTGCGATTGATCATTTTGTATGGCATCGCAAAGATAATTTTAGTGCCTAAGGCAGACTGTGCCGGGTATTAAGTGATGGATGATTTGAATAAAATCTTCCTTTTTTAGCGCCTCATCCCAGAGGCGTTTTTTTTGTTCTTTTTTTGCCTATTTCGTATTTTCTGTCTCCCTACTATCCAGTTGAATATCAATAATCTACCGTGTGTATCAGCAGCACCGGCCTAGTCTGTTCTATAGTTAACCATAGGTTTGATGGGTAGGTAGTTTGGTGGTGAAAGCTAAGAGTGATAGCTTTTGGCTTTAATCGTGGAATGCAGAAATGGCGCTATTGATTAATATGATTAAATTGGATGGTATTTAAATAAGTGGCTGTGGATGATGTCTCAGCTAAGGATGCGCTACCGACGGGATGTCGCTTCCATTGTTATGAATTTCTGGCCGTTTTAGGCAGTGGTAGTTTCGGTATTACCTATTTAGCTAAAGATGAAAGTTTAAATAAACCCGTGGCTATTAAAGAGTATTTTCCTACTGACTACGCCATTCGCGATGAGGGATCTACGGGGGTTAGCCCTAAGAATTCACAAAGTACTGAAATCTTCGAGTGGGGGTTAAAGCGTTTCAGGGATGAGGCGAAAACCTTAGCTAATTTTAGTCATCCCAATATTGTCAAAGCACTAACCGTATTTGATAGTAATAATACGGTCTACTTGGCTATGGAATACGAGGCAGGAAAAGGGCTAGATGAATTGCTCAGAGCGGGTGAAGCGTTTAGCGAGACGTTTCTGCTCGATTTGCTACGTCCTCTTCTGGATGGCTTGTCTCATGTTCATAAAGCTGGATTTATTCACCGCGATATTAAGCCTAGTAACATCTTAATTAGAAAAGATGGGTCGCCCGTATTGATAGATTTTGGTTCAGCTAGAAAGACTTTTGGGAATCAAACGTCTGCGCTGACGAGTCTTATTACTCCTGGTTACGCCCCGTTTGAACAGTATGATCAGGAGAATAATCTTCAAGGTCCTTGGACTGATATGTATTCCATGAGTGCAACAGTGTACCGATTGATATCGGGACGGATTCCGGTAGATTCCATGGCTAGGGGGATTGCCATCGCTAATAATGGTGTTGATCCATTTGTACCTCTGACGCGTAAGGAGAGTGGGGCTTACTCAATGTTATTGCTGGGTGTCGTCAATCACGGATTAGCCTTTAAGACGGAAGATAGATTACAGAGTGCAGTGAATTGGGTGGCAGAGATTAGTGTGATCAATGCACCGTTATCGTCGACAAAGTTGCAAGAAGAATCAAGAACAAAGGGAAGGAATGTTGCCTGGCGGCGTTATGCGATCGTTTTTTTGCTGGTCACCATGATAGCAGGCTATGGGGTCAATACCCTTCATGATAAAGGAATTAAAACTTCGCAGGTGGAAGGGCAGCAAGATTTGGAGCTTTCATCAGAGTTACAAAGAGGGGCATCAGAGTTACAAAGACGAGAGCGATTAGAAGAAACGAATGCTCTCAATGCAAAGGCAAAAATTGCATTTCAACGTCGAGATGAAAGTAGCGATTATCCCATTCACTCCAATCAATTAAAGGCTGGAATTAGAGAAGCCTTTTTATACTATCGCCAGGCACTAGCCATTGATCCCACTAGCTCTGAAGCTAGAGAAGGCGTCGTATCTATTGCGATGTTCATCGCTGAAGAGCTTGATGCACTCTTACTGGAAAGTCGATTTGATGAGTTGGAATCAATAATGGCAGATTATAGTGGCATACCGGAGTTGACGCCTCTGAATGCGCTGTATCAAGAGAAGTTAGCATACAAAAAAAGTGCGATTGCAAAGTCGGCACGAGAAGAGGCTGATCGATTAGCGATGGATCGGCTTGCATTGGAAAAAAGTGCCAAACAACAGCGGGAAACTCGATCCCTTTTACAAGAAAAAGAAAAGTTGAAGTTATCCCGAATAGCTTCGAAAAAAAAGCGTCGGTCTGCCCAACTCGCTTTAATCAATCAACAGTTGCAATTATTACAGCAAGCGGTAGAAGCTGAAGATATTGCATTGATGAAGCAGTTGTCGGGAGGAGGCTTTCCTCTAGAGCACTTCTTTGTAAACCTTTTTTCTAGTTACCAGTCCATACATTCTAAGGTGCGAGGCAGTGAGTTAAACAAGCTGGCATCTAAATCCCGGTTTAGATTGGAGATTAATTCACTGGAGAACAATCAAAACCTTCCCGTAATTCCTGCAAAGGCTTGGCGTATTATTGAAGGGGAAATAATAAAAGATAAAAATGGTGCATGGGTTCTTCATTGGAAGGCAATGCAATAGATTTTAAATGCTGCGCCCAACTAATACGGGAATGGCTGTTTCTACTTTTAGAATTCGTTTTCCCAATGAAATACTCTCAAAACCACAGTCACTAAATTTTTCTATCTCATAGTCTGTAAATCCGCCTTCAGGGCCAATAGCAATTATCGTAGGCGAGGCAAAGGCGGCAGGGCAGGACTCTACGTCGCTAGGATGAGCGACGTAACCCTTTTTTCCTGAAGATAGTGTGGGCAAATCATCCTCTACAAAGGGTTTAAAAAAACGTTTGAAGTGTATCACGGGTAATTGAGTGTCAATGCACTGTTCAAGCCCTTCCAGCAGAAATCGTTTTAGATTTTCGGTTTCGAGTACGGGAGAAGACCAGTAACTTTTATCTACCTTAAACGTATTGATGATATAAAACTGTTTAATGCCTAAAGTAGTGGCTTCCCTAAAAATTCGCTTCAACATTTTTGGCCTGGGAAGCGCGATAATGAGTGTCACATCATTCGGTGTGGGTGGTTCGTCATTGAGTGGGCCTAGCTCAAGTTCAATAAAACTGTCATTAAAATCGATGATGTTACCGAATCCCATGTTGCCATTTATTTCTCCGATACGTAATGAGTTTCCGGTAGTGATGTCGGGTGAAGAGGTGTGCTGCTGCCGTTTCTTTAAATGTAGATATCGATGGTCGGAAATTCTAATGATGTTGGGCGTAATTTTATCGAGTTCTGAAAATAATAAAATGTTCAATAGCGGTCACTCTATGTTTGTGATGTCTGAGGTGTTGGGGTTGTTGTTCTTTAGGTTTGAGATGAGGCTTAGCCCAAGGTTTGAAATATAGTGTACCATTAAGTTAGTTAGTTCGAATGAAAGTTAGTGCGAATGAAACCGAATACAAACAGGAAGGTATTTTGCTATGAATGTGATAATTGATTTGTGCGTAGTACCTCTGGGCGTCGGTGTATCCGTTTCATCGTATGTGGTTGAATGTGAAAAAATATTGAATGCAGCGGGTTTATCGACTCAATTGCATGCATTCGGGACCAACGTTGAAGGCGATTGGGATACTGTTTTTGCTGCGGTGAAGCGATGTCATGAAAAAGTACATGATATGGGGGCTCCGAGAGTCACCACCTCTATACGGGTGGGAACTAGAGTAGATAGAGCCCAATCAATCGAAGATAAGATACGCAGTGTTGAGGAAAAACGATAGAGAAAAAACGAATTTGAGCTTACGGAGCTGTTGCCACCACCACTGCGCGCTTGGGGGCGGGATGACCTTCTATTGTCTTTGTGTCGTCATTAGGGTCAAGAAAATCACTGAGTGACTGGCCTCCAATCCACTCGGTTTTACGTTGTTCCTCAATAGTCGTGGCGCTAACGTCGACGACCTTTGTCGAAAGAAAGCCACACCGCTTTAACCAAGTGCATAGCGTATCTGTAGTGGGAATAAACCAGACGTTGCGCATTTTTCCGTAAGTGCTCTCAGGCATAAAACTGTAACCTTCCTCGCCATCCACTATCAGAGTTTCTAAAACCAGTTCACCTCCCGATCTAAGGCTGTGTCGCAACTCCATAATGTGATCAATGGGAGACCGGCGATGGTATAGCACACCCATGGAGAATACGGTGTCGAAACTTTTCATGGGTTGGGGTAATTGGTCCATGGTCAGAGGCAAGAAGTAAAATGAAGAGTCTGCCAAAAAATGGCGTACAGTCAAATACTGCATCATAAAAAATTGGCTAGGATCAATGCCTATTACTAGGCTGGCGTCTTCTCCTAGCATGCGCCAGCAATGGTATCCGCTGCCGCATCCGACGTCTAAAACCACACGATCTTTTAAGGGGCTAATATGAGAAAGCAGGCGATCCCATTTCAGGTCGGATCTCCATTCGGTATCTATATCGATACCGAAGAAATCGAAAGGCCCTTTGCGCCAGGGTTTAAAGAGTTTTAGTTGGTCGCCTAATTTTGTTTTCTGTCTGGAAGAGAGGGAGCCAGGTTCACCAATCTGTATTGATGCTTGGGAAAAGTCCGTAGTTTTAGCAATAACCTGTGGAAACTGCTCGATGTGTGCGAGCCACTTTTTCAAATCACCGTGCTGCTTATTGTGAAAGTGTTGTTGCAATGAATCTTTAAATGCAGGTGTCCATCTACTAAGAGGGGTTTCACTGATGGCGGTAAAGAAAGAATCGAAATTAATCATTTGTGGTTTTTTGTCTAATGTGTTGTTGGGAGGAGGTCCGCTATTTGTAGGCAATCAAGGAAACAAAATTGAAACACTGGAACCAAACTTCTGCGTTAGAAAAGCCCGCTTGGGACAGTCGCGTTTTATGCGCATCAATCGTTTCCGCTACTAAAACATTCTCTAGAGCTGAACGTTTTTGGCTGATTTCCATTTCGCTATAGCCATTGGCAGATTTGAAATCATAGTGTAAGCGTTCCATGATTTCTTGTTCCACGGCGCTATCAAAACATACCTTTTCAGATAAAATTAACGCGCCTTGATTATTCATTCCGGAATGTATTTTTGACAATAATGCGAGTCGATTTTCAAGCGGAATAAATTGTAGCGTAAAATTTAGCGTGACCAGCATTGCATTGTCGATAGGTGTTTCTTCAATACTCTCGCAGCGTATGGTGACGGGAATAGGTGTGTGGTCTTGGTCAACAATATGCTGGCAGCGTTTTATCATCGCCGCAGAATTATCAACGCCGGTAATTTCTGCTTGTTGAATAATGTTAGGATCTGCTTGAGATGTTTTGACCAACCCACGCTTGATGGCGAGTAATGATGCGCCAAGGGAGCAGCCTAAATCGTAATAACCGATTTTGGTGTCGTTAGCATCGTCGAGGTTGGGTTCTAATGATTGAGCGATGATTTCCGTCATTTGGATAATTTTATTGTAGCCGGGGACGGATCGCTCAATCATATCCTCGAAGACTTCAACTACGGTATTGTCGAATGAAAATCGGCTGATTTCAGCTTGAGGAGACGCGTAGATGTTATCTTTTTGCTTCGAATTGTCGGACATCGTATGGGCTGTGATCTGAATTTCTGATGGTTAACAAGTATACCATGAGAGTGGGAGGTTTTCTTTACTTGCTGTATTTACTTGCTGTAAAAAGAAGGCTTTATTAGCCGCTGTTAAAGAGAGACGGTTAAAGAACGCGGGTTAATCGAATGATAGTAAAAAAAATAGGGACGGGCCTGTAATATTAGATCAAATTTACTAGGGGCTGATGCTTTGTAGGGGTCAAAATATAAGCTGTATTGATGGGTATCAGTCAATAAGTCTAGGAACCTGCTAACATTGCTTCCCAACAGAGCAGTTAGGGTCTATTTACTAGAGTGTATGATCGTTTGTTTTCGATGAGTAGGGATATAGTAGGGATATAAAAGAGTTTATAGTCATGGATTTTGAATCAATAGAAGCGGATAGAATGGCAGAACAAAAGACTAGAATGCTGGGAATAATGTTTGCTGATGTGGCTGGTAGTACTCGCTTATATGAGGCCGTTGGTGATATTGACGCGGAAAGCCAAATTTCGGCAGTGTTAGCGAGAATGAGTCAGAAGTGTATCGATAGGGGTGGCTCCATCGTTAAGAACATTGGGGACGAAATTCTTGTGGCGTTTTCCTGTGCAGATAGTGCATTACAGGCAGCTTGTGATATCCAACTTGAGACTCGTGCAAGAAATGAAGGTGAAGCTAAAGCGTTATTGGTACGGATTGGGCTGCATTTCGGTCCTGTCATCGTTAAGTCCAATGATGTCTTTGGAGACACGGTTAATGTAGCGGCCCGAATGGCGGGCATTGCTCAAGCAACACAAATTATTTGTACGCAGGAAATGATATTAGCGATGGAGGATAGTAATTCCATCGAGTCTCGCCAATTAGATTCACTGTATGTCAAAGGCAAAGAGAAAATGATTGATATCGTCGAGGTGCTTTGGGCGCCTGATGATAGCGAGTTAACGTGTTTGTTTTCAGCCAAAAAAGTATTGGAAAGTAAAGCCGCTTGGTTTTTGGATCTTCGTTACCAAAATGGCTTAATCAAAGTGAGTAAAGAGCTGCCCAGTATTGTGATGGGACGAGGTAAACAGTGTGAGCTGCTGATTCACTCTCCCCAAGCGTCAAGAGCACACGCCAAGTTGATATCTCGACGGGGAAAAGTGATGCTCTCAGATCAAAGTACGAATGGTACGTTTGTGAAGAGTCTTAGGGGTGAGGAGGTGTTCGTGCATTTAGAGGAGTTTCCGTTATCAGAAAGTGGCTCTATTAGCCTAGGATTACCTGTCAGTCAAAATAAGGAACACTTGATACATTTTAATTATTCGTAAATCAAGACTAGTTGAGTGTTGCAGTCTTCTTCTATTGTCGTGGTCAGTCAATATTATTTCCGGTTGCCATTCTGATTAATGATTCTAAGCCAAGGTCCGTGAGCCTTAATCGATTCAGGCAAATTCTTAATGGCCTGTAGGGCCTCTTCTTTTTTAATGTATGCGCCATACAGTAAGGCATACTGATCTACACCACTATGTTTGTAATTGATAAGACGAAGTTCATTGACGTTCAGTTCAGTTTCAGTGATGAAGTCGACTATGCCCATTGCTTTTTTACTACTGACTAATTGTATCGCGTAGTAGGGGCCAGAAGGAGCGGCTGCTGCTGATGATGACAGCAAACCCAGTGGAAAACTGGACTGATGGTTTAGTGTGATGGGTTCAGCGTCACTGACTTTTAATACTGGAACCGTGGTTGCGTGTGACGTAGTGATAGATTTAGTCGTAGGTTTGGATATAAATGTAGTAGGTTTTCTTTTAGATATAGATCTTCGTTTAGGTATAGGGGTTGTGGCGGGGATGGGAGGTAATGTTGCATTAGATGGCTCACCTAAACTCGGTGAATTAGTTACATTGGTTGAGCCAGGTGTTTTCAGTTTTTTAAGGTTAGTTGGTTTAGATCTTATTTTTTTTTTCGTGGTGGGTCTGGTGGAAATAGGGCGATCACTCTTATCTGAATATTGTAGAATCAGTGGGTGTTGAATATCTTTGGGATTCGCTAATGACCACAAGTTCAGTTTGACGCCTTCTACCACCATTTTTAATACTGAGGTTTCGATTGCATCCACTAGCGCCAGTTGTACGGGTTCATTTCGAGTATATCCTGCTTCCATTTCCAAAAGTCGTTTAAATCGAATGAACCGATAAAACCCACCTGTGGTTTCTTTTGAAAAAATAGATTTGTTGACTACCACGGTATTAATGATTTTTCCTGAGTAGATATCGATTGCTCTAAGACTCACAGTGACTTGATCTACCCGATATTGTTCAGCGACACCGAGCCCAAAGTATTTAACTCCTGCACCTCCTGTTTTAATATTACTGTCGTAACCGATGATACCGCCTTCAAATAGAATGCTAGCACCCAGTAATGGAGGTATCTCTCCGGTAGTGCCTCTCAATCCCGAACGGATAATTTTTCGTTCCGTCAGTAAATTTTGTAATGCCTCTCGTTCGATAGGAACGAACCAGCCGGAGTCTCTGACTGCCTTGATGAGAATCGCGTTAGCACCTTGGGATACGGCGGTTGAAAATCCATTGGAAGGCGCTTGTTTGTATTGGCCTGATTGATCTCGAAACCCGTATGCGGAAACCAAAATTCTTCCTTTTGGTTTGGGTAATGAAATTAGATTTTGGTGAGTGAGACTGTCTTCCTTCCATTGGGTTTTTTCAATGCCGGGTCCGGCATAGCGTTCTTTGGCATTTTGTAAGGGTTCTTTTACCTTTATGGGCGAACGAAGTTGTATGCTCTGACAAGCCACAAGGTTGAGAGCGAGCCATAATGACAATAACAGCTTTCCTTGTTTGCTATTGAGCATGGCGTATCAAACCGCGTCCTTGTAAATCGCTTTTCACCTCTTAAAAACCAGACTCTACAACGAAAATTGTCGAATCCCCTGTAGATCGATCTGTGGTGGTGACCGACAGTGTGCCGTCACCCTGATCCACGACATCGATAATGAAGTCAGTGGTGATGGTTTCGCCGGGGATTAAATTACCTAAATCATCGACTATGCTGGCAGTGACTGAGCGAGTTAATCGGGTGAGAAGCGCCCTTTGTAAACGATCGTTGAAATCTTCTAAGGCATCGCCGTTAGCATCAAGCGAAGGATCCTTTGTTTTATTTTGAGATTGGGCACTGTTCAGTAGTGTATTGCCATTGAGAGGGTTTCCTCCAAAAGAGGGATTGACTGGGGTGTATTCCAAACCGGAAGCCCATAATTGGGTTGATAAGAAAATACTGCTAACTAAAAAAAGGAGTTGCGTTTGAGCGATGATGATTAATTTCTTTTTCATTCTACTGCACCTGTAACTACTACACCTATAATTACGAACCATAAACTACAATTTACAATTTACGAATTACTATATGTTACTAGTACTGCAATTTATCGATTTGGTTTTCTAAAATTCGTCTGCAGCTAAATCCGGGCTTTGGTTTGGGTTGGGCTTGAAAAGTTTCAGTTTTCGAATGACTGATTTAGCGGCTTCTCTACCAAGTTCAATATTATCCTTTCGCCGGTTTAAATTGCCCATGTAGAGCATCTGTCGCCTAAACGTTATTGAGATCATATTGCCTCGTAAGGCGGACTGACTCTCTTTAAGTGTAACTGAATACTTGATATTTGTTGGTTGGTTGCGCCAAATTTGACTAAAACCATGGGAAAAATCTCTAGCTAAATTAGTAAATGTTTCGTCAATGACAATGCCGGTGAGTTCATCGTTAAAGGTGTTGTTGGCTCGGAGCGTGCCGTTTCGGGCGATAATGCTCTGAGGATTAGGGGAGAATGAATTCCCCTGATCGGCACTGGGGAAGGGGGAATAAAAAAGAGTCGCCATCGCAGAAATTAAGACTGTAGTTCTGAGTTTAGTTCTGAGTTTAGTTATGAGAACAACGAGTTTCATGCAGTTACTGTCATTGCGCTTGGTTCGCAATACCACGATAAGCTTAGCGCTGTGGTGAGATGGGCGTGGCCCTGCCTACTGATGAAAGCAGGGCCCATGGAATGTGATCTAATTATTACCGTTTCCATTTCCGTTTCCCTTTACGCCTTGTTCAACGCGGGCCATATTGTCGGTACCGTCTTGAGAGATAGAGGCAAAGTTATCCGCTCCGTCCTGGAAGAGACTGAAGTCATTTTTCTCTCCGATTTGAATCGCATACATGGCATTTTCCATGCCGGCTTGATCCACTAGGAATATGTTGGAGTCGCCTTCCTGTAGGATAGCAGCATCTTGCTCTGTTCCTGTTTGATAAACGTAACCATCATTTTCTGATCCTGATTGAGTCCAATCGACGGTGTTGTCCGTCCCTTTTTGTACAAAGTCTTGCACGTTTTTGTCGCCGTCTTGGCTGAAGACATAATAGTTTTCATCGCCTTCTTGGGTGTTAATGACGACGTTGTCAGTTCCGATTTGAGAGCCTTCTTGGCTATTGTCGTTGCCCATCTGGTTTAAAGCAGATTCGTTGCCATCGCCTTCCTGTGAGATGCTCTGGAAGTTGTCCACGTAGCCTTCATGCTGGGTATTGATGGCTTCGTTTTTATTCCCTTCTTGATAAATGTTACTTTCACTATCCATACCGTGTTGCAGTACGGTGGCTTCGTTATCTGTTCCTTCTTGTATGACTTCACTCATGCTCTCATCAGCTGTTTGTTTTACGAGTACCCAGTTGTCTTCACCGGACTGTATTATGCTGCTGTCGTTCTCGCTGTCTGCAAAGCTAGATTGAGCTGCGAATGCCATGGAAATGGCGGCGGATAAAAGTGCGATACGTGGAGTATTCATCAGTAGTGCCTCTTTGCTTTTAACGATAACCCGAAAATGTCTGTCTTAAGCTGAGTAATGCACTAGTCATTCCAGTTTTAATGATTTCACTTTTTTTTAAATTGAGATCTCAAGAAGTTGACGCTACCCACAATCGGTTTGTTAACTAGTCTTCAGAATGACTGATTGCTGGCACATTGGTTGTTCTTTTATGTGTACTCCTTCACGTTTGTTGAGTGAGGCAGGAAACAGCATTCTGTTATTACTTTTGAGTCTGCCAAAACATAAAGAAGAGTGCTGTTGTGCGATACCAATGTGACATTAGTGGGTGGGCGTTTTGACTACGTAGGGGCAATTGGTGACATGAATTGTCAGGCGATTAGATTGCGGGCCAAGTTGAGAGTGAAGAGAGTGTTTTATTCTCATCTTGTCATATCAAATTCATCTTCAATTGATATGCCTTATATTCATAATGGGATCTGTTACGCAAAAACATAGCGTATAAAGGGAGAAACACGCAGTGGTTCACCAACGGCTTTGGACTGGTTCACAAAAACTTTATATTAACCTAAATGCGATGTCATCTTGGAATGAATTCTGCGTGTGATTACGAGATAGTTTCACTTACACGTAAAATAGTTTAGATAGGCATTTCATGAATTCATTGCAAAGGGTTATTAAGACGATCGTTGTCATAACAACTTCTTTGCTGTGCAATATCTGTTTTGCAGAATCGTCTTCTCTTTATAATCAAAATGAAAGTGGTCAATACGGCAGTGACTACGTTCTATTACAAGAAGATGAACTGGGCAGTTATGTCGAAATTCAGCAACAAGGTGAACATAACGATATTTCTGTTTCTCAATACGGTAGCGAACTTTCCGCTTCTTCCGTTCAAGTTGGAAATCACAACGACATAGAAATCGCGCAAGCAGGTCGTGCCCACATTGCCGATATTTATCAAGACGGAGTCCAACTGGATATTCAACTGAATCAATTTGGCGAACAACACATTGCAGATATAGAGCAGTTCGGCTCTTACAATGATATCACCCTGGAGCAATCGGGTTTTGCCAACCAATCACTGCTTTCTCAAAGCGGGACTGCCAACGATATTACATTAGTGCAATCCGGTGAGTTGGGTATGGCGAGTGTTTTTCAAGAAGGCAATAATAATAGCGTTGAGCTGATTCAGACGATGAATGGCGCGCAAGCTTCCGTGACACAAAATGGAAATAATATGCGGGCTCATGTCATTCAAAATTAGATTTTGTGTCGGCCGTTTTGTCCATTCTGTGGATGATAATGAATGCTCTTGAGTGTTATGAGTATCGGTCATGCTGCTTTATGGCAATCGTTGAGCGCTGACCCATACTAAATAGAAATAGGTTGTCGCTGAATTTCGAGGTGTACGATGATCCGACCCCCCAATAGCCGATTAAAAACCCGATTCCAAACACATCTAAAAAATAGTGTCCTATTAGCTGCTGTGATCTGTTTGATTTCTTGCGGCGGTGGTGGTGGCGAAGACGATGAAGGTCCAACTTCTGATACCGTTGGATCGACGAGTGGCGCTGGGGGAGGGACTAATGATGATTCTGGTACCACAGACTCGAGTACAACGACTACTGTGGTATCCGCATTTCCCTCTCGCATTATTGTGGCTTCTCCCACCAGTATTTCTAGTACAGCGCCCAGCTCCTCAAGTGTTGTAATAAGGGCCGCGTCAACAGAAGGGTACGTGACCGATTATGCCGTCGGCGCGGTCACTGTTAGTGATCTCATCGATGGTTTAACCGATCCCGATGATGAAGTGGACTTTGACCTACTCTTT
Organism: Pseudomonadales bacterium; assembly: GCA_019090455.1. Classification (GTDB taxonomy): domain Bacteria; phylum Pseudomonadota; class Gammaproteobacteria; order Pseudomonadales; family DC-out160; genus DC-out160. The sequence continues at coordinate 19,791 of JAHRWA010000039.1, read as the reverse complement.
GATGCCGGTGCTGATGCCGAGTGCTATGGTCCCTATCTTCCCTTCCAACATCACCCTGATGTATCCAGTTCTTCTAGTGATGATGTTCGAGATGGCGAGCTACCTTCAGGTGATTTGGGCCTTTGGACAGTGACAGAAGGCACTACTGATGAAGCTTGTGCAGCGGCTGAATTAAATGCGCGTATGGAAAACATTAAGGATAAAAATAGCGTGGCCTTATTATCGTTGGCCAGTTTGATCTCTGCCTATGAGAGTGACGGTAGTGATTGGCCCGATGAGGTGGCGGCGGGTAGTAGCCTAGATCTATTGACTGAAATGAATGCGATAGGAATGCTCAATACGGTTTTCACTGTAGCGACCATGGCGCTCAACAACGAAGGTACTCAATGGTCTTATCACTTAGATCTGACTTACACCTGGAATTTCGTGGAGCACGATATTGTTATTAATTTGGAACATGTTCCCGGAAGTACCGAAGGTGTTTATGAAGGGCTGCTGACTTTTTTAGTCAATGACACTTTTGAAGGAGGCAATTGTGGGGAAGGCATAAACCCTGTCACCGTTAATGGCTCTCTACATTATAATCAATCTTCCGATAGCCATATTGTTTTACAGTATCGAGAAACTCAATTTTGTGAACACGATATCAATGGTTTTCAAACGCCAGTCAATAGCGACGACTTAAGTGGTAATATTTTATCTGTTTCTTCAACAGAGACCTTCGATGAAACTTGGAAAAATAATTTTACCCTATTCACCGCCGAATTTGATCCCGCGACTTTAGCGGGTAGTTATTCCTTTGCCTGGCAGGCGGGGTACGATGATAGTCATAGCCGTATCTTAAACTTAGGGCTTGATGAAGAGTTGGCTAGCACTATTTCCGGTGAGGCCTATTTCGGGTTTGGCAGTCGGCTACAAGAAGAGGCGTTCGATGGGGGTGTAAAAGGCTTTATTTGCAATTGGGCAGGTCCTGGCAGTGACGGTGTGCTCAACGATTATGCCCAACGACAGCATCTGACTTTAGATAGCGAGCTAGGGCTATTCATTCCCACTAATTATACGGATTCGAATAACGACTCATCGAATATCATTTTTGCGCCTACCAACCTTTGCGTTTATGACCGCTTGTCCGATGGTGAATTTGTATTTGGGGGCGAGCGATTTGAATACGATCGTGATCTGAGTTTGACTATTGATTCTGAGGACATGAGTGATGTGGTTGAAACGGTTACCGATACTGATATTCAGTTGGAATTTGATTTGATGGGGATACCCTCTGACAGTGAAGCCGAGTCTATTTGGGGCTACATCACAGATGATCGAGGGTATGTGTTACCTCAATACCCCTAGCTATAGACAAGATGGGAGGAGTTATTTTTACTAGAATTGTTGACGCTAGAGTACGGCGGAATAGGCTATTGCAATATAGGCTATTGCAATATAGGCGAGTGAGTATAGAGTATGCCCTCCCATTACACCGTCAAATCCGTAAGATATGAGAACTCATGACTAAAACTACTGATTCACAAACTGTTCAATCGCCATGTGTGAGTATCTGTGCTTTGGATGAGGATGATGTTTGTGTCGGCTGCTATCGCACTGGAATGGAAATAGGTCAGTGGGGTCGATTGAATGCAAATCAACAACGCTTGGTAGTGAAGCGTAGTCAGCAACGCATGTGGGGAGAATCTAGTCCCTGCGTTGTTAGTTCAGCGAAGTCCTCAATGGAATAGCTTGCTGTACCTGTAATCCCAATTATTGCAATTAGAGGGATTACAGTCGTAAACGTAGCAATTTAAAGCCTAATTACTTATCAGTTTCTGTCCTAATTCCCAGCCAAAATGCCCTTGTTATTCATAATTGTTTGAATTATAGTCCGCACTTTGCTGTTCAACCTATAAAGGCTTGGGTCGTGAGCATTGATATGGTTAAAAAATATGTAATTATTCCGCTCTGCTTGGCTCTAATAATTTAATGCTAGTCAGAAAGTCTTAGCAGAAATTGGCATGGTTCGGTTGCTTTGAAAATCCCATTCGGACATTTATCTATTGGTACTAAGTGACTAATCATTATATTTATCAATTGTATTCGACGTGAATTTATCATTGTAAAAAACCTACAATATTGTGAATTTCCGATTGAGGGAAGTGGCATGAACCCCATGAGAATCAAAGCGTTTGTTTCTGATCGTCAGCTATCAGTTCATAGCATAATGAAGCTAGCTAGCACTGTTTGTTTAGCTGTGCTTGTCTGTGTTAGTTCATTGACAATGGCGGCTGCATTGCAACCTATGTCTCTAGATGAGCTCGTTGATACTGCGGACAACATTATAGTGGGCCGCAGTACGGAGCGTAGTAGTCGTTGGGTTGATGGTAAAATTGTGACAGATACGCTCTTTGAAATAGATGAAAATATCAAGGGAGAGGGAACGAATCAGTACACTGTAACCACCATGGGTGGTACCGCTATGCACGAGACGCTTAAAGTACCTGTCACAATGTCTGTTTCAGGCGGTATCTTGTTTCTTCCGAATGAAGAAATTGTTTTATTCACGAAGAAAAACAAAATGGGGCATCACCAAGTTGTTGGCTTGACTCAGGGTAAATTTAGAATTCGTAGAGATAAATCCAGCGGGAAAAGAACAATTCCTGTCGGTATGAAAAAAATCCATGTGTTAGGTGAAAAATTAAAAACGCTGAAGTCGAGCCCATCAAGAGCATTACGGTCGGCGACTGAAAATGCTGCGAATGATAATGCGACGAATATAGAAAATCGCGACATTGAGCTTGAAGAATTTTTAAACCTGATAAGACAGCGAGTAACTAAATCGAGGAATTAAGGGTTGGGCTAGTGCCATTTTTTGGCTTAGCGATTGGTTTATATAAGTTGAGATTTGAATAATGCGTTATAAGTTGTACTTTTCCTGTTTAGTTTTCTACTTTTGTTTGTCTTCATCCTCCGTGATTTCTGCAGCTGAAGAAGGTAAGCGTTCTGCAGAACGAGCCAAAAAATTTGTTGCGCCAATAAATATTCCTGAATTTAAGGGTACGCCCAACAAAATAAATCAAAGCGGCGCTTTGGTACAAGCGGAACCTTTGGTCACCGTTTTTGTGAATTCACCCATTCTGGAAAATCAATCAATCGCCGATTCGTTAAACTCTGAACAAGTTATTCCGAATGGCACAGATTTGGGAGCATCTAACGATCTTGGCAATGATAGGGCTAAAGTGGAGATCATTCATTTAGACGTCCCAGTGGTTGGCCATACTATTGTTAATAGCGCAAAGCAATTTATCTATCAGGACGCGACTCTTCGCGGAGATGATAATAAGCTAGTTTCAAAAACCTCTCTGAGTACGGATTTGCGAAATTCGCAGGTCGACGTATTACGCCAATCAGCCTTAATAAAAAAAATTCGATAAGACACTTTCATGAATAGAATTAAAAAATTCATTGTTTTCCTATTTCCGTTGGTTTCCTTTTCGGGCATTGCTACAGCCGGTGGTAATCTCATACAAGTCGATCCCAGTGATTCTGCTCAAGTTATCGAAAGAAAATGGGATGAACGAATGATGCCCATTTCTTGGGTATTAAGTGAGGATGGTATTCCGGAATCTGCCATTAGCAACGCAGACATCGTCAACGAATTTACTGCTGCATTTGATACGTGGCAATCGATATCAACAAGCGCTATTTCTTTTTCTTATGAGGGTGAGGTTGCTAGGCGTAAGAGTGGATTGGGTGGCGCTTTATCGAATGGCATTGATGGTTACAACCTCGTTACTTTTACCGACCCCGATGTGGTCTTTCCTCCCGGGGTAGTTGGTTTGGCTATGACCTTTAGCTTTTCAGCCGATGTGGTGATTGACGAGACAAATAATGATATTGATGGTGATGGCTTTCAAGATGTGCCCAACGGGCTTTACGTTAGAGGAACAATTTTTGATGGCGATATTATTTTTAACTCCTCCCTCAATTACAGTACGAGTGGAGCCAATAGCACTTTAGATATTCGTGCGATTGCTTTACATGAAGTCGGCCATTTTTTTGGCTTGTCCCATTCGTCTATTGATGCTGCCGTTATGTATCCTTTTTTGTCCACTGATACGGCACAAGCAAGAACACTCCATGCGGATGATATTGGATATACCTCACTGTTTTATCCCGAAGAGCCTGCATACTCTAGCACGCTAGGCACGATCACCGGGAACATTAGTAGTGGATTTGATGGGGCTGGAATCTTAGGTGCGCATGTCTATGCTGTTGACATTGCGTCGGGTGAAAAGCGGGTGGGTGCCTATAGTTTAATTGACGGCAGTTATGTGATCCCTGTAGCAGAAGGCAGTTATTATGTAGGCATAGAGCCGTTAGACGGAGATCCCGCTGCACTTGATCCCGCCCGTATTAATGGCGTTATTGCTTTTACCTTGGATACGGCGTTTTCCGAAGAGCTCTATGATGCCAATGAAGCCAGCATAGAGACTGATCCACTGGCTGCCATTCCCGTTATTGTGACAGCTGGCGGGGTCACGTCTGGTATCGATCTTATTACCAACACGCTATCAGTTCCGGGTATCAGTCGGGTGTTATTGCCGGGGATTAATTATATGAGTTACCCCGTAGTGGTGCCGATAGGACTGACAGCTTTTGATTTATTATCCGTTCTTGGGGATTCATCGGAGATGGTTTCGATTGATTGGTTCAATCCGGTGACCAGTCTTTTTGAAAGAGCGATTTACGAAAGTGACAATCCAGCAGGTTCTAATTTCTTTATTAAAAGAGGTGAAGGTTATCTTGTTCATTCTAAAGTTCAAAAAGTGGTTACCTTTACGGGTGTTGCAGATTGCCCCACGATAAATGTCTTTGTAGGATTCAACCTTATCGGTGTTCCTTGTCCGCCATCGGGTTTTGGTGCCTATGATCTTCTAAAAAGTTTAGGCAATGAGTTTGAAGTGCTCAGTGTGCAACGTTATGAAAAAAGTAGTGATACGTTTGAGATAGTTACTTTTAATGGCCAAGAGCCGATGGGTGTTGATTTTAACGTTGTAAACGGAGAAGCATACATCGCAGAAATGGCGGTGGCCAAATCCACAGTGAAGGTGCCAGGGCAGGGACAGATCTTCCCTCCATCGATTACCGGCATAAGCCCAGGGCGGGCTGTTCCCGGCAGTACTGTATTGATTGTTGGGGAAGGCTTTGATGTGGATACGGTCGATAATCTTGTTGTGTTTAATGGTGTTGGTGCCTCAGTTGCTTTTGCAACGCCGAACTCACTGACGGTTGTAGTACCGGCGAATGCGGTTTCTGGTTCCGTCACCGTTACGATCGATGGTAAACAAAGTAATTCGGTGTTCTTTTTGGTAGAAGACCTCATTATCACAGAGAATCCGGATGGCGATACCGAACTCATTACGGGTCAAACAGCTCAAGGAATCATATCGCTAGAGGGTGAAAAGGATCGATATACCTTCATTGCCTTAAAGGATTCGAAAGTGACGGTTAGTGCCGATTCTGTGATTACCGGGTCACCTGATCTTATGTTGGTATTAGAAGGGCCAAGCGGTGTTGTATTGATTAGTGATGATGATGGCGGTGATGGTAGTAATGCGCTTATTAATAATTATCGGCTTCCTGAGACAGGCATTTATACTATTGTTGTCACCAGTGTGAGCGGTACTGGAGAGTATTTACTTGCTTTGGATGTCAAAACGAATACAACCACGCCGCAAATATCCGCTTTAGGAGGCGGGATTCAGACGGGATTGGCAGGAACTCCGTTGCCTAATCCATTTGAAGTATTAGTGACGGGTTCCAATGGAATGCCTTTGGCGGGTGTACCCGTTTCATTTGTTGCCGCTGATATTGAATTTGTCGCGGGTCTTTCTCTCAATGCAGGCACTACGACGATAACGACCAATAGTAATGGCTTGGCGACGGTCAACGCTACACTGCCGAATAGCGCAGGTGAATTCGAGGTGACCGTTTCCATTGTCGGCTTACCGGGAGCATCGCCAGTGACATTGGAAGTGGGTAGCACTAGTACATTGATTACCAATGTTGAAGTGACAGGTAATGATCAAGATTGTGGTGGCGGTGGTTGTACTGTGGGTCAACCACTTCCCAATTCGTATCAAATACGATATTTAGATATTGATGGAGAGCCGGTAGAGCATGTAAAAACGCATTGGGCACTTGTTTCTGGTGGAGGGTCGATCTCAGGGGCAACCACACATACCACTAGTAGTGATGGCATTAGCACCGTGACTCACACGATGGGTACACAACTGTATATTGATGATTCGACTGTTAGAGTGCCTCAGGCCGTGGCGGCGACCGTGCCGGGGCAGGCAGCACCTGTATTATTTGCCTCGCTAGCTCGGGCTGATGTGGCCAACAATATTACACAGAATAGAACAGACTTTTCGCAGATAACTTATAACACAGCGTCATTAAACGCGATTCATATCACAGTGACGGATCAATACGATAACCCTGTTGAGAATGAAGGCATTAGTGTCAGCAGTAGTGTTTTGTCCGTGCAGCCTGGACTCTACAAAGGTGTTAATTTGTCGGATTTTAAAACCGATGAAGAGGGCGTTTGGGTCGGGCGAGTTACTGCGGTAGCAGTTATTCCTACGATAGATGAATTTGGTGATGACGGGACGCAAGGACTAGCGTCAACCTATAGTTTTAGTGTTTCAGCTGGTTCGGCTACGGTTTCTTACAATGTGGATGTGGATATGGGGCCGACCATGGTAACGGGATCAATGCAGGGCGACAGTAAACTTATTACGAAAGTATTGGATAATCCTGTACGCAAAATCGTATTTCGATATCAGCGCCGGGATGAATATTTACCCGGTGCTAATGATGATGATGATGATGAAGGTATTTGGACAGACGAAGAAGATTTTACTCCCTCAAACTTGAGATATATTCCAATTGAAGGTGTTGATATTGTTTTTAGTTCGATTCGAGGGGATGGCGAAGAGGAAGACAGCGATACCGCGACTAAATTAAATGGCCAAAGTACAGCGACGTTTACGACCGATGCCTTTGGGTTAACCCCTGCTAATTTGGAAGTGACCATGAGTTCTATTGGGGGTGAGACCTTAGTACTTGGCGAGATATTTGATCCCATATTAGTTGAATTTGAACACGATGAACTTTTCCCAGGTCAAACGGGTGTACTTTTCACATCGGAGCTGTTTAAAGCTGAAGATAATTATCGTGAATTCACTTCAATCTTAGCGATACCTGTGGTCATTACGATTAATTTGGATGACCTACAGGGAACGCCTGATCCTGTTGTTGATCCCTATCCGGGTCTCTCAAATGTAAGTGGTATCGCTTTATCAAGTTTGGATATTCAACTTAATGGCTTGCCTCTATTTGTCGATGGGCTTCCTTATGCGCTGAATAAGTTCCCTCACCAAATTCAGCTGTTTTTTAATGGTGTAGAGCAAAAGCAATGGCCAACGAGTAGTGTCATCGAGCAAGTTGGGTTGAATAGCTTCAAGTTGGTTTACGAGGCTATTGGCGGTCAGCTGAGTACCAGTAATACAGTTGTCATTAGCAACAGTTATAAAGATAAGTCGGATAACATACATACTAATTCGGTGAACCCCGAGTTTACATTTAATTTTTAAGCGAATTAAAAACGGTGACTTTAATGAATTATAGACGTTTAACCGAACTTAAAAAATATGGGTATACGCAGGCGCGTAGTCCTGTCGCGGTCACCCTAATTTTGATGACGATGGGGTTGTTAATGCCTGTAGGCTTTGCGGGTGCAGCTAGTGTTGCAGACAACATAAATGCGCTGTCTTCTTTTAATCGAGCAGCAAAATATGCCGCGAATGAATTGTTATTGGAAGGCCCTGGGATATTGACAGAAGCACACGCGGCACTCTCTAGCACTGCTTCGAATCAGCGATTGATCCTTCAGCTAATCACAGTATTGGCTGAAATTGCAGATGAAAGCTCGATCACGCCCATTATCGATGCTGCTAATCGATACCCCGATAATTCAACGATTGCAAAAAATTCTTTTCTTGCTTTGGCAAAAATACCGCAAAGTAAAAAGTCTATTAAGTTCGCGATGGAAAGATTAGAAAAAGAGGAAGCGCCAAGGCAGCAACGAGCCGCTATATGGTATTTTTCGGCTCACAAGGATAACAGAGCTCGACCCTGGGCAATAAAAAATAGTCAGTCGACATCTGACCCGGCAATGCGTGATGCGGCTTTATTTCTATTAGCGTCGCTTGATGATCAATCGGCAAAGTCTAAAATTGCGCAAAGACTAATGCAAGTTAACCGCATGGATCGTCAGTATAATTTGTTAATGGCCCTGGGTATGCTGGCTCCCCCCGAGGAGTTTCGGGAATTGACCAAGCAGATGGATAGAAAAACCCCTCATTATAAAAGTGCTCATCAGATGAGTGAATATCGTCATGCGAACACGGCGCAACGAGTCGTGATCGCAGAGAAAATGTTGCAGTCAAAGTTTCCTAGTGAAAATAAAATGGCGCTGCGTTTTTTGGTAAAGACACAAAATATGCAAATGATTAGCCCACAGCGAAAAGAGCATTTACCACGTAATGCCAATATCATTAACGCGATACGCCAGTCAGAGAAGGGAGAGTTGAATTCTCGTGGCGAGTTTAGACTTCGGCGCAGTAAAGAAAAGTAGTGAGAAGAAAAAGCCACGAATGGGATATTTAAGTGTTGGATAGCATATGAAAAGTATTGCTCCAATTCGACGGGGCCTTCAGCGAAAGGCACTGATACTGATTGTTATAATTATTTTCTACTTAGGTAGTGCCGTACGGGGGCCCTTTCGTGTGTATATCGATGCCCCGGGGGAAACAGGTTATTTTGTAGCGAAGTTACTTATTAGGGGGCCGGTTAGTATCGGTAGTGGCCATGAATCGGAGCAACCCCGCTTTAAAATATACGAGAAAATATTAGTTGTGAAGGCGAATGAAACTTTTCAATTCCCTATGGGGTTTATGTGGATGGGACTACCGGCACATGAAGCTAGGTTGTATTTACGTCAGCCCGGTTATTACTTTAGAGATAAACCGTTTTATACCCTTTCTCTAGAAGGTAATTATAGAAAAGACACGGTGAATAGAATAAAGCCAAAAACGTGGCAAACTTATATGGAAGAGAGAAAAGACAAGATGGGTGAGCAGATTGATCCTAGGGCTGCATTTTGGTCCGAATTTAGAGTCATAAAGAGAGCCTACATTCCGAAGTTAGAGGATAAGCTTGGACCGGATGAAGTGTGGCAACAACTTGATCGGCTGATAGAGATATGCCGCTTAACTCATGACAAACATGAGGAAGATATCAGGCGAGTTTGCAATGAAAATTATATCAATAAGGCTTTGAAATGGAACGATTAGCGTCTGCATTAACTAACATTTGGCCTCATACTTTAATGCTTGCGTTGCTTTGCGTTGGGGGCTTTGCGTATGCACATAATACGGTACAGGTACATCCACGTCTTACAATCAATGCACTTAAATTAATACATGACACTGATCAAAACGAAGGTAAGTACAAAGAACTATATGAAACGCTTAACAACGACCCCTTATCGAATGCTGCTACTTATCCCATTTTTTGGGGTACTGACTTTTTAATATTAGGAGATGATGGCTCAGCGTATGCGGGCCGCAGTGTGGTCGATGGAGTGGTTCAGGAAGATAATCCCGTTTCACGTGTTCGTGATCATTTCTATCATGCCGTTACCGGGGCAGCATTAACTGCTGGAATTCAGGTGGGTCGTCCTAGTAGCGTAGTTGGTCCGGAATGGTTTCGAGTGTCTGTAGAATTATATGGGTATATGGAGGGAAGTAAGTTGGATGCATACCTTATACTGGGCCGCTCGATACATCATGTGGAAGATATGACTTCACCTGCCCATGTACACAATGATGCGCATCTAGACCTTTTGGATAGTGAGCTAGATGACTATGAAGGCCAATATGTTCCTTCTACATTGTTGGGTAATACTTCTAAGTTTAGCAATCCATTATTTCAAGGCAGTGTTGTGCGTAATATAGTGGGATTCTCGGATATATGGAGCTCGGCTCCCGCTAGCTTGGCGCGAGCGACCTATAACAGCGTAATTTATCAAGCTCTTCTCAATACTGATACCGAAGTCGCATCCGGCGAGTTGTTTAAAATGTTTCCTTGTGATGATGCTAGTCGTCCACTCAATTGCTTGCATTATTCCGAAACTGCTTTTTCGCCGGATCATTGGACTATCGATTCGGTGGGTGACTATTATCACCAAGTTTCGTTTGGCACCGTCGATGATTGGTGGGAGTTAACTGAATTTGGTGGGCCGGCTGGCTCTTATTATATTGAACAGTCACAGCCGGGAGACGAAACCACAAGGATTGTTCCGACTCAACTGCGCACTAATTTCCCTGCCGCTTATACCGGAGCGATGACTCCTAATAATCAAGAGTTAGTTGAAGTTTACGCTGAAAACTTGCTAGTGCCGGCCGTTGAAGCGGTGGCTGGGTATGCTCAGTGGTGGTTCGATATTGTTAACACGCCGCCGTATCTTAAAACTGTGACGGTGTCACAGGGTAATGCTGTGAAGTATCAAGCCGAATGGGAAAATGGGGATATAGCGAGCAAGGAGGTAGATACGCCAGCTATTGAATTATTTCGCTTCGAAATCGCACCGGTGGTTGTCTACTACATCAGTAAGCGAAAACTAACGCGAGATGCAGCGGCCTTAGCCTATCTTAACGATCAATCAGAGGTAGAGATTCTATTAGTATTTAACGAGCAGATAGATATCCTTTCCATAGAAATGTCCGTGAATGGTGTGGATTTAGTGAGTGCCGCTACGCTCATTGAAAATGTGGACGCGGATGACCCGAATAAGACGAACAAAACTGTTAGGTATCTGATTCCCGGTAACATTTTAACAGGGATAAATGGCAAGGTGCCTTTGATAGTGAAAGCCAAAGACCGTGATAATCACTTTGGTTCAATTGGTGGTGATCTCGATGGAAGTCCGGATACACCCGCTAGGCGACAATCTAACGATGATAACTTTCCCTGGCATACGTCGAGTACGAATGGGTTAGATGGTTTGATAGGGACAAGCGCCTATGATTATGCGGATGGTGATCAGGTGCATGTGCTGTTATTTGACACGCTAAAACCCGACGATGGAAAAAGCCCTTCTCAGCTTATTTCAGTTGATTTGGATTGATTTGGAATTTCTGGTTTAAGGAAACCGGGCGGAATGAAGAGACACATGTTAAATAATAGACTCAAACCTTGGATTCAGTTTGTCTGCTTGATGCTGGCTGTAGCTGTAGGGATACCCGCTAAAGCAGAGCTCACGGTTACAGAAGAGATTGTGACTGATGTAACGCCGACTTCGTTTTCGGTGTTATGGATTGCGGATGAGGCTGCAACATCCGGAGTGAATGTTTTCTATGACGTTTTGGGCGCAGAGCCGGTGGTGAATGTGGTTGTTGATCTCCAGTATACGGAGTCCAATGATTTAGCGTTGGCGATGCAAGCTGAGGATCATGCGGTCTTGCGGGTCAGAGTGTCAGGCCTACGCGCGAATACAGCTTACTTTTATCAAACGACTACCACTTTTAAACAAGGTGGTACTGTGACGTTGTTCCCCGCTGTTGGACCATTGCCCTCGGTGCTGACTCTGGATAAAAGTTTTTCTCAAAGCAATGAAAGTCTCGGTGCACAGATATTGCAGTCCGATGGCTTTTCTTCAGCAACGGGCAGCGTATTGTTGATTGAAGTTCCCGGAAGTGTATCGCCCATATCACATATGGTCGGTGATGGATTTAGTGTTGATATTGCTGCGATTAATCTGGCAAATTTTTACGATGCTGACACGGCTAGTAATTTGATGTTGCACGGATCAGAAGCGGTAACGCTTTCTGTCGTAGGTGGCCTGCTAGGACAAACTGAGCAGTCAAATATTATTCCTACCAACGATGGTCAGGGCGAATTGACTGTGCTTTCTACATTGGTTCTCGATGACCGTTTGGACTCCGATAGTGACGGAATGCCGGATGCCTTTGAAATTAAAATGGGATTGAATCCGGCGGTAATTGACGCTAATGAGGATCCCGATGGTGATAATCTCGATAATATTGAAGAGTATCGAAATGGAACGGATCCTTTCGATTTCGATACTGATGGCGATAATCTGAGTGACGGCGATGAGATCAATACTCACGGCACGCTACCAACACAATTCGATACAGATCGCGATGGACTTGCCGATGATGAGGAACTAAATGCAGCCAATTCCACAGATCCAGTGGATGCCGATAGTGATGATGATGGTGTCAGTGATGGTGTTGAAATCGCAGAGGGAACGGATCCTAATGATTCCAACGATACGCCAGTCTTAGATTCCGATGGAGATGGCGAGCCAGATCCATTTGATAACTGCCCATTACTACCGAATCCTGATCAAACGAATACGGATGGGGACGAGGACGGTGACATTTGTGATTCAGATGATGATAACGATGGCATACTCGACGGCGTTGACAATTCTCCCCTCGAAGCGAATCCGTTGCAAGAGGATGGTGATAGCGATGGCGTTGGCGATGTATCGGATAACTGTCCCATTGATCGAAATGAAAGTCAGGCGGATTTTGATTTAGACGGATTGGGTGACCCCTGTGACCCTGATGACGATAATGATGGCGTTAATGATTTTACCGATCCTAGTGCCCCCAGTGATGTGCCCTATCTATACGATACGTTGATCTCTTTTGTTAGTACCAACTTGCCGGTAAGTAATCAGCTTGACGCATTTGTGGGTATTGCTAAGACGGACTTTTCCACAAATACGAGTGTCACGCTGGGTTATTTTAATATGACGACACGCGTTTTTATGCCCAGTGACCTGTCGCCATCGGAAGAGGCCCTTGTGGGTGTGTTGGTTATCACTGTCGATACCAACGGATGCAATTGCGTTGTGATGGAAGCTGGGACTTCAGTTACATTGGAGACTGAGCAAGGTGTTTTAACTTTACGATTACCCGAAATTGATGAAAGTACTCCACAAGTGGCTTATTTAATTTCTGTAGATGGTTCATCTTATAGATCCATTTTCTCTCAATCGCAGAGCTTAACCAATTTGCTGCAACCTGGATTGGTTTCGGAGTCCCTGGATAATTGCCAATTTATTGTCAATCCTCTTCAAGAGGATTCTGATATGGATGGAGTCGGTGATTTTTGTGATATCACCGAAGATGATTTAGATGGCGATGGTGTATCGAATGATAATGATAACTGCCCGAACAGCCATAATCCGAATCAGAATAATTTTGATTTGGATGATATGGGAGACGTCTGTGACTTAGATAATGATAACGATGGAATTGACGATATTGATGAAATCACGCAGACAGGAACGAATCCTTTTAATGCTGACTCAGATGGCGACGGAATTGATGATGGTGAAGAGGATTTTGATTTTGACGGACGATCGAATGTTACGGAAATTAATTTTCAAACGAGTCCTCTAGCGCCGAATACTGAATTGTTAGTGGGAATGAATCAGTTTAACTACCCGGTTCTAGTACCTACTAATACGACGGCTTTCAGTTTGCTGAGCACCTTAGGTGGCGACGGCATTGTTAGTCAGATCAAACGTTATAATACAGCGACTGAAAGTTACGAAATAGCGGAATATGATTTTGGGACTGCCATCGGAAATGACTTCCTTATTGCGAATGGAGAAGGGTATCTGGTAGTGATGGCCGAAGATTCAGACCAGGCATTCAATGGCAGTATTACTTGTACAACATTCAACGTTGTTGCGGGTATTAACTTAATTGGTTTTTCTTGTGTGGCGCCAGATACCAGTGCTTTTGATCTTTTGGAAATGTTGGGGGGACCTGGTATTGCTGAGAGCGTGCAGAGATTGGATAAAGAAAGCGGCAAAATACAAACCGCTACCTACAACGGTATCACACCGGTAGGTATAGATTTTGCGATATCCAATAGTGAATCTTATATGGTTCATATGAATACCTTGAGTAATGCCATTGGTTTTACGATTTCACAGCCGATAGTTACCGTAACGTCACATACGAATGGCGAAGTGGTCACGTCCTCGAACGTGACTTTAATGGGTACCTTAAGCGATTTGACAACACAGGTGACCATTAATGGAGTTGCAGCTCTAGTGACTCTTGAAAATGGTGTACCCACCTTTACCTTAACTGACATAGGCCTGACGTCGGGAATCAATACTTTTGCGATCGTGGCGCGTGGAGCCAGCAATTTGGTGACCAGTCAAGTATTGACGCTAGAATTAGCATTGCCACCTGAGTTGAGTATTGATTTACCCCGTGATGGTCAAGTGACGTTTGGTTCACCCTATAACGTCCGTGGAATGGTATCGGATCCCTTTGCCACAGTGATGATTAACGGTGTGTTAGCTACGCTTGAGGGGAACGAATACAGTGCCGAAGTTGCATTACTAGTGGGTGTGAACTCGATTACGGTTACTGCAACTGGATCTAACGCTGCTGTGACAACTGAGTCCGTCAGCGTAGATTACCAACCTGTTCAATTGAATATTCAAGCCGGTAGTTCGAGCGCTAGCTCTGTGGAGTTTTACGTAGGGACTGAGTTAATGAATAAGGTAGGGGGTCGACAATGGAGTACGTCTGCTCCGTCAGGGGTTACCTATGATGATACGTTGCAAACTAATTTGTCAGATAGAGTTCGACTCAATTACAGTGTCAGTATTGGAGAAACCGTACCGGCTGGGGAATACAGTGCAAGTATTGCCTATCGCTTTGTCGATAAGAATGACAGTAACGAATTTGTTTTTACGGAAAATCTTGATTTCGTTATCACAGTGACGGCTGTAGCGGGGCCGCCGATTTTGTCTATCAATTCCCATAGCGATGGACAAACAGTGTTCTCAACGCCCGTTTTACTTTCTGGATCGGTGACGGATAATGCGGCTACGGTTACGATCAATGGGGTGAATGCTGCGGTGGCGGCAAATAGCTTCAGCTATGAATTGGCGCTTGTCGCAGGTGCAAATGTAGTGAATGTAGAAGCAACGAATAGTTTTGGTACCAGCTCTACCAGCATGACTTTGATCTATGATAATGCAACATTGCCAATTGACTTGAATGTCAATCCAGGTGGGTCCGACTCAGCAACTAGAAACATTGTCACCACAGCGGAAAATTTCAGTCAGATAGCGTTGTTCAGCAATAGTGTCAGTGGGCTGCCTTCTTTTCTAAGCTTTAGTACCGTAAGTGCGCAGCTATTTTCACCTGACACCGTGCAAATGACCTATTCCATCAGTGCAGCCAGTGGCGCGATACCGGGGATATATACCATTAGTGTTACCTATAATTTCTTAGATTCTAATAATGGAGTTTTATTCTCTGAGGTTTTCGATGTTGTTATCGAAGTGTTGCCATGAAATCTTAGTGATGGCTTCATCATTTATTTTGTCTGATTTCGTTAGGGCCGTTTCCGTCATTATAGATTGTGCTTTTTTGAATGTTCGCATTAAATAATTCGAGTAATCTTAGCGTTTTGAACTCTATTTTGACTTTCTTGGTGGTCGGGTTTTGTGCTAGGATGGCGCCAGTTTTACGTTAGACCTAATTTTTAAAGTATTTAAAGTTAGGTGATGTATTCAGAGGGACTTTTGTCGTAGTTGTACTTTAGTTTTATTGTTTGAATATTTTCGTTTGAATATTTCAGTTTGTATGATTCGTTTCGGTTTTTTCTTAGCGATCTACTCAATGTGCCGGATAAATGGCGACCCTGAAATGTTCCTGATTCTTGCAGTTTAAGATAGAAACCTTGTACTCCGTATGCTCAGTCGATAGTGAATGTTTATGCTTGCCTGTTATGGCTGAGCAGGAGGTTTTATAAATGACCGGTAATCTCTTTTCGGTTAGGGAATTTTGTTTGTCGAAACTAAGCAAGCTTTGCCCTTCTTCTTTGCGATTGCTCGTTGCTTTCGTTGTTTTAACAGCAGTTAATAGCGCGAACGCAATCGTAATCGATATATTTGAATTTTCTTCCTATATTAATGCCGATGAACTTCATGGTGATTCATTGCTCGACCGGCAATTGAATAACGGCGCCCTATCCGCTGCTAACGAATTTGAAGGAGCGGGTTTTGGCGTCATATTTGATAGCATTTTTGACGCTAATGGGTTTGGGACAGCAACCTGGACCATTAGTAATAACTCTGGGATGGATCTCAATAATGTCCAGTATTTTGGTTTCTTGGATGCTGAAATTGACTCATATCTAAATACATATTTTAACGAATACGGCGATGTCGGCGATCTAGTTTTAGGCGCTGGCAGTGAGGATGTCTTGGCTGATAGTTGGGAGATTGATGAGCCTGGATTTGTGTTTGGTGATATTTTTGACAATCTATCTGTTGGTGGCTTGGATAATAGTAACGGTGTGTCGGTTGATGCGCCAGATGACGTTTCACTAGCGCTGGGTTTCGACCTTGGTTCATTGCTTGACGGCGAATCATTCGGCGTGTCTTTTGAAATATCCGAAATCAATAATGGCGGCTTGGGTCATTTTGATATGGATTCCGCTGATGGTTTTTATTTTAATGGCTTCGTTGTTGAGCCTGCAATAAGTGTTATGGAGCCGGGTAGTTTGGCATTACTTTTTATGGGAATAGTAGGTATATGCGGTAGCCGCAGGTTTGGTAATAGGTCCTAATTGATTTTGGGGTTGTTTTCAAGTTCTGAATGGAACGCTGGAGAAGAAAAAATATCGGAAGGATATCGATACCTCTTTGTTTGAGAGTGGCTCATCACCTTTGTAATTTTTCAAGAAATCAGGTTGTATTGAAATTGTGTAGCGCTATTGCTAACTCGTTTTTTCTCCTTTTTGAAATACAGCGGTCTTGGCAATTTCTCAGAGTTTGTAGTGTTTGCCGGTTAAAATAACGTTGTATCTAGTCGTCTACAACCTGCCTTAAGAGAAACCCTGCAGTTTTTATAATGAAAGGTAGTGCTTACAAATTACTTGTCACCAAACGAGTCGTCTTTTTAACGGTAATGTTTAAATTCGTTTCTCATGTAATATCACTTTTTCTTTTTCAAATTTTTTTTATCTAGGGAGGATTAAATTGCAACAACGTATCGGTAATTTATTTTTTAAAAAAAGTACTTGTTTTCTACAAAATATAACTTCCGCTGTCGTGTTTTTAGGGTTTTGTCTAACGACCGAGTTAATCGAAGCGGAAGTTTATGAAACAACAGTAAGTGATGTGACTACTAAAGCCTTTTCTGTTGTATGGGTTTCAGATGAAGCGGTTACTGAAGCCAATGTGAGAGTTTATAGCGATTCTGCCGGGCTTTTTGAAATCACACCTTCAATAGTCGTCTCAAGTTTAGACGTTCCCTTTGCTCACGATATAGGGATCGTCAAAATTGACGTTGGAGGATTAGACGCAACGACTCACTATTATTTCCACACTGAAACCTCTTCTGCTAGTGGAACCGTTACCCAACCAAGTGACGGAAGTTTGATTCCGGTGACAACTGCGGTGAGAGTTCGGCGAGCTAACGATTTGGACCAGCCCATCGTGAATGATCTGATTCATTATGAAGCGTTTGGATTGAATGGTGTCGGAGCTCTACCGGGATCTGTCGTATTTTTCAGTGTTCCCTCAATATCCCCTTATCCTATTTCTTCGTTTGTCGGAGAAACCGGGTTTCCTATCGGTTCCACGATAAACGATTTAAATAATCTATTCGACTCATCGGGATTAAGTGCAGAAATAGATGAAGATGACATTATCCTGATCACTGAAATGCGCGGTTTATATTGTACTGACTTAGTCGGTCAAAAAATGATGCGTTATGCGAAGATGCCAGGTCATGATGAAACACCCATTATCTCAGCGCTAGAACAGGCAGTAGGTTGTTTTGAAGCAGATACCATTTGTGATAGGGCAGTGAATGTACTCGATGTTCAATTCGTACTTAATGGCTTTGGTTATGCCAGTGGTGAATGTGGATACAATCCGCAGTTGGATGTGATTTCCGACAATGCGATTAATGTACTTGATGTGCAAAAAGTGCTTAATCACTTTGATGAGGTTGAACCTTTCGAATGAAATTATCTAAAAGTGAAATAAAACCTATAGACACCGGTTCGTATACCGGTTTAAGGACGTCTGGAGTAATGAAATTGATAAATATCTTTCGCGCTAAGTTAAGGTCTATACCGGCAACCATTGCCAGCTTGGTATTGTTAACTGGTTTCCACTCCAATGTGTATGCTGATATTGATGTCGGGTTTAATCCATCAGTTTTATCATTAGCGACGGGTGAATCAGCGCTTGTTGAAATCACGGTAGATAATGTTGATGGTTTAGGTCTTGCTGCATTTCAGCTGCGCCTTAATTTCGATTCGGCATCGATTAACATATTAAATCCGAATGAATTATTTAGAACATTTGGTATTCCGCCTTTTGCCCCGCTGGGTGGAAACCCTTTTTGTGCCTCGGTTCGTGCCCTGGCTTCGTGTGATGATGCCGAGTGGTTTCTGACGAGTACTGGACGCACTGCTGCAGGACAGAGTGACAACATCGACAACAGTGCAGGTTTTGTCGATATTACATATGGTACAAATGTTGGTGCTGCGGCACCTACTGGTTCTGGTGTCGTTGCTTTGATCGAAGTGGTTGGTGTTGCTGATGGCAGTGGTCCGATTGTCCTATCTCAAGTCATAATGGCTGACCCAACTCCCGTTGAAATCCCTTCTAACTTGAATGGCATTACGGTGAACGTCGGCGCAGGGGGCGGTAGTAATGTTGATCCTGATGCCCTTGATGACAATGGTATTACAAATGAAGATGCGATCCTCATCATTGATGTATTGTCTAATGACAACGATACCGACGGTGATAGTGTTAGTGTTGCCAGTGTAGGTAGTGCTAGTAACGGTGTTGTGGTGAATAACGGTACCGATGTGAGTTATATCCCTAACGCGAATTTTAATGGTGTTGATAGCTTTACCTACAGTATCACTGATGGGAACGGCGGTAGTGATACTGCTAACGTATCGATTTCCATTCTACCGGTTAACGATGGCCCCAGTGCGAGCGATGATCTAGTCAATACCAGTGAAGATATTGCCGTAACGGTGAATGTGCTGGCAAACGATTTCGATCTAGATGGCGATACATTGACTGTTTCCAGTGTTACTCAAGGTGCAAACGGCTCCGCTATCATTAGCGGCAATGATGTGACCTATACGCCCAACACCAACTTCAACGGTGCTGATAGTTTCACTTACAGCGTGAGCGATGGTAATGGTGGAAACGCAAGTGCGACAGTATTAGTCACGGTTGGTGGTGTTAACGATGCGCCTGTTGCTATAGACGATGCAGTATCTACGTCTGAAGAAGTAGCAGTGGTTGTTAATGTATTGGCAAATGATTCTGATCTAGACGGCGATACACTGAGTGTTTCCAGTATCACTCAAGGTGCAAATGGTTCGGTTACTAATAATGGTAGCGATGTCACTTATACGCCAAATGCAAACTTCAACGGTTCTGATGGTTTCACTTACAGCGTAAGCGATGGTAATGGTGGAAGCGCAACTGCAACCGTGTCGGTCTCGGTTGGCGGTGTTAACGATGCACCGGAAGCTATAGATGATGCAGCATCTACGACTGAAGAAGTTGCAGTGGTTGTTGATGTACTTGCCAATGATAGCGATCTAGATGGCGATAGCTTA